>NZ_CP097349.1:3181250-3817500 GCF_023516215.1 Cytobacillus pseudoceanisediminis | reverse complement strand
CCTATCCGTCGTGGGCGCAGGAAATTTGAGAGGAGCTGTCCTTAGTACGAGAGGACCGGGATGGACGCACCGCTGGTGTACCAGTTGTCTTGCCAAAGGCATCGCTGGGTAGCTATGTGCGGAAGGGATAAGTGCTGAAAGCATCTAAGCATGAAGCCCCCTCGAGATGAGATTTCCCATAGCGTCAAGCTAGTAAGATCCCTGAAAGATGATCAGGTTGATAGGTCAGAGGTGGAAGCGTGGCGACATGTGGAGCTGACTGATACTAATCGATCGAGGACTTAACCAAAACGAAAAGCGGAGGCGACTGTTCAACTTTGAGAGACGTTGGAGAGCCGGCCATTCAAATCCTGGTTTTGGGATTTGGAGGGACGGATCGAAACGGCCGAGAAGTTAGGAGCCGAAGCTAGACAAGTCATTGGTGAATACTCGGCAAATGCTTCTTCATGCATTATCTAGTTTTGAGGGAACGAAGTTTCTTCAACCAAATAGTCCGGTGGCGATAGCGAGAAGGTCACACCCGTTCCCATACCGAACACGGAAGTTAAGCTTCTCAGCGCCGATGGTAGTTAGGGGCTGTCCCCTTGTGAGAGTAGGACGCTGCCGGGCATATGAAAGAGCACCTGATGGGTGCTCTTTTTTGTGTGTTTGGATGTATTACTTTATCCAAATATTATATTTGAACTCTTCTTTTTGGTGGAAAATACATATATGCGTCACTTTTTCATGTTATGCTTCACTTTGGAATTTATATGCGTCCCTTTTACTCGTATATGTGTCAGAATTCATTTATATTCGCCACTCCTTACTTCACTGCCTGTTTTATGTGTTAAATCTGTTCTTTACCAAGATATATTATGCCAAATGTGAAATAAACTTCTAATCGAGATAGAAACATGCTGGATAATCTCCAAAACCTATTAGATAAAAACCTTTAGATACTCTCTCCTTTATATAGCCTCAACTAATGAAGGCATAATTCAGCCGTTTCATCCCACTCAAAAAAGGATAACCTATTCATAAAGAATCCAATTTGCAAAAAAAGGTTATCAAACGCCAATTTCTTTTGTACAATAGGGACTTAATGGGGAAGGGGCGCCCATATGCCTTTAAATCCCCCATAAAGGAGGACGCTTGCTTTGCTGGAAAACAGTTTTATTATGGTCGCTATTATTTTGATCATTAATATTGTATATGTATCATTTTTTACCATCAGGATGATTCTTACGCTTAAGGGGCAGCGGTACCTTGCAGCTTTTATAAGCACCATCGAAGTTGTTATCTATGTCATAGGTTTAGGGCTGGTTCTGGATAACCTAAATGAAATACAAAATCTGATTGCTTATGCAGTCGGTTATGGAATTGGCGTTATTGCCGGCATGAAAATTGAAGAGAAGCTTGCTCTTGGCTATATTACGGTAAATGTAATTACAAAGGAATATGACAGGGATCTTCCAAAAGCTTTAAGGGATAAAGGCTATGGTGTCACAAACTGGGCTGCCAATGGACTTGAAGGCGATAGGATGGCCCTTCAGATCCTGACACCAAGAAAATATGAATTAAAGCTTTATCAGACGATTAAAGAGCTGGATCCTAAGGCCTTCATCATCGCTTATGAGCCAAAAACGATTCATGGCGGTTTCTGGGTGAAATCTGTTAAGAGAGGAAAGTTATCCCAATGAGCAAAGCCAAAAACAAAATGGTGTTTGAGGTCCAGGAAAACGAAACGATTGACCAGTGCCTGGACAGGATACAAAAGGCAGGATATATACCTGTTAGAAGGACTGAGAAGCCTATATTTAAAGAAGTTAAGACGGGTGGTAAAGTCGATTATGAACCGGCTGGAAGGCAGATAGTTTTTGAAGCAAAACGATTAGAAGATTAAAACACGAACATTAATTGTCTGACTTTTAGTATTGTTCGATTTTTCGATTGACAGAGTATCAGGTATGTTGTTAATATGATGGTAGTTAATAAAACGTGAATAAACCCCTCGTATAATAATGGGAATAGGGCCCATAAGTTTCTACCCGGCAACCGTAAATTGCTGGACTATGAGGGAAAGCTGATATGCCCGGCATGTAGAAGGAATGGTTCCTGCCGTTTGCAGGTGTCTTCCTTATGGTTCTTTTTAGCCCGGACAGATTACTTTCTCTCATATTAAGAGAAGGGTCTGTGCGGGTTTTTTATATTGGAAGATTTGGAGGAGAAAGAATGAGCGCACAAGCAGCAGTCATTATGGGAAGCAAATCAGATTGGGAGACAATGAAGCACGCTTGCGGAATTCTGGAAGAGCTTGAAATCCCTTATGAAAAAAAGGTTGTTTCAGCCCATCGGACTCCAGATCTTATGTTTGAATATGCTGAGCAGGCAAGAGACAGAGGAATAAAGGTAATTATTGCGGGTGCAGGAGGAGCGGCACACCTTCCAGGAATGGTTGCAGCGAAAACGACACTTCCTGTCATTGGAGTGCCAGTCCAATCAAAAGCTCTAAACGGACTGGATTCATTGCTGTCCATTGTTCAGATGCCCGGCGGCGTCCCGGTTGCAACGGTTGCGATTGGAAAAGCAGGAGCCACTAACGCCGGATTGCTGGCAGCACAAATACTTGGCGCTTTTGATACAGCCATTGCAGAACGTCTTCAGTCAAAAAGAGATAAAACAAAACAGGAAGTACTAGAAAGCAGTGATGAACTTGTCTAATAAAACAATTTTACCTGGACAAACAATTGGAATTATTGGCGGGGGACAGCTTGGGAGAATGATGGCACTTGCAGCAAAAGCAAATGGCTTCAGGATTGCCGTTTTAGATCCGGCAGAAGACTCTCCTTGCGGCCAGGTTGCGGATATTAAAATCATTGGAGAATATGGCCATTTAGATTCTATAAAAGAGTTAGCTGACGTCAGTGACGTTGTGACATATGAATTTGAAAATATCAGTGCGGAAGCTCTTGAGTGGCTATGTGCAAATGCGTACGTCCCACAGGGGAGCGAGGTGCTGGAAATCACCCAGGACCGGACAAAGGAAAAAGCAGCCATCCAAAAAGCCGGCTGCGAGGTAGCGCCATATGCGGTCATTACTACTGAAAAAGATATTTATGATAATATAGAAAAGCTTGGCTATCCAGCAGTATTAAAGACATCCAGAGGCGGATATGACGGAAAAGGGCAAGTTGTAATAAAGAGCGGGCAGGATATTAAGAAAGCTGCACAGCTTCTTGAGAATGGCGTGTGCGTCCTTGAAAAATGGATTCCATTCGAAAAGGAAATATCGGTTATTATCTGCCGGAATATCTCGGGAGAAAAAGCGGTATTTCCAGTCGGGGAAAATGTCCATAAAGAAAACATTCTGCACCAGACAATTGTGCCGGCCATGATCACAGCCGATGCTGAGGAAAGGGCAATAAATGCAGCAAACCAGCTGGCAGAAGCTTTAAGCCTTGTCGGTACATTGGCAGTCGAAATGTTTCTGACAAAAGACGGACAGATTTACATTAACGAGCTTGCGCCTCGTCCGCATAACTCAGGCCATTATTCGATAGAAGCTTGCGAAACCTCCCAGTTTGAACAGCACATCCGTGCAGTTTGCAATTGGCCGCTTGGCAGCACGGAGCTATTAAAACCGGCTGTTATGGTAAACATACTAGGAGAGCATCAGGAGCCTTTAATTAAGAAAATACCTGAATTGGATGACTGGAAGATTCACTTGTATGGAAAAAAGGATGCCAAATATAAACGCAAGATGGGCCATGTCACGCTTTTGCGGAAATCAGCCGAAGAGGCACTTGAAGAAGCAGAAAGAAGCGGCATTTGGACCCCTGTGAAGGAAAAGATCGGAGGATAAAACATGATTGAACGCTATACGAGACCGGAAATGGGAGCTATCTGGACAGAAGAGAACCGCTTTCAGGCTTGGCTTGAGGTAGAAATTCTTGCTTGTGAAGCTTGGGCTGAATTAGGGGATATTCCGAAAGAAGATGTTCAGAAAATCCGTGAGAATGCTTCTTTTAATATTGACCGTATTAAAGAAATCGAAGAGGAAACACGGCATGATGTGGTCGCTTTTACTCGTGCGGTATCTGAAACGCTTGGCGAGGAACGCAAATGGGTTCATTACGGGCTTACTTCCACAGATGTGGTTGATACGGCGCTTTCATACTTAATCAAACAGGCGAATGATATTCTTCTAAAAGATATCGAACGCTTTGTGGAAATCCTGAAAAACAAAGCACAGGAACACAAGCATACAGTAATGATGGGCCGTACGCACGGGGTACATGCTGAGCCGACTACATTCGGATTAAAGCTTGCACTATGGTATGAAGAAATGAAGCGTAATCTTGACCGCTTTAAAGAAGCAGCTGCTGGAGTGGAATTCGGTAAAATCTCAGGTGCAGTTGGAACATATGCAAACATCGATCCGTTTGTTGAAAAATATGTGTGTGAAAAGCTGGGCATCCAGCCAGCGCCCATTTCAACGCAAACACTTCAGCGTGACCGTCATGCACATTATATGGGGGCGCTTGCGCTTGTAGCCACTTCAATTGAAAAATTTGCGACAGAGATCCGCGGCCTGCAAAAAAGCGAAACGCGTGAAGTGGAAGAGTTCTTCGCGAAAGGTCAAAAGGGATCTTCAGCAATGCCGCACAAACGCAACCCGATTGGTTCAGAAAATATGACGGGAATGGCAAGAGTGATCCGCGGCTATATGATGACTGCGTATGAAAATGTGGCATTATGGCATGAGCGGGATATTTCCCACTCATCAGCTGAAAGAATCATACTGCCTGACGCAACGATTGCGCTGAACTATATGCTGAACCGCTTTGGAAATATCGTGAAAAATTTAACAGTCTTCCCTGAAAACATGAAGCGCAATATGGACCGTACGTTAGGGCTGATTTACTCTCAGCGTGTTCTTCTGGCCTTAATTGACAAAGGCATGACTCGTGAAGAGGCATATGATACTGTTCAGCCGCGGGCTATGGAAGCGTGGGAAAAACAGGTGCAATTCCGCAGCCTGATCGAGCAGGACGAGACGATTACATCAAAGCTAACCGAAGCAGAAATAGATGACTGCTTTGACTATAACTACCACATCAAGCATGTGGACACCATTTTTGACCGTCTAGGTTTATAAAAAAATAAAGAGGTAAAGAGCAGTCTTTACCTCTTTATTATCGGGAAAATTCCCAATCTTCTTAATAATAATGTCTAGCAGACATGTGCTATTCAAATAAGGGAGGCTCTCCGCTATGGAAAAAGGAGAATTGTTATACGAAGGCAAAGCCAAAAAGGTTTATCAAACAAACGATGAAAATATCGTCTGGATTGAATACAAAGATTCTGCAACAGCCTTTAATGGTGAGAAAAAGCAAGCATCAGCGGCAAGGGCCGTTTGAATAACGAGATTACGAGTTTGCTTTTTTCAAAGCTTCATGACCTGGGAATTGAATCTCACTTTATTGAAAGACTTTCAGAGACTGAGCAGCTTGTTAAAAAGGTGGATATCATTCCGCTCGAAACAGTGGTCCGCAATGTTGCAGCGGGGAGCTTTTCTAAGAGATTGGGAGTTGTAGAAGGGAAAGAGTTACCGAGGCCGATTGTTGAATTCTACTACAAAGATGACGAGCTCGGTGATCCGCTGCTGACAGAAGATCATATTGAAGTTCTTCAGCTGGCTGATAAAAAGGAAGCAGCCCTTTTACAGGAAAAGGCACTTCAGGTTAATGCCATTTTAAGAGACTTTTTCAAAGACCTCGGCATTAAATTAGTAGATTTTAAGCTGGAGTTTGGTAAAGATGAATCAGGACAAATTCTGCTGGCTGATGAGATTTCGCCAGATACTTGCAGGCTTTGGGATATTGAAACAAATGAAAAGCTGGATAAAGATGTTTTCCGCAGAGACCTTGGAAATTTAACAGATGCTTATGAAAATATTTTAGCTCGACTGGGAGGCCAAACAGTATGTACAAAGTAAAAGTTTTCGTCACATTAAGAGAAAGTGTTCTAGATCCTCAAGGAACAGTTGTAAAAATTCTCTGCATTCCATGAATTACAGCGAAGTGTCTGATGTGCGCATTGGAAAATACATGGAACTGATAGTGGATAAAAGCGACCGTCCTGTTGAAGAAGCTGTGAAGGAAATGTGTGAGCGCTTATTAGCTAATGTAGTGATTGAAGATTACCGCTTTGAAATTGAGGAGGCTGTTGCTCAGTGAAGTTTGCTGTGATCGTATTTCCAGGGTCTAATTGTGACATCGACATGTACCATGCAGTAAAGGATGAGCTTGGAGCGGAAGCCGAATATGTCTGGCATGACGCGGAAAGTTTAGACGAATATGACGGGATTCTTCTTCCCGGCGGTTTCTCTTACGGAGATTATCTCCGTTCGGGTGCTGTCGCACGCTTCAGTAATGTCATGAAAGAAGTTGTTAAAGCGGCTGAAGCAGGAAAGCCGATCCTGGGCGTCTGCAATGGATTTCAAATCCTTCTTGAAGCTGGTCTTTTGCCTGGGGCAATGAGAAGAAACGATAGCCTGAAATTCATCTGCCGCACCGTGGAGTTACGGGTTGAAAACAATGAGACCATGTTTTCATCTGCATATGAGAAGGATGAAGTAATCAATATTCCGATCGCCCATGGTGAAGGAAACTATTATTGTGATGAAGCTGTTCTAGCTGAATTGAAGAAAAATAACCAAATCGTTTTTACTTACAATGGAACGAATCCAAATGGCAGCCTGGAAAACATCGCAGGCATTGTCAATGAAAAAGGAAATGTACTCGGCATGATGCCGCACCCTGAAAGAGCTGTTGATGAGCTTTTAGGGGGAGCAGATGGCCTGAAACTTTTTCAATCAATCGTAAAACAATGGAGGGAAGCACATGTCGTTAATGCTTGAGCCAAGTCCGGAACAGTTAAAGGCACAGAAGGTATACAAAGAAATGGGTTTGTCTGATGACGAATTTGCGATGATTGAAAAGATTATCGGGCGTTTGCCAAATTACACAGAAATCGGTTTGTTTTCGGTTATGTGGTCAGAGCATTGCAGCTATAAAAACTCAAAGCCCGTTTTAAGCAAATTTCCGACAACAGGAGAGAAAGTACTTCAGGGACCAGGGGAAGGAGCTGGAATTGTTGATATCGGCGATGGGCAAGCAGTTGTTTTTAAAATTGAAAGCCACAACCATCCGTCTGCAATCGAGCCTTACCAGGGGGCAGCAACAGGTGTCGGCGGGATTATCCGCGATGTATTTTCAATGGGAGCAAGACCGGTCGCGCTCCTCAACTCTTTACGCTTTGGAGAATTGGATACTCCTCGTGTACGGTACCTTTTTAAAGAAGTAGTCGCAGGCATTGCAGGTTACGGAAACTGCATCGGCATTCCAACAGTTGGGGGAGAAGTGCAGTTTGATTCTTCCTATGAAGGAAATCCGCTTGTAAACGCTATGTGTGTCGGCTTAATCGACCATAAGGATATTAAAAAAGGCCAGGCCCATGGAGTAGGCAACACAGTCATGTATGTTGGAGCAAAAACCGGCCGTGACGGTATCCATGGTGCTACTTTTGCATCTGAAGAATTAACAGACCAATCAGAATCAAAACGCCCGGCTGTCCAGGTTGGCGATCCATTCATGGAAAAGCTTCTGCTAGAGGCATGCCTTGAACTGGTCCAGTCTGACGCACTTGTCGGCATTCAGGATATGGGAGCTGCCGGTCTGACAAGCTCTTCTGCTGAGATGGCCAGCAAAGCGGGATCCGGAATTGAAATGAATCTTGACCTTGTTCCTCAAAGGGAAACAGGCATGACTGCATATGAAATGATGCTTTCCGAGTCTCAGGAGAGAATGCTGATTGTCGTGAAAAAGGACGCGAGCAGGAGATCGTTGATTTATTTTCCAAGTATGGCCTTGAAGCAGTATCTATCGGCAAGGTAACCGATGATAAAATGCTCCGCCTGACTCATCAGGGAGAAGTGGTAGCAGAGCTGCCGGTAGATGCGCTTGCAGAGGATGCGCCGGTTTATCATAAGCCATCAAGCGAGCCGGAATATTTCCGCGAATTTCAGGCAATGGAAAATGAAGTTCCTGCGGTTGAAGATTATAAAGAAACATTGGTAAAGCTCCTTCAGCAGCCGACAATCGCCAGCAAGGAATGGGTTTATGACCAGTATGACTATATGGTCCGCACGAATACAGTAGTGGCACCTGGATCAGATGCTGCAGTCATTCGCATCCGCGGCACCCGCAAAGGATTGGCCATGACGACAGACTGTAATTCACGTTATATGTATCTTGATCCTGAAACAGGCGGAAAAATTGCTGTGGCTGAAGCAGCAAGAAATATCATTTGCTCCGGCGGTCAGCCATTGGCGATAACAGATAATCTTAACTTCGGAAACCCGGAGAAGCCTGAAATCTTCTGGCAAATCGAAAAAGCGGCAGATGGAATCAGTGAAGCATGCCGCACATTGAATACGCCAGTTATCGGCGGAAACGTCTCTTTATATAACGAAACAAATGGAACAGCTATCTACCCAACACCTGTCATTGGAATGGTCGGGCTTGTTGATGACATTGATCATGTTACAACACAATCATTTAAAGCAGCTGGTGATCTTATTTATCTGGTAGGCGAAACAAAGGATGAGTTCGGCGGCAGTGAGCTGCAGAAGATGACATACGGCAAGATTTTTGGAAAAGCGCCTGAACTTGATCTCGAAAAAGAAGAAAAGGCACAGGAACAAATTTTAAAAGCTATTCGTTCGGGACTTGTTGCATCTGCCCATGATGTGGCAGAAGGCGGTTTAGCGGTAGCAGCTGCGGAAAGCCTGATTGGTTCAACAGGTCTGGGAGCGGATATCAAGGTAAAAGGAAATGCGACTTCAGCTTTATTCAGTGAATCACAATCCCGTTTCTTGCTATCTGTCAAAAAAGAAAACCAGGAAGTATTTGAAAGTTTAGTAGACGCGACATTAATCGGTGAAGTAACAGAAGCACCTATACTTTATATCTCCAATGAAGAGGGCCTATTGCTTGCTGAACAGGTTGACGTTCTAAAGCAGGCCTGGAAAGGGGCTATCCCATGCTTGCTGAAATAAGAGGACTGAATGAAGAGTGCGGTGTTTTTGGAATCTGGGGGCATCAGGATGCTTCCCAGATCACGTATTACGGGCTTCATAGTCTGCAGCACCGCGGCCAGGAAGGCACGGGAATGGTTGTTACCGATGGCAAAAAGCTGAAAGGCATAAAAGGTGAGGGGCTAGTAACGGAAATTTTCACTGCAGATGCCATGAAGGAACTGGAAGGAAAAGCAGCAATCGGACATGTACGCTATGCGACTGCCGGCGGGGGCGGATATGAAAATGTCCAGCCTCTGCTATTCAACTCACAAAGCGGAAGTCTTGCACTTTGCCATAATGGAAACCTGGTGAATGCGACTGCATTGAAGCATCAGCTTGAAGGACAGGGAAGCATTTTTCAAACGAGCTCGGATACAGAGGTGCTGGCTCACTTAATTAAGCGTGCAGGCTTCTCTTCACTTAAGGACCGTGTCAAAAATGCTTTATCCATGATTAAAGGAGCTTATGCTTTTCTGATTATGACCGAAACAGAACTGATGGTTGCGCTGGATCCGAACGGCATGAGGCCGCTCTCGCTTGGCAAAATCGGCGATGCTTATGCGGTTGCATCTGAAACATGTGCTTTTGATGTTGTCGGTGCAGAGTATATCCGCGATATCCTGCCAGGAGAACTGCTGATTATTGACGACAATGGATTCCGTTCTGAAATGTTTGCAATGGCCTCTAATATTGCAATGTGCACAATGGAATATGTTTATTTTTCCCGTCCGGACAGTAATATCAACGGGATCAACGTTCATACAGCCCGGAAAAACCTTGGAAAGCAGCTTGCCTTTGAGGCGCCAGTTGAAGGGGACGTCGTTACGGGCGTACCTGACTCAAGCATCTCTGTCGCGATTGGCTATGCTGAAGCTACAGGCATTCCATATGAGATGGGCTTGATAAAAAACCGCTATGTTGGCCGGACTTTTATCCAGCCATCCCAATCGCTGCGTGAGCAGGGTGTAAAAATGAAGCTGTCTCCGGTACGCGGAGTTGTAGAGGGCAAGAGAGTCATCATGGTGGACGACTCGATCGTTCGAGGAACAACAAGCAGACGGATCGTCACAATGCTGAAAGAAGCAGGAGCTACAGAAGTGCATGTGCTTATCAGTTCACCGCCAATTAAAAATCCATGTTTCTATGGAATCGACACATCAACAAAGGAAGAATTGATTGCCGGCAATCATTCAGTTGAGGAAATAAGAGAAATCATTGGTGCGGACACACTTACCTTTTTAAGTACAGAGGGCATGGTCAAAGCAATCGGCCGAAAAGACGGACAATGCCTGGCATGCTTTACAGGCCAGTATCCGACGGAGATTTATCCAAGCACTTTGCATCCTTATGAAAAGGTATAAATATGAAACTTGGCCGGTATTTTGCTCTTTTTGGCCGGTAAATATAAAGAATTAACCGGTAAATCATCATTTTTGACCGGTAAAAGCACAATGTTGGCCGATAAAATACAAAATCGGCCTTTATTTTTCCAACCAAGAGGTGAAAAGGAATGGCAAATGCATATAAACAGGCCGGAGTAGATATTGAAGCTGGCTATGAAGCAGTTTCCCGCATGAAAAAGCACGTACAGAAGACGATTCGTCCTGGTGTGCTTGGCGGTTTGGGCGGATTTGGCGGCATGTTCGATCTATCTGAACTTAACCTGAAGGAACCGGTTTTAGTATCAGGTACAGATGGTGTCGGCACGAAGCTGATGCTCGCTTTTATGATGGATAAGCATGACACGATTGGGATTGATGCGGTCGCAATGTGTGTAAATGATATTGTTGTACAGGGAGCGGAACCTCTTTATTTCTTGGATTATATCGCCTGCGGAAAAGCGGCGCCTGAACGGATTGAAGCGATTGTGAAAGGAATTGCGGATGGCTGCGAACAGGCAGGATGCGCACTCGTAGGCGGTGAAACAGCTGAGATGCCTGGCATGTACAGTGAGGAAGAATATGACCTTGCCGGCTTTGCGGTCGGTGCCTGTGAAAAATCCAGCCTGATTAATGGTTCCGATATTAAAGCTGGAGATGTACTGATTGGGCTTGCATCCAGCGGAATTCACAGCAATGGCTACTCACTTGTCAGAAAGCTGTTTTTTGAAAAAGCGAATCTGTCCTTGACAGATCATGTAGAAGAATTAGGCTGCACTTTAGGGGAAGAGCTGCTTCGCCCTACAAAAATTTATGTAAAGCCGCTTCTATCAGCTATGAAGCAATTCAAGCTGAAGGGCATGGCGCATATTACCGGAGGCGGATTTATTGAAAATATCCCCCGCATGCTGCCTGAAGGTCTTGGCGCCCAGCTTAGTGAAAGCAATTGGGAAGTGCCGCCTGTGTTCACGCTTATGGAGAAGATCGGCGGACTGGAACGCAAAGAAATGTACAACATTTTTAATATGGGAACAGGCATGGTGATTGCAGCGGATAAAGAAAATGCTGATAAACTAATCACCTATTTTAATGATATCGGAGAAAAATCCTATCTAATGGGGACAGTGACGGATCAGGAAGGAATTGAAATTCTGTAACTTGGAGGAAGTCATGAAAAAAATCGCAGTGTTTGCTTCCGGAAGCGGAACGAACTTTCAGGCCATTGCCGATGCTGTAAAAAAAGGTGATTTGCAGGCTGAGATCGTCTTGTTTGTCTGTGATCGGCCAGGTGCATACAGCACACAGCGTGCACAAAACGAACAGGTTCCGCAGTTTGTTTTTTCAGCTAAAGACTATGCTGGCAAAGCAGAGTATGAAAGAGCGATTTTGCAAAGGCTGAAGGAGAGCGGCGCCGAGTATATTATTCTCGCAGGCTACATGAGACTGATCGGCCCGACGCTTTTGAAAGAGTTTGAAGGCAGGATTATTAATATCCATCCTTCTCTTCTTCCTGCTTTTCCTGGTAAGGATGCAATTGGCCAAGCGTTATCTGCCAATGTGAAGGTAAGCGGTGTAACGGTTCATTTTGTCGATGAAGGTATGGATACTGGGCCGATTATTGCTCAAGCGGTAGTTGATATAAGTGCGGGTGAAACGCTGGATAGCCTTCAAAAGAAGATACATGAAGTCGAGCACAAACTTTATCCGCAGGTTTTGCAAAATCTTTTCTATGCTAAAATGGTAGAGAACTAAAGTGTATCATTCAACAGAGACAGGGGGAGCGAACATGAAGAAACGTGCATTAATCAGTGTTTCCGATAAAAATGGCATAACAGAATTTGCCGAGCAGTTAAGCGAACTGGGTTTTGAAATTATCTCAACAGGCGGTACAAAAAAAGCGCTGGAAGAGAGTGGAGTCCCCGTTATCGGAGTAAGTGATGTGACAGGCTTTCCGGAAATTTTGGAAGGGCGTGTGAAAACATTAAATCCAATGATTCATGGCGGGCTGCTGGCAAAGCATGGCGAACCAGGCCACAAACAGCAGCTTGAGGAGCATGGAATCCAGCCTATCCAGGTTGTGTGCGTGAATTTGTATCCGTTCCAGCAAACTATCGCTAAGCCAGATGTGACAGTAGAGGATGCGATAGAGAATATTGATATCGGCGGCCCGGCCATGCTGCGTGCCTCCGCCAAAAACCATGACTATGTAACGGTTGTGGTGGATCCGGCCGATTATGAAACAGTTCTTTCACAGCTAAAAGAAACCGGAGAGGTTCAAAAGGAAACCCGCCGCAGACTCGCTGCAAAGGTTTTCCGCCATACTGCTTCCTATGATGCGATGATCGCTGAATATATGACAGATTTGGCAAATGAAGAAACACCTGAAAAATTAACGGTTACGTATGAACTGAAGCAAACATTGAGATACGGGGAAAATCCGCATCAAAAGGCTGCCTTTTACCGCAAGCCGCTTGGTTCTGAATTTTCGATTGCTAACGCTGAACAGCTTCACGGCAAGGAATTATCCTACAACAATATCAATGATGCAGATACAGCTCTCCAAATAGTAAAAGAATTCTCAGAGCCTGCAGCGGTTGCAGTTAAGCATATGAATCCTTGCGGAGTGGGGACTGGGGAAAATGTATTCGAAGCTTTTTCAAAAGCTTTCGAGGCGGACCCTGTATCAATCTTTGGCGGCATTATTGCCCTGAACAGGGAAGTAGACGCTGAGACAGCGAAAAAGCTATATGAAATCTTCCTTGAAATCATCATTGCACCTTCCTTCTCAAATGAAGCGCTTGAGATTTTAAAAGGGAAAAAGAATCTGCGCCTGCTGACTATTCCTTTTGAAGGCAAAAAGAAAGCGGAGATGAGATTGTCCGCCATTGAAGGCGGCTTGCTGACGCAGGAATATGATCTATTCACCCTTGATAATGCAGAAGTAAAAGTTCCGACCAAGAGAGAGCCAACAGAAGAAGAGTGGAAAGCATTGAAGATGGGCTGGAAAGTTGTGAAGCATGTAAAATCCAATGCCATTGTCGTAAATGATGCAAATATGACACTTGGGGTCGGTGCCGGGCAGATGAACCGCGTAGGCTCTGCCAAAATTGCGCTTGAGCAGGCCGGTGAAAAAGCGAACGGAGCTGTACTGGCATCCGATGCCTTTTTCCCAATGAACGATACAGTTGAAACGGCAGCCAAAGCAGGCATCACAGCCATCATCCAGCCGGGAGGCTCAATCCGTGATGAGGATTCCATCAAAAAGGCTGATGAGTACGGAATTGCAATGGTCTTTACAGGCGTACGTCATTTTAAACATTAATCGAAAAGCGGAAGCGCCTCGATCAGGGGCGACAAGCATAAGACGAGCTGTCGGAAAGGTGGCCCTTTACCTTTTTGACAGGTTGGCTTATGACCTCGAGCCCCTAGGCGCTGGAGCTGGACAATACGAAAAGCGGAAGCGCCTCGATCAGGGGCCTTGCTATTATAGCTGACATTTTTACGGAGGTGGGCGTAATGAAGGTATTGGTTATAGGAAGAGGCGGCCGAGAGCATGCAATTTGCTGGAAGATGAATCAAAGCCCTTCAGTGAAACAGGTTTTTGCGGCTCCAGGAAATCCGGGAATGGAAGATTCAGCTCAAGCGGTTGCCATCCAGGAACATGAACAGGAAAAACTTGTGCAGTTTGCTCAGGATAATGAAATCGAATTGACTGTAATCGGGCCGGAAGTGCCGCTGCTTGAGGGGCTGGCTGACCGATTTGAAGAAGCCGGGTTAAAGGTATTTGGGCCGAGAAAAGCAGCAGCCGAAATTGAAGGCAGCAAGTCCTTTGCCAAGGAGCTAATGAAGAAATATGCTATCCCCACTGCCGAATATGGGGTATTCAGCAACTATGAAGAAGCGAAAGCCTATATTGAAGCAAAAGGCGCTCCCATTGTTCTTAAAGCAGATGGCCTTGCAGCCGGAAAAGGCGTAATAGTGGCCATGACTATGCAGGAAGCATTGTCTGGGATTGAGGAACTATTATTGAATGAAAAGTTTGGCCAAGCTTCTTCAACGGTTGTAATTGAAGAATTCCTTGAAGGCGAAGAATTTTCCTTAATGGCCTTTGTGAACGGTGAAACGGTGATTCCGCTAGAAATTGCACAGGACCACAAGCGTGCCTATGATGGAGACCAGGGACCGAATACTGGCGGAATGGGGCTTATTCACCGGTACCGCATATTGGTGATGAAACAGTTGCAGCGGCTGTTGAACATGTTTTGAAGCCGGCAGCAAAAGCAATGATTCAGGAAGGCCGAAGTTTTACCGGTATCCTGTATGCAGGTCTGATCAAAACAACAGCAGGCCCGAAGGTAATTGAATTTAATGCCCGTTTTGGAGATCCTGAAACACAGGTGATTTTACCCCGCATGAAGTCGGATCTGGCGGGAGTAATGCTGGCAGTCCTAAAAGGGGAACAGCCTGAAATCGAGTGGGATAAGGAAGCAATCGTCGGAGTGGTTGCTGCTTCTAAAGGCTACCCTGAAGCTTATGAAAAAGGAGCCGTTCTGAATGGGCTTCAATCACTTACAAATGTCTCCGTCTTCCATGCCGGCACTGATCGAAACAGCTCAGGTGAGTATGTGACAAATGGAGGCCGCGTGCTGCTGGCAGGCGCTAAAGCTCCTACTCTGAAAGAAGCACAGCAAAAGGTATATTCCGAACTCGAAAATCTTCAGTGTGAAGGTGTATTCTACCGCAAAGATATTGCCGATAAAGCTATCGCGCACGTCCTTTCTTAGTCTTCCGGATATACACAAACAGGAGTGCTACAATGCTTCCAATTATTGCTGCCAGGACGAACGTCATATCCATTACGTATTCCCAAAACATATTGTCAGCTCCTTTCAATTTTCCAGCCCCCATATAGGGAGCTGGATTTTTTAAGAAATTTAAGATGGATTATACGGGAGAATTTCCTCAACAGCATCATCATTATTGTGATTGCCATCCTGCTTTCGCTTTTCCTGAACCATGTCCTGGCCTCTTTCAAAAAGAGCTGTCAAAGGGCAAAAGCGGACAATTCCCTCTGCCACCTTCATGCCGCCCAGCATGGCCATCATGAGGTAAGAGTCCCGCCAAGGTCTTTTCACAAGCTTTGAAGTGCTCCAGGCTAAGACAGTTAATCCGACTGTTATGCGTATTAAGGCATTTACTATGCCGATATTTGGTTTTACATTCATGGTTGTGTCACCACTTTCACAAAAATTTTACAATCTTTTACTGATTCTTTAATGCGTTAAACAGTGAAATATGTTACTATAAAAAACAAGAGAAATGAAAGGGCTTTCTTTATTGATTTATAGCCATTTCACTCATTGATTTTATTCTAAAAACAGAGTCTTTTATATATAGATATCAACAAGGGAGGGAGTATGGTGCTGGAACAGCGTTACCGTTGGAAAAACAGACACTTGCGTGAACATGTTTCCGTATTGGACGGAAAACTGTCACCGACGATATTACTAAAGAACGCCCGTTATCTTAATCAGGCACTTCGCAAATGGATAACAGCAAATATATGGATTTATGGCGACCGTATTGTTTATGTGGGCGAAAAGCTGCCGGAAAAAATAGAACAGTGTGAGGTCGTTGATTGTACGGGACTCACGCTGGTTCCTGGATATATTGAACCGCATGCCCATCCATTTCAATTATATAATCCCCATTCCCTGGCGAGCTATGCATCGCAGTTTGGTACAACAACCCTGATTAATGACAATATGGTCCTTGCTTTACAGCAGGATAAAAAGAAAGCGTTTTCTTTCCTGAAGGAAATGAGAAACATGCCTGCAACAACCTATTGGTGGTGCCGATTTGATGCACAAACGGAAATCCAGCATGAAGAATCCGTTTTTTCGCATGGGAACGTTAAATCATGGCTTGAGCATGATGCCGTGCTTCAGGGAGGAGAGCTTACAGGCTGGCCGAAGCTTTTGGATGGCGATGATATGATGCTTCATTGGATTCAGGAGACTAAGCGGATGAGGAAAAAGATTGAAGGCCATTTTCCTGGGGCATCCGAAAAAACGCTGGCAAAGCTCATGCTGCTTGGTGCTGATTGCGACCATGAGTCGATGACGGGAAAGGATATTTACAATCGTCTTTTACAGGGATATACCGTATCTCTCAGATATTCTTCCATCCGTCCCGATTTGCCGGTTTTATTGGACGAGATGCATGAAATCGGCATTGATCAATATGATCGGATGATCTTCACAACAGACGGTTCCTTTTCCTCCTTCTATGAACAGGGAATTATTGACCATATGATCCGCATTGCCATAGATAAAGGAGTGCCGGTAATTGATGCTTATAACATGGCTACCATTAATGTGGCCCGTCATTATGGAATCGATTATTTACATGGCTCCATTGCGACAGGAAGGGTGGCCAATATTAATTTTCTGTCAGATGAAAAAGAACCAACTCCATTATCTGTTATTGCCAAAGGGGAGTGGGTGAAAAGAGATGGTGAAAACCTGCACGCCTATAAGCCTGTAGAATGGGGAGAATACGGCTTCGAACCGCTGGATATTGATTGGGAGCTGACTGCTGATGATATGCAATTCTCCATGCCTTTCGGGATAAAACTGGAGAATGCAGTTATTACGAAGCCCTACTCCATCACGATTGACGTTTCATCCGAAGAACTGGAGAAAGACCATGATGAATGTTTCTTCATGCTTGTTGACCGGAATGGACACTGGCGCATAAATACGATACTAAAAGGGTTCTCGAAAAGCCTGGATGGAATGGCAAGTTCTTTTTCCAATACCGGTGACATTATCTTAATTGGAAAAAGAAAACAGGAAATGCTGAATGCTTTTAACCGGCTGAAAGAAATTGGCGGAGGCATTGTCATATCAGAAGGTGGAAGAATTGTCCAGGAGATGGAACTCCGCTTAAAGGGTGTGATGTCCCATAAAAATGTGGAGGAATTAATGGAGGAAGAAAAACAGCTTGTTCATTATTTGCGTGATCAAGGCTATAGACATGAAGATCCAATGTATACGCTGCTCTTTTTCTCTTCAACGCATCTGCCTTATATCAGGATTACTCAGCAGGGGATGTATGATGTAATGAATAAAACGGTACTCTTTCCAACGATAATGCGTTAAAATATAAAAGTATACTATATAATAGAGATAAAGACTGCTCAGTGGTGGAGCTAACATAGAACCTGCATCAAAGCAAAAAACACAGGGGTGCTAAATGCTAAAAAGATGGATAGCTGTATCAGCAGCGGCAATGCTTTTAGTCTCTGGCTGCAGCAAAGAAAAAACTGAAGAGCCTGAAAAACAAGATACGGAAAAAGCGGAAGAGGCTGCAAAAGGGGTAAGCTCTGAAAAAGAACTTCCATTTCACTATCCTCTCACAGGCTTCGGGTCGGAGGCTGAGGTGGATGGAAGGGCTGTAGCGGTGATGATCAATAATCATCCGAAAGCCCGTCCGCAATCCGGGCTTAACCAGGCTGATATCGTCTACGAATTGCTGGCAGAAGGGGACGTGACGCGTTTTCTTGCTATTTTTCAAAGTGAGCAGCCCGAAATGATAGGGCCGGTAAGAAGTTCAAGAGATTATTATATTGAGCTGGCGAAAGGCTATGACAGCCTCTACATTGCCCACGGCTATAGTCCGGAAGCCAAAGAATTGCTGGATCAGGGCTATATTGATAATCTGAATGGAATGCAGTATGACGGTACACTGTTTAAACGGGAAAGCTTCCGCCAGGCTCCTCATAATTCCTATATTTCATTCGAAAATGTGCTGAAGGGTGCAAAGGAAAGAAATTATGTGATGGAAAACGAACCGGAATCTCTGGCGTTTCTGTCGAAGGAAGATGCAAAGGCTATTCAGGGAGAGGATGCTGACTCTGCCATGATCTCCTATTTGGACAATGAATTATTCAATGTCATCTATGAGTATGATGCGGCACTGGAGAAATACAAAAGATATTCCAATGGCGAACTTACAGCTGATTACAAATCCGGCGAACCTGTATTGCTTGATAACATCTTCATTGCAGAAGCAGACCATAAAGTGGTTGACAGCGCGGGCCGCCGTGATATTAACTTAACTTCTGGGGGAAAAGGATACCTCCTGCAAAAAGGGAAAGTGACAGAAGTAAAATGGGAAAATATTGACGGGCGAATTCTTCCTGTATTAAATGGGAAACAGGCTGGCCTGGTGCCAGGAAAGACCTGGATCAACATCGTTCCATCAAGCATGGGCAATGAGCAAACGGTTTCCTTTGAAGCTAAACAATAATTATGTCAAAAACTATTACAATAAAGGGGTATGCAAATATATGCAAATTGATAAGCTAAGAGGCAAAGAACTGGATCAGTTATTTAAATCTGTTTTATCTTTAAATGACCTGGAAGAGTGCTATCGCTTCTTTGATGACTTATGCACAGTTAATGAAATACAGTCCCTGGCTCAGCGTCTGGAAGTGGCACGCATGCTTCGTGAAGGCAAAACCTATCATAAAATTGAAACAGATACGGGCGCAAGCACGGCAACCATTTCCCGCGTGAAGCGATGCCTCAACTATGGAAATGATGCCTATGAAATGGCACTGGAAAGAATCAAAGAAGAAGAACCTGAAAAAGCGTAAATATTCGTATTACTTAAACCGATGGGGCTGTTCCCGCGGTTTTTTTCTTTGTTTCCCTAATAATTTTTTCCACCTCATAAAGACTTCCTGCTTTACTTTTTTATCTAGCTTCAGCGCCCAGCCCCTCGAGGTCGCTTCAGGCAAGCTGATGAAGTCAAAAAAACGACTTCATCCACTGACCTTCCGACGTACAGGATTACTAGTGCCGACGTTGCCACAGGACGTGGCAGCGTCGGCCAGCGCTTGTCCGGGCTGTTCGAGGCGCTTCAGCTTTTATTTTTATTCACTATCTTAAATGATATAATGATGAAATGGAATGATAGAATGGAGGCAATTTTGCATGTATGATGTTCGCGAATGGAGCCACGTTTTTAAGCTCGATCCGGATAAAAATATATCAGATGAAAACCTGGAAATGATTTGTGAGTCTGGAACAGACGCGATTATTGTGGGCGGGACGGACGGAGTAACGCTGGAAAAGGTGCTGGATTTAATGGCACGCATCCGCCGATACACAGTCCCTTGTGTGCTGGAGGTTTCAACCATTGATTCAATTACCCCGGGCTTTGACTTATACTTTATCCCGACAGTCCTTAACAGCCGGGACGTGAAGTGGATTACAGGCCTTCATCAGGAGGCTGTAAAAGAATATGGGGATGTCATGAATTGGGAAGAAATTCTGGTTCAGGGTTATTGCATCCTGAATGAAGATTGCAAAGCGGCACACGTTACCAATTCAAGGACAGATTTATCATTGGATGAGGTAAGGGCATATGCCATGATGGCTGAGAAGATGTTCAGCCTGCCAATCTTCTATCTGGAATACAGCGGAAAGTACGGAGACGCTGAAGTGGTCGCAGAGGTGAAAAATACGCTTGAAGAAACCGTATTATTTTACGGCGGCGGCATCATGAATGCCGAGCAGGCAAGTCAAATGGCTGAGCATGCGGACGTAATTGTGGTCGGAAATATTATTTACGATGATCTGCAGGCTGCATTGGCCACTGTCGAAGCTGTTCGTGCCTAATTCAGTTGCTGATGATTATAAAAAAAGATAAAATAGATATAAGAACATATGTTTCTATGGTGGTGAAGAGAAGAAATGCAATTTTTAACGGATAAATTATTGAACGGACTGAATCCGCAGCAGCAAAATGCGGTAAAAACAACAGACGGACCACTTCTTATAATGGCAGGAGCGGGAAGCGGAAAGACAAGAGTGCTTACCCACAGGATTGCTTACTTGATGGTAGAAAAGGGTGTGAACCCCTACAATATTCTGGCAATCACTTTTACAAACAAAGCAGCCCGTGAAATGCGTGACCGTATTCATAACATGATGGGCGGAGCTGCAGATGAAATCTGGATTTCGACGTTCCACTCCATGTGCGTTCGAATCTTAAGAAGAGATATTGACCGTATTGGCTATAACCGCAATTTCACGATTCTTGATTCAACAGATCAGCAATCGGTGATTAAATCAATCCTCAAGGATAAAAACCTGGATCCAAAGAAATTTGATCCGCGTGCTATCCTGGGGTCTATCAGCTCGGCAAAAAATGAATTGATTACCCCTGAAGAGTATGCGAAAACAGCAGGAGATTATATTCAGCAGGTTGCAAGTGATGTATATACAGAGTACCAAAAGAGACTAAGACGCAACCAGGCGCTTGATTTTGATGATCTTATTATGATCACGATTCAGCTGTTCCAGAGAGTGCCGGAAGTGCTTGAATATTATCAGCGCAAATTCCAGTACATTCATGTGGATGAGTACCAGGATACTAACAGAGCGCAGTATATGCTGGTCAAGCTTTTGGCAAGCCGTTTTAAGAATCTGTGTGTGGTCGGTGATTCCGATCAGTCCATCTATAAATGGCGCGGTGCGGACATAGCCAACATCCTTTCTTTTGAAAAGGATTATCCAAATGCACAGACTATTATGCTCGAACAAAATTACCGATCAACTAAAAGGATTCTGCTGGCTGCGAACGAAGTCATCAGCAAGAACCTCAACAGAAAGCCAAAAAACCTTTGGACTGAAAACGCAGAAGGCAATAAGATCTTCTACTATCGTGCCGACAGCGAGCAGGGAGAAGCGCAGTTTGTTGCAGGGAAAATTAAAGAATACATCAGCAGCGGCAAGCGAAGCTTTTCGGATATTGCTATCTTGTACCGCACAAACGCACAGTCCCGTGTAATGGAGGAAGTACTGTTAAAGTCGAACATTGAATATTCCATTGTCGGCGGCATCAAGTTCTACGACCGCAAAGAAATTAAGGACATCCTTGCTTACCTGCGTCTGATTGCAAATCCGGATGATGATATCAGCCTTCAGCGTGTCATCAATGTGCCAAAACGCGGAATCGGCTCCGGTTCCGTTGATAAAATCGCCAACTTTGCACAGCTTCACGAGATGAGCATGTTTGAAGCTCTTGAGTCCATTGAACTGATTGGCCTGAGCCCGAAAATTACAAAAGGGGCTATTGAATTCAGGGATTTGGTTAAAAACTATACACAAATGCAGGAATACTTATCTGTGACAGAACTTGTGGAAGAGCTGCTGGAGAAATCAGGCTACCGGGATATGCTCATTGCCGAGAAGTCCATTGAAGCCCAGAGCCGTCTGGAAAACATTGATGAATTCCTATCTGTTACAAAAAACTTTGAAGAAGCCAGCGAAGATAAATCGCTTATCGCATTTTTGACTGATCTGGCTCTTGTGGCTGACATTGATAAATTGGATGATGATGGGGAAAAAGCTGAATCAGTTGTGCTTATGACACTTCACTCAGCAAAAGGGCTAGAGTTCCCTGTTGTCTTTTTACTAGGTCTTGAAGAAGGTGTATTCCCGCACAGCCGTTCTCTAATGGAAGAATCGGAAATGGAAGAGGAGCGCCGTCTTGCTTATGTGGGAATCACGCGGGCAGAAGAAGAGCTTTACATTACGAATGCACAAATGCGTACTTTATTTGGACGCACGAATATGAATCCGCCATCCCGATTTATCAAAGAAATTCCTGCTGATTTGCTGGATGGGCTTGAACCTGCTAAAAAGCCGTCTCCATTTGGATCATCCCCGTTTGGATCTCCTTCAGCTTCAAGAGGAGCACAGCCTCAGCGGAAAGCGGTGGTTCGTCCATCTGCATCGAATACAGGCGGAGATGAAATTGACTGGAAAGTCGGCGACAAAGCCCAGCACGGAAAATGGGGTACAGGTACAGTTGTCAGTGTAAAAGGTTCCGGCGAAGGAACAGAGCTGGATATTGCGTTCCCAAGACCAGTTGGCATTAAACGTCTGCTGGCCAAATTTGCACCGATTACAAAGGCGTAAACTTAGAGCAGCCTGCCAGGCATTTTTTAAAGGATTATAGAAAGGGTTGAATGTATGGACCTTCAATTGGCAGAAAAAAGGTGAAAGATCTGCACAACCTTTTGAATCAGTATAATTATGAATACCATGTTCTTGATCAGCCGTCTGTTCCAGATGCTGAATACGATAGACTGATGAGGGACCTCATTGAGCTTGAAGAGCAATTTCCCGAGCTGAAAACAGAAGATTCTCCAACACAGCGGGTTGGAGGGGAAATTCTTGATATGTTCGAAAAGGTGGAGCATCAGTCACAAATGCTCAGTTTGGGCAATGCCTTCAGTGAGCAGGACCTAAGAGACTTTGACCGCCGTGTCCGCCAGGGTGCAGGTGAAAATGTTTCTTATGTATGCGAATTGAAAATCGATGGGCTGGCTGTCTCCCTCCGTTATGAGGATGGGCTTTTTACTCTCGGTGCCACACGCGGGGACGGATCCATCGGTGAAAATATCACAGCAAATTTAAAGACCATTCGCTCTATCCCTCTCCGGCTGAAAGAGAGTGTCACGATGGAAGTGCGCGGTGAGGCATTCATGCCAAGGCGTTCTTTTGAGAAATTGAATAAAGCGAAAGAGGAGAATGGGGAAGAGCCTTTCGCAAACCCAAGGAATGCCGCAGCAGGTTCATTAAGGCAGCTTGATCCGCGTCTGGCGGCAAAGCGAAATCTCGATATTTTTGTCTACGGCATAGCGAATGTAGGGGATACAGGCGTTGTATCCCATAGCGAAGGTCTGGATTATCTGGATAGCCTTGGATTTAAAACGAATAAAGAACGCAAAAGATGTGAAAGCATCGAGGAAGTCATTGAATATGTACAGGGATGGACTGACAAACGTCCAAACCTGTCTTATGATATTGATGGCATCGTTATTAAAGTCGATTCACTTGAATCACAGGAGCAGCTTGGCACTACGGCAAAAAGCCCACGCTGGGCCATTGCTTATAAATTCCCTGCAGAAGAGGTTGTTACCACATTAAGGGATATTGAATTAAGCGTGGGGCGAACTGGCGTAGTTACGCCAACTGCACTTCTGGAGCCTGTCCGTGTTGCCGGAACGACTGTTCAAAGGGCGTCACTGCACAACGAAGATTTAATTCGCGAAAAAGATATTAAGATTGGCGATCAGGTCGTTGTGAAAAAAGCAGGAGATATTATCCCTGAAGTTGTAAATGTACTGGCTGACAGGAGAACGGGTGAGGAGCAGGATTTTAACATGCCGACACATTGCCCTGAGTGTGAAAGCGAACTGGTCCGCCTTGATGGTGAAGTGGCATTGCGCTGCATTAATCCAAAGTGCCCGGCCCAGATCAGGGAAGGCCTAATTCACTTTGTATCCCGCAACGCCATGAACATTGATGGCCTTGGTGAAAAGGTGATCAGCCAATTATTTGCCGAAAATCTGATTAAAGATGTGGCAGATATCTATAAATTAACGTATGAACAGCTCATCCAGCTCGAGAGGATGGGTGAAAAGTCAGTAAATAACCTCATTCAGGCAATTGAAAACTCCAAGGGCAACTCATTGGAAAAGCTTTTATTTGGGCTGGGGATCCGCCATGTTGGCGCAAAGGCAGCCAAAACGCTGGCCCAGGAGTTTGGCCATATGGAAGCACTTGAAAAAGCATCCCGGGACAATTTAACAGCTATCAATGAAATTGGTGAAAAAATGGCTGATTCCATCGTTTCCTTCTTTGATCAGGAAGAAGCCCATGAACTGATTGCGGAGCTGAAAGCAGCTGGGGTCAACATGGCTTATAATGGGCCAAAGCCTGTTTTGGCCGAAAACTCGGATAGCTTTTTTGCAGGAAAAACAGTGGTTCTGACAGGAAAGCTTGAAATAATGAGCCGGAATGAAGCAAAAGAAAAAATAGAGGCGCTAGGCGGTAAAGTATCCGGAAGCGTCAGCAAGAAAACAGATGTTGTAATCGCCGGAGAAGAGGCTGGATCCAAACTGACGAAGGCCCAGGAGCTTGGAGTTGAGGTTTGGAACGAGGAGAGACTGGTTGAAGAATTAAATAAGTAAGAGGGTGTAAGCTCCGTGAAAAAACTGATGATGCTTGCTTTATCTCTAACCCTTCTGCTAGCAGGCTGTGCGCCTAATTTTAATAAGCAGGAGGAAGTTGTTCAGGAAGACAAGAACGAAAAGGATAAGGCAATCATTCCGAACTATAAAATTTCTGAAAAGTATTATCGAACACTGCTGCCTTTTGAACCAAGTGAATCCAGAGGTCTCGTGGTCAATAATGTAAACACCAAATATGATATCAATGAATTTGAGACAGGACTTATGAGAGTTGCGCAAAACACGTTTGATCCTGATAAATACTTATTCCAGGAAGGACAGTATCTAAAGAGAGGCACAGTCCAGGCTTGGCTAAACCGTAAATTCACTGATGCTCAGCTGAAGGAACGCGAAATGAAGGCAGAAGACAATATCGGCTTAAATCCAATGATCGCAGATGGCGGAGATATTGATAAAAACAATGAAAAAAGCCCGATCTACCTTGCCCATATTCTTGAACACAACTATTTGCTGAAAAATGATGATGGAAAAGTGGGGCTCGGCGGTGTTGTAATTGGCCTTGCCATGAACTCTGTCCATTATTATCAAAAGGAACAATATGGTGCCACTTTCGAAACAAAGATTGACCAAGATGTCATCGAACGGGAAGGTAAAAAGCTGGCTGAAGAAGTACTGCAGAGAGTACGGCAAATCAAAGGCCTGAAAGATGTGCCGGTAACCATTGCTTTGTTTGAACAGCAATCAAGAACTTCGGTGGTGCCAGGCAGCTTCTTTACATACGCTACGGCGGATAAAGGAAGCACCAAGCTTGGCGGATGGGAAGACGTCAACGAGAAATATGTCCTTTTCCCTTCAAACACGGCTGAAAAAAATCATCGAGATGATTTAACGGCTTTTCTTAACTTTAAACAGGATGTAGAAACCTATTTCCCAAACTTCAATGGAGTTATCGGGAAAGCCTTCTACGCTCAGGACCAATTGCAGGAAGTTAATATTGATATCCCAATCCAATTCTATGGAAAAGCAGAAGCGATTGGATTTACGCAATATGTAACAGGGCTTGTCGTCAAACACTTCCCTGAATACATCTCAGTCCAGGTAAATATCTCATCTGTCAACGGACCGGAAGCACTAGTAGTCCGGAAAGCAGACCAAAGCGAACCTTTTGTCCACATCTATCAATAGAACCAGGGTACCCAGAAGTGCAGAAGATGCATCTTCTGGGTTTTTTTAATTTCAGGAAAGAGGGTTACGGGCATTGTGGAAAATTGGAAGCAGTTTGAGAAAATCTGGTGTCATAGAGGCTTTATGAAGACGAAAAAGGAAGAAGCTCGAGGGAAATGGAAACCATAGAGGCTTTATGAAGACGAAAAAGGAAGAAGCTCGAGGGAAATGGAAACCATAGAGGGTTTATGAAGACAAAAAAGGAAGAGGCACGAGGAAAATGGTCGTCATAGGCTTCATGACGACGAAAAAGGAAGAGGCTCAGGAAAATGGTAGTCATAGAGGGTTCATGAAGACGAAAAAGGAAGAGGCACGAGGAAAGTGGTCGTCATAGAAGGCAATGGCGACACAATAGAGAGATGCAAGAATAAGGGTCCCCATAAAAGTTCATAGCTGTAAAAATGATAAGAAGTAAACAAAAATGATATTCACTGCTAAAAAATAACAGCACTAAAATTTTTTATATAACAGTTTTATCCAAAACCTGCCACAAGAATCTTCAACCCCTTATCCTTCTAAGTAAAACTGCAATTTCTCTCGATGGATGTTAATATATAACATCAGCGGAGAATGTTTGAAGATAATGTTATTTTCGTGTTAATATAGTGTTTGGATGAAAACGTTTTAAGAGAATAGCAGACCTTTCTCCAGCATGTTTTTAAAACGGGGCGGGGCGCTACTATCTGGCGTTTGATATTTGTACACACAGGAGGCGGTAAAAATGGTACAACCTTATAAGCATGAGCCATTCACGAATTTTAAAGAAGAAGAAAATCGTGAAGCATATTTAAAGGGTTTACAAACTGTAGAAAGCTATTTGGGCCAGGATTATGATCTTTTAATTGGCGGAGAGCGCATTTCTACTGAAGATAAAATTGTATCAATCAATCCTTCTAATAAAGAAGAAGTAGTTGGCCGTGTTTCAAAGGCAAACCGCGAGCTTGCGGAAAAAGCAATGCAGGCTGCTGTTGAAGCATTCAAAACATGGAGAAAAGTGAAGCCGGAAACACGCGCAGATGTTTTATTCAAAGCTGCTGCGATCATCCGCCGCCGTAAGCATGAGTTTTCTGCCCTTTTAACAAAGGAAGCAGGGAAGCCTTGGAACGAGGCAGATGCTGATACTGCGGAAGCCATTGACTTCCTTGAGTACTATGCACGCCAAATCTTAAAAATCAAAGACGGTGTTCCAGTCAACAGCCGTCCGAACGAATATAACCGTTATGACTACATTCCATTGGGAGTGGGCATCATCATCTCTCCTTGGAACTTCCCGCTTGCAATCATGGCCGGCACTACTGTTGCCGCGATCGTGGCAGGAAATACAGTTCTATTAAAACCAGCTTCTACAACACCGGTTGTGGCTGCGAAATTTGTTGAAGTGATGGAAGAGGCAGGCCTTCCGAAGGGCGTGCTGAACTTCGTGCCGGGCAGCGGTGCAGAAGTGGGCGACTATTTGGTTGACCATAAAGACACTCGCTTCATCTCCTTCACGGGTTCACGCGACGTTGGTCTTCGCATCAACGAGCGTGCTTCCAAGCTAAACGAAGGCCAAATCTGGCTAAAGCGTGTGATCGCTGAAATGGGCGGTAAGGACACAATCGTTGTGGACAAAGAAGCAGACCTTGAATTGGCAGCTACTTCAATCGTTGCCTCTGCTTTCGGATTCTCCGGCCAGAAGTGCTCTGCATGTTCACGTGCGGTTGTAGTAGAAGATGTATACGATCAGGTTCTTAACCGTGTGGTGGAACTGACTAACGAATTAACGCAGGGCAATCCTGAAGACCAGAGCAATTACATGGGTCCAGTGATTGACCAGGGCGCATTTGATAAAATTATGAGCTACATCGAAATCGGCAAAGAAGAAGGCAAGCTGATGACTGGCGGAGAAGGAGACAGCTCGAAAGGCTTCTTCATCAAGCCGACAGTATTCGCAGACCTTGCCCCGGATGCACGCTTAATGCAGGAAGAGATCTTTGGACCTGTCGTTGGCTTCACAAAGGCAAAAGATTTCGATCATGCGCTTGAAATCGCCAACAACACCGAGTACGGCTTAACAGGTGCTGTGATCACACAGAACCGTGAGCACATCCAAAAAGCGCGCGAAGACTTCCATGTTGGAAACTTATACTTCAACCGCGGCTGTACAGGCGCGATTGTTGGATACCAGCCATTCGGCGGATTCAACATGTCAGGAACTGACTCCAAGGCGGGCGGCCCTGACTACATTCTTCTGCATATGCAGGCGAAGACTACTTCTGAAATGTATTAATAAACCTCCGATTGGAGGCGGGAACAGCAACTTGGTTGCTGTTCCTTTTTTATTGGATATTCAGGACTTTGAAGTATATGATGAAAATAAGCCTATAGATTGGAGTGATGCGAAAATGCCAAACAAAGCTTTGATTAATATCGATTACACAAATGATTTTGTAGCGGAAGGCGGTGCCCTGACATGCGGTAAGCCTGGACAGCTGCTGGAAAAGAAGATCGCGGACCTTACAGGAGAGTTTATCGCGAGTGGGCATTTCACTGTTTTTGCTATTGATGTTCATGATGAAGGAGACATCCATCACCCAGAAACAAAATTATTTCCGCCGCATAATATCAGGAACACGGAGGGAAGAAATCTGTACGGTTTATTGCAGCAGATTTATGAAACAAACAAAGACGCTGAAAATGTTTATTTCATGGACAAAACAAGATATTCTGCATTTGCAGGAACCGATCTCGAGATAAAACTGAGGGAACGCGGTGTTGAGGAGGTGCACCTGGTCGGTGTATGCACAGACATTTGCGTGCTTCATACAGCAGTCGATGCTTATAATAAAGGGTTTAAAATAGTGATTTATAAAGATGCTGTTGCTTCATTTGATCAGGAGGGTCATCAGTGGGCCTTAAGGCATTTTGCAAATACGCTTGGAGCAGAAGTAATTTAATGATTCCTGCTTTGTAATTAAGCCGGCAACACAAAATATTGATTCCCGGCTCAAGCCTGTAATTGTATGGATGAACGACAGACATACAAAAAACCCTCTCCACAAAGGAAGAGGGTTGCTGCAATTAATTTTTAAGGACAGACTTATATTGATTGTACTGCTCCTGAACTTCCTTTGAAGGTGCTTTATCCAGAAGGCTGACGATGATAATCGCTAGACCTGCAAATAGGAAGCCGGGCGCCAATTCATACAAATCAAACAGTCCGCCGGTAAGCTGTGCCCAAACAATTACTGTTACGGCACCAACAATAATGCCGGCAAGGGCGCCATTCCGTGTCATGCGCTTCCAGAACAGGCTCAGGATGATAACTGGCCCGAAGGCTGCACCAAATCCGGCCCAAGCATAACTGACAAGTTCCAACACCTTGCTTTCTGGGTTATACCCTAAGAAGATGGCAATAATGGCAATGCCCAGTACAGCAATTCTGCCAACAATCATTTCTTCCTTTTTGGAAGCATTTCTTCTAAAGATGGATTTATAAAAATCCTGCGCCAGTGCACTTGAAGAAACGAGCAATTGAGAGTCAACTGTGCTCATGATTGCTGAGAGAATGGCTGCTAATAAGAATCCAGCTACCCATGGATTAAATAGTACCTGTGAAAACATGATGAATACTGTTTCAGAATTGGCAAGCGGTGCATCTGCAAAATAGGCGATGCCGGCAAACCCTACAAACAGAGCTCCAAATAACGAAAGAACCATCCACGTCATACCGATCAAGCGGGCTTTTGGAACGTCGTTTGTTGATTTTAATCCCATAAAGCGGACAAGGATATGCGGCTGTCCAAAGTAGCCAAGCCCCCATGCCAGCAGGGAAACTACGCCAACAAAAGTGGCTCCTGAAGCAACATCTAAATGTGTTGGATCTATCGCGCTGATCTGATCTAGTGTTTCATTCCAACCGCCAAGCTCCTGAATCGCTGTAATCGGAATGATAATCAAGGCTAAGAACATTAAGATGCCTTGAATAAAGTCTGTCCAGCTGGCTGCAAGGAAGCCGCCAAATAATGTGTATGACAAAATGACAGCAGCTCCGACCCAAAGAGCGAGTGTATAATCCATCCCGAATGAATTTTCTAATAGAATGGCACCGCCGACCAGGCTGGAAGAAGTATAGAAAGTGAAAAAGACTAATATGACGATTGCAGAAACTACCCGCAGCAATTTTGAAGTATCATGGAACCGGTTTTCAAAATACCCGGGAACTGTAATCGAATCGTTGGCTACTTCTGTGTAGACACGCAGTGGCTTAGCAACAAACTGCCAATTCAGATAGGCACCGGCTGCCAGACCGATAGGAAGCCATATTTCACCCATACCGCCTAAGTAAACAGCTCCAGGCAATCCCAGCATTAACCATCCGCTCATATCAGAAGCTCCGGCACTCAAGGCTGCAACTCCAGCTCCAAGCCCTCGTCCGCCTAAAACATAATCAGATAAATCTTTAGTCATTCTGGCTGCAAGCACGCCAATCAGCAGCATGCCGACCAGATAAACAATAATGGCAATTAAAGTTGGTATATTTATATCCATACTTATTTATCCTCTCCTTTCAACAAAATATGAGATGCCTGATAGTACGATCAATAATGGCATTGGAATAAGAAGCCAAAGCCACGTCGCCATAGTGAAATCCATATGTTCACCCCCATTTTTCTATTTATGTCCCCATTAAAACATACGTGGAAAAGTTCCTTTTATACAGTAACATGCAGTTTTGTGTTTGTGGAAAAATCGGTTTGGGGAATGGTCCACTTTGAAAAGACGTTTATTATCATAACATAATAAAGGTTGAGGGACAAAAAACCTTGTAAGCTATAAAGATAAGAATGTATAAAAATACGTTATTTCGCATTAATTTGCTGTTATATCACATATATCAACATATCTATTCATCTAAATTTATAAAATTAAGTTGGCGAAAAGAGCTATTTTATTGGATAGATTAGAGAATTAGCGGTAAATTTTGAAAATTTTTTTAAAAAAGGGTTCCCATTAAGAAATCTCTGTTATATAATACAAAACATAGATTATCAATTGTTTTATAACAACTTAGACTTATATCATAACAGCTAATAATTTAATACCTGTTGTGATACAGAAATGCAGTGCAACTGGGATTTTGCTCAAATGATGATTTTCTAAATTAAAAGGAGGATTTAATCAAATGGCAGATGAAAGAGTGCGTCAGTTACAGGAAAGCTGGGAAATGGATGAACGCTGGAATGGAGTAGAAAGACCGTATACGGCTGAGGAAGTCATTAAATTAAGAGGGTCAATTGATATTGAACATACATTAGCGCGCCGTGGTGCAGAGAAGCTGTGGAAGCTTGTGAATGAAGAAGACTTCGTCAATGCATTAGGGGCGTTAACGGGAAACCAGGCTGTCCAGCAGGTTAAGGCAGGGCTGAAGGCCATATACTTAAGCGGCTGGCAGGTTGCTGCAGATGCGAATCTGTCCGGAAATATGTACCCGGACCAAAGTCTATATCCGGCCAACAGTGTTCCGAGTGTTGTAAAACGAATTAATCAGGCCCTTCAGCGAGCTGACCAGATTCATCATATGGAAGGGGATCATTCCATTGACTGGTTCGCTCCGATTGTAGCAGATGCGGAAGCAGGATTCGGCGGCCAGCTTAATGTATTTGAACTTATGAAAGGCATGATTGAATCGGGTGCCGGCGGAGTACACTTTGAGGACCAGCTATCTTCTGAGAAGAAATGCGGCCACCTTGGCGGAAAGGTTTTACTGCCTACCCAGACTGCTGTTAAGAATTTAATTTCTGCAAGATTGGCAGCGGATGTTATGGGCGTGCCGACTGTCATTGTCGCACGGACTGATGCCAACGCTGCAGACTTAATAACCAGCGATGTGGACCCTTGTGATTCACCTTTCATTACTGGGGAACGCACACCTGAAGGTTTCTTCCGTACAAAGGCAGGTCTTGACCAAGCGATCGCTCGGGGATTGGCGTATGCTCCTTATGCAGACCTGGTATGGTGTGAAACATCAGAACCGGATCTTGATGAAGCGAGACGCTTTGCTGAAGCAATCCATGAAAAATTCCCTGGCAAGCTGTTAGCGTATAATTGCTCTCCTTCATTCAATTGGAAGAAAAAGCTCGATGACGAAACGATTGCAAAATTCCAGGTTGAGCTCGGCAAAATGGGCTATAAGTTCCAGTTTGTTACTTTGGCAGGATTCCATGCGCTAAACCATAGCATGTTTGAACTGGCTCGCGGCTATAAAGACCGCGGAATGGCAGCGTACTCTGAACTGCAGCAGGCCGAGTTTGCCAGCGAAACACATGGCTACACGGCGACAAGACATCAGCGTGAAGTGGGTACCGGCTATTTTGACCAGGTTTCCATGGTCATTACTGGAGGAACATCCTCGACAACTGCTTTGAAAGGATCCACTGAGGAAGAACAATTTACTGAAAAGCAGGAAGCTTAAATTCTACCCGTATGTAAACTTGATTTCTTACCTGCATATTCTCCTATTTTGAACCTCTCTTCCTGGAAGGGGGTATTTTTTTGCTTAAGGGGCAAGCACAGTACATGCTGCAAAAACATACATATTATATAGGCGAAATTTGAAATAGGACGTAATACTGAATACAATGGAAGCATTGAGTCATATAAGGATGGAGGATGTACAATTGGCTGAAAATATAGATGATTATCTTCAACAGGGGATTCATGGACAAAAGCAGACCAAGCCTGATGAACGCCGCAAGTTTCTTGGCTCGCTTCGGGAGAGGGTGGTCATTGCCTTGAAGCAGCCGCAGATAAGGGAAGATGGAATCTATCCGCAGGTGGAAGAGGCCCTTAAAGCCAACAGCAAGGCTCATCTTTATCTAAATGGGAATATGAGCTACTCCTATTTATCAAAATATATAAAGCTTGCCTCAACCTATAAGGTCGAATATACAATCGTCACCAATAAAGATCATAATTCAGAGATCGGGCTGGTTCTAGCCTATGACTATGCGATTGATAAACCGGAAATTTTCGTGGAGAGGAAAACGGTCAAAGCAGAAGCAAAAAAGAAAAAAGGGCGGCCTATTTGCCAAACTATTCAAGCGGAAATGAGCAGCGTCTTCAGCGCTGCTCTATTTTGAGAGGAAAGCACCACAATACCGGCCGAAATACGGGATTTACCGGCCAAAATTCAGCACTTACCGGCCCATGCGAGGTGTTCCGCTATCTATTCGAAGGCCCTTCAGGTACAGATGGGGATCCAAATCAGGACCTTCAATCACAATTGCAGTCATGCCAAGGTAAGAGCCTGATTCATGTTCCTCACCTTCAGACCAATAAACAGCGGTTCCTTTTTGGACTGCAATTTGCTCACCGCCAGCAGTTTTAACCCATCCTTCGCCGTCAACGATGAGAAATAGCTGGGGACAAGCTGCCGGATGCATGCCTAAAACACTATTATCCTTCAGGTGGATACACCCAACTGTAGCTGTTTTGTTTCGGATAATCGGGGTGATGCTGGCATTGTGGCTGCTGAATTGGGCAATTTCCCTGCTGACATCCAAATCAAATCGGAAAAATTCCATAATCGCACCTCCTGTATTTATTACCGCAACCCCCATTTATTCGGTTTCGCTTTTCATTTATCCTCTAAAAAGAGAAGCAAACACACAATTCACTGAACTCATGGTAAAATAAGCAGAAGATTGCTAAGCCAGCTGGCGTGCGCGTATTGCTTTAACGCGCGAAAGTTTGGTATGATCATAATAATTGTGCATTGACAGTATTCAATTTTTGGAGGTGGCATTAATGTCGAGAATTTCAATAGATCAGGTTAAGCATGTTGCACACCTGGCGCGACTTGCAATGACTGAGGAAGAAGCTGTTGCATACACCGAACAGCTGGACAAGATGATTTCATTTGCCGAACTGCTGAATGAGCTTGATACAGACCATGTTGAACCAACATCCCATGTTCTTGATATGAAGAATGTATTGAGAGAAGATAAGGCAAATAAGGGGCTTCCACAGGAAGAAGTTCTGAAAAATGCGCCGGAACATCAGGATGGCTATATAAAAGTGCCGTCTATTATTGAATAGGGAGGGGAAAATGGTGAGTTTATTTGACCATAAGGTATCGGAACTTCATCAGCTTTTACATAAGAAAGAAATCACGGTTACCGACCTTGTCAGCGAATCGTACAAGCGAATCGGTGAAGTTGAAGATAAAGTACAGGCTTTCTTGACGCTTGATGAAGAAAAAGCCCGTGAAGCAGCTAAAAGAATGGATGGGAAAATTGGAACAGACGAGGCAAAAGGCCTTTTGTTCGGTATGCCAATCGGCGTGAAGGATAACATCGTAACGAAGGGGCTGCGCACCACCAGTGCGAGTAAAATCCTTGAAAACTTTGATCCGATTTATGATGCGACTGCTGCATCCAAATTACATAATGCTGAAACCATTACAATCGGTAAACTGAATATGGATGAATTTGCAATGGGATCATCCAATGAAAACTCAGGCTTTCAAGTAACCCGGAATCCATGGAATCTAGAAAGAGTTCCCGGGGGATCTTCCGGTGGTTCTGCTGCTTCTGTTGCAGCCGGTGAGGTTTTATTTTCTCTTGGATCAGACACAGGCGGCTCAATCAGACAGCCTGCTTCTTATTGCGGAGTTGTTGGGTTAAAGCCTACATATGGAAGAGTATCAAGATTCGGACTGATCGCGTTTGCCTCATCTCTGGACCAAATCGGGCCAATTACACGGACAGTTGAAGATAACGCATATCTGCTTCAGGCAATTTCAGGTGTGGATCCTATGGATTCTACTTCAGCAAATGTTGAGGTCCCAAGCTATGCGGAAAGCTTGACTGGGGATGTAAAGGGGCTGAGAATTGCCGTACCGAAAGAGTATTTGGCTGAAGGTGTGAATGAAGAGGTGCGCCAGTCAGTACTGGACGCCCTGAAAGTGTTAGAAAAACTTGGGGCAACATGGGAGGAAGTTTCCCTGCCGCATTCGAAATATGCACTGGCAACGTATTATCTGCTGTCCTCCTCTGAGGCATCGGCAAATCTGGCGCGCTTTGATGGCGTACGCTATGGCTATAGAACAGCAAATCCTGAGAATTTAATCGATTTATACAAAAAGACCCGTGCAGAAGGCTTTGGTGATGAAGTGAAACGCCGCATCATGCTTGGTACATTCGCCTTAAGTTCAGGCTATTATGATGCTTACTATAAAAAGGCACAAAAGGTGCGTACACTGATTAAACAAGACTTTGAAAATGTTTTTGAAAAATATGATGTCATTATTGGACCGACAGCACCAACTCCTGCCTTTAAGATTGGTGAAAATACATCTGATCCGCTGACAATGTACGCAAATGATATTCTGACAATTCCAGTAAACCTTGCCGGCGTACCTGGAATCAGCGTACCTTGCGGATTCGCGGATGGATTGCCGCTTGGCCTCCAGATTATCGGAAAGCATTTTGATGAAAGCACTGTTTACCGTGTAGCGCATGCTTTTGAGCAGGCTACAGAATTCCATAAGCAAAAACCGGGACTGTAAGGGGGGAATCATGAAATACGAAACGGTTATTGGACTTGAAGTACACGTTGAGCTAAAAACAGATTCAAAAATATTCTCGGCAAGCCCAAACCATTTTGGGGCAGAGCCTAACTCCAACACAACGGTCGTCGATCTTGGCTACCCTGGAGTGCTTCCTGTCATAAATAAAAAGGCAGTTGAATTCGGAATGAAAGCTGCGATGGCACTGAATTGTGAAATTGCACCTGTCACCAAATTTGACCGGAAGAATTATTTTTACCCGGATAACCCAAAAGCCTACCAGATTTCGCAATTCGATAAGCCAATTGGAGAGCATGGCTGGATTGAGATCGAAGTCGACGGCTATAAGAAAAAATCGGCATTACGCGAATCCATCTTGAAGAAGATGCAGGAAAACTCTCTCATGCTAAAGGATATTCTCTTGTAGACTATAACCGCCAGGGTACCCCGCTGATTGAGATTGTGTCTGAGCCGGATATCCGCACGCCAAATGAAGCATACGCATATCTCGAGAAGTTAAAGTCCATCATCCAGTATACAGGCGTTTCTGACTGTAAAATGGAGGAGGGTTCACTTCGCTGTGATGCGAATATCTCCCTTCGTCCTGTGGGCCAGGAGGAATTTGGCACAAAGACAGAGCTTAAGAACCTGAACTCCTTTAACTTTGTCCGCAAAGGACTGGAGTATGAGGAGAAACGACAGGAAGAGATTTTAAGTTCAGGCGGTACAATCCAGCAGGAAACATTGCGCTATGATGAAGCAACCAATACAACCATTCTAATGAGGGTAAAAGAGGGTTCGGATGATTATCGTTATTTCCCTGAGCCTGATTTGCTTGATATCCATATTGATGAAGAGTGGAAAGAGCGCATTCGTGCTGAGATCCCTGAGCTTCCGGACCAAAGAAAGAACCGCTATATTGAAGAACTTGGGCTTCCTGCTTATGATGCAGCTGTCCTGACAGTCACGAAAGAAACATCCGATTTCTTTGAAGCGGCTGTCCAAGCAGGAGCTGACGCAAAGCAGGCTTCCAACTGGGTGATGGGTGAACTGTCAGCATACCTGAATGCTGAACAAAAAGAGCTGACAGATATAGCTCTGACACCAGAGGGACTTGCCGGCATGATTAAACTGATAGAAAATGGCACCATCTCTTCCAAAATTGCCAAAACCGTTTTCAAAGAACTGGTTGAAAATGGCGGAGATCCGGAAACAATCGTAAAAGAAAAAGGCCTGGTTCAGATTTCGGACGAAGGTGCACTTCTTAAGATTATCGGAGAAACGCTTGATGCGAATCCGCAATCGATTGAGGATTTCAAAAATGGAAAACAAAAAGCGATCGGCTTCCTTGTCGGCCAAATCATGAAAGCCACAAAAGGACAGGCCAACCCGCCGCTTGTCAACAAATTATTGCAGCAGGAAATTCAGAAAAGATAGCTATTTATCGGGGTATGAAATCATTCGGTTTCATGCCCCTTTTTTGTTTGAAGAAAACGGTCTTTCGACAAATACCCCTATTATTTCCCAGGAAAAGCTATATTTTACATGTCCTTCAGCGTTATAATTACAGGTATGAAATCTAAAAAAACCAGGTGATTAGAAATGGCCATTTTAAAAATAACAAATTTAGAAGAGCATGATGAGCATACAGTTGTATTTCCTCCATTTAGTCTGGAGATCTCTGCGGGCGAGGCCGCAGCAGTTCATACAAATACAAATGTAAAGAACGTATTATTGAGTATGTTCATGGGGACAATGCCGATTTCCAATGGAGAAATAAGGGTTAATGAAATTAGTGCGGCGATAGACAAACGCAAATTCTTGACGGGCATTGGAATCTTCTCTTTAAATGACGGTCTATATGAAAGATTAACGGCGAAGGAAAACTTCTCTTTTTATAAGAACCTATATGGATCGGAAATATCAATAGAAGAAGGGCTGCGTGCTGTTCAGCTGGATGCAGAGCGAAATCAGCAGGTTAGAAAGTTATCCTATTCACAAAAAAGACGAGTCCATTTTGGCCGTATGCTTTTTCAGAACCCTGCATTGTTTATTTTTGAAGAGCCAGACCAAAATATTGATTTGGAAACAAAGCGTGTCTTCATAAAATTGATAAGGAAACTTAATCAAAATGGGAAAGGTGTTTTAATACTAACTGGTAATTTGGAGAGTGCGCTTGCAGTGACCAACAAGGTTTATAGGCTTGGTGAAACCGGTCTGCTGGAGCTTGACGTTTTACAGGATGAACCGGATACAGCGGCGCAGGAACAGCATGCCGGTCTGCTGAGTGAAGAAACGCCAGCGGTACAGCCTGTTTGCTTCGAAAAAGTCCCTACAAAAGTGAACGATAAAATCGTATTATTCGACCCGCCTGAAATTGATTACATTGAAAGCAACGATGGCCAATCCAATATTTTTATTAAAGGTGAAGTGTATCCAAGTGTATTTACTCTGGCAGAGCTGGAAAGAAAACTGCACCCCTATGGCTTCTTCAGATGCCACCGCTCTTATATTGTTAATCTGCAGAAGGTCCGGGAGGTCGTGACGTGGACAAGGAATAGTTTTACACTGGTGCTCAATGATGCTTCTAAATCATCAATCCCTTTATCAAAAGGGAAAATGGCGGAGTTAAAAGAAATGCTGGGGTTAAAGTAAGCTCCATTCCACTTCTGTATTGCTCCATTCAGCCTCTGTATTGCTCTTTTTATCTGGAATATAATGTGGGGTTTTCTTTATGAATTAAGATGAATGCATAAGAAAACAAACCGCATGGAGGATGAAAATGGAGAATATCATTGAAGTCAAATCATTGGCCAAATACTTTTCAGATCAGCCAGCACTGGAAAATGTATCATTTAATGTAAAAAAGGGAGAGACTTTCGGGTTTTTAGGGCCAAGCGGATCCGGCAAAACAACTACCATAAAAATTCTAACCGCTCAATTAGCCCAGACAGATGGGGAGGCTTTAGTATTTGGGGTAAATGCTTCCAATCTGAAGAAAGAAGAATACCGTAAGAAAATCGGAATCCTGACTGATAATAGCGGTTTATACAGCCGTTTAACAATTTATGATAATTTAAAGCTGTACTGTGATCTTTATGATGTACCGGATAAGAGGATTGATGAAGTTCTGGGCATGGTCAATTTAATAGATGATAAAAAGAAGGCTGTTTCTAAACTATCAAAAGGGATGACTCAGCGTGTGACACTGGCACGGGCATTCTTGCATCAACCTGAGCTGCTGTTTCTTGATGAACCGACTTCAGCACTTGATCCAGTAAATACAAAACATATTTATAAAGGCTTAAAAGACTTAAAAGAAAAAGGAACCACGATCTTTTTGACCACACACGATATGAATGAGGCTGAAACGCTATGTGACCGCGTTGCGTTCTTAAATAATGGGGCTATTCAATTGCTGGATTCACCTAAAGCGCTTCGCCGAAAATTTGCCGATCATACATTGACTGTTGAGCTGACCGATGGGAGCAAAGTAATTGTCGATAAAGGACCGGGCGGAGCACAAACTGTGTATGATTACATGTCTGGAAATAAAATTGTTTCCATCTATTCGAACGAACCGACTTTAGGGGATATTTTTGTAGAAGTAACAGGGAGGAAATTAGCATGACTTTTTCAATGAAACGATCTATGGCCATCTTATATAAGGATTATAAAGATGTTTCGAAAAATTTATATGTTTCTACTACCGTCTTCCTGCCCCTTGTTATGGCCGCGATTTATGGACGCATGGGTATTGAGGCAATCGATGCACATTATATGGTCATCAATATGATTTTTAGTTTAGTAGCAGCCTATGTGCAGTGCTCACTAATTGCAGAGGAAAAAGAAAAAATACATTAAGGGGACTTATGCTGTCTCCTGCAAGTACCCTGGAGATATTATTCGGGAAAAGTTTATTGAGCTTTATTAGCACCATTGCCGTTATCATTATAGCTGCATTTTTAACTGGTTATAATCCTGATAATGTAATAATAGTTGGTATGGCTATTATTCTGTCTGCTGTCTTTTATATTGGAATTGGCACATTGCTTGGATTGTTGACAAAATCCGTAATGGAAGCATCGGTTGTTATTTTGCCCATTATGATGATTTTTTCCTTTGGCTCGTTCTTGACCCCTTTTATAGAAAAATATCCAGTTTTAATATTTATTGAGTACTTGCCAAATCTGCAGCTCATTGACTTGGCTAATCAGGTTGAAGCGGGGGCTGGCCTATCGGATGTATGGTCCCATCTGGCGGCAATAATTGTATGGACTGCTGCTGTGTTTGCTCTAGTGGCCGCCGTATACAAAAAACGAATGATGGATTGATGACAAGGCCGGCCGCTTTTCGCCGGCCTTCGTTTTTTGCCGACAGCCTCTTTGTCTAATTTCCCAGGAAAAGATGTTTTTCTGCAAAATTCGCCAGCAGTAATCAGAAGGAATGCTGGGGAGCCATACAGAATTAGTAATTAGTCATTTAGAAAAAAGGAGTGTTGATTAATGGAATTACTGGATTGGTTCCAAAAAGGGCTGAGTCTGCATGAATACATAGGGGGAATGAAAGTAAATAAAGATGAAATGATGGGCATTTACGATCGTTTTTCTTTATCAGATAAAGAGAAAGCAAGATTGGCAGAATTTAAGGACACTGGCATGAAAGTGATTGTACTCACTGAAGATTGGTGCGGAGATGCGATGCTGAATAATCCGATTCTGCTGAAAATCGCAGAGGAAGCAGGGATGGAAGTCCGTTTTATTTTAAGGGATCAGAATCTTGAGCTCATGGATCAATATTTGACTAACGGAACATCCAGAGCAATACCCATTTATATTTTTATAGATGAGGCGGGGAAGGAAAAAGCTGTTTGGGGACCTCGTGCCAAACAGGTTCAGGAAATGGTTGATGATGGAAGAAGTAAGCTCCCCGCACAGAATGCGGAAGACTTTAAGGACAAACAAATGAGCATGTACAGTAGACTAACTGCTTCCTATCAGGAGGATTCTAAGATCTGGCAATTTGTTGCTGATAGTATAGTAGATGCTATTGTTTCGGGGAAATAAAGGCGGAAGGATGTTTTAAATGGGCTGGAACCAGAATTCCATAACAGCGATGCTGGATATAAAATACCCTATTTTCCAGGCTCCTATGGCTGGAGGGATGACAACGCCGCAATTAATCAGCGGGGTATCCAATAGTGGAGGACTTGGAAATATGGGCGCAGGCTATATGAGTTCAGATGAAATAAGGAACGATATAAAACGGATTCGGAATCTGACAGATAAGCCATTTGGCGTTAATCTCTTTGTTCCGGATAGTGAGGCTTCGGCGGATGCAGAGGAAATCAGCAGCATGGAGGATGTACTCGCCGGATACAGCAGTGAGCTTGGTATGAAGGAAAAACCTTCTCTGCCAGAAAAGAATTATGCTGCTTTATACAGAAAACAGCTTGATGTTTTGATGGAGGAACAGGTGCCTGTTTGCAGCTTTACATTTGGCATTCCTGAATCTGCCATTATTTCTGAATTAAAGAAACAGGGTACGATTATTATTGGAACCGCAACCAATGTAAAAGAAGCAGTGGAATGGGAAGAGGCTGGCGCAGATGTGATTATTGCTCAGGGGGTTGAAGCCGGGGGCACCGTGGAACTTTCGGCAGCGAAGAAAGCGGGCTTATTGGTTCCATGGCTCTAATACCACAGGTAGCAGATGCGGTCAGTTGTCCCGTGGCTGCTGCAGGGGGAATAATGGATTCCCGCGGCATTGCTGCTGCTATGATGCTTGGCGCAGCAGGAGTCCAGCTGGGAACTGCTTTTCTTACATGCAGGGAAAGCGGAGCTCACTCACTGTACAAACATGCACTATTAAATGCAAGGGAAGATCAGACAGCTGTGACGAAAGCATTTTCCGGAAAGCTTGCAAGAGGAATTCGCAACAGGTTCATGGAAGAGATGAAAGGTCAGCAGACATTGCCTTATCCATTACAGAATGATATGACAGCCCCTATCCGAAAACAGGCAGCCAAGCTGGAGCAGCCGGAGTTTATGTCATTATGGGCCGGACAGGGAGTGACACTGGCTGAAGAAGTAACAGTGAAGGAACTAATGATAAAACTTGTTATGGGGACAGAAACTTTATTGGATAAGTAAAAAGCAGTGCCCAGTGCGGCACTGCTTTGTCTTATTTGGCAGCCAATACGTTAGTAAGCGGCGGTACAATCTGCTTTTTGCGTGACACAACGCCCTTTAATACGGCACTGTTGTTTTCAAGTGTTACATCATAAGCTTTTTCAACTGCTGCAGCTTCTTTGCCAAGAGAAATGGCAACTGAGTCGTTGTTAAGGATGTCAGTTAAAACAAAAACAAAAAGGTCAAGCTCTTTATTATTGATATTTTCAGTAATGGCAGCTTCCAATTCTTCCTGGCGGCTTAATACGTCATTTAGGTCCACGGCATTAACCTGTGCGATTTCTGTTTTATAGCTGCCCATTTGGAATTCCTTAGCATCAAGGGAGATTAGCTCTTTCACGCTCTTCTTGCTTAAATCTGCTCCTGCTTTAAGCATTTCCAGACCATACTCTTCAGCGTTTACTCCCGCGATTTCAGCAAGCTCGCGTGCTGCTGAAACGTCCTGATCTGTGCATGTTGGAGATTTGAACAGCAAAGAATCGGAAATGATGGCCGAAAGCATTAAACCAGCTGTTTCCTTGCTGATTTCTACACCGTTTTCCTTGTACATTTTGTTCAGAATAGTTGCTGTGCAGCCAACAGGCTCTGCGCGGTAGTAAAGCGGATCGCTTGTTTCAAAGTTCGCTATGCGGTGGTGGTCAATAACCTCAAGGATTTTCACATCTCTGATATCATCAGCACTTTGCTGGAACTCATTATGGTCTACAAGGATTACTTCGCTTGCTTCTTTGGAAACTGCCTCAACAAGACGGGGAGCTTCAGCTTTAAAATAATTTAAAGCATATTGTGTTTCCTCATTTACCTGGCCCAGGCGGATTGGCTCAGCATCAACGCCTAATTTGTTTTTTAATTCTGCATAAGCAAGTGCTGAACAGATTGAGTCAGTGTCTGGGTTTTTGTGTCCGAATACAAATACTTTTGACATAAATCCTACTCCTTCTATATGTAATGTTGGTTTTGGCATGCTGTTATTTTACCATATTTCTAATGTAATGGCGGTACAGGGAAAAATCAAATTTTGTTTTTTCAATTGTTAGAGGAAGCTTGGATGTTTTGGAGAAATTAAATAAGAATAGTAAGGGGGAGACATACATGGGGAAAGTAGCCATAATTTCTGATATTCATGGAAATATCACAGCTCTGGAGGCGGTGCTGGACAATATCCGCGAACGCGGAATAGAGATTATTTTCTGCCTAGGTGATTTAATAGGAAAGGGGCCAAACTCCCTTAAAGCCGTTGAACGGATAAAAGAAACCTGTGAAGTGGTCCTCCTTGGAAACTGGGATGATTTCATGCAGAAGCCGCTGGACTTTGAAGAGGGCAGATGGCATCAGAGACAGCTTGGGGAAGAGGCGTTAGCCTATTTGGGAACTCTGCCATTCCATCACGATTTTTATATGAGCGGCAAATATGTCAGGCTCTACCATGCTTCCGCTAAAAGCATTTATCATCGGGTTGTACCGATGCGGGATTCTTATGAAGAAAAGCTGGCTATGTTTGAGAATACAGAAAATATTAATGCCGGAGAGGACGGGCTAATTCCGGATGTTGTCGGCTATGGTGATATTCATGCTGCTTTGATTGAACCGGTCCATCCGCATAGGACGCTTTTCAATGCAGGAAGCGTTGGGAATTCCCTGGATATTCCTCAGGCAACCTATGCAATTTTGCATGGGGAATACTTATCGAAAGAGGCTGGGCCTTTCTCAATCGAAATTGTCCGGATTCCTTATGATATTGAAAAGGAAATAAGCATTGCCAAGGATATGGGTATGCCTAATATTGAGGCCTATGCGCTTGAGCTGCGCGAAGCGAAATATAGGGGGCTCCTAAGAAAGTATAATCAAATGATAAAAAAGACTAAAATAACCTGTACGCACATTAATAAAATTATCCGCACTTAAAACAAGGCTATGAGCACATAAAAATTTTTATCCGCAGAAATTAACGATACAGATAATTTGTACACATTTAACTCAAAAAAGCTGACTTCCCAATGAGGAGTCAGCTTTTTCCGTTATTAAAAGATTTTCCTGCCTTTTTTGGACAGTGCATAATAAATACCGTGCTGCAGGTTTGTGAAGCAGTTAAATTTAGAAAGGTTAAAATTAGTTTCCGTAATCTTTGTGCCAAGTTCTGGTGAAATGCCAACCAGAATGGTTTCGGTGCCAATCAGGTTAGCTGCAGCGGCCAACTTGCTTAAGAATTCGACAGTGTAGGAGCTGATGGACTGATTTAACCCGGTTAAGTCCAGGATCAGACAATCTGCCTGGTGCTTCGGAAGACTGTGGAGAGTTTTATCCACGAGTTCTTCAGAGCGGAATTCATCGTATCTTCCCAATAGAGGGACAACAACGATTCCATCCAGGACTGGAATAACCGGTGAAGAGATTTCTTTAACAAGCTGCTTTAATTCAATCGTCCGGTCCTCCACTAATTTTTCAAGCTCGCTGATTTTTTTGATTCCTCGCGCCTTGCCAAAGCGTGTATATTTTCCTCAACAGTAACGCTTGAAGGGAAGTAATCCAGCTCTGTATAATCCTGTCCGGCCAACTGGTCAGCTGCTTTTTTATACCAAAGGCTTGTGCCAAACACAGCGGAAAAGATTCCTGCAAAATGTCCCGGCAGGAATGTTCCAGACTCGTTTTTCCCTTGTTCTTTGTTAATCTTATATTCCCAGCTGTCAATTGCTCTGACCCTGGCGGTTTTCGCAGCGGGATCTAAATCAGTGATTATGAATTTCCCCCAGCCAGCAGAAGCATATATTCTGGGTATGATATTAGCCACTTCTTCTATCGGAAGTTTTAAATCCTTGAAGAATTCCCCTACTACCATTCCCTGCCTGAAGCCGGTGGTCTCAAGTACAAGGCTGGATGTTTCTTTTCCAGAGATCTCTTCAATCGTATCGAAGAAGCTTTTCATGGCAGATTTTATCCAAAATAGGACCGCATCATCGCCTTCAAAATTAAACAGACCTTTTTCAAGGTCCCAATTAAAATCAAAACCATCAATTTTTGTTTCAAGCACTAGGCTATTTTCTGTCATACCATTACCCCCTGATATTGATATGTATAGTTAAGTAACTTTTTATTTGTCTAGTAAGTAACCAATGTTATATACCCTTAACTTCAAACCTTAAACCTATTTTAGAATATTATCTGCGTCTATTTATATTCAATTTTTTTGACTTTTCATTTACATAAGCGTACATAATATCTTTCTCATTCAAATTGTTTTGCCGCAGCTGCTCTAAAAGCCAATCTTTAGTCTGTCCCAGCAGCTCGAGATTACGCGCCTGAATCCTCCCATCCACAATAACCGCAATAGGGAGGCCCTCATCCTGAATGGAGATATTTAAATGTTCGACGGTAACAGGCGTATTGGCCACTTTCGGTATGATGCTCACTTCACCGATAGGCTCAAGAATGGCGTAATCCACATCCGCAATTTTTGGATAGCCTTTGCTTCTTAGGATAGACAGCAGCTGAGTCATGGAAAGGTGGGATTTTTCCAGATTGTCTTCCAGGATTTCACCGTTTTTAATCAGCATTGTCGGTTCCCCAAGAAAAAATCGGTTGCCAATTTGGTTTAAAGTCAAATAGGAAAAGAGAATATGAAGGCCTACAAGAATCGCCAATGCTGCTAATGTCGGCCAGTATTCTGTGCTAATAAGAGGCTCAGAGGCAACTGTACCAACAATAATGATGGCGACGAGGTCGTAAGGAGTCATCTGGATAATTGTCGACTTGCCCATCAGTCTCATAATCATGATTGTGATTAAGTAAAGACTTAATATTTTTAAGATCAAAAACATATAGAAGCTCCTTTGACTGCACTTTTATTCAAAGGATTTGCTTAATGAACGGCTTTCATGTGAGAAATAATAAAAAAAGCCCGAATGCAGGATCCGGGCTTCGATTAGGCTCGTTTTTTTTGGTCTCTTGGAGGGATGCGGTCATTTTTCAGGCGCTTATCATTGATTTTAGGCTCATTTTTATCAATGAAGTTTTTAATATTCGAACGGTGAAGGAAAATCAAAAATAATAGGAAAATAGAAAAGATAAGTTCATGTTCAGTGCCTTCGGTAAATAAGGAATAGATAAGTAAAGATGCACCCACCGATAAAGAGCCAAAAAATACATACTTCGTTCTGTAAATGACTGCGACAAAACAAATGTAGGCGATCAAAAACATCCATATATTTGCTAAAAGCAATACACCTGCCGTGGTTGCAATGGCTTTTCCTCCGCGGAATCCTGCAAAGATCGGAAAGCAGTGGCCTGCTACTGCAACCATCCCAGCCATTAACGGATCGGTCTCAGCGTTCAGGATGACAGGCAATGCTGCAGCTGCTGCTCCCTTGCCCACATCCACCAGCAGAACCACGATAGCTGCTTTTTTGCCCAGTACCCTTAGTGTGTTAGTCGCACCAGGATTATTGCTGCCATGATCACGGATGTCGATCCCAAAGGCATATTTGCCGATCAATAAGGCTGTAGGAATTGATCCTATCAGGTACGCTGCCAAGTAAATAAGAAATGTCATCGTAACCATCCTTTTTCAATCAATATATTCAATAATGGTTTAGAGTTGTCCATTATTTAAAAATATGTTCACTGCCCTCCTCTTTGAAGTCATCGCTTACAGTTTACCATATAATGGTTTTGTTCGAAGCGGGAAATTAATCATTATTTTAATATTAAGCGATGAAAAAATATGGAAATAAAAGCTTTTTAGGGGAGATTTTTATAAAAAATGTATTGAATTATTCAATTCTCTCGATTATGATTGTTTCGGCACTCAAAAAGAAAGAATGTAATCCGAATAGATATAAGGGAAGCTGATATAACCCAGGATTTATTCGATCGGCAATACCCAGCAGGATATTCTCATGCTCCTGAACGCTACGCTGTCAGGAACATTGGAAGGAGATGATTTTTCATGGATCATTTTTCATTGGAAGAATGGCGGAAATATGTGAAAAATGTGCTGTCAGAACCAGAACGTGAACTCTATGAAGATCATCTCTATATATGTGATCAATGCCTGGAAGTATACCTCGAAGCAATGGACGAGGAGGAAAATTCCCTGCCGGAAATGCCGGGGGAAGATGAATTTACCAATCTTGTTATGGCTCAAATTACAGGAGGATTTTCGGAAGAAGCGGACAAGGAACACAAAGAACTTCCCAATAAAGAATCCTGGTTTGAGCGCTGGTTTCCCATTGCATTTGCCTGCTTTATGCTGATTGGGGGATTAGTAACAATGTACCGGGATAAAAACCAAATAGATCAGGATTAACTCTTAACGGACAGTTAGGAGTTTTTTTGTGTACGAAAAGTTTGAAAATTCATTTAAAAATCCTTACAATAAAAAGACTAATCAGTTTATTTTAAAAGATAAGAATATGCTTGGGGAGTGAGAAATATGGGAAGAAGGCGGGTTCCGGAGGAGATGCAAAAAAAGAGCAAGAGCGTCCATCTTGAGCAATGGATCTGGGACTTGGCAGCGCAGATGCAGCCATGCCGTTCAGCAGCTATCAGAGATTTATTTCTCGCTAAAGTGAAAGAAGACCTGGTAATGGCCGGATTGGCGGAGAAAAATACAGAAATCACGAGTGAACATGCCAGCCTTTATATAGAAGAAGTTCTGAAAAGAAGTGACATCAGTCAAAAGTGCTGCTGATGTTTAATGCGTTGGAATAATTTTCTCAGAGACTAAACAAATACAATGGAGGGACAGACTTGTCACCTATCGTATCAGAGGAATATAAGCGGAAGAAAAAGAAAGAGATCCTGGCGGGTGCATTGGCCTGCTTTGCCAAAAAGGGATTTCAGGCAGCGACCATTGATGACATTGTCGCTTATTCAGGAATCAGCAAGGGAGCTATCTATAATTATTTTAAAAGCAAGGAAGAAATCTATCTGGAGCTTTTGAATGATCAGACAGAATCAGCTAATGCAAGACTTGCAGAGAACATTTCCATGTTCTCTTCTGCGGAAGAGAAACTGGAATATCTTTTTGATTTGTATAGGGATATGAGCCCATTCAGCCAGGAACGAAAAGATAGAATTACTATACAGCTGGAATTTACGCTGCATTCCTCCAGAGATGAGAACTTGAATCGAATTCTGAACGAGCGAGGAAAGAAGTTCTTTTTGAAATTGATAACAGACATTATGGAGGAAGGGCAGGCTGCCGGGGAATTCCGTCCGGATGCAGATCCAAGCCATGTATCGGGATTATTCTGGACTTTTATGGACGGGGCAATGCTTCATAGGGTAATTAATGAAGAGTATCCATATAAATCCATTATTGACTATGTTAAGAGCCTTGTTTTGAAGGACCTGAAACAGGAATAATGCTCAATTGCATCCTGCTTAATGTGATTTCAGTTACATCTCCAAGAAATATAACTTAATTACGATACTTTTTTGCCTAATGAGGGTATAATTCATTTGTGCATCTGACCACTTGTGAAAATAGCGGGAAGTGAATAGAATAGAAACGGATGGCAGTGAATAATTGCTAAGCCGTGGACTATTCGCTATGATGTAAAAAGATGGAATAATATATAAGGATTAAGTTTAGATATTTCAATAATAGGATGATGGCTATGAAAAGAGCAAGAATTATTTATAATCCGACTTCAGGCCGGGAAATTTTTAAAAGACATTTAGCAGAGGTTCTGCAAAAGCTGGAGAGTGCAGGATATGAAACCTCATGCCATGCCACCACAGGTGAAGGAGATGCGATTAAAGCTGCACGGGCAGCTGTTGAACGCCGCTTCGATCTGGTTATTGCAGCAGGCGGCGACGGTACGATTAACGAGGTGGTAAACGGACTCGCTGAACAGGATTACCGTCCTCGCCTCGGCATTATTCCAACGGGCACAACCAATGATTTTGCCCGTGCGCTCCATATTCCAAGAGATGTGGATGCGGCTGCTGAAATCATTGTAAAAGGAGATACCATACCTGTCGATATTGGCCGCATAAATGATAAATATTTTATTAATATTGCTGGTGGCGGAAGGCTGACAGAGCTGACTTACGAGGTGCCAAGCAAGCTGAAAACCATGATTGGCCAGCTTGCCTATTATCTAAAGGGAATTGAAATGCTTCCTTCCATCCGTTCAACCGAAGTAAGCATCGAGTTTGACGGGAAAATCTTTGAAGGTGAAGTTATGCTTTTCCTTGTCGGCCTGACAAATTCAGTCGGCGGTTTTGAAAAGCTGGCGCCGGATTCCTGTATAAATGACGGGCTATTCTCTCTGCTGATATTAAAGAAAACCAATCTTGCTGATTTTATCCGGATCGCGACAATGGCTGTCCGGGGTGAGCATGTAAAAGATCCGAACGTCATCTATACACAGGCAAACCGCATCAAAGTACAGTCCAATGAAAAAGTCCAGCTCAATCTGGACGGTGAATTTGGCGGGCTGCTTCCTGCTGAATTCGTAAACCTGTACAGGCATTTGGAAGTATTTGTCCCAATTGATCAGATTCGTGAAGAAGACCGCCCGACCGATTGGGAAAGTTCCCGCGAATAATAGGAAGTCCGCTCTCTTACAGGGCGGGCTTTTATTTTGCAAAACACATGAATTTGTGAACGATGCAATTAGAATAGTATTACTGCAATTAGAAGGGTGATTCTGCAAACAGACAGGGTAAGCTTACAAATAGACTGGAAAATATGCTAATAGAGTGGAGGGTTTTTCAAATAGGCATGATAAAGGGTATACAGGTTCAAAATCCGCACCATATCTATTTCGTATTCACCCCTTTTTGTGATACAATCTGTCTAGTCAAATAGGTCACGGAATTAAGCTGAAAAGGAAGAAAATGATGAGCAGAACATTACCGGTTCAAAAAAATGATTATATAGATGTTATATTTGAGGATTTGACCCATGAAGGGGCAGGAGTTGCAAAGGTGGATGGTTATCCTCTATTTGTTCCGGATGGGCTTCCCGGTGAGAGAGCAAAGGTAAAAGTGATTAAGGTGAATAAGGGATATGGCTTTGGGCGCCTGATCGAGACATATGAAAGAAGCCCATACCGAGTAGAAGCTCCCTGCCCGATTTATAAGGAGTGCGGCGGATGTCAGCTGCAGCACCTGAGCTATGAAGGCCAGCTTCTCGCCAAGGAAAAACAGGTCAGAGATGTTCTGGAAAGAATCGGAAAACTTGAGGGCGTCAAGGTGCATCCGGTTCTCGGCATGAAGGACCCTTGGCGTTACAGAAATAAAGCGCAGGTTCCGATTGGCGAGCAGGAGGGCGGCCTGATCGGCGGATTTTACCAGCAGCGTACCCACCAGATCATCGATATGAAGGAATGTCTCATCCAGCAGGAAAAAAATGATGAGGTTGTACAAAAGGTAAAGGAAATTTGCGGACGCTATGGTGTCCGTGCTTATGATGAAGGCAGGCATAAAGGCGAGCTCCGCCACGTGATGGCGCGCTATGGGCTTGTGACAGGCGAAGTGATGATTGTCCTTGTCACAAGGACGAACGAGCTCCCGCATAAGCAAAGGATTGTGGAAGAGATTGCATCAAGCATTGAAGGTGTTAAATCCATCGTCCATAATGTGAATCCCAGGAAGACGAATGTGATCATGGGAGATGTCACACGAGTCCTCTGGGGTGAAGAAGTGATCTATGATTTTATTGGCGATATCAAATTTGCGATTTCCGCCCGCTCCTTTTATCAGGTGAACCCGGAGCAAACGAAAGTTTTATATGATAAAGCACTGGAATATGCGAATTTGAGCGGAGAAGAACAGGTTATCGATGCGTACTGCGGAATTGGCACCATTTCTCTTTTTCTGGCACAGAAAGCAAAAGAAGTGTTCGGCGTTGAAATCGTGCCGGAAGCCATTGAGGATGCGAAGCGGAATGCTGATTTAAATGGCATGACAAATGCTTCATTTGCAGTCGGGAAAGCAGAAGAAGTAATCCCTGACTGGTATAAAAAGGGGAACACCGCAGATGTGCTTGTCGTTGACCCGCCGCGAAAAGGCTGTGATGAAGCTCTGCTGAAAACCATTTTAAGCATGAAGCCAAAGAAAGTCGTCTATGTATCCTGCAACCCGGGAACGCTTGCAAGGGATCTTCGTATTCTGGAGGATGGCGGATACAGGACAATCGAAGTGCAGCCGGTGGACATGTTCCCTCAGACTATGCATTGTGAAGCAGTCGCTGGATTAGAATGGAAAGAGGGCAGCTGACCTATTGGGAAGCTGCTTTTTTAGGTTCTCTCAAGAATTCCCCTGCTTTTTTTCTTATAATTCTGTAAAATATAGTTTATAGAGTTATTAAATGGGGTGAGCTAATTGGTCAATGATTTCCCGATACTTGGCAATGATGGTGAGTCGATTTATTCCAATCCTGATGAATTACTCGATTTGTTCCTGAACTGCACTGCAGATGGGGTTGCCATCATTGATATGGAGAACCGTTTTATAAGGGTAAATCATATGTATACGGTGATTTTTGGCTATACCGAAGCGCAAGTTATTGGCAGAAAGTTTACCGAGTTTCAGAACCCTGAAGAAGTGAAGGAGATTATAAAACTGGTCAAGCTTGGGAAAGTATACAGCAATGTGATCACACAGCGCTATCATCAGGATGGTTCGGTTCTGGATATATCGGTTTCGTATTCTCCCTTCAGAAATTCCAAGGGCAAAATCATCGCCGTTTTGGCTATCTTCCGGGATATGACAGAGTTTAAAAGCATGGAGAGGGAATTAAGAAAAACCAGGGAACTGTACGATTTGATTACGATGAATACGACAGATATGATCAAAGTATTCACAAAGGATCAAACGTTGATCTATGCATCCCCATCTCATGGAAAAGTTTTGGGTTATTCGCCGGTGCAGCTTGTTGGGAAGACCTGCGGCACTGTCATAAACTCTGAGGAAGAGAGAGAAAAGTTTAGCAAGGTATGTCAAAAGCTGCTGGAAACGGGTGAGCCTCAGCTGCTTGAAACAAAGATGGATACCATTAATGGCGAAATCGTTTTCGTTGAGGCAAGCATTTCTCCTATATTAAACGATAAAGGAGAGATTGAATTATTTGTGGCAGTAGGCAGAAACATAACAGACAGAGTTAATAATGATGCGGCTTTGCGTAATTTGGACCGCCTTTCCATTATCGGACAGCTTGCAGCAGGGGTTGCACACGAGATCAGAAATCCGCTGACCTCTTTAAAAGGTTTCTCAAAACTGCTCCAATCCAGCGTTAATCAGGAAAAACAGGATGATTATTTATCCATTATTATGGAAGAGCTTGATCGGATTGATATCATTGTCAATGAGTTCATGTCCCTGGCAAAACCCCAGGCAATTGAGTTTGAGAAAGGGAGCTTAATGTCCATTCTTGAAAGTACGATTAATGTACTTCATCCGCAGGCACTGCTTCACAATGTTCAAATCCATCTCAATCATTTTGAGAATGATATCATGCTATTATGCTCACCTCCCCAGCTGAAGCAAGTGTTTGTCAACTTTTTAAAAAATGCGATTGAAGCTATGCCAAATGGCGGAAATGTATATATTAGTGCTGAAAGAATAGAGAGCAGACGTGTAAGGATTGCTTTTGAAGATGAAGGAGCAGGCATTGATGGTGAAATGCTGAAGTATCTTGGGACCCCTTTTTATACGACAAAAGATAAAGGAATCGGTTTGGGGCTCACAGTCAGCAATAAGATTATTCAGGAGCATCAAGGTTTGATGGCCATTGAAAGTGTTATAGGCAAAGGCACTACGGTGATGGTGGAATTGGATTGTATATAGTGTGTACAGCTCATCTCTTTAGGGGTGGGTTTTTTATTTTCAAAAATAAAATACTGCCTTGCAGCACATGCAAGGCAGTATTTTTAATCTAAAGCATCTTTTAGAACTTCACCCTCCAAGAAGTCCGGAGCTGGTATGTCCAGCAGCTTATAGACAGTTGGGGCAATATCCAGTGTGGTAATCGAGCTAATCCGGTGTTCCTTTTTAAAAGAAGGGCCGTGTGCAAAGAAAACGGCCCTGAGTTCTTTCCGATCAGGATTGCCTCCGTGGCTGCCGAGTTCAATGGCCGGCATATGGGGGCTTGTTAGGCTGCTGCCCATCATATAGCCCCTTGAGCCAAGCAGCAAAATGTCTCCCTGGTTAGGATGCTTATTCTCTTTTTTATTTCCATAGGCAATTTGATAAGGTTTTTCTTCCTTTCTAAAAAGGTAATGGAAAAATTGCTTCGCTGCTTGATTAAAATGGCTGACCTGCCCTTGCACAATGGAATCACCTGCTTCACCTAAATACCCCTTAAGGACTTTCGTCTGGAATTTCGGCTTGATTTTATACTCGCTAAAGAGTTTCTCTACTTGGTCTGCTGCCTTTTCCTTCTCTTTCTTAGTGAGGTTCTCATTCAGATAAATTTGTGCAGCTGACCCGCTGGCCACAGCCATTGCTTTGGAGTACTCCTCATCCACTTTGCCTTTATTATCTGTCTTTAAGAGGCCGGCTTCTTTCAAAAGAGTGTTTGGGGCAAGGATGGTGTGAACTGGCTCCATGCCGTGGTCGGATACAACAAGAAGGTGGTCTTCTCCGCTAAGGCTATCCATCGTCTGTCCAACGACATTATCGGAAAGCTTGTATGCCCATTCAATGTATTTTTTATGTTTTTGAGAATTTTCCTCTGAATACCCAGGCTGCCGTGGATCTGTCAGCAGAAAGTGATGTGATTCATGATCTATTTGAGGTGTATAAAACATCAGCAAATCCGGCTGGTATTCTTCTTTAATATAAAGAGACACATCAGTTGCCCAGCTGACAAAACGTGAACTGATTTCTTCGTACTCTTCTCTAGTAATCCACTTTTTTCAAAGGCCTTTGTATCATCCTGAACGGGAAAAAAGCCGAATTTTGAAAGCAGCTCCTCTTCAAATCCGTCGGGACCTTCAATGAGGGCTGACGTAACGGCCGTCCGGTAAATGCTTGCTTTCTCAAGGCCAGGGTCAATTTTCAGCTTAAACCAGAATCCTGCAGATTCGCCATCAGCTTCGACAGGAATTGACCCCCATTCGTTGGCATTGACAATGACATCTTTGGGGTCTGCCGAACGATTTTCCGAAAAAATGAAGCGGTTATAGTTGGTCTTTCCATCATCTGAAGTGTCTAAAGCCAGTATATAAATTTCTTTATTCTTTGCTTTTTTTAATGGCAGCTTCAATATAGCTTCCTTTAAAGGGCTAAAGCTGCTTTCTTTGTGCTTCCAGCTCTCTGCTTTTTTGAACTGAAGCTTATCCAGGGAACTCTCTGCCCAGGTTTCGCCATAATAAACTGCGTAATCAGCCTGTGTTCCTGCACTGGGGTTTGATCCGGGAAACAGCACTGTGGCAGTTGTTTTGCCATTTTTTTGCCTCTGCCCAAAGCGGGCTTTTATCGAGCGGCTGATGGAAGGCGCTTTCTCCATTTGCCAATTCTTTTTGGGGATCCTGCCACTTATTGCTGACCATGCCGGTTTCCGACGGGGCAGCTCCTGATGCAATTGCCGCATGTGATGGGGCGGTCAGCGATGGGGTTACGGTTTTGGAGTCCTTGGCGGCTACTCCATTCTTCATGAGTGCTTTAATGTGGGGAAGCTTGCCTTTCTTTACATACTCTTTTGTCAGGTCATTTCTCATTCCATCAAATGAAATCAGCACAACCTTGTTTTCCTGTTCAACCCGATCCTCTGCATATCCAGAGGAAGGAAATACAATCGCTCCTATAAAAAATAATTATATAAAAATAGTACTTATTCATTATGTTTCCTCCAAGGTGTAAGTAAATTGGTACAAGAGCATATTCCCTGTATTTCTTATAAATAAACAAAAAATCGTCTTTCTGCTGCTAGGGGCACTTAATTGAATGGCAGGAAGAAGGAAGATATGCAGATGCCAAATATACTGACTCCCCCATATTAGCTGATTCAATAGAATCAATAATATTTTTCCAGTCCCAAAAAGGTAGACTGGGAGTTTCCGAATCGATATTTTTAGAGTAGTCTGCAAAATTCGACAGAAATAAATTAAGGATATGGAGGAAAGTATATGGCAATTATAAAAAGTTCATATGGAAAAAGAGCTTTATTAAAAGGGACTGCTGCTGCAGCTATTTTTGCAGGAGGAATCATGTCACCAATAATTCCAGGCTTTTCAAACGAGGCAGTGGCAGAAGCGGCTTCCTATACTTACACAGTGGATGCAACCAGTCTGAATGTCCGTTCAGGCCCCGGAACAAATTACGATCGGATCGGCAGTCTTCCCCAAGGCAGCAGTATACAAGCAATTGAACGCCTTGCCAGCGGCTGGTATAAAATTAACTATAATGGAAAAACAGGCTATGTCAGCGGCCAATACGTCAAAACAAATGAAAAACTTTACCGGGTGGATGCAACATCATTAAATGTCCGAAAAGGTCCGGGATTAAATTACAGCAGTGTCGGCCTTTTAAAAAACGGATCATTATTAATTGTCATACATAAGGAAAGCAACGGCTGGTATAAAATTTCCTACAACGGCAGCACAGGGTATGTAAGCGGTGATTATGTGACAGCTGGTGATCCCCGTCAAGCAAGGATCAATGTACCGCTCATTGCCCAGCGGCCGGAGCTGCCAAGCGGATGTGAAGTAACTTCTCTTGCCATGGCATTGAAATTTTATGGAGTGAATGTAAGCAAAACAACACTTGCAAAAGAAATGCCATATGACTCAACCAAGCTGGTAAGAAATGCGGATGGTTCTATTAAAACCTGGGGGGATCCTGATGTCGGGTTTGTCGGAACACCTTTTGGCAACGGCCATACGATAAACCCGGGACCGCTGAAAAAGCTGCTTGATCAGTATCGTCGAGGCGGTGTAAATCTGACCGGAAAAGATTTTTCAGAAATAGAAAAGGCTGTTTCAGAGGGTAATCCTGTTTTGGCATGGTTTACAATCAGCCATGAAATGCCGAATAATAGAAGCTGGAAAACGCCTGCCGGCAAAACGATCAGTGCACCGACACCATTGCACTGCATTGTCGTAACCGGTGTGGATGCAGATTATGTTTACTTTAATGACAGTGAAGCAGTTCAGAAAGATGTGAAAATGCCTAAGGAGAAGTTCATTAAGATCTACGATGCCATGGGCAAGCGTGCATTGGCTGTAAAATAGCCAGAAAGCATCTGCGGGAAATTTCCGCAGGTGCTTTTTTTGCAGGGAAATATACGTCTCAGGTCTTAGCAAGGATTACTTTTGTGGTCTATGGCGGGCAATCGTGTTATTTTGTATCGTATAACTTGAGAAGTTTTTTAAAAGTGTTTTAATAGATTTAAGGATGTACGCCATTTTTTGCTTTATAGCTCGCACCTGCCCCCTTGAGGGGTCCGGTGGTGGGAACCAAGTCAAAGCCTCCTTGGATGTTCTTCGCAAGAACAAGCGGAGTTGACTTGTTCCGAAGGTGCTCGCGATTTTCTTGCTGAAATATGTCTGTGGATGAAACTTTAGGTTTATAAATAACGTATAAATAAGTAGGACTATGAGTAGGAGTCGATAAATATGAATTCCTTTTTAGCATTTGCTTTTCGTTTGCTGACGGCTGTTCCTTTGTCTGTCAGCGTTTGGCTGGCTAGTTACTTTGCATTCGGGCAAACTTTCATTTTGTCAGGGATATATGGAGCCGGAGCCGGGCTTCTTACTTATTGGGCAGGGGGATTGATTCAGCGCCGCCGCTTTTTGAAAAAGCATGGATTGACGAAAAGGGAATACCAATACATTAAGCGAAATCTTGATGAGGCGCGCCGCAAGATAACCCGTTTGCATAAAGCGATGTTCTCGATTCGGCATTTCCCGACGCTGAAGCAGAGGATGGAGTTCATGAGGGTGACGAGAAGGATTTACAGACTGACCAGGAGTGAGCCGAAACGTTTTTACCAGGCCGAGAAGTTTTACTTTTCTCATCTGGATTCCGCAGTGGAGCTGGCGGAAAAGTATGTCTTTCTGTCTTCCCAGCCGAGAAAATCCCGTGAACTGGATCAGTCCCTCCAGGAGACCAGACGTACACTCGATGCACTTACCCATCATGTGGAGGAAGATCTTCACAGGGTTATAGCTGAAGATATTGATCAGCTTCATCTTGAAATTGATGTTGCCAAGAATTCGATTGAGAAGATAAAAGATTCAAGAATTCATGATGAAAGCAGGAGATTAAAATGACTGAAGATAAACCGTCCCTGTTAAAAAACACTAATTTATTGGATGATCTGATGGCAGATCCTTTTGGGGAAAAGCAGGATGCAGCTCCCTCGCCATTGCAATCGGAAAAGCGGACAAGGCTGATCGATGTGATTCCGGAAGAAAACCGGGAAAAAGCCTATCAGCTTGCAAAGCAAATCGATCCTGCCAATCACCAGGCGATGATCTCATACGGAACACCGGCTCAATCAAAGCTGCTGACGTTTTCTCATACAATGCTTGAGCATGTTCAGAAAAAAGATGTTGGTGAAGTGGGAACAATCATCAATGATCTGATGAAGAAATTCAATGATGTGAATCCGGATGAGCTGAAGCCGGAGAAATCAACCTTTTTTGCGCGTATGTTTGGAAAGATATCCGGCTCTGTTCAGGAGGTCTTATCCAAATACCAAAAAACAGGTGCTCAGATTGACCGCATCAGCGTCAAACTGGAAAGAAGCAAGAATGCACTTCTTTCCGACATTGTCATGTTAGATAAGCTATACGAAAATAATAAAGAGTATTTTCATGCTTTAAATGTATATATTGCAGCAGGTGAACTGAAGCTTGAAGAGCTTCATGAAAAGACGATTCCCGAGCTGAAGAAGAAGGCAGAAGAGTCGAATGACCAGATGAAGTTCCAGGAAGTGAACGATATGATGCAGTTTGCCGACCGCCTGGATAAGCGCCTTTATGACTTGAAGCTTAGCCGTGAAATAACGATTCAAAGCGCACCGCAGATCCGCCTTATACAGAATACCAATCAGGCATTGGTTGAGAAAATTCAGTCATCCATCATGACGGCTATCCCGCTTTGGAAAAACCAGGTGGCCATCGCCTTGACACTGCTTCGCCAGCGCCATGCTGTCGAAGCCCAGAAGAAGGTCTCGAAAACAACTAATGATCTTCTTTTGAAAAATGCCGAAATGCTGAAAATGAATACAATTGAAACAGCACGTGAGAATGAGCGGGGCCTTGTCGACATTGAAACGTTAAAGAAAACACAGGAGAACCTGATTTCCACTCTTGAAGAAACCCTTAGAATCCAGGAGGAGGGCCGCCATAAACGCCGGCAGGCAGAACACGACCTGGCCAATATGGAAAATGATTTGAGGCAGAAGCTGCTGGAGATTAAGGGGAAATAGCAGGGTTAAAAAAGAGCGATGTTCAATCAAACGTTTGATTGAACATCGCTCTTTACTGTTTAAACTGTTAATCCAGCCTCAGGGGCAGATGTATTTTTTCTTACTGGCAGCTTGATGACAGCTTCTGTTCCTTTCCCTTTTTTACTATTGAAATAAATGGAACCATTATGGGATTGGACAATTTTGAAACTGACTGTAAGTCCGAGGCCAGTTCCTTTCTCCTTGGATGAATAGAAAGGTTCACCAATCCTGTTAAGGCGTTCTTCCGACATGCCGCAGCCATTATCCTTAACCAGGATAGTCAGCTGCCGGTCTTCCGCCTGCAGCGTAACCGTTACTTTACCGCCATCACTTGATGCTTCAATGGCATTTTTTATTATATTAATAAATAGCTGCTTTAGCTGATTTGGTTCACATTCAATCATATACACATCCGATTTTAATAGAAATTCGATCTGGACATTGTGCATGCTGGCTTCTGTTTTTAAAAGCGAAATGACATTAAAAAGGATTTTCTGAACATCCGCTTTTGTAAAACAAATATCCTGAGGCTTGGCAAGGAGCAGCAGCTCGCCGACAATATGGTTGATCCGGTCCAGCTCCTCCTGCATGATCTGATAATAGAATTGATGCTTTTCATCTTCCAGCTGCATGAGCTGCACGAAGCCTTTTAAAGATGTCAGCGGATTTCTGATTTCATGCGCCACACTGGCAGACAGCTCTCCAACCACAGAAAGCTTTTCGGTGCGGCGCAGTCTTTCTTCAGCTTGCCGCAGCTTTGTCACATCTTTTCCATAGCCGATGATTCCGGCAATTTGACCGTTCACAATGAGCGGAAGTGCGGTGCATTGGATAGTGAGCTTGCTGCCATTTTTATGATTGAACTCAAATTCGCAGGTTTTGGGCTGTTTATCCTTAAGGATGCCTTTAAAGCCTTTAATGGCCTTCATTTTATAAGGAGCTGGTATGATTTCATTAATGCTCTTACCCAATGTCTCATCAGGACTGTATCCTGTTACCGCTTTGAATTGGGGATTTACTTTCGTGATGGTGCCATGAAGGTCTGTCATAAAGACAATTTCAGTATTATATTCAAACAAGGATTTATATTGCTGCTGGCTTTCGGCAAGAAGCTTTTCCACATGCTTTCTTTCTGTAATATCTCTGCCGATTATGACGAGACCCTGACGGCTTCCATCTGCATGGAAGAGCGGTACCTTAATCGTATCAAACGTTTTTTCTGTTCCGTCCTGCAATGGGATGACTTCTTCCAGACGGGTAATTTTGCCGTTTTTCCAGGCTTCCTCATCTGATGTTTCACAGTAGCGCAGTGCGTCTGCATAAAAATCTGTGTACTCGGCCAGTTCAGAATCCCTTTTGCCTTTATAATCGACATTTTCAAGATTGAACAATTTGAGTCCAAATTCATTGGACTCGATCCAGCGGCCATGGCCGTCTTTGAAATTGACAAAATCCACCATGGAGTTAATTAAAGTGGAAAGACGTTTTTCATCTTCCCTTGAGGCAATAAGCTCATCTCTTTTGCCAATAAAATAATAGAGCAGCCAGCCTGTAACGATAATGTACAGAAACTCTTTTGCTCTAAAAAGGAAGCTGACAAGAGAAGAGGGCTCCAGCATATGCAAAAGGTAGTTCGTTCCGAATACCCAAATAAGGCTGATGATCACATATAAGCCCAATAACCATTTTTTATTCATTAGCTTATATTTCTCCTGTTCTCTATCTGGCTGAAAAAAGAGCTGGAATTCAGTCAAATAGTATTTTTTCGCTGTATAATAAAAGAATATAAGTTGCATATACAAATTATTTACAGTTTCTATTCTATATGATTTTAGTAGAGTCTTCTAGTGCCTAGAAAATAGTAAAACCATATTATAAGGGAATTAGAAAGGGAAGAACAAGCATGTATCTTACCATTAAAGAAACCGCAGAATATTTATCTTACCCTGAGTCATATGTAGAAAGCTTGATTCAGCAAAAGAAAATACGCGCCATTTATGATGGAGAACAGTATTTAATATATAAGGAACAATTTAGTGCCCATATAAAGCAGGTGGAAAAATACAGGGAGCTGGTGGAAGAAATACTAAATGAGCCGATACCGGAGGATCGGGATATCAAAGATGAAGATTAAATTGGACAATTTTCCTGAAATCACATTATTTTACAATTATTATTAAATTAGATAACATATAAGTAAATAATGTGTTGAAGGAGGAAGTATGGATGTTTGATATCTTAATTGTAGGTGCAGGCCCTGCTGGTGCAAGTGCTGCGCTATTTGCTGCAAAAGCGGGCAAGAAGGTAGTGGTTGTGGACAATGATAAAAGCATGACTAAACGTGCCTGGGTAGAAAATCATTATGGCCTTATGGAAATTACTGGACCGGAACTGATTGAAACAGGCAAAAAGCAAGCAGCTAAGTTTGGGGCAGAGATCGCAGAAGGAACTGTTGATAACATTGAAAAAGCTGAAGGAATTTTTACAATAACAGCAGGAGAAAAATCGTACTCAGCGAAGCATGTGATTTTAGCAGCTGGCGTATCTACTGATTTAGCAGAAAAAGCCGGTTTGAAGACTAAAGCAGGCACCGAGCCGCGCATTAAAACGGTTCTGGATGTAGATGCTGACGGCAAGACGAATGTCGATGGCATTTGGGCAGCCGGAACCGTTGCAGGAGTTAGCGTCCATACAATCATTACAGCTGGAGACGGTGCAAAAGTTGCAATTAACGTAATCAGTGAATTGAACGGCGAGCGCTATGTGGACCACGATATAATGAAATAAAGAAGGAAAGAAGGCGTACCTGGGGTGGGGCAGCCTTCTTTTTTTGTCTATTTTTCCTATTAGATATTTACTAATATTGACAATATACCCAAAATATAGATGATTGTACCTACTGTACTCTAGTATCTTGTACCCTTATAAGAGTTTTCGAAACATTATAAAATTTAATGAGCGGAATCTATTATTCTATTGGAGGTACTAGATGAGAAAACCAATTTTAAAAGTGGCATTAGCTTCGACTCTTATCTTTGGAGCTATTGGGACACAGGCAGTTTTTGCACATCCGTCAGACGTTAAACAGACTCAGCCTGTAAATGTATTCGACAAGAAGGTAGTCAATCAAATTAATGCAGAGAATATCTATAATAATATTGATTATCTTTCACAAACCCCGCGTGTAGCCGGTACGGAATCGGAGTATAACGCTGTTCAGTATATTAAAAGCCAATTCGAATCCTATGGCTATGAAACAGAGATTCAGCCATTCACTTTTTATGGATATACTCCTCCGAGCAGTATGGAAGTGACTATTGATGGCTATGGAGGAGAACTGCAGCCAAGATCCTTTACCTATTCAGTCAATGGGGATGTGAGCGGGGAGCTGGCATTTGCTGGGCTAGGCACACAGGAAGAACTGGAACGCGTTGATCTCACAGGCAAAATTGCTCTTATCCAGCGCGGTTCCATTTCTTTTGCCGAGAAAGTTTTAAATGCAGCAGAAAAAGGGGCTGCCGGAGTAGTTATTTTTAATAATGCAGAGGGTCCATTAAGCGGTACGCTTGGAGCTCATAATGAAGAATATGTTCCGGCGTTAGCCCTGTCAAAAGCAGAAGGTGAGGCAATTCTTGCATTGCTGGAGAGCGGTGAAACTTTATCAGCATCCCTATCCATTGAAGGTGCGGATGCAGGAGAAAAGGTTTCCCACAACGTGATTGCCACAAAGAAACCAACCAACAATAAGAAAGCAAACGATGACATTATTGTGGTTGGGTCACACCATGATTCTGTAGCAGGGGCTCCTGGAGCGAATGATGATGCTTCCGGAACAGCGATGACATTAGAGCTGGCACGCGTATTCAAGGATATTCCGACAGATACGGAGATCCGCTTTGCAACATTCGGTGCAGAAGAGCTGGGATTGATTGGATCTTATCATTATGTTGACAGTCTTTCTGACGACGAAATCAGCAGAACCATTGCAAACTTTAATCTTGATATGGTGGGAAGCAAGGATGCAGGCGATTTAGTAATGATGACTTTGGATGGAGAAGAAAATCTTGTAACAGAACTTTCTCAAGCATCCAGTGAAAGGCTGAACGGTGAGCCGACCCCAGTATACCAGGGAGGCAGAAGTGACCATGTGCCTTTTGCCGAAGCAGGCATTGCAGCCGCGTTATTCATTCACAGCCCAACTGAACCATGGTACCACTCTCCAGAAGACACAATTGATAAAATCAGCAAAGAAAAGCTTCAGGATGTAGCGGAGGTTGTAGGTGCTGCCATTTATGATAAGGCGCGTTTTGATAACATGGGCCCTAAACCGAAAAAGCAGCATAAAATGAAAGCAGCACCTGAAATGGTTCACGAGTTAGATGTAAAATAAGCAGAAGAGCAGCCGTTCCTTTGATGGGAGGCTGCTCTTGCTATTATACAGCTGCTTTGCGCTTTTCACGGTTGTTCATCCACCGAAAAACCCTGGTATGCCAACAGTCCAGATGGGTGTTTTTCATGCCATCACTTTCATATTTAAAGCCTTAAAAAGTCATCTTCCCATTTGAAATATGATAAAATGATACAAATTATGAACTTGGATTTTCTGGAAAGAAGGATCGATGTGAAAAACATAAAAACATACATTCTCCTCATTTCCATCATGGCTTTATGGGGATTGAATGTGAGCATTATAAAAATTCTTGTCAGTTATTTTCCTCCGGTTTCGATTACTTCTTTGCGAATACTAACTGCGGGTATAACCGTATTTTTGATATTAAGCATAATGGGGAAAGTAAGAAAGCCGAGCCGGAAGGAAATCTCGTACATTGTATTTGGCGGCCTTTTAAGTGTTGTCAGCCACCATCTTTTTCTGGCTATAGGCTTAACGGGAACAAGTGCGGTGAATGGGGGGCTTATTCTAGGTGCAGGTCCGCTCTTAACAGCCATACTGTCTTCCATTCTGCTGCGCAATAAGCCTACAGGCATCCAGGTTCTGGGTTTTCTGCTTGGGGGTGCAGGCGTGACCTTTATTGTCCTTTCAGGAAATAAAGGGATATCGAGCTTAACTCCAGGAGATTTCTTTGTGTTCCTGTCCATTCTTTCACAGGCTCTTAGCTTCATTGTAATCAGCAAGGCTTCGAAAACGCTTGATCCGCGATTGCTGACAGGCTATATGCTGATTTTTGGAGGGGTGATCCTTTTTGTAATGGCCAGCATAATGGAACCCGGCGGACTTAAGGGTATAACCGAAGCCCCAGCCTATGTTTGGGCTGCATTTGCCGCATCTGCCGTATTGGCAACAGCTATCGGCCATATGGTTTATAACACAGCCATCCGTAATATTGGGCCTGCAGAAGCCAGTATATTTTTGAACCTGAATACCTTTTTCTCATTGGCAGGCTCAGCGTTCATTCTTGGTGAAGTAATTACTATAAACCATATGCTCGGGCTGGTTCTTATTGTGGGAGGTGTCATTTCAGGATCCGGAGCATTGGAGGAATTAGTATTCAGGAAGCGGAGAAAAGAAAATAGCCAGTATATGTAAAGTGGTCTCTTGACATAGGGATCACTTTTTTTGCAAAAAGTGGAATAGGAGAAAAGGTGTATTCGAAGTCTGGTAAGGGGAATAGAGAGGATATAGAGAGAGGAGGAGCATTGATGTATTTATCAATAACAGTAAAAATGGCTGTTGGGCTAGTTGCCTTGTTAGCTGTTACCCGAATTCTTGGAAAGAAGGAGCTTTCACAGGTAACTCCGTTTGATTTTGTTTATGCGGTTGTTCTTGGAGGGATTATTGAGGAAACCATTTATGATGAAAAAATAACAACGCTGCAGGTGATCTATTCGGCTTTATTGTGGGGAGCATTTATTTACATTATTGAAATTCTGGCAAAAAAGAAAAATATATTCAGGGCGATTTTAAAGGGAAGGGAGTCGGTCCTTGTCAAGGATGGCAAGCTGAATGTGAAGGAGATGGAGAAAAACCATCTTGAAATGGAACAGCTGAGAACAATGCTGCGCCAAAAAGGAATATTCAGCATGAATGAAGTTAAATACGCTTACCTTGAGACCAATGGCGGCTTAAGTGTAATGAAATACCAAAAACAAGAGCCTGTCACTCCTGAATTGATGAAACTTGAGGTGAAGGAAAAGAAACCTTCAACTTTACTGATTGATGAAGGAGAAGTAGTGGAAGACGGCATTAAATTACTGGGGAAAGATGGGGATTGGCTGAGGGAGTCTATTAAAACGGAAGGCTACCATAATATCAAAGATATTTTCTGTGCAGAGTGGTCGGAAGAAGAAGGGTTTTATATCGTATCTTATAAAAAATGAGCCTTGCGAATGCTGCAAGGCTCTCTTTATTAATATCCCTTTTTATAATCTACCTGATTAATGCCGGGATTACCGCTGTTTATGTACTCTTTTAAATTAGGAATGAATATATCTTCAATCACACGCTTGGTATAGTATTCCGTCGATCCGGCAGTATGCGGGGTAATGATGACATTATCCTGTTCCCATAGCGGGCTGTCTTCAGAAAGCGGTTCTTTTTCAAATACATCCAGCCCTGCACCGGCAATCTGTCCGTTCTGCAGTGCGGCAATCAAATCTGTTTCTTTTACAATTTCACCCCGGCCGATATTGATGAAGAAAGCAGTGTCCTTCATGCGGGTAAACTGTTCGGCTCCGAATAGCTGCCGTGTTTCCTGTGTAAGCGGAAGTGTGACGACAACATAGTCACATCGAGGCAGCACATCGTTCAACTGGCTGGAAGTATACATTTCATCTATATACTCTTCAGGTTTTCCGGAGTGTCGAACCCCAATAACCTTCATACCGAATGCTTTGGCAATCCTGGCAGTTTCCTTCCCGATGGCTCCGGTGCCAATCATGCCGATGGTTTTATTGTGAATTTCAAGCTTCATTCCAGAATGGTGCCATACCTTAGCTTGCTGATTTTTTACATATGTATGGATTTTGCGGGTGAGCCCAAGCATTAATGCGAAAATCGTTTCTGAAATGGGGTTAGCATGTACGCCATTTGCGCTGGTAATCTGGATGCCCTGTGATTCCATTTCTGCCAGGGGCAGAGAATCGACCCCGGCACTCCAGGACTGGAACCAGCGAAGATTGCTGTTTCCCTCAAGGACCATCTCTTTTAGTTCCTTTTTCCAGCCGGCGATCACTTCGGCTTCTTTCAGCTCATTGTGCCAGTTTGCTGAATCTTTTCCGGATATGAGCTCCCAATCGGGGATGATTTCTTTAATTTTATCAATCTGTGAGGGTTCCAGATCATGTGTGACGATACAGGTTCTATTTGACATGTGTGTTCCTCCAAATTTTATTTTTTGAAAAGTCGGTAAATATATCATAGTCTATAAAACTATAAATGTGAACTTTTCGAATAAAATAGCTATCATAAGATAAATAAGTTTGTTGAGGTTGAGCGGTACGGAAACAAAAAGCCCCCGGGCGATGGACCCGGGGGCTTAATTATCTATTAAGAGGGCTGAAACCCTATTAATTTTGCTTTCTTATCAACGCCGAGTGTCTGTTTATCCGGGAAGGTAATGACAGAACTGATATAATCCCAGCGGATCAGAAAATGGGTGACGCAATCTTCTTCCTTCTGCTGTTCTTCTGGGATGTCGGTACCGTCTTCCTCTTTGACCATAGTGCGTTTGAAGCAAGGATTCTCAACCCATATTCCCATGCTTTCTGTTTTGATCAGTTTAACAAGGTACCATTCATCGGGCTGATAAATGCCTGTGATGGAGCCGACGAGATCATTTGGGAAGTTCTTGAATTTTATTTGAATTTTTTGTCCTGTAAAGTTTTCAAGATGCATATATGAACCTCCTGAACTATTAAAATTCGTTTTATTATACTCTTCCTTTTTTTGATTGTTTTAAACATCAAAAAAGCAAGATCCACCCGATTTGGTGAACCTCGCTTTTTTATTGTTTACCAGAAAATTAAAAAATCGCAACGTGTAAATAAGTTTGAGGATAAGTTTATTCACGGCTGGCTCACAGCGCCTGCCCCCTCGAGGTGTCAGGGGTGAGCGAGGCGCTTACACTTTTGTTTTTAGCCTTCCCCGTCTACATATTTTCCGTGATCAGGAACGGCAATTTCATCAAAATCATTTACGAGCTTGGCGAGGCTTTCCCTTAATACAGCAGCAGCCATTGGAATGCCATGACCGGTGATGGCGACATCTGGCTGAAGGGCTTCAAGTTTCTGTACGGAAGTCCGGGCAGAATCCCAATCAGTTGTGAGGTAGCGGGGCGGGCCGCTGATTTCCTGTTCCTGGGTGAGCACACTATATAAGGACTCCTGCTTCACTGTTACGAAAGCGTCACCTGCAATCAGCACGCGATCCGACTCCCTGAATAAGGAAACATGGCCGGGAGTATGACCTGGTGTGTGAATCCATATCCATCCTTCCATATGGGGAACATTTCCGTCTTCAGGGAAAGGCTGAATATGGGTATCGAGATCAATGCCTTCATGCGGAAAAGTGGGGGACATCTTTGCGACAAGTCCGCCTTCAACACTCGCGTCAGGTTTTGGGTAATCCTGCTGTCCTGTTAAGAATGGCATTTCGAGTGTATGAGCGTATACAGGAACTTGCCAGTGCTCAACTAAATCAATAATTGCACCAACATGGTCAAAGTGGCCATGTGTAAGAATAATGGCTTTCGGTCTTGCGTTCTCTCCAAAGAGTTCTTCCGCCGCATCCATAATTTTTTCTGCAGATTTTGGCATGCCTGCGTCAACCAGAACCCAGTCGCCGGGCTTTTCTGATATTCGCACAAAACAAACATTCACAATCTGAACTGTCAGGCAGTAGACTCCATCCGCTTCATTAACAATCATTCCGCTCGTGGAGGAAGTCATGGGCATATAGCGTTCAGTAGATGAACTTTCCTTCAAGGATATTACCTCCTTAGTAATTTTAGAAATAACAGGGCATTTATCTTTTTGAGTATACCCGCATGTGAACTTTGTATGCGGCATATTCAGGAGGAGTAGGGAATAAATGCAAAAAAGCTCTGCCTGAAATTCGGCAGAGCTTGGGTACATTATATATTAAGATAGAAATTCATGCGGGTTTAAACCGAGTTCCATGCAGATCTCTGTAACAGCCTGTTTTTCATTTTGATCAAAGTTCCCGTCGGCATATCCGATCGCGATGCAATAACGGGCTACGAGGCGGGCGATCTCAGGCTTATTTCTTACCCGGCCAACTGCTTTAAAGGCTTCGGCCCGCCCGATGATCGGGTCCATTTCAATCCGCTGTACGAACATATTGAATTGCTGTATCACTTTTTGTGTATCAAACACTTTTAATTCCTGGCTGCTGTTTACAAACTCGACCATCTTTTGACGTTCAGTTGGATCAAGCCTGCCATCTGCCATGCCGACAAGGGCGCATGAAGCTACAACGGCGTCCAGGACATCCTGGCTCTTGAATCGTGTAAACAGCTCCTGGGCACGGCGCTTTTGGTCATTGGCCCATTGTGCGTAATCCTTCTGATTAGGTGACCATGAATTACCGCAGGAATTACAGGTGAGCTTCAGCTGGTTTTTTCCAATAAAGCCGCCAAGAAGTCCTACAGGCCCAAGGATGAGTCCTCCAATCGCCGCTTTTCCAAGGCCAAATCCTTTTTGGCCGGTCCGGATGTTAGTGGATCCGCAGCGGGTGCAGGCGATATTTCCATCTGTATAGGATTGAGCCTGGACCGGCTGCCCAATACCTGTCTGCCCGCCAAATGATGGCTGCGAAGGTAGCGTGTTATAAGAAGTCTGATTGTAGGCAGGCTGGCCAAAGGACGGTGAGTTGTATCCTGATTGTGCCTGCTGGCTATATTGCTGCTGGTTTTGTTGAGGACTGAATCCTTGAGCTGGCTGCTGATATTGACCCTGGCTGAATGAGTGCTGCTGACTTGGAGCAGGCTCATCATCTACGGAAACACCGAAGTTGCGGCAAAGGGCAGCTAATCCACCCTGGAATCCACTTGCAATGGCATTGAATTTCCACTCGCCATTGTGACGGTAAAGCTCTGCAGCGACGATTGCTGTTTCAACAGTAAAATCGCGCCCAAGGTCGAAGCGGAGAAGCTCTTCATTTGTCATGGCATTAAAAATTCTCACATAAGCATTGGAAACTTGTCCAAAGCTCTGTCCTTTCATCTGGGCATCATGAATGGTAATAGTAAAAGCAATTCGATGGATATGCTGCGGCACCTTATGTAACTCGATGCGGATTTGCTCATCATCCCCGGCACCTGCCCCAGTTCTATTATCACTGCTGTAAAGGATGGATCCGTTTCCGCCGGATGGATTATTATAAAACACAAAGTCACTATCACTTTGCACTTTGCCGGATGCACCTGTTAAAAAGGCTGAAGCGTCCAGGTCATATTGCGATTGATTATGGCTGACATCCCAGCCCAATCCTGCCATCACAACCTGCAAACCAGGATTGGTTTTGGTCAAATCTACTTTTTGTCCCTTGCTCAATCGAACTCCCACAGATTTCACTCCTAATTTGTTTTTATACTTAGAATTAAAAACTTTGTACTTTAAAAACTGTCTAGCTCCAGCGCCTACCCCCTCGAGGTCACAAGCCTGTCTAGTTGCGGCTCCTAGGGACGAAAGACTAGCCAATCCCTTCCAGAAGGGAAGAACACCTTCTTGCAGGGCTCGTCTTATGCTTGTCGTCCCCTCCACATTTCGGACAATCCTCCCAAAAGGGCAAAAAACGCCTTTCCGGAAGGCTTGTCTTGTGCTTGCCGGGGGGCAAGGCGCTTCCGCTTTTCTTTTTATACGTTCTGAGAAGAAAGAAGTTTCATAGTTTTCATTATAAGGGAATTGGAAGCGAAGGGAAACTTGAGCGGCTATTCTGAGGATGAAAAAAATGGTTTTGGGGCAGGCCGTAGAATAGAATATTAATAATGATGTTGTTGACTTAGGAGGAGATAATTTGAATAAAAGAGCAAAAGTCTTTGCACACCGCGGCGTCAGCGGACATTTTCCAGAAAACACGATGGCCGCCTTCCAGGCCGCATTGGAGGCAGGGGCAGATGGAATTGAATTGGATGTGCAGATGGCGAAGGATGGAAAGCTGGTGATCATTCACGATGAAACTGTGGATAGAACAACGGGCGGCACCGGTTATATAAAGGACATGACCTTTGAAGAAATCCTGCGGCTTGATGCAGGGAGCTGGTTTGGGAATGTTAACACCGGCGAAACAATTCCGGATCTGGAGCAGCTTTTACAATGGGCAGTTAGGGAAGGCAACGAACTGCTGATTAATATTGAATTGAAAAATGATTTGATTGAATATCCCGGGATGGAAGAAAAGGTTATTGATCTTATTCTAAATTATAAATTGGAACAGCGTGTCATAATATCATCTTTCAATCCAGAGAGTCTGAAAAGAGTCCGGGACTTGCATGCCACTTTGCAGACGGGCTATTTGATTGAAGGCATCCCTGAAAACACACTCGAAATGGCAAAAAAAATAGGGGCAAACAGCATTCATTGTGAAGAGGGGTTTGCTCTATCGGAGTTTGGGAGGGAAGCAAAAGAAGCAGGGTTTCCGTTGCGGGTATATACCGTAAATGATGAAACCCGCAGCGGATTGTTAAATAATGCCGGAGTCGAAGTGATTATGACCGATTTTCCGGAAAGGTTTTTGTAATAAAGAGTTTATTGCCTATGTAAATTCCGTTTATCTCCGAGACATTTGATATATCCGTGAAAATATCAAGATATTCGCGAAATTCAGAATATATTCACGTAAACAAAAATTCCGCTAAAATTAGGATTTATCAGACATTCGGATATAAACACGAATTCGAATGCCATGCAGCAGAATGCCATCAAAAAAACAAGCGCGGATCTCCAGCGCTTGTTTTTAGTTAACTCTACCAAAGTACAGGTTTGGCCACCATGAACCAGAGCATGAGCATTAATAGAAAAAGGTAAATCCAGACTGAGCGGGTAAGTTTCCTGACAAGAAACTGCTGATCTGCTCCAGGCGCATCAAATTTCTTCAGAACGGGAGAAAAGGCTCGGGCGAGAAAAAGACAGAGCCTCCCATTACCGCCAGGGTCGCAACGATCCAGGATGTCGTCCAGCCCCAATGGCTGTTCACGATAAGAAGGACACCCGAGCCTACAAGTACATGTCCTGCATGCTTGACAAGGCGCACGGATGTCCTGAAGATGCTTATGTATGCCTGCTGAACCCCGGGCTCAGCCGATTCCAATTTATTGACGATTGGAATCAGAACAAAAAATGGGCCAACAGAAAGTATGGCACTGCTGACATGGATGTACAGCAGTATTCGGTACAGTATGTCCATTCCGGCAGATTACTTCTTCACTGCGCTGAATTCATGAACCCATACACGCATCTGCGGAAGCCATGGCATTCCCGGATGCATGGAAAGAATGGATTGTTTGTAGTCTTCCAAGCTTTCGAAGCCTTCCTGGCGGGCATGCTCGTCTGTTAATTCACCAAGGGATTGGGAATAAACTTTATTTACAACAAAGTCCTGGCCTTCAAGTGTCATGATTTCCCCGACATCAGCATATCTGCCATTACGGCGTGTGGCTGTTTTTTTCCTGCAAGAACCTTCTCCACGTCCTCTTTAACTGTGACCATTCTGTCTACGGAACAGGTTTTTGGCGGTAATGTATTTGGATCATGCTGATTTGACATTATGCTATTCCTCCTTATGTAAATGCTTACCTTTTAAACCTTACCATATTTTCAAGCCGGAAGGTAGCTGTGTTTAAGAGCAGTTTTTATAAAAAAGGCTTGAGGAAATTCTTCCTCAAGCCTAAAAATTACTTTAACTTAAATGAACTCTTCAGTGATACAATCCTGTTAAAAACAGGTTTTTCTGCTGTTGTGTGTTTCGGGTCGACATTGAAATACCCATGGCGGAAGAATTGGAATTTATCCTGGGCTTTTACATCCTTCATGTTAGGTTCAATGAAACCATTAACAATTTCAAGTGAGTTCGGGTTCACGTAGTCAAGGAACGTTTTTCCTTCAGCATCGCTTTCAGCAGCATCATCTGTGTCTGCCTCAGCGTTCTGATCGGCATCTTCGTCAAGAATCAATGGCTCGTATAAACGGAATTCAGCCGGAATAGCACTCTTTGCATCCACCCAGTGAAGGGTACCCTTCACTTTTCGTCCTGTAAAGCCTGTTCCGCTCTTTGTTTCTGGGTCATATGTGCAATGCAGCTCAACAACATTGCCATCCTCGTCCTTGATGACTTCGTTGCACTTGATGAAGTAAGCATGCTTTAAGCGTACTTCATTGCCAGGGAAGAGGCGGAAATATTTTTTCGGAGGATCTTCCATGAAATCGTCCTGTTCTACAAAAATCTCTCTCGAGAAAGGAATTTGGCGTATGCCCATCTCCGGGTTTTCTGGATTGATTTCCGCATCAAGCATTTCAGTCTGATCTTCCGGGTAGTTCGTGATCACAACCTTTAACGGGCGAAGCACACCCATTGTACGAGGGGCTTTTAATTTCAGGTCTTCGCGGACATAATGCTCAAGCATAGCTTCATCCACCACACCGGAACCTTTTGAAACACCCGTTTCTTTTACGAACTCGCGGATTGCTTCCGGAGTATAGCCCTTGCGTCTTAGACCGGAAATCGTCGGCATGCGCGGGTCATCCCAGCCGTCAACATAATTCTCTTCCACAAGCTGCTTCAGTTTTCTTTTGCTCATAACTGTATTAGAAATATTCAGGCGGCCAAACTCGATTTGCTGCGGTGTGCTTTCCATTTCACACTCTGCGACAACCCAGTTATATAGCGGACGCTGGTCTTCAAACTCGGTTGTGCATAAGGAATGGGTAACCCCCTCGATTGCATCCTCAAGCGGATGGGCAAAAGCATACATCGGATAGATGCACCACGTATCACCCGTATTATGGTGAGTTGTATGTGAAACACGATAGATAACCGGATCACGCAAGTTCAGGTTCGGTGATGACATGTCGATCTTTGCTCTAAGAACTTTTGCTCCATTTTCGAATTCCCCGCCCCGCATACGTTCAAATAAATCAAGATTCTCTTCAACTGAACGGCTGCGGTATGGGCTTTCTTTTCCAGGTTCTGTCAGCGTTCCGCGGTATTGGCGGATCTCTTCCTGGCTTAAGTCATCCACATATGCCTTTCCTTTCTTGATTAAAAGAACTGCACGGTTATACATTTCCTCGAAATAATTCGAAGCAAAGTGAAGCTCCTCCCACTCGTAGCCAAGCCATTTAACATCTTCTTTAATGGCATCCACAAATTCCTGATCTTCCTTTAGCGGGTTCGTATCATCAAAACGGAGGTTCGTCTTGCCATTAAAATCATCTGCCAGGCCGAAGTTGATGACAATCGATTTGGCATGTCCGATATGAAGATAGCCGTTCGGCTCAGGCGGGAAACGGGTAATAACCTCTTTACGCTTTCCCGATTCCAGATCCTCTTTAATAATCGTTCGTATAAAATTTGAATTGTTTTCCAAACCGGTATCAGCCTTTCTGTTTATGTAGTTAGTACTTATTTTAATAAGTTCGGGAAGGAAAATAAAGCGAAACTTCCCTTTGCTGCGCTCCTGCCGCTTGCTTTTTGTTTAGAGGGCAATGCTGCTTATTTCTTTATTCATTCTATCTATTATAAACAAGACGATGCTGGAAAAAAGTTTTTCTGAAGACTGGATGCGAAGTTTTACAAAAATGTTAAATATTTTCAAATAAGGAGGGATAGAGTGGGGTGGGAAGAATACCTCTTATTAGGAATTAATCTATTGAATGGAGGAATGAACCTTGTCTGAAAAGTATCCGATTATAGAAGGCGCAGAACCTTTTTATTATGAAGGAAATGAGATTGGGATTTTGGTTTCACATGGCTTTACCGGTTCAACTCAAAGCATGCGTCCGCTTGGGGAAGCTTATGCAAATGCAGGGTATACGGTCTGTGGTCCACGCTTGCGGGGACATGGCACTCATTATGAAGAAATGGAAACAACGACCTATCAGGATTGGATTCATTCTGTTGAAGAAGGCTATCAGTGGCTGAAAGAGCGCTGCAGTACGATATTCGTTACAGGTCTGTCGATGGGCGGCACCCTGACATTGTATATGGCCGAGAAATATCCGGAGATTAAGGGGATTATCCCGATTAATGCAGCAATTGAGATTTCTGATATGGAGGCAGCAGCCAGCCTGGAGGATGTCCGCTTCCTTGATGCAATTGGTTCAGACATTAAAAACCCTGATATAAAAGAGCTTGCCTATGAAAAGACACCGGTTAAATCGATTGGTGAAATAACGGAACTGATGAAGAAGGTCAAAGGCGATTTAGAAAAAGTGAATTGTCCTGCGCTGATTTTTGTCTCAAAAGAAGATCATGTAGTTCCGCCTTCCAATTCGCAGGAAATATACAGCAGCATTAAATCGGCTGCAAAGGAATTGGTCACCCTGGACAACAGCTATCATGTGGCAACACTGGATAACGATCAGGACATCATTATAGAAAGAACACTGCATTTTCTGCAGCGGGTACTGGAAACAAGCAGTCTGCAGGGGTGATGGGGGAGCTTAATCTGGCTCCTTTTTTTATGGACTTTATTATAGAAGATTTTCATTGTCTTAATAAAGTTCTACCCCTTGATATGATGCAAAATTCCCGTTCCTTTTTCCAATCAGTTATGGTAGTATTTAGTGATGCGAAATAATTAACTGATTTATTCTGGAGATAAAAGGAAAGCGGGGGATGCAGTTGGTAAGGGCTGTAAAAGAGACTTTATGGACCAAGTCTTTCATAATGCTGATGATCGGGAATTTATTTGTCTTTATGTCGTTTCAGATGCTGATTCCGACACTGCCCCCATATATAAAGTCCATAGGAGCAACTGGTCTTGAAATTGGTCTGGTTACGGCGCTGTTTTCGATTGGAGCCGTTTTGAGCAGGCCTTTCATCGGATTTATGCTTGAATATAGAGCAAGGAAGCAGCTGGTGCTGATAGGGGCAGCGGCGCTTCTGGCCATAACGGTTATTTATCCGCTGTCAAGCGTGGTGATGATTTTTCTGCTGTTCCGATTCATCCACGGACTCGCTTGGGGCTGGTCAACTACTGTGAATGGTACGGCAGCAGTAGATGTAGTGCCTAATTCCCGTCTTGGAGAGGGAATGGGTTACTATGGCCTTAGCGTTACAATCGGGATGATCATCGCTCCGAGTCTTGGAATCTATCTATATCAGATTACCTCTTTTACCAATCTTATTTATATCTCGAGTGTACTTGGCGTAATTGCCATTGGGCTCCTATCCATTGTTCGCTACGAAACGCCTGCAGCTGTTCTGGAAACAAGGAAAGAGGATCTGAAATTCTCTTACTTAGACTCTTTAATCGAAAAAACCAGCTGGTTTCCTGCCTTTATTACGATAATTGTGACATTTGGGTATGGTTCCATCGTAACGTTCATTGTTATTTTTGGAGAAGAGCGCGGTATTGATCAAATTTTCCTTTTTTACCTGTTCAATGCGATCATGGCATCGCTTTCGAGACCGATTTCCGGAAAATGGTTTGACCAGCGGGGGCCAAAGGGACTTGTCCTGCTTTGCACGTTCCTGACCTTTATCGGCATGTGGGTACTTTCTTTCGCTCATTCGAATTTGTTTATTATCATAAGCGGAATTTTGTTCGGAATTGGCTTTGGATCATTGATACCTACTCTGCAGTCTTGGACACTATCAATGACACCATCCAACCGCAGGGGTGTGGCAAATGGAATGTTCTTCTCATCTATCGACCTTGGCATTGGGCTAAGCGGCCTTGTGTTTGGTGTGCTTGCACAGTTTGTGGAAACGGCAGCCCTATTCCAAATATCAAGTGTGTTCCTGATTCTAGGCATGGCTGTTACAATCCTCTATGGCAGACGGCGCTCAGCTGCCCGGCCGCAGCAAGCCTCTTGATGAAGAATATAAACTGGCAGGCAGGAATATATATTTCTGTCTGCCAGTTTTTATTTTGATTGGGGTGGTATTAATATATAGAAGCTGGTTCTAACTATTAAGAATATTACACAGGAATACAGCAATGTTTCAAAAATGATAGAGAAATGAAATTTTTTGCAGAAAAATTTTTGTTACAATATAAGGATAAAGGATGAAAATTGGCGCATTATGCGTTTTTTATAAAAGATAAGAAGGTAAACTCTGAAGTTAGATAACTGTCTAGCTCCAGGCGCCATCGGCTCGAGGTCATAAGCCGATAGGCGGGCGCCTTCCGCTTTTCTTATAAAAGCATGCTGATAAAGCCCTATGATATTAGGAAATCAGCAGGCTGTTCAATAAAACTCTTTTAAAAGCCGGTGCCTTTAGGCGCACTTTTAAAAATAGCACTGCGGGGGATCAAGATGACTTTAGAGAAGCAGCTAATCAGCAAAACCTTTTATGAGACCTTCATGGAATCTAATGAAAATGTGCATCCGATCAGGGTTTTGGGTGAACTGTATGTTGCTGAGCAGCAGAACGAAGTGCCCGATTTAACCAATATCCGTTTCGCCCAGGGTGAGGTGTATTTCCTTAACAAGGATTACGAAGCGGCCATTTTTAAATGGGAGAGCATTCCGAATGAATTGGGGCCATGGGCACAGAAAAATATGGCTGATGCCTATTTTGAATTGGATTTGCTTTCAAATGCAGAGGACTTTTACAAATCGATTGAGACAGATTCAGAAGTGCTGAAAACCGAAGTGCTCCTTCAGCTGTTTTCACTTTACATACAGCGCGGCAAGCTTGAAATGGCTGTTGGATCCATTAAAGATGCGGTCCGGTTAAATCCGGATTATCCGGATGTGACTGATCTGGCACGCGGATTCTTTGAGGAACACAGCGATTGGGGAAATGCGGTGGAGCTGGCTGTCAATGAAGCAATCAGGACGGAATCCCTATCTTGGTTTGAAGTTCTTCATTCGTATGTGGACCAGGGGCGGACAGCTAAAATGGAGCCGAACTATTTCAGCGAGGCGCTTTCGGTGTTATACCGTGTGGACCATGCTCATTTTGAAAGTTTATCAGCCGCTCTATGGAGTAGCTACAAGAAATCAGGTCTTTATTTCTCATGGCTGAAAGAATATAACCATCTTCTCCTGAATATGGAGCCAGGGCGCTCACATACATGGGGCCAGCTTTCCGAGCTTTACAAGGATACTTATTTTGAACTAATCAGCGGTAAGCATCTAATCAGGGACTTATCACACCTGATACCGAATCATATAACTAACTGGTTGAAAATAGCTGCACCTTCGCATTCCCTTGTTTCGGCCTCGGCAGTGCTGGCGTGGAGCGAAATTTTCCCGTCTAATATTGATTCCTCAGCTGTCAGCGAGGCAGAAGGCCTTGTGAATCGCTCTGTCCGCTATCAGGACGGCTTGGAGGAAAGCTTCAAGCTATTTGAAAATGTCATGAAATGGGCGAAGGAAAAGGGCGTGCTGATGGGTGAACGCTTTGAATGGATGGTCCGTGAGCTCCTTGATTTGGATGCAGGGCATTTGCTGATTGCCGGTACGGCATCAAATGGGAAATCCTCGTTTGTCAACACTCTTCTCGGTGAAGAGCTGATGGGAGATTCCACTTCTGCCTCAGTGCTGTTCAAGGATAGTGATGTAGCGGAAATTCATGCCGTTACGGACGAGGAAGTCCGGAGTATTTCTGACCTGGAGGACTTTAGGCAAAGCGCAGAAAAAGCCAGCAGACACTTATACGATGCAGAATGCCATTCGCCTTTTTACAGAATAATAGACTTGCTGTTATTGATACGCCAGGTCTTGCGGGGCAAAGCAAATTCAGAAATGGTGTGTTCCAATATCTCCATTTCGCAGACAGCATGCTGTTTGTCCTGAATGCGGATTCGCCTCTGACAGATAAAGAGCTGGATCTTGCTGTGAGAATGAGAGAACAGGCTCCGGAATTGCCTATTCATTTCCTTCTCAGTAAAATGGACCGGATTCCAGACAGCCAGGATGCCATGGATCTTCTTGATGAAACTCAGTCCCGTGTTCATACCTACTTTCCAAAAGCAAAGGTGTTTGCTTTCTCCGCCTATTATGAAAGCGAAAGCCAGCTGAAAGATTTAGCAGTCTTTATCAGGTCGATGATGGATGGACGGGACCGGAAAGAAGAGCGTACAGCAAAGGTTCTATACTATGTTAAAAAATCGATCAAATTCCTTCTTGAAAAACGCGTTGAAATGGAAAACAGCTTGATTGACACTATTAAATGGAACGAAGAAATGGTAACAAAACTTAAGGGTGCCAACAATCAGCTGAGTGATATGGAAGAAGAAAAGGTCCGGACAATTAAAAAGTCCTACAGTCAAATTAAAGATAAAATGAGACAGGATCTTGAGAAAAAGATTCCGGAACTGCTTCGGAATTGTTCAGAAATGGTGACAGAGGACAGTGATTTTGGAAAAATCCACACTGAACTCAATGACGAAATGAATAATCGGGTACACGAATATATTGAAGAGACGGTTTTGCCGGATTTCCATGTCTCCATTCAGGAGTGGATTGCTGAAAGTGAAGGAGAGTTCAGAAGCAGCCAGGCATATCTGGATGAAATGAGCGAAAGCTTTAATGAGCTATATGGCGAGGAGAAAATCTCGCTGGCCTGTGACTTCAGGGTGCTGGATGACTGGCGCCGCGACGCGGATCGAATGACGCGGGGAAGTGTTCAGCTGGAAAAGGCCAACATTCTAAACCGCTTTTCGCCATCGCAGTTCCTGCTGAAGAGTGCAGGCAAGCTGCTTGGTGCGATCCAGCAGAATAAAGCCATGCTCCATAATAAATATAAACAGTTCATTGAACACGAAGATTATAGCGAGATCGCAGAATCCATCACCAATAAATTCATGCAGCAATTCGAGCTTTTCGAGAAATCGCTTGAACGGGATATTAAAATGTTCTTCAGAAATCCGTTTGATGTATTGAATCATACGGTTGAAGAGACCTATACGGACATTGCAGATAATAAAGAGGCTTTAAGCGATATGCGCAAAAATCCTGAGATTTACCAGGATCCTCTGACACTATTTGACCTGAAGCTCCGCCAGTTTGAATGGATGACTTCAGCAGGGGAGAAAGTTAAGGAATATCGTTAAACATTAGGAAGGAGTTTTCCTTCCTTTTTTTATGAAAAAATAGAAAAACAGGTTTGATTTATACCGAATAAGGGTAAAGAAGCCAGTCTATTAAAATTTTTAAGCTCATAAACGTGAACAGGAACTTGAAAACGGAAACAAAGATAAAGAAAAATTGGGGGAAAGAAGGAGAGAACAGGTGAGCTTTAAGAGAAAGCAAATAATGGGTTTGGGCCTAACTGTATTTTTTATGTTTATTCTAATGTTTGTCATTCTGTCTATGGTGAACGGAATGAAGGCAAACATGCTGGAAATTGTGGAGGATCGCTATTATAAGGTAAACCAGGCTACAGAGATCAGACAGCTTTTTTATCAGACAGATCAGCAGCTGCTGAGTGTGCTCACCGACATAGAATCGGCAGATCCCGCCATGACGGCTGAATTGATCGAGGCAAACCATGAAGGGATACAAACCCGGATTTTGAAATTGGAAAATGAATTAAATAGACAGAAATCCAGTCTGCTATTAAAGGAAGTAGAACAGGCATATGAATCATATGCCCAAATGCAAAACAGCTTCATTGGATTAATGGGAAGCAGAGATCTGGATTCCTTGGAAGATCTGTACAGGGATGAAAGGGAAAACCGGAACTCTCTTCTAGTAAAGCTGGCTGAATTTAAAGAATATCAGGAATCCATCATGGCTGATTCGCTGGAAAATGCAAATGAAACATATAGCCAGTTAGTAGCGACTTTGGTTGCTGCGGTTGCAATAGCCATTATTTTAATCGTCGGAGTTACGGTTTGGGTGATTAGAAGTACAGGCAGAAGCATCAGCTTAATTACAAAAGGGATTAAGGATATTGATTATCAAGACCTTTCTTCCATCTCAAGGCTGAATATTGAAACAAAAGATGAGATCGGTGAAATCGCGATAGCCTTTAACTCTATGGCTGATTCACTCGAGAACTATTACGAAAAAGAACAGCGCTATTCGGCTGAAATCAGTGAGCAGAACTGGATTCAAAGCCAGTCTGCTGCATTAGTAAGCATCTATAGCCAGCATGTGACCATAGCGAATTTGGCAGATGATTTTATTTCCAGGCTGGCACCTGCCGCCGGAGCCAATCTCGGAGTCTTTTACGTGAAAGATGACAGCGGAAGCAAACCTGTATATAAAAAACAAGCTGCTTATGCCGATGGGGCGGAAGATGCAGGAAGAGACTTTTTCTTTGCTGGGGAAGGAATAGCAGGGCAAACAGTCAGGGATAAGAAAACAATATTCCTTCATGATGTTCCTGAGGATTACAAGGTCCTATCAACCGGTTTGGGAGATGTCAGGCCGAAAAGCATCATGATGGCACCCGTCATGCTCAAAGACGAGGCCGTTGCAGTTGTGGAATTGGCAAGTTTGCGGCCATTCACTGATGCACAGATCAAGCTCCTGGAAAAAGTAATTGAAACATTAGGAATAGCCATTACGAATATTTCAGGAAGAATGGAGATCGAACGCTTATTGGCAGAATCTCAGGCACAGACAGAGGAACTGCAGGCACAGGCTGAAGAGCTGCAGTCCCAGTCGGAGGAGCTGCAGGCGCAATCTGAAGAAATGCAGAGTCAGTCCGAAGAGCTGCGTATGATTAATGAACAGCTTGAAGAGCGCTCCAGAGATGCGGAAATGAAGTCTGAAGAACTTCAGGCTGCCAAGGAAGAGCTGGAGGAAAAAGCAAAGCAGCTGAGTTTAAGCTCAAAATACAAGTCAGAATTCCTGGCAAATATGTCGCATGAGCTGCGCACGCCGCTTAACAGCATATTGCTTTTATCAGAGATGCTGGCAGAAGACCCGGATCAAATGCTAACTGAAGAACAGAAGGAGTTTTCCAAAGTTATTCATACATCAGGACAGGATTTGCTTACCCTGATCAATGATATTCTGGACCTTTCAAAAGTGGAAGTAGGAAAACTGGAGATCAGCTTTGAGGAAGTCAATATGGGTGAAATGTCGCAGCGTATGAATCAGCATTTTACACAAGTGGCAAAGCATAAAAACCTTGAGTTTACTGTAAGCTCTTCAGAAGAAGTGCCGCCTGTATTCCATACAGATGAGCAGCGGCTGCAGCAAATTGTGAAAAATCTCCTGTCAAATGCATTTAAATTTACGGAAGAAGGTTCAGTAGCAGTCACTTTTGAAAAAGCTGCACAGAGCGATTTCTTTGGTTTGCCGTTATCCGCCTATACAGATGATTGGCTTAAAATAACAGTGCTGGATACAGGCATTGGCATTCCAGCAGAAAAGCAGCAGCTGATTTTTGAAGCCTTCCAGCAGGCTGATGGAGCCACGATGAGAAAATATGGCGGAACGGGCCTGGGATTGTCCATCTCCAAGGAATTTGCCCAGCTGCTCGGCGGCATATGCAAAGTGGAGAGTGAAGAAGGAAAAGGAAGCCGTTTTACACTGGTCATTCCGAATCTGCCAAACGGCATGCCTGAAATTGAGGCAGGAACGCTTGCTTTTGAAGAAGCTGCTGTAACCGCAGAACCTCTGGAGGAAGTGTCTGAGCCAGCATCCCCCCAGCCGCTGAAGGAAATAGTGAAGCAGACCATCAGCATACAGGTACCGAGCTTAAAGATAAAACAGTCATTGTCGTAGATGATGATCACAGAAATATTTATGCGCTGAAAAATGCTTTGAATAAAGAAGGCATGAATGTCCTTACAGCAGAAAACGGGATGCAATGTCTGGATTTAATAATGGGGACAGAAAAGATTGATATTGTGCTGATGGATATTATGATGCCGGTTATGGATGGTTATGAAACCATGAAGAGGCTTCGCGGGCTGGACAGGCATCAGGATGTTCCAATCATTGCCCTTACTGCCAAGGCAATGAAAGGCGATAGGGAAAAGTGCATGGAAGCCGGTGCAACAGATTATATCAGCAAGCCATTAAAACTGGACCAGCTGCTGTCCGTTATGAGGGTGTGGCTTTCATAGAAGGAACCAGGGGAGCGCCATTTCTAATGTACGGACAGACAGAGGAGCATTCCCCGTATCCATAATTTTATTCTCGAAAGTTGAGGAATGACTAGAATTGAAAAAGGAAGAATTAGAGATAGATTTACTTTTAAAGGCCATTTACGGTTTATCCGGGTATGATTTCCGGCAATATATGCGCTCTTCCATTACAAGGAGGATTCAAAATCGCATTAGCAGGGATCGGCTGCCCAGCATAACAAGCCTCACAGAGAAGGTTATACATGAAGATGGGTATCTGCAAAAGGTCCTGAGCGATTTTTCAATCAATGTTACCGAAATGTTCCGGGATCCTTCGTTTTTTAAAGCTTTTCGAAATGAGGTTGTCCCGATGCTCAGAGAATTGCCTGAGATCAGAATCTGGCATGCAGGCTGTTCGACTGGAGAGGAAGCCTATTCCATGTCTATTTTGATGGAAGAAGAGGGTTTGGGAGAACGAACTAAAATTTATGCCACAGACATCAATGAAAAAGTGCTAAAAAAAGCAGAGAGCGGAATGATCCCTTTGCAAAAAATGCAGCTCTACACAAAGAACTACATTATGGCAGGCGGAAAAAAATCATTTTCTGAATACTATACTACAGATTGTGAAGCAGCTTATTTGAATTCATCCCTGCTTAATCGAATGGTTTTTGCGCAGCATAATCTGGTGACCGATGGCTCATTTAATGAATTTCATGTGATTATATGCCGCAATGTCATGATTTATTTTAATACTGATCTGCAAAGCCATGTTTTTAATCTTTTCAATGAAAGCCTCAGCATGGGAGGGTTTCTGGGACTTGGAAGCAAGGAAGCGCTGAGGATGGAAGTGCCTGTATTTGAAGAAATCAACCTGCAGGAAAAGATTTTCAGGAAGACCGCTCCAGCATAAAAAAGCGGAAACGCCTTGCCCGCCCCCTCGAGGGGCAGGCGCAGGAGCTGGACAATACTCAAAGTTCAAAAGGAATCACATTTTTATCTTTTATATAAAGACAGAGTGCGGACCCTATTTCAGGGACTGCACTCTGTTTTTTTGCAAAAATATTATGTATACACACTAATCTGCCTGGACCAAAACAACACACATATCATCATCAGCGCTTGCCTGCTGCTGTTTAGTCAGAATCATATCGATTGGCTCTGCTGTTCTGGCTGCATTCCAATGGAAGGATGCGAAGCGCTGAAGATATTCACAAGGGTTAAGATTATTCTGCTCCACTGCCTCCTCCACTCCGTCCGTAAACAGGAGCAGCTGGATGGAGTCTATATAGGGAATTGTTTCTTTTTGTATCGTAATATCTTCAAAAAAGCCTACTGCACACATATTGCTTGATAAGCTGAACATTTCCTTTTTATCTGTGAGCGCATATCCGGTTGGATGTCCGGCATTCACATACTCAACGGTTTTGTCTTTTTTATTAAGGACGAGGTAAATGGCTGTAAAATAATATGGAATCCGCTGATTGCGCTGATTAAGGGAATTCATCCACCGATTTAGTTCCTTCATGACGTATTCAGGATCGCTGCATGTTCTGATGGCATCCCTTAGAACAGAAGAAATAAACATGCATACAAGGGATGCTGAAATCCCGTGGCCCATCATGTCCAGCTGGATGGCAGCAAAGCGGTGTTCATCTATTTGGTGCCAGTAATACATATCCCCTGCAAGTTTGTTGGCTGGCAGGTAGGAAGCTTTTAACAGTGTATGTTCATGATAAATCGGCTCGCTCAGCATGCTGGTCTGAACCTGCATGGATAAATCCAATTCATTCTTGATTTTATTTTCCTGCTCCTTATGCCAGTCCTTTTCATATTTAAGTCTTAAAGCAGCACGAATCCGGGCAAGCAGTTCCGTTTTATTTATGGGCTTCATAACATAATCAGTTCCGCCCGCATCAAGAGCCTCAGCTACCTTATTTGAATCTTCCAATGCAGTTACAAAAATCACCGGTATATCCTTTAAATGCGGAATCTGCTGAAGCCGCCGGCATGCCTCAATTCCATCCATCTCCGGCATCATAATATCCATTAAGATAATGTCTGCTTTTATATCAGCTGAAAAAGGTGAATATCCCTGAAGATGCTGAAACATATCCTTTGCAGAAGAAAACGTTAAATGGTCTTTATAACCCGCGCGTTTTAATATATGCTGAATGACAAATAAATTGGCTTGATTATCGTCCACAATTAGGATTCCCATAGACTTTTTCCCTTCCCGTGTTTTACGATTTAATTCTTTATATAAATATCCTTAACATATACCCCGTTTTGACAAGGGGAAAACCATAATATTAATAGTTTATTTGCTTTGGGCAATTTGGCAGAACGGCATAAAATAAACTTTATATTGTAAGCGTTTTCTTTTGTTTTTCTGAAATAATATTATAAAGTGATATAATCACACAAACTAGCTATATTAAATATATCTATATAACTTTGTGTATTTTTATGGTGAACATCTGTATTTTTAGGATAGAATTTCTCTTGATTTCTTTTCGGATAAGAGTAAAATAAAGATTAAATTTTCAGAGATTAGGAGATGTCAGGATGAAAGTCGTAAAGTTCGGAGGATCTTCTTTAGCATCCGGAAAGCAAATCGAAAAAGTTTTCAATATTGTAAATGCTGATCCAGAGCGGAAGATAATCGTCGTCTCGGCTCCTGGAAAGCGATTTTCAGCAGATAATAAGGTTACTGATTTATTAATCGCATGTGCGGAGAAACGGATTCAGGGGGAATCAGCAGATGACTTGGCTGAAGCTGTATTGGATCGGTATGGCCAAATAGCTGATGAATTGGAGCTGGGTCTGGACATTAAAGATATGATCAGGGAGGATCTTTTTACAAGGCTTTCAAGCGATACAGATGATCCTGAAGTTTTTATGGATCTGATCAAAGCGAGCGGCGAGGATAATAACGCTAAGCTTGTTGCAGCTTATTTTCAGCAGCAGGGAGTGGAAGCAAGGTATGTGAACCCGAAGGAAGCGGGATTGCTTGTAAGCCCGGAGCCCGGAAATGCACAGGTTCTTCCTGAGGCATATGAGAATCTATATTCCTTAAAGGAAAAGGACGGGATTATCATTTTTCCAGGTTTCTTTGGATACAGCAGGGATGGGCAGGTGTTCACATTTTCAAGGAGCGGATCGGATGTGACAGGTTCCATTTTGGCTGGAGCAGTCAAAGCGGACTTGTATGAAAACTTTACAGATGTGGATGCTGTTTATTCGGTAAATCCATTTATTGTGGAAAGTCCTAAAGAAATCAAAGAACTGACATACCGCGAAATGCGGGAGCTTTCCTATGCAGGTTTTACCGTCCTGCATGATGAAGCACTTGTGCCGGCATTCAGGGCTGGAATTCCTGTGCAGATTAAAAATACGAATAATCCATCTGCTCCTGGCACCAGGATTGTGAACGAGCGCGATAACACAAACGGACCTGTGATCGGGATTGCCAGTGATCAGGGATTCTGCAGCATATACGTCGGCAAATACTTAATGAACAGGGAAGTCGGCTTCGGAAGGAAGCTGCTGACCATTTTGGAAGAGTATGGCCTCAGCTATGAGCATACCCCGTCAGGAATTGATGACATCTCCATTATTCTTCGGGAAAACCAATTTACTGATGGTGTGGAGGAGGAAATTCTGAGCCGCATTCAATATGAGCTTCACGCGGATGAGGTGAAAATCCAGCATAGCCTGTCGCTTATCATGGTAGTTGGTGAGGGGATGCGCCAAAACATCGGAACAATGGCCCGCGCCTCCAAGGCCCTCGCTAAAGCGAAAGTAAATATGGAAATGATCAATCAGGGCTCATCTGAAGTGAGCATGATGTTTGGCGTACAGGCAGTGGATGAAAAACGCGCGGTACAGGCTCTATATAATGAGTTTTTTGCTGCGGTGGCAGCTGTGTGATCATTATCCGAAGGTAAATCTGCTCATACGAAAGTAAAATGGTTTATCCGAAGGTAAATCTGTTTATACGAAAGTAAAATGTTTTATCCGATAGTAAATAGGCTTTATATGCAAATAAATCAAACGTTTGATTGAAAAAGCTTGGGGCATTAGCCTCGAGCTTTATTTTTTGGAATGAAAAATCTTAAGATAATCAAAATAAGAAGGAAACTTTTTCAATCTGGAAGGAGAAAAGGATATGAAGAAAGTATTGATATTGGGAATAATGCTGCTGCTGCCGCTGAATATGCTAACAGCTCCAGGCAATGCGGCTGCACAGAAACCGTGTATCACCCAATCAGAGGTTAAATTTGGAAATGAATTCCGCAGGTTATGGGTCGACCATGTATTATGGACAAGCAATTACATTACAAGTGCCACAACTGCCGGAGCGGAGGATCAGAAGCAGGTTCTGGCAAGGCTTTTGAAAAACCAGGAGGATATCGGCAATTCGATAAAGCCTTATTATGGAGATGCTGCAGGTAATAAGCTTACAGAGCTGCTTAAGGAGCATATTGTTATTGCCGGAGATATTGTTGAAGCTGCCAAGAGCGGGCAAGGCGCAAAAGTGAATCAGCTGAACAAAATATGGCATCGCAATGCAGATGAGATTGCTGCTTTTCTAAGCGGAGCCAATCCTAATTTGCAAAATGAAGATGTAAAAAAATTGCTGTACACGCACCTCGAATTGGTGACGGATGATTTAACAGCGAGCCTGGTTAAGGATTGGGATGCAAGAATTGTTTCAATTGATGATGGATTGTCGCATATTATCATGATGGCAGATGCCATTTCAGATGCAGTTGTGAAGCAATTCCCAGACAAATTCAAAGGGTGAATACAAGAGGCTTCAGTACATGCTGGAGCTTCTATTATTTTTCCTTTGACAAAGCAGCCTGTCTCATTATAAGCTATTTAGCGTGCTAAATAATTTAATGTAAATTTTTCACATATAGAAGGAGGGGTATCCGCTATGTCTGGGGATCAAAAGAAAAAGATGGTCATACTAATGATCAATATGTTTATTGCGATCGGAAGCTTTGGGATTATTATTCCGATTTTGCCCGCTTATTTGGAATCCATTAATCAGGGTGGAACGGCAGCAGGCTTGATGATTGCCATTTTTGCGGGTGCCCAGCTGATTTTTTCACCCATTGCAGGGAAATGGGCTGACCAATACGGCCGCAGAAAGATGATTATTTACGGGTTAGCTGGTTTGACTTTATCCATGCTTGTCTTTTATGCAGTGGATTCCATATGGCTGCTATATTTTTCTCGTGTCATTGGAGGCGTTGGAGCAGCATTGCTGATTCCAGCTATTTTTGCCTACATTGCAGATATTACAACCATGGAGCAGCGTGCAAAAGGGAATGGCCTTGTCTCAGCTGCGATGTCACTTGGAATCGTGGTCGGACCTGGAATTGGCGGATTTTTGGCTGACTTCGGATTGAAAATGCCATTTCTGATTTCAGCGCTTGTATCTCTAGTTGCAGTTATTTTTTCAATTATGCTCCTCGAAGAGAGCAGCACATTGCAGACGGTGCCGGGAGAGATGCCTGAAGAGGAACCAATGGTCAAGAAGCTGGCAATGTCTGTTAAGAAGCCATATTTTATTCCGCTTGTTATCACATTGGTGATGAGCTTTGGACTAATGGCATATGAATCAGTGCTGGGGCTTTATCTTGATAATGAGTTTGCTGCTACTCCGCAGGAAATCGCCATTATGGTGACTTCAACGGGGGTTATTAGTGTTATTGTTCAGTTATTTGTAGTCGATCGGGTGGTTAATAAATTCGGAGAAGGAAAGGTATTGAATATCTTCTTGGCTGTTGCGGCGTCAGGTTTCCTTGTGTCGCTGTTTGCAGGAAGTTATGCACTATTCTTTTTCATTTCACTGATCATTTTCCTGGCCACTTCCATCCTGCGTCCGGTTTTAACCACGCTTATCTCAAAAATGGCTGGCAATGAGCAGGGATTTGCGATGGGGATGAATAATGCTTATATGAGCATTGGAAATGTACTTGGACCAACGATTGCCGGCGTACTTTACGATGTGCAGATAACCTATCCGTTTGTTCTCGGTCTGGCCCTATTGATCGTTACATTGTGTATCACGATTGCCTGGCAAAAAAAGGAACCAAAACCGAAAGCGGCTGTATAGAAAACGGCTTGGAGACATTGTCTTCAGGCTTTTTTATTTGCCCTTTATTCTCAAATGATATTGAAAGAAAAATAGTCAGGTTATAATTGTGGCAATTTTGTGAAAGAAACGCAGTTCGATTGACACAGCCTAAATAATGTATTATTCTGAAAATAACAAAAATATTGAGCGAATGACGGCTGCGGGAGAGAGCATTTAGTAGCCACCGAAGGAGCAAGCTTCAAAAATACCCTTGAAGCCAATCTCTCAGGTAGACAGAACCGCAGTCGGACGCATCTCTGGAGAGCGCGCAGGAATCCTGCGACACCAAAGGGGTTAAACTCTCAGGTAAAAGGACAGAGAAGGGGGATGAAGAAGCCGCCTTTTTTCTGTCCTTTTTATATGGATGGCAGCTTCGGGAAATGCAGATGGAGGAATCTATATGAATAAAAATATCAATGCAAACAGGGCGACATTGCTGATATCTTGTCCTGAGCGGCCGGGCATAATCTCCACAGTCTCCAATTTCCTGCTGGAGCATAAGGCTAATATTGTCCATTTTGACCAGCATACAACCGATCCGCTGGCAGGCATATTCTTTATGCGGATTGAATTCGATATGAATCATTTTGATGAGTCCTTTTCAAAACTGAAAGAGGATCTGCCTGAAATGGCCAGGGAATACTCAATGGAGTGGAAGCTGAGCGGCAAAGGCGAGCGCAAGCGGATGGCTATTTTTGTTTCTAAGATGGATCACTGTCTGCTGGAGCTCCTATGGCGCTGGAAATCGAAGGAGCTTGAAGTGGATATTCCCTTGGTGATCAGCAATCATCCCGACATGAGGGAAGTGGTGGAGGGTTTCGGAATACCTTATCATCATATTCCGATTACACCTGACACTAAAGCTGAAGCTGAGCAAAAGTCGGTGGAGCTTCTGGAAGGAAAAGTGGATTTCATTGTGCTCGCGAGATATATGCAGATCCTTTCGCCTAGCTTTATTTCTAAATATCCAAACAGGATTATCAATATCCATCATAGCTTTCTGCCAGCCTTCGTGGGAGCCAATCCTTATGCACGGGCGTTTAACCGCGGAGTAAAGCTGATTGGGGCAACAGCTCATTATGTAACGAATGATTTGGATGAAGGCCCAATCATTGAACAGGATGTCCAGCGGGTTAATCACCGCCACACTGCACAGGATCTCAAAATTGCAGGACGGCATGTAGAAAGACAGGTCCTCGCTCAGGCAGTCGCCTGGCATGTGGAAGACAAAGTCATTGTGCATGGAAATAAGACGATTGTTTTTTAGGTGATAGACAGACACCATACTCTGTCAAAAAAAATAGATCCAGCATCCAGGAGATTACAGACATCATGAGAGAAGGTGAGCAGAAATGAAAAAGAAAAAATTATCAATGCTTGAAATGATTAAGGCAAATAAAGAAGAGCTTTTAAAAGATAGCCGGGAGCTTGAAAAAATTGAAAAGAAAATAGACGATAAATATGCAAGAGCGCAGTAAGAGAGTACACCCGGTCTGGGAGTAAAACAGGCCGGGTGTTTTTTTATGGAGCTGGGTTAAGAAGTGAAAATGGCGCGAGACTTATTGAGATTAGTGTCTGCGGAAGAGCAGGAAATGAACGAAGGGAGCTAATGAGGGAGAATAGCGTCTTTGAGGAGAGGCAAGAGGAGTGAAGGGAACTAATAAGGATGAATAGGGCCTTTGGGGAGAGATAAGCGGGGGTGAGGAGAACTGATAAGGATGAACATTGCCTTTGAAGGAGAGGCAAGCGGGAGTGAAGGGAGATAATAAGAATGGGTAGTGCCCCAGAAGAAGATGAAAAGGGGACGAAGGAAACTAATGCAGATAGGTAGTTTCCCCTTGATAAAAGCATTAAAAACGCCCAGGGAGTCCCTGGGCGCCAGCTTCTTATTTTTGTCTAAAGAAGTCTGTGAAAGCATGATACATTTCCATTCCCTGATAAAAGAACAGGCTGGAAGCTGTTAATGAAAATAAGCCAATCATTAAGAATCGAATCCACATTATTCGTTTCCTCCTTCAATTGTTTTGTTGGACAATTAAGGAGTGTGGATTACATAATTCGCCTCGTAGAAGATGGGGGTATAAAATATCTTTTTTCTGCGGGCGATGATGTGAAGGGCACTGTATACAAAAAGGATAATGGTTAGGTTTATGATGGCTATAGAAAGCATATCCTGTGTGAAGATATGTTTTTTAGGATCATCTTTTAATAGAAAGCTCTCGGTAAAGTCCGAAACCGTTACCGCTTTGCTTTGGTCCATTGGAATATCATTAAAATGGACACCAGGGTATTGGGTGATGAGGAAGGATAAAAATACAGACAGCATTAAAAGTGGCAGTAACTTCATTTTTTTCATTCCCTCACCCCTTTTCAAGATTATAACTATCATCATAAACACTATTTATAGATTAGTAAACTAAAAGATTTTGACAGGATTCGTTAATATTCTATGTATATATTGTAAAAATAGCTGGGACAAATGTTACAGGGGCACAAAGGGATTTTGGCTGCAAGTCTGGATTATAGGTTGAATGAATAACCTAATGCTTACAAAGTCCTGATAAAATAGGCAGAGGTATTGTCATTCTCCTTTACACATCTTCATATTGCTTTAAAAATAGCCTCTTATAATCAACTGTGAATCCAGATTGATTTAAGAGGTGAAGAAAAATGGGACATGAGAGATCGATTGATGATTTAATCAGGAAGTTTAATGAAGAGAACTTAAAGAGGGACATTGACCGCCGGAGCTTTCTATCTGGTGCAGGGAAAATTGCCGGTTTTTCGCTTGCGCTGGCTATGGCGCAATCATTAGGGGTGGGTAATCTAACGGTTGATGCAGCTCCTAAGTTCAGCAAATATCCTTTTACCCTCGGTGTGGCATCAGGAGATCCTCTTTCGGACAGTGTGGTTTTATGGACAAGGCTTGCACCAGATCCGCTTAATGGAGGCGGGATGCCTCATCATGCTGTCCCAGTCAAATGGGAACTTGCTGCAGATGAACATTTCCGAAAAGTTGTTAAACGCGGGACAGAAATTGCAGTGCCGGATTTGGCGCATTCTGTGCATGTGGAGGCAGAAGGCTTAATGCCGGACACTGTCTATTATTATCGTTTTAAAAGCGGCAATGAATTAAGCCCAATTGGGAAAACAAAGACGCTTCCGGCTGCGGGTGCCAAAGTATCAGGGCTATCATTTGCATTTGCTTCATGCCAGCAGTATGAACATGGATTTTTTACAGCCTATCAGCATATGGCAAAGGAAAATCTGGATCTTGTCATTCACCTTGGTGACTACATATATGAATATGGACCAAATGAATATATTTCACCAACAGGAAATGTCCGTCATCATAGCGGACAGGAAATTATCTCTCTCGAAGATTACCGGAATCGCCATGCCCAGTACAAAACGGATCCGCATCTGAGAGAAGCGCATGCTGCTTTCCCTTGGGTAGTCACTTGGGATGACCACGAAGTGGAAAATAACTATGCAGCTGGGATTCCGGAAAAAGGCCAGTCGGCAGAAGCATTTATTAAACGCCGTGCAGCTGCTTATCAGGCTTACTATGAGCACATGCCGCTCCGGTTATCTTCCATGCCAAATGGTGATGGTATGCAGCTGTATAGGGAATTCAGCTATGGCAGCCTAGCGTCATTCCTTGTGCTTGACTCCCGGCAATATCGGGATGACCAGGCAAATGGTGATGGCAGCAAGCCGCATACTCCGGAGTCGCTTGATCCAACCCGCACTCTCCTTGGCAATGAACAGGAACAATGGGTTGAAAGCAATCTAGCCAGCTCCAATGCGCATTGGAATGTACTTGCACAGCAGGTGTTCTTTGCCCAGAGAAATTTTGGATCAATTGCTTCGCCGAAGTTCAGCATGGATGCATGGGATGGTTACCCTGCTGCCCGGCAGCGTCTGACAGATTTTGCTGTTTCAAACAATATCGGAAACCTAATCGTTCTGACTGGGGATGTCCATGCAAGCTGGGCTTCGAATATTCTAACAGACTATAATGATCCAAATGCAAAGCTGATTGGGGCTGAATTTGTCGGAACCTCTATCACATCAGGAGGAAACGGATCAGATGTGAGAGCGGATACGGAAAAGACGCTTGCAGAAAATCCGCATATTAAGTTCTTTAATAATTATAGAGGCTATGTCCGCTGCCGGGTAACACCAGAGCAATGGCGTGCAGATTATCGGGTTCTTCCTTTCGTAACAGAGCCTGGAGCGGATATTTCAACAAGAGCATCATTTATTTTTGAAAAAGATCAGGCTGGCTTGAAGCAGGTATCGGCATCTGCTGTACCTCAGGGGGCTGGAATCTCTTCTGAGGTGGAAGAAGATCGCCATCACGCTCATTCAAGGGCACATGAAAAGCAGCTTAAGAAAAAGCGAGAAAAGGTATTACATTAACGGGACGGTGAGAAGATGATTTCCAACATTGGCATTCCAGGCTTAATTCTCGTTCTTGTCATTGCGTTGATCATATTTGGGCCATCCAAGCTTCCTGAAATCGGGCGGGCATTTGGGCGGACCTTAACGGAGTTTAAAAGTGCGGCAAAGGATTTGGTATCAGATGAGGAAAAGAAGGAAGAGCAAAAGCCGGTACTTTCAGCCTTGAAAAAAGAAAAGTAGGAAATAAAAATACAGGCAAGCGAATTAGCCTGTATTTTTATTGCGAACAATATGTGAAATATTTCACATATTGTTCATTTTTGATTCATCCACTGGAATGAAAAGTATTATATATTAATACTGTACTTATATTGTTTACCTAAAATGCCATCAGGGAGGCACGATCATCATGAAAAAAATATTCCAGTTTTTATTAATAGCAGGATTGGTTATGACGCCTTTTTTTGCGAGCGCACATGTGAAATGGTTCACAAATGTGACACCTCAAAAGGAAACGATTGAAAATATATTATCACCTTTATTTTTGGGACTGGCACTGACAGCTGCGATTGTCCTTGCGATGCTGACATTGATTATCCCAAGGACAGCGCAATGGGACAAAGTTAAAAAGCTGGATGACTGGCTCTCAGGATTCCGCAAATATAGCAGGTATATCCTTAAGTATGGTACAGCCGCGGCATTAATAATACAGGTGACGAATGGAACATTATTTGCGCCTGAATTTTATTTAACCAATACGATTGCAATGATTCTAACTTGGGCAGCAATTGGCTTTCTGCTTATTCCGCATCACATCTCTACAAAGGCCGGAGCCGTTATTTTATTGGGGCTATTTGTGTACGTTACCCTTTGGAATGGCATTTTCCATATGCTTGATTATGGATATTATGTTGCCATTATTGGAGTCTTGCTGGTCGGCAGCACAAAGCTTGAGCAGGTTGGATTTCCATTCCTTTATTTAGGCACAGGTTTATCTTTATGCTGGGTGGCTGTTGAAAAATGGGTATATCCAAGCATGTCTCTTGATATTGTAGCCAATCACGGAGTTCCCACATTCGGCTTTGCCCCGGCTGCATTCGTTGTTATGGCTGCATTCATTGAGTTTGTTGTCGGTTACCTTCTAGTGGTAGGGATCCTTAACCGGGTAGTTGGCTTTGTGGTTACGGTTATTTTTATTACAACCACGATGCTGTTTGGAATGACAGAAGTAATCGGCCATTTTATGATCCATATTGTCCTGATTATCTTCATCATTGAAGGGGTGTCTTTTTATAACCCGCCTATTAAGCTTCATAAAACCAGGGCAGATCAATTTGTGTTTGTTTTCCTGAACTTTATTTTCGTCCTTGCGACATTCATTCTGATTTATTACCGATTTGCATAAGGGTTGACACCTTAAGAAAAATAGAATATGATTAACGTATAGTTGAATAGTTTCTCCTAAAGGGGAGTAGCTTTTACAGCAGAGTCGTCATTTCGGAGTTTAGAGCTCCCGGCTTTGTTGGCAACCTTAACGTTGTTAGCAAGACCTTTGCCTGTTTCGGGTAAAGGTCTTTTTGTTTTTTAAACCTTTACCGCTTGCTGGTAGAGGTTTTTTTATTGCCTGATATAGCTTGGCAATGGAAATCCTCAATCGACATAACTGCAGGGAAACAGTGCGAAGCTTTCAATACTTAAAAAATAGAAGGAAAGGAGACCAAGATGAAAAAAGCTAGAGTATCATTTGCAGAATTAATTAAGAAAAACAAAGAAGAGCTGCTGAGAGATCAAGAATTGCTGGCTAAAATTGAAAAACGTGTAGACGAAAAATATACAAAGGTGAAATAAGGGAGGGTGTTTAGATGGAATTATCACTAATACTTGAGTATGGATGGGTATTGCTGCTGCTTGTGGCGCTGGAGGGTTTATTGGCTGCTGATAACGCGCTGGTGCTGGCGATTATGGTTAAGCATCTTCCGGAGGAGCAGAGGAAGAAGGCTTTATTTTACGGGTTAGCTGGAGCGTTTGTTTTCCGCTTTGGATCGTTATTTGCGATTTCATATCTAGTAGATGTATGGCAGGTTCAAGCCATTGGAGCGCTATACCTTCTGTTTATCGCTGCTAATCATATATTAAGAAAATTCCTTGTAAAAAAAGGCGAGGAAGAAGCAGGAGTAACGAAAGAAAAGAAACAATCTGGTTTTTGGCTGACAGTATTTAAGGTTGAGCTGGCTGATATTGCATTCGCTGTAGATTCCATTCTGGCAGCGGTCGCTCTGGCCGTGGCCCTTCCGGATTCAGGACTTGGCCATATAGGCGGACTTGACGGCGGAAAGTTCTTTGTCATCTTTGCCGGGGGTATGATCGGATTGATCATTATGCGTTTTGCTGCAAACCTCTTTGTCGATCTGCTTCACAGGAGACCTGGACTTGAGGTTGCAGCATTTGGTATTGTCGGCTGGGTTGGTGTCAAACTGGCTGTCTATACAATGTCCCATCCGGCGCTGGCGATCCTGCCTGAAGGATTTGCCAAATCGACCGAATGGAAAACTACTTTCTATGTAGTCTTAATTGGAATAGCATTAGCTGGATGGTTTCTTTCAAGGAAAAACAGGAAGTGCCGGCTGAAGAAAAAGCAAGCTAAATCAAACAGGGCGGAGTATACCGCCCTGTTTTTTATGTAGAGGATCATTCAATCAAATGTTTGATTGAATACCCATGAGCCCGGGTCTGGCCTGCCATTCAGCTTTCAGGATGCTCATTTCTATCAAGTTCCAATATTTATTTCTAACTTTATTGGTCTGCCTAAGAAGTCCCTCTTTTTGGAACCCTGCCTGCTCGTAAATCTTAATAGCAGGCAAATTAAAATCAAAAACCCCAAGGCTGATTCTATTTAATTTCAGCTCTTGGAAGGCAAAGTTCAGGATTTGATGAATCATTTCTGAAGCATACCCTTTCCCCCGTGCTGTGGGGCTGATGAAAACCTTGCCAATCCTCGCAGTTTCGTTGACACGGTCAACTCTGCCAAGGGAAATATGACCGACGATTTCATCGTTTGCCAAAACTTTGCAGATATATTCCGAGCTGGTTTCCAGATTTGCAGAGCTTATATACTTAGCAAGCTGCTCATGATTAAGGGGGAATTTGAAATGGGCACCGCTCCACTGAACCATTAATTCCGGTGTACTGATCCAGCTGATGAGCAAATCGAAATCTTTTTCTGTAAAAGGTTCTAATCTTACCATGGGAATCTCCTTCTTATTAATCATCTGAATTCGCAGTTTTTCAACCTTTTTCCCTTTTACCAGCCTGGTTTGTAAATTGAGGCTTGAGGCTTTTTTCTTTATTGGCCTTTATGCAGCACGTTGCATGCGCTAAGCAGATTGCCATCCGGATCCTTAAAGCCAAATCCTCCAAAGCCATGTTCCTCATTAATATTAAGCGGACCAACTTCAATGTTTTTCACCTGCAGCCAATGATGGAACTCTTCTAAGGATTGTGTATAGAAATCAATGATGCTGTGTTCGACACCATTATGGGAATTGGAAAAAGATAATGACTTTCTGTCTTCGGTTTCTACAAGGAAGATTGTTGGAACACCCTTTGCTTGAAAGCTTAGCATAGCATTTTTCTCACCTTTGAATTCAACTTTAACACCAAGAACCTCTACATAAAATGCTACTGACCGCTCCAAGTTTGAAACTGGTATCTCAACAGTAGCAATATGTGAAATAAACATTTGGACCCTCCTTTTATATCGAGTTTTTTACCTATTTTACAGAGTGCAGGAAAAATCCTGCTAATTATGCGTGAAATGAAAGTAATGAGTACATATTAATTTAAAGAACCATAAGGAAGGAGCAAATGAGTTGTCTGGAAAAGATGAGCAAAATAAGAAACAGACACAAGGCCCAAAAGAAGAGAGGGAACTTGTCAATGAGTTTGGAAAGTATAAAGGGGATCAGCCGGTTCCGCAGCCTAAGGATTATGATGAGATAGAGTATTAAAAAAGCAGGATAAGTCCTGCTTTTTTAATATTTAAGTCTCTGGCCTTAGCTTATTTTAATGCTAAGGGAGCTTAATCCTCTTTGTATTCTCTTCTAAACTATAGTTAAGAAAAGCAAGAAGGGGAAAATGTATGAATGGAAAAATTGAAGTTAGTTTTCATGGACTTATCATTTTATTAGCATTGTATATATTGTTTAATTATATGCCGACACTTTTGCCGGCTTATAAATGGGGTATTATTGCAGGCATGGCTGCCATATTAGTGATGGATTTTTACTTTTTTGCTGCAGGCAAGTTATCCCGATTGAAATACAGCAGACTGGCACTTATTTATATGTTCTGTCTGCTGTTAATAGTTTTTATGACCTTTTATTTAACAAAAATACTTGTTTTGACTGATGCCTATGGGCTCGAGAGAATGCTGAGGGAATATGAAGCGGAGGGCAAGCTCATCTTTTTCCTGGTTTGCTTTTTACAGCCTATTCTGTTGCCGCTTCCTGAAGCCGTAACACTGCCTGCCGGAAGTGCCGTATTCGGTCCCGCAGCCGCTGCCTTTCTTGGATTTACAGGTACACTTTCGGGGATTATTGTTATGTTCTTGACTGCAAGGATAGGAGGATTAAAGCTTGTATCCCGGTTTATAAAAGAGCGGCATCTGATCAAATACCAAAAATACATGGAGAAAAATGAAAACACCATACTAATGCTGATGTTTGTTATTCCGATATTGCCGGATGAGATCATTTGTGTTGGAGCAGGAATGGGTGGTGTTTCATTTAAAAAGTTCCTGGGAATTGCGTCTATTTCCAAAATGTTAACTTCCTTGCTGCTGGCTTACTCGCTTTCATTGGCCAATGCCTTATCTTTATCTGGCTCACAGCTTTTATTAGTCGTTTCGGTTGTGATAGGGGTATTTTACAGTGTATCCCACTTGTATAAAAAGAAGAAGGATAGAAACTATTAGGACTGTCTTTAACCTTTAATGGTTCCTCCTATCGCTGTCAGCGAAACTATTCAGGCAACGATAGGATTAATCACTTTAGATAGATGCGAAGATTCCCGATGCTTTGGCGACCAGCTGATCCTGGTCGTTATAAATCAGGCAGTCTGTGTGGTTGAGGGTGCGCCCCTCTTCACAAGGTGAGCATTGGCGATAAGAAATTCACCTGTCGCCCCCTTTAGGAAAGTGACCTTTAAATCAGCTGTCACCACGGATTGCATCTGGTTTTCATCCGGCTCGAAAATATTCCCCATCGCTACATCCGCAAGAGTGGAAATGACGCCTCCATGAACCAGCCCCGCGCTGTTAATAAAGAGCGGCTGAATTGGCAAAGTCACTTTCATATTGCTTTCACTGACTCTTTCGTAATGGAATTTCAGAAATTCATCAAAAGGCTGTTTGATTAACATTTTGTACACTCCAATTTCATTAAGGTTAAAATGTTTATTCATGATTTTTTGTGAAATCCCTGCTTATTGCGGCTAATTTGTATAGGAAAGGCTGTAACTGCGAATTTATGATTTTATTAGATGGTTTCATAAAATCTGAAAAAGTGTTATTATTTTCAATAAATTCAAAAAAGGCAGGGCTGGAATATGGCAAAAGTAGAGAATATTAGTTTCGCAGAAAACTTTCCTATTTCATTTAAGGAACTGGAAGAAGAAGCAGAGAAAGTGATGGGAGCTGGCGGATTTGGCTATGTCCAATCAGGAGCCGGGGGAGAAGAAACGCTGAAAAAGAATATCGAATCCTTTGCAAAATACTCAATTGTACCGAGGATGCTTAGAGATGTATCAGTGCCGGATATAAGTGTGAATTTATTTGGAAAAACGTATCCTTATCCAGTATTCCTTGCACCTATAGGAATGCAGCGTCTTGAACACAGTGAGGGAGAGCTTGCATCTGCCCGGGCGGCAGCTTCGTTTGGAATTCCTTTTATCCAGAGCACGGTATCCAGTTATTCCATTGAAGAAATCGCAAATGCAACAGGCACGAGTCCAAAATGGTTCCAATTATATTGGTCCAATTATGAAGATGCTGCGTTCAGTATGGTGCGCCGGGCGGAGGAATCAGGCTATGAAGCAATTGTGTTAACAGTAGATACGGTGATGATGGGGTGGAGGGAAGCTGATCTAAGAAACAATTTTTCACCGTTAAAGCTTGGCTATGGAAAAGCAAACTATGAGAGTGACCCGGTCTTTATGGCCACTCTCCATGACGGTGATGTAGTTCAGGGAATCCTTGATAATATCCATCATCCAACCTTGAGCTGGGAGCATATTGCTAGGTTAAAAGAGAAAACAAATCTGCCGATTCTATTAAAGGGTATTCTCCATCCCGAAGATGCCAGGCTGGCCGTTGAAAAAGGGATAGACGGAATCATAGTCTCCAATCATGGCGGCAGGCAGCTTGATGGAGTGATTGCGGCGATTGATGCGCTTGGACCGGTTGTGAAGGAAGTCAAAGGAAGAATTCCAGTATTGTTTGACAGCGGCATTCGCCGCGGTTCCGATGTGGTCAAAGCACTGGCATTAGGAGCCGACGCAGTTTGCCTGGGAAGGCCGTATGTGTACGGTTTGGCCATTGGCGGGCAGAATGGAGTTGAAAAAGTACTTGCCAACTTTATTGAAGAAACAAAAGTGTCACTTTCTCTGGCAGGAGTCGGGAGTCTAAAGGAAATGGCAAGTCTGAAGCTACTTCGATAGTTTCTCAGCAGAAATCGAAGAGCGCTTAATACATTGATTGCACCAAGAAAAGTATATAAGCAAAAAGATTGATGACAGTGCCGGAATAATTTGTTAAGCTTGAGATAGCTTATCAAACTAAATATCTATGCAGCTACTAGGGGTGCCCCGAATGTGCGGGCTGAGAGGAAAGCGCGTTATAGCTTTCTGACTCTTATGGACCTGATCTGGTTAATGCCAGCGGAGGGAAGTAGGATTTGACTATATGTCAATTCATATACTTAAACCAAGCCAGGTCCTTAAGGGAATCTGGCTTTTTTGTATACATACTTCCCATCCTGATAAGCAATCAGGCGGCCCTTTAGAAAGGAGGTTTAGATGAACAGAACCCGATTGTTAACTACGATGGCTTTATTTGTAGCAATTGGGACACTGGGATCCCATTTGCTCTGGTTTCCGGCAGGCATAGCCAAGGCCTATCCGGTGCAGCATGCGGTGAATGTATTGGCAGCGGTGACGCTTGGCCCCTGCCTGCAGCAGCTGTGGCATTTATGATTGGCCTGCTTCGTAATTTGCTTGGATTCGGGACGCTGCTTGCGTTTCCAGGCGGCATGATCGGAGCGTTTTTGGCAGGTGTGCTTTATTTGAAGTTCGGCCGGAAAATATGGGCTGCTGTAGGAGAAGTGGTAGGTACCGGCATAATCGGTGCATTGTTTGCAGTCCCTTTTGCAAAGGTTCTCATGGGAAGCGCAGCTGGGGCATTCTTCTTTGTGCCGCCATTCCTGGTCAGCAGCATTGCCGGTGCGGCCATAGGCTGGATGGTTTTGGCAAAGGTTAAAGAGAAGAATCTGGTTCAGAATATATGATGATTTTGAGCTGGCGAAGCTGGATGAGTAAGCAGCATAGTAAAGAAATCTGACTTAATGAGCGATTTTCAAGAGTTATAAGCGAAATCCCAAATTTATGAGAGAAAAACGTCAAGTTAGAAAATCGGTAAAAAACAATTAAAATGTTAGAAAACTGCTAGGGGCGCTACGGCTGAGATAAGGAGCTTTTCCTTTGTCCCTTGGAACCTGATCTGGATAATGCCAGCGCAGGGAAGCAGTGAGGACCTCGTTTTATATCCTCATGCTTTTTCCCCGGCAGCTTCTGTAATTAATAAGGAGGCTATTTTTATGACTTTTTCAGAGATTCTGCGCAAGGAAAATGAAGATTTGTTTCAGCTGATATTTGAGCACCCATTTGTCCAGGGTATCGGGAGAGGGGACGTGCCGAAAGAGGCACTGGCCCATTACATTAAAGCGGACTTTGAGTATCTGAATGCGTTCATGCATATTTATGGGATTGCCATTTCAAAGTCAGCAGAGCGTAAGGATATTGCATATTTTAATCAGCAAATAGAATTTGTATTGAACAGCGAAGTACATCCCCACCATAATTTCTGCCAGCAGATTGGCGTGGATTACGAGGCATTGCAGGGCTATCCGCTCCCTCCAACAGCTGATCATTATGTTAAGCATATGATGTATCATGCCCACACAGGCGGCATGGGTGAAATCCTTGCTGCATTATTGCCTTGTCCATGGACTTATTGGGAGATTGGGCTTGAACTCATGAAGCAATATGAGCCAGATGAGAACCATCCGTTTTATCCATGGATCTCTTTTTACGCAAATTTAAGGGTCGAAGCTGTGACCATGAATATGAGAAACCGTTTGGATGAGCTTGCTGATGCGGCATCACCGGAAGAAAGGCAGCGAATGAAGGATGCTTTCCGAAAAAGCTGCCAGCTGGAGCTTGGCTTCTGGGAGATGGCTTACACCTGCGAAGAGTGGCCGGCAGGCAATCCTTCAGCAGTAAGATAAGAAAAGCGCAAGCGCCTCGCTCAAAAAGGAACGCAGGCTAAGAGCGCAACGTCCTCCCAAAAGCTACCGCTTTCGGTCGTGCGATGTATCGCTGCCGTAGCTTTCCTTGTCCTGTGGCAACGTCTGCATGACCTACATCCTCCCATAATCTGCCGCTTTTGGTCGTGCGATGATTATGCTGACGAAGCCTTCCTTGTCCTGCGGGCCTCAGGGATAAGACGGTTCCTTATGGCCCCGGGTTCCTAGGAGCCGGAGCTAGACAAGCTTGTGACCTCAAGGGGGAGGCTGCTTGCGCTAGACAGTTATCGAAGTTCAAAATTTTATACTTTCGTATTTAATAAGAAAAACGCCTGCATCTGCTTTATGGCAGTGCAGGCGTTTTTTCAAAATCCCATCTGTAATGAGCGGTAATAGGAGTCTTAAAAGAAGAGAGTTTTACTTCTGCTGCAAATGGTGTGGAGTTATGTATGACATATGGAATGCCATCTTTCGTCCGTTTGTCAGATATGATGGCAACATGGTCGAATTTAGGAGAAAGGAAAACCACAATGTCACCCGGCTGCCATTGCTGAAGGTTCTTAATATCTCCTGGAATCAGTTCTGTTGTTAATGACTTTGCGAAGCGGCTGAAAAAGACATTCTGGTTTGGCACCCTCCTGAAATCAATGTTTGGATCAGGATTGCCCTTCACTCTTGAATACAAGTCCGTATTCTCGGCGATATCCTGATCAATAAGATCCTTTATGGTTACATCAGCCCCCTGGAAACCCCTCCAAACCACATCTGTACAGACACCTTCACCATCGGGCGGATATCCTCCCGCATAGTAGGCACTTTTATATGGCGTGCGCTGTTCCACTTCTTTTCTGGCTGTCAGGACCATATCAAGCGGATCGGCAATGCCGTTTTGATTAGAATCGGCCTTTGAATAAGCAGCAGGCACTTCCATTTTCTTAGCCAAAGGATTTTCAAAATGAATGCCGATGGAATCCAGAATGATTCCGCTTCGGAAAAAAAGAATGAATAATAACAGTACTGCGATAATGGAACCAAACACTCTTTTTATCATAAAAGTCTCCTCATGTATTTTAATGATTAGACGGCACTATTTTCCAATAAGTTACATGAGGTATGATAAGATTGCTATAAGAATACATAAGAGAGGGGATATCATGGCTCATCATATAGGGATATCGGGAAGCGTCATTTTGTCAGACAGCAAGCTGTTTCCTGAACTTTTTAAACGTCATTTGCCGCATATTGAGATAGGCGAATTTCAAGATGAAGAATCTTTCCGCTGTTTTATTGAAATGCTGGGTAAAACAAACAAAAGCTTTGGTTTTCATTCGCCTCTTTTCCGGGGACAAAGCAAATACGATCTGCTGGAAAAGATCCGTATAAATCCGAAGGAAGCCTGGATCCAGTTTGAGACGGAAGTGGAAAGAATGTCCCGGCTTGGAGCTGAATACATATTGGTGCACTTTCCTTACTTTAAAAAGGAAACCAATGGGAATCCAGCAGAGATCATTGAGGAGGGACTCAAGAAACTCAGTTTTTTTCAGAGTAAGTATGGGATTATGATTGTGTGTGAACCTAAATTGGGATTCCAGCAATCGCCAGCAGGGATTCATTATCTTGACCGCTTTCCTGTAGAGACAAGGAAGAAATACGGACTCAGCCTCTGTGTCGATATTGGGGATTATATATTGGCCGCAGGCGAGAAGGCCATAAATTATATAGAAAAATGGTCCGAGTTTGTAAGAGTGGTCCATTTACATAATGTTGAATATCAGGGTGATAAATATATTTGGGTGCCTGTGCATCCATCTCATGAGAATGATGGCAATCATCATAAAATTAAGAAGCTGATGGATTTTTTAGCTAAAGAATGCAAGGATGTATTTTTTGTCATGGAATACACTCCACACACGAACCCTCCGGAAAAAATGGTAGAAGAAGGGATCGGGTGGGCAATAGAGGTGATTGAGGAAGGGTCTGTTAGTTAAGGAAGCAGGCCGCCTGGCATTAATTTTGTGCACGTTGAAAATAAAAGGTTAATGATACCTTGTATGTATGCTTAGTTATATGTGAAATTAATCACAACAGAGAGAGGAGGTTCATTTATTTCTTATGCTGGGATTTAAAATAAAAACGGCCCTGCAGGCTTCCATTCTTTTTACATTTGGTTTTTGGCTTCTCTTTTTCTTGTCTGAAGGGGAACTGTTTTCTTTCTTCCTGATTATGATTTTTTTACTGCTTTTTCGGAAATGTGATATACGGTGTTCCAGTGTCGCTGCTTTCTGAGGTTTTTACTAAGAATCTAGCAATATGGCGGTTTCCCGCGGCGGCATTTATACATACCATTTTGGCTGCTGTCACTTATTTTATTATGGAAGGGTTTGCTTTTTACATATTAATTGCTTCGGTGCTTTTCTTTTTAGTGGACGAGTGGCGGAAATGGGACCGCGAGATGCCAGGGGGTGGAGGATTGCCTTGAATGCAGCTGGTCTTCTCATCGCCTGCCTGCTGCCGATGGGGGCTTTTGGATGCTTCAGCAGGCAGATTTGGAAGAAAAAACTCATGATCTTTATCTGATTCCAAAAGGGTATGCTGGTCAGGTGAGAATTGTTCATGAAATAGAGAATGCCCCTGTGCCTGTGACAGAAGGGAAGTACGATGTATTACGGGTGAATGATAGAGGATATGCCATTACCTCTTTACCGCAAAGTAAAGGATATATTGATGATTTGTACTATTATGTGGATAAAAGGGGAAGCGTGAAGCGATATCAGAAAGCTGTATTTCATATGGCGGATCAGGCGGTGTACAGGGAGATGGTTATGAATATTCGTATACCTATTTTTCGGTTGGCTGTGATGAGAACATGGATGATCAAGGAACTAGCCCTGGGATTGAGGATATTCTTTATGAAGAGGGTTTGATTAATCAAACGTTTGATTGAAATGGAAAACAGCCTGAAGATTCCAGGCTGTTAATTATTTATCGCAGTCTTACTTCCAGAGCCCAGCTGAGCGAAGTTTCACTTTAAAGTGGGGATAGCTCTTATGGAATGTACAGTTTCAGGCGTTTTTCTGCCGGTGCTTTTAATTGACATGAACATGGCATAGTCCAATGGGCAATTGACTTTTGCCAGATAGGAATCAATGTGTTTTCTTAGACTAAGTATAGCTTCTTCATTATTAAGCTGTTCAGCAATGTGCTTGTCATTAATGACAAGCACCAGATTTTTCTCAAGCAAATAGTCCAAATTGATTTCCTCTTGTCCGGGGAGTGAGGTATGGACCAGAATCGGAAGTTTCTTTTGCAGTGCTTCACTAATTGTAACTCCGCCTGGTTTGGTCAAAATAGCATCGGCTTTATTATATAGCTGGTTCATTTCAAAAGGGTCTTCAATATATCCAATGGGCTCGATATGCTTTGAATCGAGTGCTTGGAGTGAGCTATATAATTCGTCATTATTTCCGCAAAGGATCAGAAATCGAATATGAGGAACCTTCTGCATAGCGACTATAAAATCACAGTTTACTAAGCCGCTGTTTCCTCCTGCAACCAGAATATGGCGTATCCGGTTATCTTTCTTAAATGGAACCTGAAGGTGATACGCAGAATGAACCGGTATGCCTGTTACAAAAATTTGCTCATCAGGAATATTGTGCTTTTTAATAAGCTTTTCCTTCGCCTCGGGATGAGGTACGAAATGAAAATCAATTTCCCGTTTTCCCCATATATCATTAATAAAAAAATCCGTGTAAACATTCACCGCCGTGACGTCCCGGTATCGTCCCTTTTGCTTTAGTGAACTGATGATTCCAGATGGAAAAGAATGAGTGCAAAATATTAAATCCGGATTTTCTTCATCAAGGAACTTCTGCATTTTTCGTTCAAAATAATAGGATAGAACCTGTAAATCAGGCTGCAATTTAAAAGGGTGCTGCTTATACATAATGGTGTAATATAATGCCCTGTAAAGGAAAGGGGCACCCAGGAAACCTTTTAAATATATCCCTGATACCAGCTTCTCAAGCTTATCACTGCAATAGGAAAGAAAGTCGACTATTTTGATTTCAGCATCAGGATATTGGCTTTGAATATTATCCTGAATTGTTTTGGCAACTTTTGAATGTCCCGTGGGGAATTGAAATAATGGGAGCAGCAGAACTTTCATAATACCCTCCTCTCTGTCACTTGGATTTATTTTTTGCATACTTAAAGAGCATGTAGATTGCGAATATAACTAATAATAAAACCCCGAGATATGGAACATATTCAGGATTTATATCAAATAGGCTTCCTGCAAAGTATCCCGCGGCAATTATAGGGAGCACCCAGCTAAGGGAGCCTGCAGCAGAATATAGAAGGTACTGATGAAAAGGAACTTTTGAAATGCCGGCAAAGTAAGGGCTTATCTGACGTATTCCCGGCATATAAAAACCAGCAAAGATCATGAATCGATGATTCTCCATGTACTTTTTCTGGGCGGTATTCCATCTCTGTTCCGTGATCCCAATATATCTGCCATATTTTTTGAGAAAGGGCGTACCTGCTTTTTTACCGATCCAATACGCTGAAAGCATCCCAAGCAGCACACCTGCTTCTGCACAGACAGCGGATTCGGCAAAGCTTAGTTGATGATTTCCAATTAACACGCCAATCAGGAATAATAGCGATTCTTCCGGAGCAGGAATGCCGACAATCCCGAAAAATAAAAATAAAAAGATAATCCAATACCCGTAGGACGAAATAAATTCAATAATTGTTTCAGTACTCATGTGCGATGCCCCTGATATCCTTCTTTTAAAGAAACAAAATGGATCCCTTTTAGTGCTGACTGCTGCAAATACTGGTCCAGATGGCCGATCATATATTCAGGTGCATTGGAGTCTGCGCCAAGAGTTTCACCGCTGTCGTGGAGAAGAAAAATCCGGCCAGGCACGGTTTCTTTTGCCAGCGACTTTGAAAGGGTGTTCCTGATATGCTGGATCTTCCAATCCTTAAAAATGCCCGACCACATAATAATCTTATACTTTCTTGCCATCCAGAGGGTAAATAAATTGAAGTGTCCCCATGGCGGACGATAAAAATAGACTTCTTCATTAATCGTTTCTTCAATAACTTGTTTTGTTTGCTCCAGCTGTTTTTTTAAAGATCCCGGTGAAAGGATCCAGCTTGAGACATGCCTATAATGATGGATGCCAATTGTATGACCATCCGCCTGCATTCTTTTAAGCAGCAGCGGATGCTTGGCTGCTTTTTCCCCGACAACAAAAAAGGCTGCCTTTGCTTCATGCTTTTTTAAGACATCCAGAAGCCTCGCTGTATATTGTGGATCCGGGCCATCATCAAAGGTTAAAGCAATGGAATTGGGTTCGGTTATTTCTTTTACAATTCCCCAATTCAGCGATCGTATGAGTACAGTGGGCAGAACTGCGTAACTAATAAATATAATCAGTGCGGCGGTAAAAAAATAAATCATGCAAACTAGATCCTTTCCGGCGGTGTATCACTTATTTTCATTCCCCTTTTATAGTGAGGGTAACCTTAATGTTCATAGTGAATGTAATGAAAATAGAATTTAGATTCATTATTCCAGTCATCTCAAAAGGGTGGGATGGTTTTATCATATAAAAAATCTGAAGGAAGTCAATGGAGAGGATGGATATTAAAGAGGAAAGCGATGTCCAATTCAATCAAACGTTTGATTGAACTAACAAAACAAGCTGATGCTTCAGCCTGTTTTGTTAGTTCTATTATTAATCCATCGGTAATGTGTTATGAAGGTTTGGAGGTGCAGGCTTGAGCATAGGCTTGTCCCCTTCAGGCTTTGGATTGCCTACATATTTGTATTCTCCCTGGCCATCCAGAGCAGGGCCCTGTGCCCATCTGCCTGTGCTGCTTTCTTCGCCTGCTGATAGGTTGTAGAGAGTGTAAGAGATATCTGTGCGTTCTTTCTCACGAGGGAAGGTGCTAGGGACGAGCAGGCCTTCTTTTTCTTCAAGCTCCGCAATCGCAGCAGCCCATTGGTTTTGGTGGTAGGCATCTCTGGCAATCAGAACTGAAAGCAGCTCTTTAATGCCCTTATCATCAGTCATTTCATAGAGACGTGCAGCCTGCAGCCGGCCCTGTGACTCTGCATTCAAGTTTGAACGAAAGTCTGCTAATAGGTTTCCGCTGGCTGTAATATAGGTACCCATCCAAGGGTTCCCTACACTGTCAGTCGGACGTGCACCAAGTCCGGAGACAATGGCATGCTGCGGATTCATTCCGCCCATAATCGCTCCAACCACTGGGTCCTTTGCTGCTTCTTGCTGCTGATTAACAGGGGCGTCGTCCATTAGTCTGGCAACCATTGTTGCGAGCATTTCCACATGTCCAATTTCTTCAGTCCCAATATCCAGCAGAAGGTCGCGATATTTTTCATTCCCACGAGTTGCCCAACCCTGAAACATGTACTGCATGGCAACCGTCATTTCACCATATTGGCCGCCAATCAATTCCTGAAGCTTTTTGGCAAAAACGGGATCCGGACGTTCCGGCTTAGCTTCAAATTGCAATTCTTTTACATGAAAAAACATCTAAATTCCTCCTATGCTATAGATTTCCAAATATACACTGTATCTATTGCCCTGAAAAAAGCAGGAAGAAACATGTTTTTAAGAAATTAATATATTAATATACATTTCAAAAGATAAAAAGACGTGCGAACACGTCTTTTTAATCGGCTATTTTTTTAGCAGTAAATACATGAAATAAGGAGCACCGATCAGTGCAACCATAATGCCGGCTGGCAGGCCGTCAGGATCAACCAGGTTCCGGCCAAGCGTATCGGCGAATAAGAGAAGCCATCCTCCTAAAAGGATAGCAATCGGAATGAAAAGCTGATTCCGCGGTCCAACAAGCGCTTTAGCCATGTGCGGTGCAATTAAGCCGATAAAAGCAATTCCGCCGGTTACCGACACAGCTGAAGCGGCCAATGCAACGGCTGTAAGCAGAAGGACGATCCGTTCTCTTTCAATGGATACCCCTATCCCGATGGCGACAGGCTCGCTTAAGCTTAATAGATTCAAGCGATTTGCTTTATATAAAGTAAATGGAATCAGCAGAAGAAGCCAGGGGAGGAGTGCCCAAATGAACGGCCAATCCGTTCCCCAGATATTCCCTGATAGCCATTTAGCTATAAAATCGACTTTCTCTCTTTCCGCTGAAGAAATCAGGACAATCATGACACCGGAAAGCGCCATGGAAAATCCGACCCCGACCAGCACCATCTTTACAGGCTGAAGCCCCTCGCTTTTTTTATAGGAAAAAGCATAGATAAGGATTGCAGTAAGTAAAGCGCCGAAAAATGCGCATAAAGGCAGCATGTATATGAAAGTGCCAGCTTCAATCGGAAAGAACAGAAAGAAAACCGCTATAGCAACTCCGGCACCGGAGTTTATGCCAATGATGCCTGGATCTGCCAGGTCATTGCGTGTAATCCCTTGTAAAATGGCACCGGATAATGCGAGTGCCATGCCGGCCAAGACAGTGATAAATACCCGCGGCAGCCGAATGGAAAATAACACAAATTCTTCTTTAAATGTGCCCTGTCCCATAATAGTCGGGAGCAATCGGTCATATGAAAGGGAGGCATAGCCTAATCCCATTCCAATCACAATGGTAACAATAATGAGTGCTGATAACACGGCCATTAAAATTCGCTGTTTTTTTACTAACTCTGGCTGAATCATGAGAACGCCTTACCTCCTTTATGAACAATAAACAGGAAGAAAGGAAGCCCCATAACGGCGATAATAGCAGCTGCCGGTGTTTCGTAAGGAGCGTTGATGGTTCTCCCTAATGTATCGGCCAGAAGCATAAAAGAAGCTCCTGTCAGGGCAGACATGGGAAGAATAAAACGGTAGTCTGTACCTACAATAGCACGGACAATATGAGGCACCATCAGCCCGATAAAAGCCATATTGCCTACCAGTGCCACTGATGCGCCAGCAAGCAGGGTCACTAAGATGAAAAGGATGGTCTTAATCTGAGTTGTATTTTGCCCCAGACCTACTGCCACTTCCTCATTTAAGCTTAAGATAGTCAGCTGCTTGGACAGAAAAAGAGAAACAAGAATGCCAATGGAAATAACCGGGACAATCACTTGCAGCTGGCTCCAGGATGTGCCGATGATTCCGCCTGCAGTCCACATGCTGACATCTTTTGAAATTTTAAAATAAATGCCGACTCCTTCGGCTATTGCGAAAAGGAAGGCGGACACCGCGGCTCCGGCCAATACGATCCGAATAGGAGAAAAACCTCCTTTTTTCATGGCGCCAATGCCGAAAACCAGCGAAGCTCCAACCGCTGCACCGATAAAACAGGCGAAGAGAATCCCTATGTAATTTGCTGAAGGAATGACCACAAGAGTTAATGCAAGTGCGGCATTTGCTCCAGCCGTTAATCCGAGCAAGCCTGGATCAGCAAGAGGGTTTCTTGTCATTCCCTGCATAATGGCACCGGAAATGCTAAGCGCAGCTCCAACGAAGACTGCAGCAATTTCACGAGGAAGACGGATTTCACGAATAATCGAAATTTTTTCTCCAGAAGCATTGGAAGTAAGCGCCAGCCAAACATCTTTGACCGTTACATCCGCAGCTCCAAACACACATGCAGCCACAAACATGCCGGCAAAGATAACAAAGCCTGCGGCGAGTTTATAGATAAATGGAATAAAGGGTTGAGCATCTTTTGTCATTGTACTCTCATCTTTCTTTATGGGATCAGAACTGCCTTAAACTTCGAAAACTGTCTAGTTCCAGCTGACATGCGGGAACTTTTCGCTGTTCTTATAATAACAGAATTGATTCTTTTCGTAGATAAGGCGCTTCCGCTTTTCTAAATAGGAAAGAGGAATTCCCAAAATAAGAATCCCTCCTGCAGTATTACTTTCCTAAAAATGATTCTTTAAAGAACTCCAGCTGTGCATCAAGTGTGATAGGATCACTGAAGGAAGCACCATTGCCTTCCATTTCAAAGACGCGGTTATTTTTTACAGCAGGGATGTTTTTGTACGTATCAGTTTCCTGGAAAGAATGGTCAGCATCAGAGTATTTGCTCAGAATAATGTAATCTCCGGAATATTCTGGAAGCACTTCTGTTGAAATAGCGTAATAACCATCTTTAAGAGCCATTTCCTTAACCTTTTCAGGCATTTTTAAGTCCATTGCCTGATAGAGGATTTCAGTTCCGCGTGCCCAGTTATCGCCAAACACATAAAGCTGTTTATCAAAGATTTCAAATACAGAAACGGTTGCATCTTCTCCAATTTTTGCACGGATGTCTTCACCAGCTGTTTCAGCACGCTGTTTAAAGTCTGCCACCCATTTCTTTGCTTCTTCTTCTTTATTAAGAAGCTTGCCGATTTCTTCATGCTGTGACAGATAATCTAATTTACCCCATGTATAAGTTACAGTTGGTGCAATTTCCTTAAGTTTATCGTAGTTTTTTACAGTAGATAATGCAATGATCAAGTCTGGTTCTAATTCAATTATTTTTTCCAGGTTATCTTCAGATACTTCTTCAGCATCTTTCAATTCTTCTTCAAAACGAGGATTATTCTTGGACCATGTGTCCACACCGACGATATTTACGCCTAATTGCATTACATTTCCTGTAAACCGGAAAGGAGAACAACTCTCTTAGGATCAGCCGGGACTTCAACCGGCCCGGTTTCAGATTCATAAGTAAAGGTGCCTGATTTCTTATCTTCTTTTGGTTCTCCTTCTTTTGATTCTCCTTGCTCTGTATTGCCGCAGGCGCTAATAAGCAGAAGCAGCAAGATCGTAAACGGGATCAATAGTTTCTTCATGTTGATTTTCTCCTTTTAGTAAATTATAAGTAATACACATTGGCTTGTTTGTGCGGGGATCGCGCCCGATGACTGCATCAATATTGAACACTTTCCTTAAGACATCCTGTGTAATGACTTCCTCATAGCTTCCTGATTTAACAATTTCACCATCTTTTAATGCAACGATATGGTCAGCAAAACGGGCTGCCTGGTTTAAATCATGAAGGACCATTACAATGGTGCGTTCCTGCTCCTGGTTCAGCTTTTGGAGAAGCTCGAGAACTTCAAGCTGATGGGCCATATCCAAGTAAGTGGTCGGTTCATCAAGGAAAATGATGTCTGTTTCCTGTGCCAGAGCCATTGCAATCCAGACCCTTTGACGCTGGCCGCCGGAAAGGGCGTCAACCGGACGAAATTTGAAATCCTTGATCCCAGTAACGTCAAGAGCCCAATCAATGACTTCATAGTCCTTTTTCGTTAATCTGCCAAATCCTTTCTGATAAGGAAAGCGACCGTATGAGACCAGTTCGCCAACTGTTAAACCGCTTGCACTTTCAGGTGTTTGCGGCAAAATTGCCATTTTCTTGGCAAGGATCTTTGTATTTTCCTTTGAAATGTTCTCGCCGTCCAAAATGACAGTGCCTGATTGATGAGAAATGATTCGTGTAATCGCTTTTAAAAGGGTTGATTTTCCGCAGCCATTCGGGCCGATTATAGTCGTGATCTTCTTATCGGGAATCTGGACACTAAGGTCTTTCACAATCAAGCGTTCACTATATCCAATGTTCAAGCCATCTGTATATAGGCGGACCATTATGTAACCTCCGTTTAGTTGAGAATATATTTTAGTGATAATGATTATCAGTATCGGTTCTTTTTTACTATAAGTCTATCTGATTTTTATGTCAATAGTATTTAAAGGAAAAGTATTCAGAAAAAATTTCATTGTCAAAGGAGAAGAAAGGTCGTATAGTTGAAGTGAGAATGATAATCAATAGTAATTGGTTATAGGAGTGAACGGTAAATGAAAAATGCTGAAGTGTTTGATGTGACGGTCATTGGAGGCGGACCTGCTGGTCTTTATTCCACTTTCTACAGCGGATTAAGGAAAATGAAAACAAAGCTGATCGAGTTTCAGCCGATGCTTGGCGGTAAAATACATGTATATCCGGAGAAAATGATCTGGGATGTGGGCGGCCTGACTCCGACTCCTGGGGCAAAACTGATTGAACAGCTGGTGGAGCAGGGGCTAACGTTTAATCCAACGGTTGTTCTCAATGAAAAGGTAGAATCCATTGCCAAAAATGAAGATGGTTTATTTGTTTTAAAAGGTTCTTCTGGAGAAGAGCACTATACGAAAACCGTCATTGTGGCTGTTGGCAGCGGAATTTTAAAGCCGCAGAAACTGAAGATAGAAGGGGCAGAGCGTTTTGAAGTTTCCAATCTGAATTATACAGTCAAATCCCTTAAACACTTTAAAGATAAGACTGTAATTGTTTCAGGCGGAGGAAATTCTGCAGTAGACTGGGCAAATGAATTGGAGCCCGTTGCCAAGCAGGTATACATCACTTGCAGGAGAGATGCTTTGACTGGCCATGAAGCTCAGGTTTCACAGCTGATGAATAGTTCGGTTATCTGCATTAACCATACGTCCATCACAAAATTAATTGCCGGCGGAAATCACGAGGAAATTGAACAGGTGGAATTGACCAATAATGAAACTGGCGAAGTTTCTTATCTGCAGATTGATGAAGTAGTAATTAATCATGGCTATGAACAGGATACGGAACTCTTAAAAAATAGCAATCTGAATATTGAAATGCTCGAAGATTTCTATATTGCAGGCAATGCAAACAGCGAAACATCGGTTGAAGGGCTATATGCTGCAGGGGATATCCTAAAGCATGACGGCAAACTTCACTTAATTGCCGGGGCATTCCAGGATGCTGCCAATGCAGTAAACAAAGCGAAGCAGTACATTGAACCGGATGCTGCCGCAGCTGCGATGGTTTCATCTCATAATGATGTTTTTAAAAAACGGAATCGGGAATTGGTGAAGCAGCTGGTCCACTAGGATAAAAACTAAACGCACATAAATTTTTTTATTCGCACATAAAACTTGGTTATGCGCACAGAAAAATTCTATCCGCACATAAATTGAAAAAACGCCTGGAATTAAGGCGAACTAGCAGTGAAAAACCGGCCCACACGATGTGGACCGGTTTTTTAAGGTAAGATTTATACAATCTGAAGTCTGACAACTTTCTAGTTCCAGCGCCTACCCTCTCGAGGTCACAAGCCTGTCTAGTTGCGGCTCCTAGGGACGAAAGACTAGTCAAGCCCTTCCAGAAGGGAAGAACACCTTCTGGAAGGGCTCGTATTATGCTTGTCGTCCCTGGGCAGTCGCCTCCACATTTCGGACAAGCCTCCCAAAAGGCAAAGAACGCCTTTCCGTGAGGCTCGTCTTGTGCTTGAGGCCCCCAGGATGGGGGTCATGCAGACGTTGCCACAGGACGTGGCGTTCTTAGTCTGCGTTCCTTCGTGGGCAAGGCGCTTCCGCTTTTCTTACGTACTGATCTTTTCTTTTACTTGAGCTTCTGTCCTAAGCTGCCTGAATTTAGCAAAGAATGCTGCCGTCATAATCAGCGACAGTATTCCAAAGATCACGACCATTATCTGAAGGCCGACTGCGTCCAGAAGGAATCCAGTCAGGAGCAGGACAATCTGAAAAGTTACACGGTCAAGCATGTTTCGGAAGGAGAAGAATCTTCCGTGAAATTCCTTTGGCACTCTTGTTTGGAAAATGGTAGCGGCAGTAGGGAAGAAACAGCCGACGGCAAACCCAAAAATAAAAAAAGCCAGTATGGATAGAACAGGCACATCTGCAAAGTACAGAAGCAGCTGGGATAGTCCGATGATGAATGAGAAGAAAAACAGGATCGCATAAGGCGAACGTTTTTGGCTGATTTGTTTGACAATGAATGCGCCAAGCATGAAGCCGAGTCCTTCTGCCGTATAGATCAAGCCTTTAATGGATGAGCTTTCCTGAAGCTCACTGATATTAATGACCATTAAGTTAAATCCGCCAAGGAACAGAAGCGGAACCAAGGTTAGGATCAATGTCATAAACACAATGGGCAGACCTTGAATAATCGGGAATACTTCCTTGAAGCCTCCGCTGCCACTGCTTGAGTTTCTTCCCCTGCTTTCCTTTGAGAAGGATTCTTCAAAATCCATAAAAAAGGTGATTATAAAGAGAATCAGATAAGCGACAAGCGAAGCGATGTAAAGCATTGATAATGGCAAGATAACTAACAAAACGCCAGCTAAAGCAGTACCTAATATTCTGGAAAGTGTGGACACATTCATATGGACTCCATTCAGCTGCAGCAGGTCCTTATCTTCCACAACCAGAGGAATGGCAGCCTGCAGAGCTGGAAAATAGAAGGCTGCCGAGATTTGCAGGAATACCAGAAAAATAACCATCCACCAGACTGACCCGGTTTGTATGGCAATTAACATAAAAACAACGCTCAATGCCCGGGCGAAGCCAGATGCCAGCATGACTGTCTTCTTGCTGATTTGGTCAGTTATTCTTCCTGCCCAGGGTCCAACAGCAATCCCTGCCAGCAATCCGCCAGCCAAAATAAGCGACTTTAGAAAATCTGAGGGAACCTTTTCCTGCATAAATTCCAGATTCCCTATTATACCGAGCCACAAGCCCAGCCCTGCTATAAACTCCCCGGTTAATAAAATCCAAACATTTTTATTTTTCCACATACTCAGGCCCCGTTTTCTGATTAGTTCGATAATCTAAAGATACTATAAACCAAGGAAATAATGAATCTATTTTTTAAAATAGTTGAAAATGAAAATCGTTATCAATTATAATAACAGAAAAGAAGCAGGGGAGGAACAGATATGTTTATTCAATTAAAAACGATTACTGTGAAAGAAGGCCATTCAAATAAGCTAGTCGAGCGCTTTGCAGGGGAAGGAATAATCGAAGAGCAGCCGGGCTTCATTGATTTGAATGTTTTAAAGAAGAAGCAGCGCAGCGGGGACGAAGAAGTGGCTATTATGATTCGCTGGGAATCGGAAGGAGCCTGGAAGGCGTGGGAAACAAGTGATGTCCATATTGCCGGGCACAAGGCAAACCGCGGCAAGCCGAAGCCAGAATATATTATTGATAGCCGTCAGGATGTCTATCATTCATTGGGCCAGAAGCAGTACCGTGAGCCAGCTGAAATTAAATAAAGTGCAATGCCCATTCATAAAGGGATTTTTGAATGGGCATTTTTTATGTGATTGTTATCTATTAAGCTTTCAGTCCCGTGCCTTTCCGGGTGAGAAGCATGAAAATCAGATAGGGAGCTCCGATTACGGAGATGACGATCCCAACCGGAATATCTGCAGGTGCAAGGAGATTTTTTCCTATCATATCTGCAATGAGAACAAGTGCCGCGCCTATTAGTGCAGCTAAAGGCAAGTTGCTGAAATAGTTGGGGCCGCAAAGGCGGCGTGCCAGATGTGGCGCCAGGAGTCCAATGAAAGCAATTCCGCCGCCAGCTGCTACACATGCTCCGGCAAGAGCGGCTGAAAGACAGAGAAGAAGCCGGCGTTCGGATTCGACTCTTAAGCCGAGTGCAACAGGAACTTCCTGTTTGAATTGAAGGATATTCATTGTTCTTGCTTTTATAAAGGCGACTGGCATCAGAACAAGAATCCAGGGAAGGAGTGCCCACACATATGGCCACTGAATACCCCAGATGCTGCCAGTCAGCCAAATGGCTGCCTGCTGAAAATCCTTTGGATCCATTTTCAGCTGCAGGATCAGCAGCAAGGCACCACATAGTGCATTAAATCCAAGGCCAACGAGGAGAAGCCGTTCCGGGTCTATTCCGCCTTTCCACGAAAATCGATAGATCAGAGCTGCTATGGCGAGTGCTCCGGCGAAAGCAAATACGGGAAGGAAGAACGGTTTTGCTAGAAGGCTTCCTCCCGATTGCCCGAACAGGTAGATTGAGAGAACAACTGCTAATCCGGCCCCGGCATTAATGCCGAGAATGCCGGGATCAGCCAGTGAATTCCGGGATAGCCCCTGAAGGATGCTGCCGGAAAGAGCCAGGCCTGCTCCTATTAGAAGGGCAATGATCATTCTTGGCAATCTTAAATGAAGCAGTACGAGCTCCTGTTTCGGAGTGCCGCTGCCTGAAAGAACAGCCAAAATTTCATTCATTCCTACTGGCATCACACCAGTCGAGAGACTTAGTACAAAAGTAACCAGGATAAGGAATATAAAGGCTGCCATCCAGCCCCGCGATTGGAGTAAAGCCTGTTTCCAATCCATTACATATACCCCCTTTTCCTTCTGGACAAATATAAGAAAAATGGAACACCGATTAGTGCAGTAACAGCACTGACAGGAGTCTCAAACGGCGGGTTGATCATCCGTGCCCCGATATCTGCTGCTATTAGAAGCAGTGCACCTGCAATGGCACTAAGCGGGATAAGCCAGCGGTAGTCAGACCCAATCAAAAGCCTGACCATATGGGGAACCACCAGTCCGATAAAGCCTATAGCTCCAGCAATGGAAACGGCCGCTCCAGATAATAATATAACCGCTGCAAGCCCGATCCAGCGGACTTTCTGCTGAGATTGACCAAGCCCTGCAGCCACTTCTTCTCCCAATGCCAGGATTGTCAGGGAGCGGCTGATCCAAAGGGACAGGAGCAAGCCTAAAAATACGGCGGGAAGCAAAATATACACATGGCGCCATTGTGTTCCTGAAAGACCTCCGGCAAACCAGAAGCTCAGGTCCTGTGCAGTCTGAAAATAAAGGGCGATGCCGGTTGAAAGAGCGCTGAACAAAGTGCTTAATGCTGCTCCTGCCAGTGTCAAAGTGACAGGTGATATCCGCTCTTTTGACAGCATGGAGAAAGATAATACAAGCAAGGCTCCAGCAGCGGAACCTGCAAATGACCAGATGAGCAGAACCCAGTATGAACCGCCGGAAAGAAATGCAAGTGCAATTGCGATGGCCAGGCCCGCTCCATGTGTAATGCCGATTATGGAGGGATCTGCCAGCGGGTTGCGTGTAATTCCCTGCATAATGGTGCCGGCTACAGCAAGAGCTGCCCCAATAAGTGCCCCGGTCAATGCCCGGGGAAGCCTGACTTCTCTGATAAGCTGATGTTCAATTTGGCCTCCCTGAAAGGAGACAAATGACTCCCACACCACGGAAGGGGGAATCCAGATTGCACCCAGCCCAATCGATGCAAGCAGCCCGATAAGCACCAGCACAATTCCTGCCAGGCCCCATTTTATAGATTTTTGGTGTACAGGCTGCCTGTGCTCTGTTATGTCAGCTGCGGTTCTGGCCATTACATTCAGTCCTTTTCTATGTAAATTTTAAGTGAAAATGATAATCGTTATCGTTCTAAATAATCGTAATTAATCTACTATCCTTTCACAGCTTTTGTCAATTCTTATTTAAGGAAAAAGAAGGGAGTATTTTTTGTATATGCTGAGCGGCAAACAATTTGAACCGTATAAAATTGCAGTTTCAAGCTTGAGAGGGGGATTGTCGAAAACCATCAATGAAAATAGCAATGATTTTACACTTATATATATTTCAGCAGGGAAAGGCACAATCGAAACTCGCAATCGCCAGCTGAAGATAGAGGCGGGGAAGAGCTGCTTTTTCTCGGAAACCGGCATAATTACTTCCGCATCTGCAGACCTGTTAACGGTTTATATACTCACCTGGTCAAAGGATAAAGATGTGTTTTCCAGGTTTCTTTCCGGGATACTGGCTAATCAGGAGCCATCAAAGATGGTGCCCTTGTGGGAAGAGCTGAGGAAATGGAACAAAGATAAATCGATATCGGCTGAGTGCCGATTTCAGTCCCAGCTGTGGAATATGATGTCAATTCTGACAGACAGGACAGAAGTAGACGGGATTGAAGAGGCAGTGGACCTGATCAGAAATAATCTGTCCCAGCCGGTTACGGTGGCAGAGCTGGCATCTAAAGCAAACATGAGCCCAGTATCGTTTACCAGGGCCTTTCGAAAACGAACCGGGATGGCACCGAAGGAATTCCTGAATGGAGAAAGAATGAGAGCAGCCAAACAGCTTATGCTGCAGAAGAAAGGGATTACGGCAAAAGAAGTGGCGCAGCAAATCGGTATGCAGGATGAGTTTTATTTCAGCCGTCTTTTTAAAATGAAAGCAGGCTTGCCGCCATCTGTATTTATGAAAAGGGCTAAGGAAAGAATTGCGGTAGTCAGTCAGCTCTTTTTGCAGGACCATCTCCTTTCGCTGGGTGTACAGCCTGTTGCAGCGCCATCCTATCCAACTGTTTATCCTGCCAGCAATGGAGTGCCGAGCTATCTTCAAAAAGAATTGGAGGGCACCATGCTCCTTAATGCAGAAAAGCCCTTTCAGCCAGAGGCTATTCTCATAACACAGCCTGATCGAATCATAAAGACGCCTCTGCATAATTATCAGCTCCAAAATGTACTTCTTTCACAGCAGGAGAAGGTCCATCATATTCAGCTGCAGCCGGATTGGCGGCAGTATCTTTACGAAATCGCTTCTATGATAGGATGTACAAGCCGGGCAGAATGCATAGAAAAAGACATCCGCTGCCTTGAATGTAAAGTAAGAGATAAGCTATGTCCAATAACGAAAAAAGGCAGATGGGCAGTCATTTGGATCCGCCCGGAGGAAATCCGTCTTTATGGACAGGGCGGGCATGCTCTGCTCAATCTGTTCTTTCAGAATTTGGGTTTCGAGCCTCATCCTGATTTGCATTTTGAAGGATACCGGACTGCTGGCCTGAAGGATGTGGCTGATCTTAATCCCGATAAGCTACTCATCTTATGGAGCCATGAAAGAGATGTTTGGAGAACTGCGCATTCTCCCGAATGGAATAAGATCCGTGCTGTCCAAACAGGTGAGGTATATTATCCTGACAGCCATGAGTGGGATCCTTGGGGACCGCTTGGGAGAAAGAAAATGCTGGAGGCGTTTCTGGACGATTTGCTGAAAGCAAAACTTAAGGCTTAATTAATGCGAACAAGGGTCCAGCTGTTTTTTCCGCTGGACCCTATTTTTAGTGGATTGCAGGTTTTGTATGTTTTGTCCATGCAAGAAGTTGCAAAAGTCCATGTTAAGCCGCTGTGATAATGATTATCATTGAGAATGAATTTCATTATTGCTTAGGAGGAATCATCCATGAAGAAGTTTTGTGCTCCATGGAGCATTGTTTTCATGTTATTTTTAATAATTTTAACAGGATGCGGTAAAGGTGAAGAGGCCTCTACAGAAGCATCTGAAAAGAAAGAGAAAGAAAAGACAGAGGAAACCAGAACGGTTGAACATCTTTTAGGAAAAGCAGAAGTGCCCGCAGAACCGAAAAAAGTAGTTTTGCTTTCACATGTTTCCTGGGAAGGATCACTTGTATCAGTAGGGGTAAAGCCCTATGCGGTAATGGCATATGATAATGAGTTCCCGCCGCATTTAACGAAGGAGCTTGAAGGTGTTAAGGCGCTCCCTTATGCTGATGAAATGAATTCAGAAGAAATCGTGAAGCTTGATCCGGATCTTCTTATCATCAGTGATCGCTATAAGCCGCTCTATGATCAGCTTTCTGAAACTATCCCAACAGTTGTTGTTGAAGTGGGCGGTGACTGGAAGGAAGATCACCTGAAAGTTGCAGAAGCTGTAGGCAAGCTTGATGAAGGAAAGAAAGTCATTGAAGACCTGGAGAAGAAAGCAGAGGATATCGGAACACGTGTCCGTGAGAAAACAGGAGAAGAAACTTTCATGGCAGTGGCAATCAATAAAAAAGATATTCGTGTTTTTGGACTGACAAACCATGCAACCAACTCATTATTATTTGATGATTTGAAATTAACACCTGCTGAGAACCTTCCAGAGGATTTTGGCGAGAATATTTCAATTGAAGGGCTAGCAAAATATAATCCTGACAATATTATTGACCTTACTTTCTTTAACAGCGGTGAATTTTACGATTCAGTGACTCAGGGTGAAGTTTGGAAAAGCCTGAAGGCTGTTCAAAATGACAAGGTACATACTCTTTCCACTACATGGGGGTTCTGGGATCCGATTGAGCGTCAAAAGGGTTTGAAAGAAATTGAATCGCTTCTATTAAGCGAATAACTTACAGCGGGAGGCCGGGACGCATTTGCACCCGTTCTCTCCAGTATCTTGATTCTTTTATTGGAAAAGAATCAAATTTTTTAACTGTTATTGAGAATGGTTATCAATTACTAGGTCTAAAGACTCGGTGAAAGGATGGAATTATGCATCATTCAGCCAAACAAATTGCAGAAAATGCAACGTTTCAAGCTTTTATTAATAGTTATTTGCGGGAAGTGGACAGCGGGCATTGGATGGAAAGCAGGGAGTGGATTGAGGAACAACAGGTATCCATCCCTCTTTCAGGGGTGGCGGTAGCAGAAATCGAATTATCTGGCCAGTCCGTTAAATTCGCTGTCGAAGTCCTTTATCGTTCACGTACAGGAAGACATATAATCGGCCATGCACTTAAATATTGTTCAAATCGGCGGGAATGGATTCACCAGGATAGACTTCCGATGATGATTACACTAATCCATGAGATGCATTTGATGGCCAAAGCTAATGGCTGTCATGAGCTTGCATCCCATTTTGATGAACTTGTGCTAAGGATGATTGAGAGCTACCAGACAATGGCGGCATATATTGAAGCGAGAATGAATGATGAGGACAGCCTGTATTCAGAGGATTGTACTTTCATTGAAGCAGAACAATCGCTCCTGTTTGGGCACTGGCTTCACCCTACACCGAAAAGCAGACAAGGAATGACTGGATGGCAGCAGCCAAGCTATGCGCCAGAATTAAAAGGACAGTTTCAGCTCCATTATTTCCAATTTGAAAGGGAGATGGTAAAAGAATCCTCTAATGACAAGGAAACTGCAAGTCAAATTATTCTTCAATCGATAAAAAAATCACTGCCGCACCTTACTGTTCCGGAAAAGGAATGCCTCATTCCAATGCACCCTCTACAGGCCCAATGGCTTCTGCAGCAGGACTATGTCAGAGAGGCAATAGAGAAGGGCCTTATAAAGGACCTTGGCAGTATGGGGCCTTATTATTCAGCTACTTCTTCGATCAGGACAGTTTACAATCCTGAAGAGGAGTGGATGTATAAGTTTTCGGTCCCGGTAAAAATAACAAATTCGCTAAGGAAAAATCGCTTCCATGAGTTAAGGGCAGGCACGGCTATGGCGGAGTTAATCAAGAAAATCCGATTTACAGAAGAACACCCGGTTTTCAGGATGATTGATGATCCGGCCTATATTACTGCCATATTCCCTGGTCAGAAGGAATCAGGCTTTGAAGTTATACTGCGATCCAATCCATTTCAGGGAAAAAACAGAGAGGAATTACTTCCATAGCTGCATTGGTTCAGGATCCTTTGCCTGGCATGCGTTCAAGGCTGCGCCGAACCATTGAGAGAATAGCATTGGAAGAATCTCGTAATATCCAAGATGTCAGCATGGAATGGTTCCGGAAATATTGGAAATGTGCAATAGAGCCTCTCATTCGTTTATATGATGAACATGGGATGGCATTAGAGGCTCATCAGCAAAATAGCGTTCTGGATCTTTCTTCCGGCTACCCGGAAACTTATTTTTACAGGGATAATCAAGGATATTATCTATCAAATCTTCATAGAGAGAAACTTTGCAAACTGCTGCCTGAATTGGAAGAATGCCAGGAATTATTCTATGAGGATGCTCTCATTCAGGAAAGGTTTACGTATTATCTGTTCATGAATCAGCTTTTTTCAGTCATTTCAAGACTTGGGCAGGATGATCTTATCAGTGAGGACCGTTTAATCAAATGGTGCCGAAACCAGCTGAGCTCTCTGGAAAAAGGATTGTTTGGACAGGGGAAAGGTTTCATTCGGCATATTCTTCAATCTGAGAAATTATCTTATAAAGCCAATCTTTTAACCCGATTTCATGATGTTGATGAGCTGATGGCAAAGAACGAACAAGCGGTATACACCTATTTGCCCAATCCATTCGCCGCCATGAAGAAGGAGGAAAACTATGCTGAAGCTGCATCCGCAATTGTCTAAAACAATTGAAAGAAGAGTACTCAGACAGTTCATGGAGGCTATTATTTTTGAAGGATTAATGGATTATGCCAAATCGGCTGAACGGCCAGAAGATCCGCTCTTACATTTTACGATTTTCGGAAATCGGCGAACATACTGCTGTGAGGGGAAAATTACTTCGTTTGACCGTGTGCGTTTAATTGAAGGAAGCATTCGCTCAGTCCACCCTGATGGCTCACGAACAGAAACCGTGATTGAGGAATTGGCTGAAGACCTTATTGCAGATCCGGAAAAAGGAATCAGCTCATTAATGAGCTGGAACAAACCATTCTGCTGAGTGAGTGGAATGAAACTCATCTAATGCATTCTATGTCCAGGAGAAATTTCAGCTATGAAGAATTGGAATCAGAGATATGGGAAGGGCACCCCTACCATCCCTGCTTTAAGGCGAGAAGCGGATTTTCACTTGGGGATCATGCGGCATATGGGCCGGAAGCAAGACAGTCATTCGAGCTGCAATGGGCAGCTGTCAGACGTGAATATGCCAGAATCGAACTGCTTGAGGATGAAACAAGTTTCTGGGAACGGGAACTTGGCCCTTCCATGTTTGGACAATTACTTGCTGATTTGCAGCATATTGGCAAAACCATTGAAGAATACACATTTCTGCCCATTCACCCCTGGCAGGTGAAGTTAGCAAATGCTGATGCAGACATAGTGCTTCTGGGGAGCAGCGGAGATTCTTATCGGTCAACACAGTCCGTCCGTACGCTATGGAATATGACAAATCCAGAAAAAGCTCATGTGAAACTATCGATGAATATGGTGAACACATCATCGCTAAGAACTCTGGACACACACGCGGTTTGTGCCGCACCCCATATTTCCAAATGGATAGCAGATACAGTGGAAGGAGATCCATTTTTAAAAGATGAAGCTTCATTGGTCATTCTTAAGGAATACGCAGGGATTTCTTATCATCCCGAGGAGGAAGAACCTTGCGCAAAGTTCGGAGCTATATGGAGAGAGAGCATCCGGCTTTATATGGAAGAAGATGAAGCGGCGGTGCCTTGTACGGCATTGCCATTAATGGAGAGGGACGGATTTCCGTTTATTGACGAATGGCTGAAACGCTATGGAATTGAAAAATGGCTGAAAAGGCTCGTGGAAGTATGTGTGGTTCCTGTCTGGCATTTGCTGGCCGCGCATGGAATTGCCGTTGAGGCGCATGCCCAGAATATGATTCTTCTTCATAAGGACGGCTGGCCAACACGTGTTGCACTGAGGGATTTCCATGACAGTGTTGAGTATTGCCATGACTTTTTGGAGGAGCCAAACCGTATTCCGGAGTTTGCGGGCATTCATGAACAATTTAAAAAAGGCAGGGAAGATCAGTATTATTGGATGTCTTCTATTGAATCGCTTAGAGAACTGGCAATGGATACATTATTTGTTTTTCATCTGTCTGAACTGTCCTATGTACTTGAAGAGCAATATGGCTTCAGTGAGAAGCGATTTTGGAAGCTGACAGGAGAAGCTTTAACGGAGCACCTGAGCTGTTATCCGGAATTGATATTCCGAAATTATTTGCTGCAGCATACTGCACCGGTAATTTATGCGGAATCACTGCTGAAGAGAAAAGTTCAAAAAGATGAGGCTGGCGGGTTTCGCCATTATGTCAAAAACTCTTTAAGATAACCATCAAAAGGAGAATTGAGATGTTTTTTGTAAATGATCATTACTATACATTAGATAACCTTGAGCAGCAATATACAGAATTTGAAAACATTCCTCATTTAAGAGATTGCGGAAATAGAAGATTAGCTGTTTGTATTCCGGATGTGTTTCAGTGGCTCGCTCTTTGTTTATTTGTACGCAGAAAAGGGGGATCCATTGTTCCGATCCATCCTTCCATGCCGAAAGAAGGGGCAATACGAATAGCTTCATCGGCTGGAAGTCATAGCTTGCTTTACGGAAATACTCATACACCGATCGAACTGTCAAAACAAAAGAATGCCCGTGAAGGTGTCCTGGTCCAAATGAGTTCGGGTACGACTGGTGCACCAAAATGCATTGAACGCAGCTGGGATTCCATCGAGCTTGAACTGGAAAGCTATGTTTCTGTATTGCCGGCAGATCATCAGACCACATCTATTGTTGCCTGTCCGGTTACTCATTCATATGGGTTGATCTGCGGCGTATTTGCAAGCTTAAGGCGCGGTTCGGAACCGGTCATTCTGACAAATATGAACCCGAAGTATGTGCTTAGCAAAATTAAGGAATATCCGAAGCATATTCTCTATGGGGCTCCTGCGCTTTTGCATACATTAACACATCTGGTTCGTGATGGCGGACAGTTCGATTGTGTGATGACATCGGGCACTTTAATGCCATCGGGCTGGCTGGAATCTTTAAAAAGTGTTTCAAACCGGGTTCTTCAGCAGTATGGATGTTCGGAGGCAGGGTGTGTGGCCATTCACCCGGATGTATGTGACCCCCGTGAGATGGGCTATCCGCTTCCCCATGTAAAAGTGGAGGCTGGAAGTAAGGAAAACCCTGATGAAATTATCATCCGTGATTCTGAGAAAACCATCTTTACTAAGGACCTTGGCTTTATGGAAGACGGTGTCCTGTCATTTCTTGCAAGAATGGATGACACCATTAATGTAGCGGGATTGAACGTATATCCGCAGGAGGTGGAAGATGTCCTGATGGCAGAACCAAGAATTGCAGAAGCAGTGGTTTATAAAAAAATCCACCCGCTTTCCGGAGAAAGAGTCTGTGCGCAGTATGTATGCACCCAGCCTATAGAGGAGCAGGAACTGCGGGAGTGGTGCAGGGAATATCTCGCTCCTTACCAAATCCCGATGGAATTTATCCAGACAGAAGAAATAGAAAAGCTCCCGAATGGCAAGATCAGCAGAAAAAGGCTGGGAGAAGGAGTGCTGGCATGACAAGAGAAGAAATTTTACAGGCTTTACAAGATATTATGCAGCATCAAATAGAACTGCCTTCGATGGCGGCCTTTCATGAGGGTGCCCGTTTAAATGAAGATTTATATATGGATTCCATCATGATCCTGCAGCTTATCCTTCATTTGGAAGTGGATCTTGGCTTTGATATCCCGGATGAAATGCTGGTGCCTAAAGATTTCAGGACTGTAGGAAGCCTGGCCGACTTTCTGAATCACCTGCAGAAGCCTGTCACAGCGGAGGCTTCTTATGATTAAAGTCCATTGTTTTGTGAGCTGTGTATGTGAGGCAGTCAAAAAGACGCAAGGGGCCGATCACAGACCTTATTATTTCGGAGTATGGGATGCTGATTTCGATGTATTGGATAATGGAGTTCTGACCTATCATTCCAAACGGATCGACCATGATTTTTTCCACCAATGGTATGAAATGCTGTATGGAATTAAGCTATATAGATGGTATGACGAAAAACGCAGCAAACAGGAAAACATAAACAAGCTTCTGGGCCTGCTTGAGAACAAGAAGCACCACCAGTATGTAATGGTGATGCTTGATTTGTCCAAGCTGCCTGAAAGGGAGAATAAGTTTCATCAAAGTCCATTTCCGCATTATGTGATGCTGGAATTGACAGGAAACGAAGAGGAATGGTTTATGTATGATCCGGACTTCCGCTGGGAAGGAATTTTGCCGAAGGAGAGGATTTTGGCAGCTATTGAGGATCCCTCTGCTGAAGGGGGATATTTCTTTGATGCAGCCAATATCATTCCCCCATCTGCTGAAACAGTGGAGGCATATTTTAATACATGCATTAAGCTTGACTGCAACCCAATGACTGATGCAGTTGGAAAGATTGTCGGTCTATATACATCCGGAAGCGATAACTACCCTTTATCAGGATTGACATTCGCATTAAGGGAACTCCCTGTCCTCGCCATCCGAAAATACGCCTATGAACATGCTTTTGCGTTTTTCTGGGATTCACTTGGGTATGAAGAGGAAGGCTTTGAAGCCTGGTGTAATGAAATTGAGAAGCTCGTAAAAGGATATACGGTTATCCAATATCGGGCGATGAAGCTTGCCATGACAGGAAACCTGGGTTTGAAAAATGAAATCTCTTTAAAACTGGATGAACTAAATATCCTGGAATTTAAAATTAAGCAGGGATTGCAGAAAAGCTTTGAAGCCTGGATTAAACTGCAGGAATCCCAAAATATGAAGGAGGCAACTCTATGAAGCTATCTCTCTGCACCATCTCATTCCGGCATCATCTTCAGTCCATTGACCAAATCGCACACTATGCCCAGACAAATGGATTCCAGGGGATAGAAATATGGGGTGTACATGCCAAAAACCTGGCGGAAGATATTCATTATGGAAGTGAGTGGCTTAGCTCCTATAATCTTGAAACGACCATGCTGAGCGACTATCTGCCTCTTGATGCTCCTCTTCCAGTTTTAATGACAGAAATGCAAAAATTATGTGCAATGGCACATAGGTGGGGAACGAAGAAAATAAGAACGTTTGCCGGGACAAAAGGCAGTGCGGATATCAGCAGGCTGGAAAGAATCGAACTGGTTTCGCGCATGAAAATGCTCTGCAAAATGGCTGAAGCCGAGGGACAGATGCTTCTGGTTGAAACTCATCCTAATACACTGACAGATAACCCATCCTCCACACTTCAGCTCATTGAGGAAACAGACCATTCAGCGTTAAGGGTTAATTTTGATGTGCTTCATATATGGGAATCAGGAGTGGATCCGATCTTTGCGCTAAAACAGCTGCGTCCATATATATCGCACTTTCATTTTAAAAATATCCAGTCCCGTTCCCAGCTTGGCGTGTTTGCTCCTAATAATGTCTATGCAGCAGCGGGCAGCAGGGAAGGCATGGTTTCATTATTTGAAGGAGCTGTAGATTACAGGATGTTTTTAAGAGAGGCTTCGAATTTGATGGAAATGGATGCATCTTTGGAATGGTTTGGACCAAATGTGAAAGACATTCTGACAAAAGACAGCAAGGAAATTATGAGAGTTCTTCAGGCTGAGAAAGCTTTATAACAGCCAGAAAAAAGTCATTCAAACGTTTGATTGATTTAAGCTGCAGTATGATTTCTGCTTAAATGAACAGATGCAGGGAGCAGTATCCTGTACTCGTAAATTACATGGAAGGAGAACAATCAAAAAAAGCTTTAAGGATGTCTTAATCACCTTAAAGCTTTTTCGATTGCTTCTGCTGCTGATTCTATGTGGCGGAAATTTTTCTTTATATTAGTTTCTGTGTAGGTAATTTCAAAAGAATGATTGTTTTTCAAATAACATACAGATAAAACCTGCTGCTTGTCATTTGAAAAGGTCTGAGTGATTTCAGAGTCACAATAATATTTCAATGTTTCAAGCATGTTAAGTGTGTGATCTATTGACATAGTCTTCAGCCTCCTTTTGGATTGGCATGACTAACTGAGATCTTAATTCCATTATAAGGAATTCACCTTCTTGTTTATATGGATAATTTGTCACATTTTATCACAGGTTTTCGGTTTTAAGAGGGGTCTGGAATCAAAATCTGCAGTAAAATGGCCAGTCTTTGATAGACTGGCTACTTCTTATGCAAGCTGCTGCTCGGCAAATTCACGGTATAGATCATGTGATTGAGTCAATTCGGAATGTGTGCCAATGCCTGTGACCTGGCCTTTTTCGATGAAAATAATTTGGTCTGCGTCGACAATTGTGGAAAGGCGGTGTGCGATGACGAAAGTTGTCCGGCCTTCCATTAAGCGGGTAAGGGCCTGCTGGACGATACCTTCAGATTGGCTGTCCAGACTGGCAGTGGCTTCGTCCATCATCAATATTTTAGGGTCGCGCAGGAAAGCCCGTGCTATAGCAATACGCTGCCTTTGTCCCCCGGATAGCTTCACACCCCGCTCACCAACTTCTGTATCAAGCCCTTTCGGAAAGTCGGCAATGAATTGATCGGCGTATGCCATTTTCGCCACTTCCCATAACTTCTCATCCGCAATGCTTTTGGAATCTTCGAGTCCATAGCATAAATTTTCACGGATTGTACCTGCCATCATGGCGCTTTCCTGTGAAACATAGCCGATCTGGCTGCGCCAGGATTTAAGGGATATCTGCTGGATGGGTGTATCGCCAATTTTGATTTCACCAGCAGCTGGTTCGTAAAATCGTTCAAGCAAACCAAACAGGGTTGTTTTTCCGCTTCCGCTTGGACCCGCCAGTGCAATCATCTGACCTGGCTGGGCTTCAAGAGAGATATTTTCCAGAACACTCTCTTCTGCGCTATAGGAGAAGGAGACATTGTTGATTGTAATCGGCTTGCTGCTGATATCCATTTCGATGCCGTCTTGTCCGTCTTCCAAAGGCTCCTCTAAAATATCAATGATCCGTTCTGTTGCGCCTATTGCTTTTTGCAGCTGAGTAAAAAACATCGCAAATGAGGTAATTGGCATAATAATCTGGAACAAATACAGCAAAAAGGCTACAAGAGAACCCGTTGACATCGTTCCGCTAGCCACCCGCATGCCTCCATAGGCGATGATCATGACAATAACAACCATCATGATCAGGTACATAGTGGGACCAATCATCGCAAAAATGCGGGCTTCCCGCAAGCCGTAGCCAAGCAGTTTGTCGATCCCATCCAATCCCTTTTCTTCTTCATTTTGCTCTGCAGTAGAAGACTTCATTAAGCGGATTTCACCGAGTGTTTGGGTAATGTTTCCGGTAAAGATAGCAGTTTCATCTTGAAGGCCACGGGATATTTTGGCCATCTTTCGGCCAAGTGGAATCATAATTGCCAGTGTAATAGGAACAGAAGTAAGCATCAGCAGTGTCATTTTCCAGTCCATCACAAGCAGGATAATAATTGCACCGATAATACTGATAATACCGGTAATAAATTGCGGAAAGTGATTGGTAATCAGCTCCCTGACAATGCTGGTATCATTAACTACACGGCTGACAGTCTGGCCGCTGGATTGCTTGTCAAAATAACTGACCGGCAGCCGTATGAGCTTCATCCACATCCGGTCCCGAAGCCGGGCCACCACTTTTTGGCCGACATAGCTGAGCAGGTAGATGGAGATCCCGCTGATGATGGCCTGGACGATAAAGGCTGCACCAATTCCGATCATGAGCGGAACGCTTAAAGATTCAACAGAAAAACCGTCCACCAGATTTTTGGTCAGCAGCGGTACGAGAAGGCCAGTCAAGGTTGTTAAAATGCTGGCTGTTAAACCAATGATGAGGGCAGCCTTTGGTATTTTTGTCGATAGTATGAGTGAAATGAATGGTTTTAGGCTGGTTTGCTTTTTATCCACTTTGTGTGCTCCTGTCTCTTATATATCGATATCATTATATACCATTGAAACTTCCATTACCTGTTATGCACCTTAACGCCTATCCGATGAATAGAATGTTAAAAACCCAAAAAGGATGGATAGCCGTGGCAATCAACTTTCCAGTAGGCATCAAAACGGTGACAATCAGCAGCGGGCCGACTAAAGTGGTTTATTATCCCCGTGTGAAAGGAATGCAAAATAAGCAGCTGCAGCAATTTATTAACAGTACAATTGTCCGACAAAACCAGCAGATCATTAACGAGCAGACAGGCAATATGGATACAACCGTGGTTGATTTGTATGGATACTATGAGATTAAAAATAATCAGCGTGATGTACTGAGTTTGTCCTTGAACAATTATGTATATCACTATCATGCTGCCCATGGAATGACAGTTATAAAATCGCTGACATTTGACCTTCAGAAGAGAAGGCAGGTGGAGCTTAAGGATTTATTCAAGCCGGGAAGTGACTATGTAAAAAGAATATCCGAGCTGATTAAGGTGCAAATCAAGGAGCGTGATATACCGCTCTTAGTAGACTTTAAAGCAATCAGGCCAGATCAGGACTTTTATATAGCGGATAAAGCACTGATCATCTATTTCCAGCTGTATGAAATAACGCCTTATGCTTATGGATTCCCGATGTTTCCGATTTCCGTTTATGCACTGCAGGATATTATTGATGAAAATGGGCCGCTGGGGAGGATGGCGGTGAATTAAAGTTAAAAGGAAAGCTGCTTTAATGCGGCATTCCTTTTTTGCTGTAGAAAGGTAAATTCTTTTGATGTCGCCTATATAATAGTAGGATATTAATAATAGAAGCAATGTAAATAGAACCAGCCGGTCATAATAAGAAAAATGAGATGTAAAGAGGATGAATCAATGGATAATGCAGAGAAGATATATTTAGATTATACAATTGATAAAGACTTGAATCAGTCAGAGAAAGAGATTCTTTCTTTTTTAATTAAAAGCAAGATAGATGACCAGCATTTAAGTATACGGAAAGCAGCGGATGAGCTGTTTGTTTCAACTACATCCATCATTCGTTTGTGTAAAAAGCTGGGGTTTAGCGGATACAGTGAGTTTGTATATAATCTTGGTCTGAAAGTGAAGAAGGTGCATAGTTCAGATGCTGAATCAGTAGAAGAGATCCATCGTCCATTGGAAGCGAGCATCAATGAATTTATAAAAAATATCAGAACTACATTTGATTACATAGATGAGGAAAGCATCCAGGAATTTTTAAATGAAATTGAAAAGCATAAGATGATTTATTTTTATGGAGCAGGCTTTTCTACGCTGTTCTCCAATTATCTTGCTAAGAAATTGGAGCTTTTCGGGTATTATGTTTCAAATACATCGACTAGTGACAGCAGGGCGATTTTCTTTAATAATATCCAGAAGTATCGGCTGATGATTGTCTTTTCGCGATCTGGAGAGACAAGCAAGGTAATTGAAAAAGTCCAAATTGCTAAGGAAAAGGGGTTAAAGACCGTCCTGTTCACAGGAAATGATAAAAGCACGACAGCGAAATTGGCCGATATTGTGTTTACTATTCTCGATCCGACAATTGAATCCCAGCGTGAATTTGAGATCACATCGTTTGAGTCTAATATGTTTATGTTCATTGATATTATCCTGATTTTAGCGATTAAAAAGGGGATTATCAAAGAGTATTAAGCCCTGTAACATGTTACTTTATTTAGTGACATTGTACAGATTCCTTCATTCCCATTCCTTCCGCTAATAATCCAAGCTATACTGTGGATGTGAAATGATAGCGTTTACTTTTATTTAGAAAGGAAGACATCTATGAAACAAGTGGTGAATGGTCTCCAGCTATTTGGAAAATCCTTGTTTGCCCCGATTTTAATATTGCCGATCATTGGTCTTTTCATTGCGTTTGGCAATGTGTTTGGAAACGGGAACCTGGCACAGTACGTCCCGCTTCTTGAAAATCCGATAATACAAAATATCGGAAAGTTTATCTCTTCTTCGGCAGTTTCGATACTTCAGAATCTCGCATTGATCTTTGCAGTCGGCATTCCGATCGGGTTAGCAAAGAAAGATAAAGGTTATGCAGCATTAACAGGTCTAGTAACCTTTGTCATTTTTATTAATGCGATGCATCAGGTCCTGAATCTTTCAGAGCGTTTAGTTCCTGCAGAGGAGATGCAGATTTCCGGACAGGCAATGGTATTGAATGTTCAAGTTTTAGAGATGGGTGTGTTTGCAGGTATTTTAATCGGAGCTTTAGTTGGTGTTCTTCATAATAAATATTGCGATACAGAATTCAAAGGTGTTTTTTCCATCTATTCAGGTCATCGTTTTGTAGCTATTTTAGCAATACCAAGTGCAATGGTTCTAGGGGCGCTTGCAGCCGAGTTTTGGCCGATTGTTCAAAATGGAATTACAGCGCTGGCTAATGGTATCCGAAGCTTAGGGGACTTTGGTTTCCTTATCTATGGCTTCCTGGAAAGAATCCTGATTCCGACAGGACTACATCACCTTATTTATACACCGTTCTTATATACAGAACTGGGCGGAATGACAACTGTTGCAGGAGAAGTTGTCCATGGGGCAAGGAATATTTATTTTGCTGAAATGGCTGACCCAAGTGTGGCTGTATTAAGCAGCACAGTAAACTGGGATGCACGCGGCCTGGCAAAGATGTTCGGATTAATTGGTGCAGCTTTAGCTATGTACGTTACGGCTGATAAAAATAAAAAAGCGATGGCAAAAGCGATTCTCCTGCCGGCAGCCGTCACTTCATTCCTGCTTGGGGTAACGGAGCCAATTGAATTCGCGTTCCTATTTACTGCTCCAATCCTGTTTTTTATCCATGCAGTTCTGGCTGGTACAGGAATGATGCTCTTAAATGTCTTTGGTGTTCATGCAATCGGCGCGAATGGCGTTATTGATTTCCTGCTTTATAATTTGCCGCTTGGTACAGAAAAGTCCAATTGGCCTATGTTCATTGTCGTAGGTCTGATTATGTTTGCTGCCTATTTTATCATCTTCAGATTCCTGATCCTGAAATTAAACCTGAAAACACCTGGCCGTGAAGAAGGTACAGAGGAAACTGTCCAGCCAGCAGAAGTTCAGACAAAAGGGAATGCAGCAGCAGGGTCTCCTCTAGGTGAAACGATTGTAACTGCACTTGGCGGAAGCGGAAATATTGAAAATGTAGATAATTGTTATACAAGATTAAGACTTGTTTTAAAGGATCCAAATGCAGTAGATGAACAGCTGTTAAAAGAAACTGGATCAAAAGGAGTCATCAAGTCAGGCAACAATGTTCAAGTTGTATATGGTCTGAACGTAAAGTCTGTTCGAGATCAAGTTGATCAAAAACTGGGAGGACTAAATTATGAAAATGTATAAATTAGCGATTGCGGGCGGCGGAAGCACGTATACACCAGGAATTGTGAGAAGCTTAATGGATAGATTAGAAGATTTGCCATTATCCGAGATTAGATTTTACGATATTGATGGAGAGCGCCAATCGAAAGTAGCAGTCGCAGCTAAAGCGGTTATTGCAGAATATACAGATTCTATTAAAATAACCGAGACAACTGATCCGGAAACAGCATTTGAAGATGCAGACTTTGTATTTGCGCAAATGCGTGTCGGCAAATATGCGATGAGGGAGCTTGATGAGAAAATACCTCTGTCACATAATGTAGTAGGTCAGGAAACGTGCGGGCCTGGCGGATTGGCATATGGTTTAAGAACGATTTTCCCTATGGTGGAACTTATTGATTATGTAGAAAAATATGCGAAGGAATCGTGCTGGATTGTCAACTATTCAAATCCTGCTTCAATCGTAGCAGAAGGTGTGCGGAAGCTGCGCCCTAATGCAAAGGTTATTAACATCTGCGATATGCCTGTAGCAACGATGCGCAACATGGCGGGCATCCTTGGAGTGGAGAGAGAAGACCTTGTGGTAGATTACTTTGGATTAAATCACTTTGGCTGGTTCACCAAAGTAGAAGTGGACGGAGAAGACCGCCTTCCGGAGCTTCGTGAGCATATCAGCAAATGGGGACTGCTGACAGAGGACATCTCTAAAATTGATTATCGCCATGCTGATTCTTCCTGGATTAAGACATTTAAAAATATTAAGCCGATCATGGATTTCTTCCCGGATTATATTCCTAATCCATACCTGCAGTATTACCTGTTGCCGGATTATATTGTGGAGAATTCAAATAAAGAGCATACCCGTGCCAATGAGGTTATGGAAGGAAGAGAAAAGTCTTTGTTTGAAACAATTAGAAAATTTGAAGAGACTGGCATCCTGGATGATGCGTTTCATGTTGGTGTACACGGAATTTTTATTGTAGATGTTACTGTATCCATTGCACAGAATCTGGCAAAACGATATCTTGTAATGGTAGAAAACAATAGAACAATTCCTAACCTGCCGGCAGATGCCATGATCGAAGTGCCTGCACTTATTACCAATAAAGGACCTGTTCCTGAGTATGTCGGGAAAATTCCATATTTCCACAAAGCCATGATTGAACAGCAATTGGCATCCGAAAAAATTTTGGTGGAAGCCATAACAGAGGGGTCTTATGAAAAAGCATTACAGGCATTCACGCTTAACAAGACAATTCCATCTGCCATTGTTGCTAAAAAGATTTTAGATGATCTGATTGAAGCCAACAAGGAGTATTGGCCAACACTTGAGAAGAAATATAAAGAAGGCTCATTGGTACACTGATAGAATGGAAGGGCACAGGCTATGTCTGTGCTCTTTTTCTATTTCAATCAAACATTTGATTGAAAAGGTGGAAGTTGTTATAGGCGGTGCTTTTCAACTTAGTGTTGTTCATTCGGACAGGAGAAGAAGAAAACCGAGTTGGTGAGTCCGAACTCAGTGCTTATTCGGACAGGGGAAGAAGAAAACCGAGCTAGTGAGTCCGAACATAGTGCTCATTCGGACAGGAGAAGAAGAAAACCGTGCTAGTGAGTCCGAACTCAGTGCTTATTCGGACAGGAGAAGAAGAAAACCGAGTTGGTGAGTCCGAACTCAGTGCTCATTCGGACAGGGGAAGGGGAACTAAGAAAGAATGAGTCTGAACCAAATTCCATGGTGCTCAATAAAAAACCGCTTCCTGCCAAAGGCAGTAAGCGGTTTTAGGTTAAAAATTAATTACGGATCAGATAGTCAAACGCACCCAAAGCTGCCGTTGCACCAGATCCCATGGAGATGATGATTTGCTTGTAGGCACTGTCTGTACAGTCTCCTGCAGCAAATACACCAGGGATGTTTGTGGCACCGTGCTTGTCCACGACGATTTCGCCGAAGCGAGTACGCTCGATCTGGTCGCCTAACCAATCTGTGTTAGGAACCAGGCCGATTTGGACGAATACACCTTGCAGTTCAACATGGTGTTGTTTTTCTGTCTCACGATCCATGTATGAAATACCGTTTACTTTATCAGTTCCGGTAATTTCAGTTGTCTGAGCATTTGTGACAACCGTTACGTTTGGAAGGCTGTTCAGACGTTCCTGCAGAACGGCATCTGCTTTCAATTCAGGATTGAATTCGATAACCGTTACATGGTTAACAATCCCTGCAAGGTCAATGGCTGCTTCAACACCGGAGTTGCCTCCGCCGATAACAGCTACGTCTTTGCCTTCAAATAATGGGCCATCACAGTGAGGGCAGTAAGCAACCCCTTTGTTTTTGAACTCTGCTTCACCTGGCACGTTGACATTTCTCCAGCGTGCACCAGTTGAAAGGATGACTGATTTACTTTTCAGTACAGCACCATTTTCAAGTTCAATTTCAACAAGGTCCTTCTTTTCAAGTCTCTTTGCACGCTGCAGATTCATGACATCGATGCCATAATCTTTCACATGTTCCTCAAGGCTTGCAACAAGTTTAGGGCCTTCTGTATGCTTCACACTAATAAAGTTTTCGATGCCTAAAGTATCCATTACCTGGCCGCCAAAGCGTTCAGCAACGATGCCGGTGCGGATGCCTTTGCGTGCAGCATAGATTGCCGCGCTTGATCCCGCAGGGCCGCCGCCAATGACAAGCACATCATAAGGATCCTTATCTGCAAACTCTGATGCGTCAGGGCCTGTTCCCATTTTCGCCAGAATTTCTTCAAGGGACATACGGCCGCTGCCGAATGGTTCGCCATTTAGAAGAACTGTCGGCACTGCCATGATTTCTTTAGCATCTACTTCTTCTTTGTAAGAAGCACCATCGATCATTGTGTGTGAAATATTAGGGTTAAGAACACTCATGACGTTAAGAGCCTGTACTACATCAGGGCAGTTGTGGCAGCTTAAGCTGACATAAGTTTCAAAACGATATTCGCCCTCAATCTTCTTCACCTGGTCGATGACTTTCTGGTCAACCTTAGGTGCCCTACCGCTAACTTGAAGCAGAGCAAGCACTAAGGAAGTAAATTCATGTCCAAGAGGAATGCCGGCAAAGGTAATGCCAGTATCTTCACCTGGACGATTTACACTAAAGCTTGGCGTCCTTTGTAATTCAGTGCGCTCAACTTTAATGCGGGAGGACATATTGGCTAGCTCATCTACTAAAGCCAGCATGTCGCTGGATACTTTATCTGATCCAGCGCTGACTTTTAGAAGGATGTCGCCCTCCATCATCTGAAGATATTGAGCTAATTGTGCTTTTATATCTGCATCAAGTAACATGATTATCGTGCTCCTTAGATTTTACCTACTAGATCAAGGCTTGGCTTAAGTGTTTCAGATCCTTCTTTCCACTTAGCCGGGCAAACTTCACCTGGGTTGTTGCGTACATATTGAGCTGCTTTAAGCTTGCTTACAACCTGGCTTGCGTCACGGCCAATTCCGCCAGCGTTGATTTCAACAGTTTGGATGATGCCATCTGGATCGATGATGAATGTTCCGCGTTCAGCCAATCCATCTTCTTCGTTCAGAACTTCGAAGTTGCGGGAAATTCTTTGGTTAGGGTCACCAATCATAACGTATTCAATCTTGTTGATTGTTTCTGAGTTATCGTGCCATGCTTTATGAGTGAAGTGAGTATCAGTTGATACAGAATAAACTTCTGCTCCCATATCTTTTAAAGTTGCATATTCATTTTGAAGATCTTCTAATTCAGTAGGACATACGAATGTGAAGTCTGCTGGGTAGAAGCATACTACGCTCCACTTTCCTTTGAAGTTTTCTTCAGTAACATCGATGAAATCACCGTTATGGTAAGCTTTTGCTGCAAATGGTAGTACTTCTGAACCGATTAATGCCATGATAAAATTCCTCCTTAAATGGTTGAGTGATATGATTATTAATTAAATAGCGAACTATTTAATAATAATTCTAATTCGGTAATAATTATCATATACGATATATTTTTTGTCAAGGGATAAGCTGTGAAAATTTGCTCCTTTTCGGCTGAAGGGCGAAAACTTTAAGTGGCAAGATAAGACTCCGATGTTTAATTGCGCTTTTTTTAGGGTGAAATCAGTACGGCATGGAACTTTTAAAGCAGCCTTAAGCTCCTTAATTACAGTATAACTCTTCCTTATTTTGAATACCCTTTTTTTGCCTCAATCAATCTCAACTAATATGAGATTTAAGTTTATAATTGAGAATGTGTTTAAAAACGGCGGCCGATGATCAGGTGCTGGTCCACATTCACTTATTATTCCCTCTTTGGGTAAAAACAATCGATATGGCAGTAAAAATAGTTCAATCAAACGTTTGATTGATTAGAGTAAAAAATTACCTGGTTTTTACAAGAATACCTTGCATTACAATATAGTGAGAGGTATAGTAAGAGTATATCTTGTATTGCAAGGTAGTTAACTGCAGGTTATTATCTTGTAATACAAGGTAGTGGAGGGAGTAAGGTCAATGTCAGATACCACGCAAATGTTAAAAGGAATTCTGGACGGTTGTTTATTAGCCATAATTAAAGAAGGGGAGATTTATGGGTATGAATTGGCGGCGAAATTGGAGTCATATGGATTTCACTCATTGAGCGAAGGCACTATTTATCCGCTGCTTCTGCGTATGCAAAAAGAAGGACTGATCAGTGCTACTTTGCGAAAGTCAACAGCTGGACCTAAACGAAAATATTACACATTAACTGAAAAAGGCGAGCAGGAGCTGGAGTTATTTATCGGGCGCTGGGAACAGGTAAGTTCATCTGTTGACAATGTATTAAATAAAAAGGGGGATATGAAGAATGGTCTCAAAGGAGTCTGAACAGTTTTTGTCAGAGCTTCGTTTTTACCTGATGTCAAAAGGAAAAAACGATGATGAAATAAATGAAATAACAGAAGAGCTTGAAGTGCATTTAATGGAAGCTGAAGCCGATGGGAAAGATGTGTCTCATATTATCGGGGATAGCCCAAAGCAATATATGAAAAGCATCGGGGAATCAATGAGTACCGATTACCGTCAGATTGCGGGGCTGGTGCCGCTGATGGTCCTTTTGCTGGGTGCTTATATCAGCATTGGTCCTGCAATTGAAGGGAAATTCTCATTATCCAAAGGTACACTTTGGATCGCTGTTATCACAGGAGTAATTGCAGTCGGAGCTTATGGTCTTCTGATTTTCAGAGTGCTTCCTAAATTTCTTCATTCCAAGTGGGGAGCGGTTCTTCTTTTAGTAACCAGCATGGCTGTTACAGGCTCAATGGTCTTAATTTTACTATGGAATCAGAAACAGGGATTTGAACCGATTTTTACTGCAACACCCTATCAGAATAATGTTATTGTGGCAATTTGTGCGGTCATATTTATCGTATCTGCTATTTATACAAAAACATGGTTTACGATTATATTACCCGTTTTTTTGTCTGCGGGATCCATTGCCAATCGGTTTATTCCTCAGGACGTGAATGAAGATTCAACATATATCTTATATACTGTTATAGCATTCATTATTATAGCGGCTGTCATGATATTCGTATTCATGGCTAAAAGGAAAAAAATGCTGAACAATGGAGGAAAACGAAATGTCTAGCTTGCCTAATTGCCCGAAATGCAGTTCAGAGTATACGTACGAGGACGGGATGCTCTTTGTATGTCCGGTATGTGCACATGAGTGGACAGCTGAATCCGAAATCAATAGTTTCGAGGACGAAAAGTTGATTAAGGATTCTAATGGAAATGTACTTACTGATGGAGATACGGTATCAGTCATTAAAGATCTTAAAGTGAAAGGCACTTCTTCTGTTATTAAGATTGGAACCAAGGTTAAAAACATTCGCATCGTGGATGGGGATCATGATATTGAATGTAAGATCGATGGCTTTGGCGCCATGAAGCTTAAGTCGGAGTTTGTGAAGAAAGTGTAACGAAAAAGGCCTATCCTTTCAGGATTGGCCTTTTAAAATATCCTTTTGGGGGTACTAAAATAGTAGTGGAAAGGTCACCATCTCTGGTTTATGATAAAGAAAGAATATTAAGAATTTCTCAAAATAGGTGGGAGCCTCCTTGATACTATTAGACTACATTGTCAATCTCTCTATTTTTTCATTATTGGTCAGTGTGCCTTTAATTCTCCGCTCGTTTATCAGTCATAAACCGCTCAAGGACCTGCATCTTTTGGGCGGCATTTATGCAGGAATTATTTCTGTCATTCTTGTGGGGTTATCTTTTAACGAGCAGGGTTATTCCTATGATATTCGTTATGCCATTCTGATTTTGGTATTTTCCTATTTAGGGCCAGGGGCAGGGATTATTACCGCAATTATTGCTCTTGTCACAAGGCTTGCAATCAGTGAGAATTGGCTGCCTGCCATAATAGGGTTATTGCTTATTTTGATTGCTTTTACAGTCATACATAAATATTGCCGCCAACATAAGGCAGTTAGAAAAACGGCCATATTATATGGTGTGTATTGTGCCATTTATATTATAACGGTACCGATAATTTTTAATGTTTTTAGGGACAGCCCGATTTTTCACCTGCAATATATTCTGTTTGTGGGGCTTGGTGTCATTGTTGGGAGTTTGCTGATTGAATCCTATGAACGATTGATTCGAATCATCACAGAAAAAAGCGGATGGAAAAGACGCTGGAAGAAAGTGAATCTAAATACCGGCTAATCGCTGAAAATACATCAGACCTAATCGCAGTTATGGACAGGGATCGCAGTTTAAGTTATTTATCTCCGTCTCATGAGCTTGTATTAGGATATGAAGTAGCAGAATTGCAAAATATGGAAGTTGATTTTGTTATTCATCCAGATGAAGCGGAGTATTTTCAGGCAGGCATGCAAAGGATATTCGAAAATAATGAGCGTATGGCAATGGAGTTCCGCCTAAAACACAGAGGAGGCCATTGGATTGAATTTGAGTCACGGTGTATGCCGGTTGAGGGTGAAAATGGTGTTATCGAGCATGTTGTCATGATTAGCAGAGATATTTCTGAGCGAAAAAAGCAGAGGAATTTCTTTTGCAGTCTGAGAAACTATCGATTGTCGGGGAGCTTGCAGCCGGGGTTGCCCATGAAATCAGAAACCCGCTTACAACCATCAAAGGGTTTCTGCAGCTTTATAAGAGCGGCAATAGCCAAATTAATGCATTGCTGCTTAGCGAACTGGAGCGCATTGAAAATATCACCACTGAAATGCTTTCGCTTGGAAAACCGCAGGCCATTCAAATGGACACGGCTAAGTTAACGGATATTATAGAGAATACAGTCGAGTTATTATCCCCCAGGCAAATATGAACGGTATCCAGTTCAAGCTGAATTTTGCAGATGGTGACTTTTTGATATCATGTGAAAAAAATCAAATCAAGCAGGTTTTTTTGAATATCTTAAAAAACGCCATGGAGGCTATGGAAAAAGGAGGGGATATTGAGATTTCCCTCAAGGATAATAATGAAGGGGAATGTATTGTCTCCTTTCAGGATCAGGGATGCGGAATACCTGACGAATTTCTGCCGAGACTGGGAGAACCTTTTTATACACTAAAAGAAAAAGGGACTGGTCTGGGACTTATGATTTGCCATAAAATCATTAAGCAGCATCATGGCAGCATCGTATATAAAAGCAAGATTGGTGAAGGTACTTTAATAGAGATTACATTGCCGCTTTTAAGGCAGAAAATTCGTTAAACAAATAAGAAAAGACGAGGAGTCTGCTGCTCCTCGCCTCTTTTATTTAGAAATCAAAGTTGTCAGGATCTGGTCCAACGCGTAAATGTTCATCTAAAGAATCAATCAATTCCATGTCCTGCTGAGATAGTTCAAAATCGAATAAATCTGCATTTTCTTTGATGCGATGAGGCTTTGTTGACTTAGGGATGACAATAATGCTGTTTTGCAGGTGCCACCTTAGGACAATTTGTGCAATGGATTTTCCATGTTTTTCAGCCAGTTCCTTAAGGATCTCATTTTCAAATAATCCGCCCTGCATTAGTGGAGCCCACGCTTCAATGTGCATATCATGTTTGGCGGCAAAGGCGCGGAGTTCAGTTTGAGCAAATTTAGGGTGCAATTCAATTTGATTAATCATTGGTTTGATCTCAGCTGTTTTCAATAGATTTTCTAAATGGCGGATCTGAAAGTTGCTGACGCCAATCGTTTTGATTTTACCTTCTTTATATAAGTCTTCCAATGCTCTCCAAGTTTCTGTGTATTTCCTCAACAGGCCAATGGATCAAATAAAGGTCAAGATATTCAAGTCCCATTTTCTCCAATGAGGTGTTAAACGCCTTAAGTGTTGCTTCATAGCCCTGGTCGGAATTCCAGACTTTTGAAGTGATAAAGAGTTCCTCTCTATTAATGCCAGACTGGCGGATGGCTTCTCCCACCCATTCCTCGTTGCCATAGATGGATGCTGTGTCGATGCTTCTATATCCAATTTCAATTGCCGCTTTTACAGCGGTTATTAGTTCTTCTTCCTTTTCTACTTTAAATACGCCAAGGCCAACCATGGGCATTTTAACTCCGTTTGCAAGTGCTGCAGTACTTGATAAAGATAGATTATTCATATAAGACACTCCTTAATTAGTTAGTTTGTTTGTTTTGTTTCTCAAGTTTTTTTAGCCATCCCGTCAGAAATACGGCCCCAAGCACCATTACTCCGCCTATCCACGGTGTGTGAATTAAGCCAATCGAGTCGACGATCAGTCCGCCTGCAAATGAGCCGATAGCAATTCCGATGTTAAAGGCAGCGATATTTAATGCAGAAGCAACATTGACAGCAGAAGGAACATATTTCTCTGCCAGGTTCACCACGAGAATTTGAAGGCCGGGCACATTCATGAAAGCAAATAAGCCCATTAGGAAAATAGCAGCAAGACCAAGAATTTTAAAAGGTGCTGCAAAGGTAAGCAGGACAAGAATAAAGGCTTGCAGAGCGAACATCCAAAACAATGCTTTTAATGGATCCCTGTCTGAAGCTTTTCCGCCAAGAACATTGCCTATTGCCACGGCCACTCCGTAAGCGAGCAGAATGATACTGACCCATTTTGGGCTAAACCCTGTTACATCTTCGAGAAGCGGAGTCAGGTAGGTAAAAGCAACGAATGTTCCGCCGTATCCCAATGCGGTAATGCTAAAAGCTAAAAGCAGTTTTCCGCTGCTTAGAATTTTCAGCTGTTCACTAAACTTAGAAGCTGGTGCTTGCTTAAGGTTTTTGGGAACAAGTATGGCACTGGCGATAATTCCAATTACCCCAAGCAGTGCAACTCCCAAAAATGTGGCTCTCCAGCCAAATGTCTGCCCGATAAACGTTCCGAGCGGTACACCTGTCACGGTTGCAACAGTCAAACCAGTGAACATAAAGGCTATCGCACTGGCGCGTTTGTTCTCTGGAACTAAATCAGCGGCTATGGTCGAGCCTATTGAGAAAAAGATTCCGTGTGAAAATGCTGTAATGAAACGTGCAGCCAGCAAAAGGGAAAAAGAGGTAGACAGGGCTGCGACAGAATTTCCGATGATAAACAAAACCATTAATGACATGAGAAGAAACTTTCTGTTCATTTTACTTGTCAAAGCAGTTAGTACAGGTGCTCCAATGGCAACTCCCATGGCATAGCCCGAAATCAATAAACCTGCTAATGTAATGGAAATTCCTAAATCACCTGAAATGGTCGACAGCAGCCCAACAGGCACAAACTCTGTGGTGCCAATACCGAATGCACTGATTGCGAGTGCAAGCAGGGCAGGAGTGCCGCCTTTTTCTTTTTGTGCATTTATAGCAATAGAACTCATTGGCAATGAATCCTCCTTATATTTAAAGTATGGGATGGAGCAAAGACATTATAGCCAGGCGCCTTGGCCATACAGTCTTGATGAAAGATATTATGGAGCATGCCAAACATGGTGAACAGTACGTACTTTAAAGTAATGCAGGTACTAAAAAGTAACCTATGGTCAATTTCACCATTTTGTTTTATGCTTCCCTATGCTATTATGGATGGCATGATTCGAAATGAATAGTACGCACTTTAAAGTAATGTAGGTACTTTTTAGTGCCTACCAAACAGAGGGGGAAGGAAGTTGGCTTACAATATTCCGGTAGAAGCTACATTAGATGTGATTGGCGGGAAGTGGAAAGTTGTAATCATGTGTCATTTAATTAAAGGTGAAAAGCGTACTAGCGAGCTTAAGCGGCTTATGCCTGGGATTACACAAAAAATGCTGACTCAGCAGCTGCGCGAACTTGAAGCGGATGGCGTTGTAAACCGTGCTGTTTTTGATCAAGTTCCTCCTAAGGTTGTCTATTCATTAACAGATTATGGATGGTCACTTCGCCCAATCCTGGATGCAATGTGCAATTGGGGGAAGGACATATTGAATTAACAGGCGGAGAGCTTGTAGAACAATAAAAAACAAGGACTCGTATGCTTAAGGCAAACGAGTCTTTTTTATGTGGCGGAGCTATTTACTCTTTATTTGTTCGCGGATGCTCTCAAGCTCCTCAAGCGATAATGAGCCAAGTGATTTCTTTATTTCTTCCTCGATTTGTTTCTTATTAGTTTCCCTGTATTGGTCCCACCATTCCCGAAGGCCTTCCGTATTTGCAAGCAAATACTCGATATCGATTTCTTCCACCTCATCATCCGACAGATAATTCAATACAGCAGCTAACATTCGATTCAGCTTGCTGACCTCATTTTCACTTTTTTCATTTGCACTTGATGATTCTGCAGTATCTTTTTTGCTCTCATCATCTCTGCCTTCTGCAGCTGCTTTCTTTGGCATGAATTCACCCCTTTCTATTGCAAATAAGATTTGCAATTAGTATTGCCTTAAAAAATTTAATAAAAAACTGAACGTTATATATTAGTAAGCGTCTTATATGTAAAGTCGCTGCATAGGGGTGCTGATAATGAAAGAACGTGAGATTGATTTTAAAACAGATGTAAACCTCAAGGGAACAGTGAGCCTTCCGAAGAAGTCAGAAGGGAAATTTCCTCTTGTTGTTATATTTCATGGCTCAGGTCCAGTTGACCGGGATGGCAATGCAAAGGTTATGCAGATGAATGCTTATAAGTTGCTTGCTGAGTTTTTTGCTTCCATTGGGGTGGCAGTTCTCAGATATGATAAGCGGGGAGCAGGAATAAGCGGCGGTGATTTTTATGAAACAGGAATGTGGGATTTAGTTAATGATGGGATAGCCGCCGTGAAGGCGGCACGAGAGCTGCCGGAAATCAATCCTGAAAGAATCTTCCTGCTGGGTCATAGCGAAGGATGCTCCTTAATTCCTCCTATTAATAGGCAGGCAGATGCTGCGGGAATAATCCTGCTTGCCGGTAACGCGGATAATGTCAGAAAGGCTTCTGAATTACAAGCAAGACTGCTGGAAGAGGAAGTTAATGAGATGAAGGGAGTTAATGGTGTTCTTCTTCGTGCTTTAAACGTTCATAAAACTGCTGTCTCCAAACAAAAGAAGGTTTTCGATGAATTGATGGGATCGGAGAAGACGGTGATGAAAAAAGGATTTACAAAGATTAATGCAAAATGGGCACGAGAGCATTTTCAATATAATATAAAAGAAGATTTGGCCGCGATTACATGTCCAGTTCTTGCAATTACCGGGAAGAAAGATGTTCAAGTAAATCCTGATCATGTGCATCTTTTTGCTGAAAAAGTGAATGGCCGGGCTGAGAGCTATAATGTGCCGAAGATGAACCATCTCCTTAGGGACCAGGAAGAAGAAGCTTCCATAGTTAAGCTGAAGTCAATTTATAAAGGGAGTCTTTCAAAGCCATTGAGCGCTGAAATGCTGAACATAATTGAAAATTGGGCTAAAAGCTATATTCTATAAAGAAGAGAAGCTGCATGTGCGCAGTGTAGGGAAATTTATTGTTCATGCAAATTTTTTTATAAAGTATTGACTTCGGCGTCTATATTATTGTAAGATAGTTTTTGTCGCTTAGAGGTATTCACAAATCGGCGGCAAATATAAGCTTTTAAACTGTTTGAACATCAAACAGAAAAAAATAAAAAAGATTGTTGACTTCTTAAAGTGAAGATGGTAAGATTAATTTCGTTGTCACTTCGAAAGAAGTTAGCACATTAGTTCTTTGAAAACTAAACAAAACAGAAACGTCAACGTTAATTCTTTAGTCTTTTTTGAAAAGACAACTTATGAGCTTAATCAACTCTTATATGGAGAGTTTGATCCTGGCTCAGGACGAACGCTGGCGGCGTGCCTAATACATGCAAGTCGAGCGGACAGATGGGAGCTTGCTCCCTGAAGTCAGCGGCGGACGGGTGAGTAACACGTGGGCAACCTGCCTGTAAGACTGGGATAACTCCGGGAAACCGGGGCTAATACCGGATAATTCTTTCCCTCACATGAGGGAAAGCTGAAAGATGGTTTCGGCTATCACTTACAGATGGCCCGCGGCGCATTAGCTAGTTGGTGAGGTAACGGCTCACCAAGGCAACGATGCGTAGCCGACCTGAGAGGGTGATCGGCCACACTGGGACTGAGACACGGCCCAGACTCCTACGGGAGGCAGCAGTAGGGAATCTTCCGCAATGGACGAAAGTCTGACGGAGCAACGCCGCGTGAGTGATGAAGGTTTTCGGATCGTAAAACTCTGTTGTTAGGGAAGAACAAGTACCGGAGTAACTGCCGGTGCCTTGACGGTACCTAACCAGAAAGCCACGGCTAACTACGTGCCAGCAGCCGCGGTAATACGTAGGTGGCAAGCGTTGTCCGGAATTATTGGGCGTAAAGCGCGCGCAGGCGGTTCCTTAAGTCTGATGTGAAAGCCCCCGGCTCAACCGGGGAGGGTCATTGGAAACTGGGGAACTTGAGTGCAGAAGAGAAGAGTGGAATTCCACGTGTAGCGGTGAAATGCGTAGAGATGTGGAGGAACACCAGTGGCGAAGGCGACTCTTTGGTCTGTAACTGACGCTGAGGCGCGAAAGCGTGGGGAGCAAACAGGATTAGATACCCTGGTAGTCCACGCCGTAAACGATGAGTGCTAAGTGTTAGAGGGTTTCCGCCCTTTAGTGCTGCAGCAAACGCATTAAGCACTCCGCCTGGGGAGTACGGCCGCAAGGCTGAAACTCAAAGGAATTGACGGGGGCCCGCACAAGCGGTGGAGCATGTGGTTTAATTCGAAGCAACGCGAAGAACCTTACCAGGTCTTGACATCTCCTGACAACCCTAGAGATAGGGCGTTCCCCTTCGGGGGACAGGATGACAGGTGGTGCATGGTTGTCGTCAGCTCGTGTCGTGAGATGTTGGGTTAAGTCCCGCAACGAGCGCAACCCTTGATCTTAGTTGCCAGCATTCAGTTGGGCACTCTAAGGTGACTGCCGGTGACAAACCGGAGGAAGGTGGGGATGACGTCAAATCATCATGCCCCTTATGACCTGGGCTACACACGTGCTACAATGGATGGTACAAAGGGCTGCGAGACCGCGAGGTTAAGCGAATCCCATAAAACCATTCTCAGTTCGGATTGCAGGCTGCAACTCGCCTGCATGAAGCCGGAATCGCTAGTAATCGCGGATCAGCATGCCGCGGTGAATACGTTCCCGGGCCTTGTACACACCGCCCGTCACACCACGAGAGTTTGTAACACCCGAAGTCGGTGGGGTAACCTTTTGGAGCCAGCCGCCTAAGGTGGGACAGATGATTGGGGTGAAGTCGTAACAAGGTAGCCGTATCGGAAGGTGCGGCTGGATCACCTCCTTTCTAAGGATATTTACATGAAACGTGACGCTTTCTGTTTTTGTTTAGTTTTGAGGGAACTAATCTCTCAAGATATCGTTCTTTGAAAACTAGATAATGTAAATGAAGAAGCAATAACCGAGTAATCGCCATCTTAGTTTTTTCTCTTATTTTGAAAATAAGTAAGAGCACAAACCATGAGGACGATGAGCGGCAAGGAGATCAAGGAAGCGACCGAGTGAGCACCGGAGCGTACTTCAGTACGTGAGGAGCGGAGCGAGAGAGCTGACGCAGAGATCCGCAGTCGATCAGCGGCCGAAGTAGGTTAAGTTAGAAAGGGCGCACGGTGAATGCCTTGGCACTAGGAGCCGATGAAGGACGGTACTAACACCGATATGCTTCGGGGAGCTGTAAGTAAGCTTTGATCCGGAGATTTCCGAATGGGGAAACCCCTATCCGTAATGGGATAGGATCTTTACCTGAATACATAGGGTATAGAAGGCAGACCCGGGGAACTGAAACATCTAAGTACCCGGAGGAAGAGAAAGCAAACGCGATTCCCTGAGTAGCGGCGAGCGAAACGGGATTAGCCCAAACCAAGAGGCTTGCCTCTTGGGGTTGTAGGACACTCTACACGGAGTTACAAAGGAACGAGGTAAATGAACAGGTCTGGAAAGGCCGGCCAGAGAAGGTAAAAGCCCTGTAGTTGAAACTTCGTTCCCTCCAGAGTGGATCCTGAGTACGGCGGGACACGAGAAATCCCGTCGGAAGCAGGGAGGACCATCTCCCAAGGCTAAATACTCCCTAGTGACCGATAGTGAACCAGTACCGTGAGGGAAAGGTGAAAAGCACCCCGGAAGGGGAGTGAAAGAGATCCTGAAACCGTGTGCCTACAAGTAGTTAGAGCCCGTTAATGGGTGATAGCGTGCCTTTTGTAGAATGAACCGGCGAGTTACGATTACATGCGAGGTTAAGTTGATGAGACGGAGCCGCAGCGAAAGCGAGTCTGAATAGGGCGAATGAGTATGTGGTCGTAGACCCGAAACCAGGTGATCTACCCATGTCCAGGGTGAAGTCCAGGTAACACTGGATGGAGGCCCGAACCCACGCACGTTGAAAAGTGCGGGGATGAGGTGTGGGTAGCGGAGAAATTCCAATCGAACTTGGAGATAGCTGGTTCTCTCCGAAATAGCTTTAGGGCTAGCCTCATGTAGTAAGAGTCTTGGAGGTAGAGCACTGTTTGGACTAGGGGCCCCCATCGGGTTACCGAATTCAGACAAACTCCGAATGCCAAAGACTTATCCATGGGAGTCAGACTGCGAGTGATAAGATCCGTAGTCAAGAGGGAAACAGCCCAGACCACCAGCTAAGGTCCCAAAGTATACGTTAAGTGGAAAAGGATGTGGAGTTGCTTAGACAACCAGGATGTTGGCTTAGAAGCAGCCACCATTTAAAGAGTGCGTAATAGCTCACTGGTCGAGTGACTCCGCGCCGAAAATGTACCGGGGCTAAACGTATCACCGAAGCTGTGGATTGACATCTTCCGATGTCAGTGGTAGGAGAGCGTTCTAAGGGCGTTGAAGCGGGATCGCAAGGACCCGTGGAGCGCTTAGAAGTGAGAATGCCGGTATGAGTAGCGAAAGATGGGTGAGAATCCCATCCACCGAATGCCTAAGGTTTCCTGAGGAAGGCTCGTCCGCTCAGGGTTAGTCGGGACCTAAGCCGAGGCTGAAAAGCGTAGGCGATGGACAACAGGTTGATATTCCTGTACCACCTCTTTACCGTTTGAGCAATGGGGGGACGCAGGAGGATAGGGTAAGCGCGCTGCTGGATTAGCGCGTCCAAGCAGTTAGGCCGGTAACGAGGCAAATCCCGTTACCACACAGGCTGAGCTGTGACGGCGAGGGAAATTTAGTACCGAAGTTCCTGATTCCACACTGCCAAGAAAAGCCTCTAGCGAGGGAAAAGGTGCCCGTACCGCAAACCGACACAGGTAGGCGAGGAGAGAATCCTAAGGTGAGCGAGAGAACTCTCGTTAAGGAACTCGGCAAAATGACCCCGTAACTTCGGGAGAAGGGGTGCTCATTAGGGTGAATAGCCCTGATGAGCCGCAGTGAATAGGCCCAGGCGACTGTTTAGCAAAAACACAGGTCTCTGCGAAGCCGCAAGGCGAAGTATAGGGGCTGACGCCTGCCCGGTGCTGGAAGGTTAAGAGGAGAGGTTAGCGCAAGCGAAGCTTTGAATCGAAGCCCCAGTAAACGGCGGCCGTAACTATAACGGTCCTAAGGTAGCGAAATTCCTTGTCGGGTAAGTTCCGACCCGCACGAAAGGCGTAACGATCTGGGCACTGTCTCAACGAGAGACTCGGTGAAATTATAGTACCTGTGAAGATGCAGGTTACCCGCGACAGGACGGAAAGACCCCGTGGAGCTTTACTGTAGCCTGATATTGAATTTTGGTACAGCTTGTACAGGATAGGTAGGAGCCTGAGAAGCCGGAGCGCCAGCTTCGGTGGAGGCGTCGGTGGGATACTACCCTGGCTGTATTGAAATTCTAACCCGCGCCCCTTATCGGGGCGGGAGACAGTGTCAGGTGGGCAGTTTGACTGGGGCGGTCGCCTCCTAAAAAGTAACGGAGGCGCCCAAAGGTTCCCTCAGAATGGTTGGAAATCATTCGCAGAGTGTAAAGGCACAAGGGAGCTTGACTGCGAGACCTACAAGTCGAGCAGGGACGAAAGTCGGGCTTAGTGATCCGGTGGTTCCGCATGGAAGGGCCATCGCTCAACGGATAAAAGCTACCCCGGGGATAACAGGCTTATCTCCCCCAAGAGTCCACATCGACGGGGAGGTTTGGCACCTCGATGTCGGCTCATCGCATCCTGGGGCTGTAGTCGGTCCCAAGGGTTGGGCTGTTCGCCCATTAAAGCGGTACGCGAGCTGGGTTCAGAACGTCGTGAGACAGTTCGGTCCCTATCCGTCGTGGGCGCAGGAAATTTGAGAGGAGCTGTCCTTAGTACGAGAGGACCGGGATGGACGCACCGCTGGTGTACCAGTTGTCTTGCCAAAGGCATCGCTGGGTAGCTATGTGCGGAAGGGATAAGTGCTGAAAGCATCTAAGCATGAAGCCCCCTCGAGATGAGATTTCCCATAGCGTCAAGCTAGTAAGATCCCTGAAAGATGATCAGGTTGATAGGTCAGAGGTGGAAGCGTGGCGACATGTGGAGCTGACTGATACTAATCGATCGAGGACTTAACCAAAACGAAAAGCGGAGGCGACTGTTCAACTTCGAGAGACGTTGGAGAGCCGGCCATTCAAATCCTGGTTTTGGGATTTGGAGGGACGGATCGAAACGGCCGAGAAGTTAGGAGCCGAAGCTAGACAAGTCATTGGTGAATACTCGGCAAATGCTTCTTCATGCATTATCTAGTTTTGAGGGAACGAAGTTTCTTCAACCAAATAGTCCGGTGGCGATAGCGAGAAGGTCACACCCGTTCCCATACCGAACACGGAAGTTAAGCTTCTCAGCGCCGATGGTAGTTAGGGGCTGTCCCCTTGTGAGAGTAGGACGCTGCCGGGCACCCTAATTGGGTAATTATATATGGCCCCTTGGTCAAGCGGTTAAGACACCGCCCTTTCACGGCGGTAACACGGGTTCGAATCCCGTAGGGGTCACCATTTTGGAGGATTAGCTCAGCTGGGAGAGCATCTGCCTTACAAGCAGAGGGTCGGCGGTTCGATCCCGTCATCCTCCACCATAACTTTTGAAAAAGCTATTTGCTACTCTTAAGGTATGAGCCATTAGCTCAGTCGGTAGAGCAGATTGCAGCATCAGTGAGACTCTTCACCCGAATAGCAATCTGTGACAAAGCGGTTTAGCTTTGGAACATCTGACTGTACTTATCAGAATTTAGGAAGTCTCATAAAAGTATGAGCCATTAGCTCAGTCGGTAGAGCATCTGACTTTTAATCAGAGGGTCGAAGGTTCGAGTCCTTCATGGCTCACCATTTTAATTTCATATTGCGGGTGTGGCGGAATTGGCAGACGCACCAGACTTAGGATCTGGCGCCGCAAGGCGTGGGGGTTCGACTCCCTTCACCCGCACCATTTTAAGCGGAAGTAGTTCAGTGGTAGAACATCACCTTGCCAAGGTGGGGGTCGCGGGTTCGAATCCCGTCTTCCGCTCCATTATTTTGCGCCCGTAGCTCAATTGGATAGAGCGTTTGACTACGGATCAAAAGGTTAGGGGTTCGACTCCTCTCGGGCGCGCCATATTACGGGGAGTAGCTCAGCTTGGTAGAGCACTTGGTTTGGGACCAAGGGGTCGCAGGTTCGAATCCTGTCTTCCCGACCAGGGACACTTCTTTTATTACATGGGGCCTTAGCTCAGCTGGGAGAGCGCCTGCTTTGCACGCAGGAGGTCAGCGGTTCGATCCCGCTAGGCTCCACCATAAATATTTAGTCACATTGGCGGTGTAGCTCAGCTGGCTAGAGCGTACGGTTCATACCCGTGAGGTCGGGGGTTCGATCCCCTCCGCCGCTACCAATATGCTTATTTTGTATCATATCGGAGGAATACCCAAGTCCGGCTGAAGGGATCGGTCTTGAAAACCGACAGGCGGGTCAAACCGCGCAGGGGTTCGAATCCCCTTTCCTCCTCCATATTTTATATAATAATACTATCGCGGGGTGGAGCACGACCGAATAATCTTCGAAGGAATTACTTCAGCGCACCGATTGAGTTGCTGCTTGGATAATCTTTCTGAAATCGGGGCGGTACTTCATTGAATAAGCTGCGAGATGAAATGCTAGATGTGAGCATAGAATAATCACATTAATAATACTATCGCGGGGTGGAGCAGTCCGGTAGCTCGTCGGGCTCATAACCCGAAGGTCGCAGGTTCAAATCCTGCCCCCGCAATCTGGTCCGGTAGTTCAGTTGGTTAGAATGCCTGCCTGTCACGCAGGAGGTCGCGGGTTCGAGTCCCGTCCGGACCGCCATTTTTACAAAAAATAAATAATATGTGGCTCAGTAGCTCAGTCGGTAGAGCAAAGGACTGAAAATCCTTGTGTCGGCGGTTCGATTCCGTCCTGAGCCACCATTTCCTAAGTCTTATCAGACGTGGAGGGGTAGCGAAGTGGCTAAACGCGGCGGACTGTAAATCCGCTCCTTCGGGTTCGGCAGTTCGAATCTGCCCCCTCCACCATTTATATAGGGGTATAGTTTAATGGTAAAACGAAGGTCTCCAAAACCTTTGATGTGGGTTCGATTCCTGCTACCCCTGCCAGTAGGATAGTGGCGGTTGTGGCGAAGTGGTTAACGCATCGGATTGTGGCTCCGACACTCGTGGGTTCGATTCCCATCAATCGCCCCATTATTCTTTTTGACAGCAATATTATTGGGCTATAGCCAAGCGGTAAGGCACCGGACTTTGACTCCGTCACTCGCAGGTTCGAATCCTGCTAGCCCAGCCATTTTTAAGGCAGCATAGCCAAGTGGTAAGGCAGAGGTCTGCAAAACCTCCATCCCCGGTTCAAATCCGGGTGTTGCCTCCAAACCATAATCATATGCGGGTGTAGTTTAGTGGTAAAACCTCAGCCTTCCAAGCTGATGATGAGGGTTCGATTCCCTTCACCCGCTCCAACATATGGGCCTATAGCTCAGCTGGTTAGAGCGCACGCCTGATAAGCGTGAGGTCGATGGTTCGAGTCCATTTAGGCCCACCATTATACATACCATTTTCAAACTAATTCCAATAGGAGTTAGTTTTTTTGTATTGGAGAAATATAAAACGGTTATTGGACCGATTTATATTTCTGTGTTAAAATCCCATCCCTAGAGGTATTTGGTAATTATACTAATACATATGGAGTTTATCCATACCGTGATTTTTCACCTTTTCTCTACGAAATTCAATCTCTCGTTAGTTTAGTATCGGGCGCCTGATTTTCATTCTGTTTTATCTTCCAACTCTTTTCCTCTATTATTCAGTTCCTTAACTTTATCATCTGAAAATATTTCAAGAACGCTCCAGCTGTTAATGAAAAAGCCAAAATTACAAAACATCCAAAATAGCCCCCAGTTTTCCTTAAATTTTATTAACCTGCCGATTAGTTTAAGACGATAGTTTACATACTTCATCAAAATTCTAACTTAAAATTTCAAATCCTTATGTTCTTTACATTAATCTTTTAAAGCTTGAGATTCATTACAAATCAGGTGAATTAACTTTTTGTGAATTATTTGTGAATCGTTATGCTTGCCAGTACAGAATTCATTGGAAGAAAGCCTTGATATTACTGTGTTCTTGTTAGTATTTCAGCATTTTTGCCTGCGAAGATATATGAAAAAAGTGTGATTCATTTCACTTTTATGAAAACCCTTCTCAACTATGATGTAGGTAACAAAGCTAAGGAGCTGATGGAAGGTGGAAACGCGAAAAGTGGTCCAGAGCAGTTCAAAGGAACATAACTCTCTAAGGGGTACGTTCTTTTCAGTTACAGTTGTGGGGCTTGGGATCTTTGTTACTTATTTAATTGTGTATGGCCTGTACATGGCCAGATTATAGGGGGATATAAAATGATGCATCGGTCGGAGAAGGTATGGCTGATATTAAGCTTTGGAATGATTATTGGATTCATGCTGATTACGGGCTATCAGACATTCGCCCTGGAGATGGGGCCGCCAAGCTATGGAGAGCGAATTGATCCTCAAAAAGTGGATGAAACAGCGCCGTTCGATAATCCTGGGATTAAGAAGATAGGCGAGAATGAGTATGAAGTAGTTATGATTCTTCAGGTATTCAGCTTTACCCCAAATGAAATTGAAGTGCCTGCAGGATCGACAGTTCATTTTATCATGACATCTAAAGATGTTGTGCATGGCTTTCAAGTCGCTGACACGAACCTAAATGCAATGGTTGTGCCTGGCTATGTACAAAAGATCACACAGAAATTTGATAAGCCAGGTGAATATTTGGTTCTTTGCAATGAGTACTGCGGCGCGGGTCATCAGATGATGAGCACCACCATTACGGTGAAATAAAGGGGGGATAAACAGTGGAAACAGTTATTAAGCAAACAGGAAAAACACAAGCATTTAAGGATAAAGCAAATAAAGTTATGGGAATTAGCCTGGAGGATGCAAAAATAACGAAATCATATTTATCTGTTGCTTTCTTAGCCATCCTGCTTGGCGGAATACTTGGACTATTGCAAGGGCTGAATCGGGCTGGAATGCTGGAATTGCCGGCATGGCTGAACTATTATCAGGTTCTTACAGCTCACGGTCTGCTGCTGGTAGTCGTACTGTCGGCTTTCTTCACAATTGGTTACTTTTATGCTGGATTATCTCATACTCTGGGAGGCCTGCTTCCTAAGGTAAGAAAGATGGCTTGGATCGGCTTCTGGATGAAGATTTTCGGATTTGTCCTAGCTGTGATTCCGATTTTAATGAATGAAGCATCTGTTATGTATACCTTCTATCCGCCAATGGCTGCTTCACCCATTTTCTATATCGGTTTAGTCTTCATTGTATTGGGTGTATGGATGTGCGCCTTTGGTGCCTTTATTAATGTGGCTAGCTGGCGAAAGAGGAATCCCGGCCAGCATATCCCTATTCTTTCTTTCTTTGCAACCGGTGTATTTGTTCTCTTATTCTTTGGAAGCATACCTGTAGCCATCGAAGTTTTTACCATTATCCCTTGGGCTTTTGGATGGGTGGAGACAATAAATGTCATGGTTGCACGCACGCTGTTCTGGGCGTTCGGCCATACGCTGGTAAACATCTGGTATTTAACAGCGGTCTCTGCCTGGTATGTCATAGTGCCGAAGATTATTGGCGGCCGTAGGTGGAATGACCTTTTAACAAGAATTGTGGTTATTGCACTTGTAATTATGAATATTACCGGCGGCTTCCATCATCAGATTATTGATCCTGGTATTTCTGAACCTGTGAAATACATGCACGTGTTTATGAGTTTGGCAATTGGCTTCCCTTCATTAATGACTGCTTATGCTATGTTTGCAGTATTTGAGCGTACAGCGAGAAAAAAGGCGGAAGAGGTCTTGTCGGCTGGTATAAGAAACTTCCTTGGGGAGATGTTCGATTCCTCGCGCCATTTATCGCGATGGCTGCTTTTATTCCTGCCGGAGCCGGCGGAATAGTACAAAGCACAAACCAATTGAACCAGGTAGTTCATAACACAATGTGGATTGTCGGTCATTTCCACTTAACACTTGGCATGTCTGTGGTCATGACGTTCTTCGGTATCAGCTACTGGCTTATTCCTTATGTATCAAAAAGAATGCTGACACCGCAGATTAATAAACTTGGGGTTATACAAACGATCATATGGACGCTCGGTATGATCATCATGTCCGGTGCGATGCACTGGGTGGGTCTGCTGGGTTCTCCAAGAAGAACTTCCTATTCAACATACTTTGACAATGCAACTGCTTTAAGCTGGGACCCTTATCTGTTCTTCCTGGCTATCGGTGGTACCCTTCTGATGATCGGTGTACTTATGCAGGTATATGCTGTATTCTACCTCATGTTCTTTGCGCCAAAAGGAAACACAGAATTCCCTGTTGCGGAAGTGGAAGAGGATGAAGCGCCAACACCTAGATGGACAGAGCGCTGGGGATTATGGATTGTGTGTATGATTGTCCTTGTCGGCATGGCTTATGTCATTCCATTGGTCGATTTTATTGTCAATGCTCCTCCAGGTTCACCTCCTTATAAAACCTGGTAAGGAAAGAGAGATAGCTCGGATGCAGGGCTGTCTCTTTCTTTTAAAAGGAAGTGATGAATCATGTTTCCAAAAATAAAACGGCTTTTTCCAGCTTGGCTGTACTGGTGTTTGGCGTGCTCCTTTTTTACATTGGCACAGATGGCTTTCAGGCTTTCACTGCTGAAAAAGCCAGGGTTAATCAGTTAATGGATGAAAAGCCTCAGTTCCCGGATGTAACACTTGAAGATAATAACGGGAGGACCTATTCTTTCACAGAATTTGAAGGGAAGTATGTGTTTATTACCTTTTTATATACTTCATGCGGTACTGTTTGTCCTGAACTGGAGGTTAATATGTCTGAAGTATATAAACGGATTCCAGAAGAGTATATTGGCCATGATATTCAATTCCTGAGCATTAGTTTTGATCCAAAGCGGGATACTCCGGAAACATTGGATACTTACCGCAAGGCTTTTGGCAGTGACGGGGAAACGTGGAGAATGGCGAGGATACCGAAACAGCAGGAGCTTAAATCTTTGCTTGATCGATTTGGTGTCATAGTCATTCCTGATGAATACGGAAATTTTGCCCATAACTCTGCCTTTTATCTGGTGAATCCAAAAGGACACTTAGTTGAAGTCATGGATTACACCTTAATAGAAGCAGCGGCTGAAAGGGTGACGGAGATTCTCGAGAGCGGAGGGAAAGAATGATGAAGTCATCAGTTTACGGATTACTCCTGCTTCTTGGATTGATGCTCCCGCCTGCAGCTGATTTTCTGGAGTCCATCATGATTACCCATATGCATATGCAAATGCCTTTACTGGTGATCTCTGGCATATTCATGGCAAAGTTCTTTCAGAATCGCTTCACGGGATTTTTCTCAAAATGGAATGAAAACGGAGTGCCGGGTATATTGCTGTTTTCAATCATTATGGTGTATTGGTCTCTGCCAAGGACAATGGATGAAGCATTGACGCTTACGAGTGTAGAAGTCTTTAAATTTATCTCCCTTCCATTTTTGGCCGGTGTGCCATTGCGGGACAGCTGGCCAAAGCTAAGTTCATTTTGGAAGCATGCTCTCATTATTTTCTTTACTATCTTATTTTTAGCTCTGGGATGGCTATATATCTGGTCCCCTGTACAGCTTTGCAATAACTATTTGGTCATCGAGCAGATTACGCTGGGCTGGGGCTTTATTTCAACCGCGTTTGCAATGGTTGTATACTTGATTTATAGCTATGTTATGGATTTTTCAAAATATGAGTAAAAGAATGACTGCTGCCGTTCTTGGGAGCAGTTTTTACATTTATCAGCTTGTTTATCAGCTTCAATAAAATAGAATAATGGCAGGAAATCATAAATATATATGAGAAGGAGTGAGTAATTGGGGAGGGGATGACATGGCGGATCCAATAGTCGTTAGATCGCTGGATGAGATTAAATTTTGGTCCAGGATTATGAAAGAACATGCACTATTTTTAAGTTTGGGGTTTACCTATGAACAGAAACAATTAATTGCCGAAGCACAGCAATTTATCGCTCTATTTGAAAGAATCGAGGAAAAGCTGGCCAGATTTACAATCAACTCAGAACTTAGACAGGTTCAAGCATTTAATAACGAGGTTTATCAAGCAGCTGCTGCCATCTGGAGCTATAAGAGGAAAGTGCTGGGGCTGACATTAAGATGCGAAATCCGTTCAAATAATTTTCCTTTATTAATTGACCATATCAGCAGAGAAGCTGCATACTTTGCAAATCGATTAAAAGACCTCAACTCAGGGATACTCGCACCAAAACCGGAAGCCATTATAGAAGAAAATGTCTTCTTTCTAAGGATCATGGCTGACCATGCTAAGTTTATTGGCCATTTACTAGATCCTTCGGAAAGAAAGCTGGTAGAACAGGCAAGAGAGTTTAGCCATGATTTTGACCAATTGGTCTTTCAAGCTGTTGATCTTGACTCTATGCAGCCTGAATCAGAAACGAAACCAATACTTAGCCATTTTTTAAATGAGAATAAAATATCAGTTGCTTCGTTAAGGGACTTTAAGAAAACAGCCAGAGAATTAATAGAGGCATGCCGGATCAAAAGCAATATTCATCCTCTTCTGGCTGACCATACGTTTAGAGAAGCTGAGAGATTTTTGGAAATTATCGATTTGTTTGAGGCGAGTCTTAAGAAGGCATAGTTTTGCTTGGAAGATGGGCTGTTTCTTTCATGCTGTACAAATTCTGTTTCTTCTTTATGCACATTAAGATGATTCAAATCAAGCCAGCCTTTTATGGGGCTGGCTTAAATTTTCACTAGTACAACTTAATTGCACTTTGCTTATTTATTTAATAAAAGACAAAAAGATTGCTCTAGACCCACCCGAATTCCGCTTGGTAATATAATCAAGGGTAAAGTAGGAGGCTGGGGCATGGAAGAGGAAAAGTATCATAACCTTAAGTTAGGCGAGCGTGCTGCTTTTATTAGTATTGCAGCTTATATATGTCTTTCTGTACTAAAATTAACAATTGGATATGTGAGTGACTCTGCTGCTTTGAAAGCGGATGGATTGAATAATACAACAGATATAATTGCTTCAATTGCAGTGCTTATAGGGCTGAGGATTTCTCAGCGTCCGCCGGATAAAAATCATGGGTATGGCCATTGGAAGAGTGAAACCATTGCTTCCATGGTAGCATCCTTCATTATGGCTGCAGTAGGTCTTCAAGTTCTGCTTAATGCTGTTTCATCCATGTTTGATGGGGTTAATGAATCTCCTGATATAATTGCGGCATATACGGGAGTTTTTTCTGGAGCTGCAATGTACTTTGTATACCGATATAATAAAAAATTAGCTATTAAAATTAACAGCAAGGCCGTAATGGCAGCGGCAAAGGACAATATTTCAGACGCATGGGTGAGTATAGGCACTGCCGTCGGAATTTTTGGTTCGCAGCTGAACATGCCTTGGCTTGATCCATTAACAGCCATAGTTGTCGGGTTTTTAATATGCAAAACGGCTTGGGATATTTTTGTACAAGCCTCCCATGAGCTTTCTGATGGATTTGATGAAAAAAAGATTAAGCATTATCAGGATGTCATCAAAAATGTAGACGGGGTAAAAGGCATTAAAGATATTAAAGGCAGAAGCTATGGAAACAATGAAGTGATCGATGTGGTCATTTTGGTTAATTCCAAGCTTGATATTAAGGAAGCCCATGATATTGCGACACATGTGGAGAAAGTGATGATGAGGGATTATGGGGTTTATGATGTTCACGTCCATGTGGAACCGAATTAATAAAGAAATGCGTCTCTTAATGAGGCGCATTTCTTTTTCTAGCTGAACATTTTATCCAATTCCCGTAAATGATCATAGGAATTTACCAGTTGTTCAGGTACTATTTTTCTTCCATAATCCCATGAGTTTTTTTCTATTTCAGACATGAGCTGTTCTTTTTCGTCATCTTCTCCGTACAGTAGCGTTCTTATGTCATGTTTGTTTTTCTTGAAGTCCAGATAATACCCGATTTCATGGAATAGCATTAATTTAACCAGGTTCTCATCTGTTTCTTTAATTTTAAAATTAATTTTTGCAATGTAGCCGTTCACTTTCAGGTAGTTAAATTTAATTGTATTCGTTGAGACATTGTAGCTCATGGGTGCAGTAAGTGTATTGCAGAACTCATAGTTAATATCCAATTGGAACCCATCCAAGGTGTTTTTTATAATCTTTTCGATATCCCATATGTAAAGCACGTTTTCTGTTGAGCTCCTTTCTATTAATAGTTTAAGTTGATTATACAGACATTCATGAAAATCGTGATATGTTTTTCTGAAAAATAGGAACAAGCTACCATGATCTATATTGTTAGAACATATTACCGAGCTGGCTGCTGCAGGCATTTTTCAATATGTTAAGCTAAATGATAGATTTTCAATATTAGATTAAGAGCTTAACTTTATAGAAATCATGCCGGTTTGCAACGACTTTAGATAGGGGGATAGTGATGAATCGTTCATTTTACGCTCTTCTAGTAAGCCAGACAGCAACGAATCTTGGGTTTGCCCTGTACACGATGGCTGTTGTGCTGCATTTGTATAATGAAACAGGGAGCACAGCACTTTCTGCAGCCGTCACATTGATTAGTGTAATATCGAGAATGATCAGTAATATACTGCTTCCATCCATTTCGGATAGATTTCAGCCAGTAAATCTATTGAAGTTTTCCCAGATAAGCCAGATCGTTCTGATTGCTGGATTAATGATATTATTCTTGCAGCAAATGAAGGATTTTATGTTAATGGCTATTTTCTTAGTGTTGGCCCTTATATCCTTTTTCAATGGCTTTTTCTCGCCTATTAAAATGTCCATGGTAAAAGCTGTTGTTCCTAAAAAGCAAAGAGTCAAAGCGAATAGCCTGCTCTCAAGTGTTGACCAGACTTTCTTGTTTGCAGGGTGGACCTTTGGCGGTATCCTGTTAGCTTTCCTTGGCAAACAATCCACATTGATCATTACGATCATTCTGCTTGTTATTTCTATTCTAAGCTTGTTTTTGATAAAAAAGCGAATCACCTGCTGTGAACTCAAACTTCCGGATGCTGTCCAGTCTAACGGCTGGCTGGAAAATACTCCTCCAGGATAAAGGGCTTCGAGTCCTGATCATAATGGATTTAATAGAAGCTTGGGCAGGAACGATTTGGATTGGTGCAGTTACGTTAACCTATGTGGAGGATGCCCTTGGAAAGGGGAGTCTTGGTGGGGTTATATCAACGGAGGATATTACTTAGGCACTATTGCTGGAGGAATCCTCATTTATCGGCTTTCTTATTTACTGCAAGGCCGTTTGATTATTTTTATGCTGATTGGATCCAGTGCTTTCGGGATTCTTACCTTGGGGTATGGTTTTATTTCGAATCCTTTCTTAGCGCTGCTATTTGTAATATTGATGGGACCTGCCTATCAGCTGCGGGATCTTGCGCAAACCACTATGTATCAAAATAGTGCAGATGAAACAATGCTCACGAAAATTCTTGCTGCTAAATCTGTCTTAAACGAATTGATTTTCGTTTTCTCCATTTTGGGCATAGGGGTCTTAACTGATCTAATCGGTGTTCGGCTTATTTACATTTTATCAGGAATATTATTAATCATTTCGTCCATTTTTGGTTTTATTCAGCTGAAGCTTCAAGGTAAAGGTAATGCATTAGAAGCGGAGGGCTAAAGGCAATGGGGAGCTGCCGGCAATAGCCATTTTTTGAAACTTTGCTGTTTGTGATCCGTAAATATAGGTAATCGACCAATTCCTCGCGGGGTGAAAATTTGGAAAATAAAAAACAAACGGTTGTTTCCATTTCAATGATGAAATTGCAGGTTTATTTATTCATAGCAACGATTGCGCTGGTATTTGGGGTGCTCTTTTTACATGCCGTAATATATGGCGGAGGAGAAATGTCTTTTGATCTTATAGGTATGCTATTATTTTTAGCTGGTATGGCCGTTATCGTTATCTTGCATGAAGCCATCCATTTGGCAGGTTTCCGCTATATTGGCGGTGTCCCATGGAGCGAAATGTCCTGGGGAGTCAATTTGAAATTGGGTGTGGCCTATGCTCATGCTAAACAGCCAGTGACGGTTCAGCAAATGAAAAAGGTTTTAATGCTGCCATTCATTCCGACTGGCTTATTGCCCCTTGTTCTTGGAATTGTACTGAATATGCCTGGATTATCGATATTAGGGGCGATATTGACAGTTGGATGTTTTGGAGACCTTGTTTTGTATAAAAAGCTCTTAAAATTTCCAAATGATGCTCTTGTCATTGACCATCCGACTAAACCGCAATTTACGGTTTATGAATAGGCTTCAATTCATATGTTTAAGAACTTTTATGTTTTTTGTCCCACACAATAAATAGCTGGGTGAAAAAGAAAGCAACCAGGGCCGCCAGTGATGATATTAGAAGGTTTCTCATTGAATCCAGTCCATAAAGCTGGATCCCTATCAATTTGGATGTATTTGTACACAATCTCCAGTTTTCAAAAACAATGGCTGTCTTATGAAAAAATGGAAAAAAGACGCCGAACAGCATGAGAAAATAAATATACTTTTTCATTATCCTATTCCTTTCTTTCTGATCCTAATAGAAGGATATGATGTCGATCCTGCTGTTAGTATTAAATGAACAAGAAAAAAGGACAGTCCCCGAGCTGTCCTTTTTCAGTCTATTCTTTTTATGCGTCCCTCAATCGCGGAGCTGAATGGCTGTGCTGAATTCTGTATATAGTCCACTAGTGCATCTATATCACTTGGTCCGGTCACTCTGTTCGTCCCTTTTCGGAATACTGTAAAATTGTCTCCGCCATCAGCGAGATAGGTATTTACAGTGACCGAATAGATCTTGTCCGAATCCAATTTTGTTCCGTCAGGAAGATAAATATCTTTTACTTTTTCACCGGAAGGCTGGCTGTCATACCAGGAATAAGAGAAGCCGGAAATCTGAAGAATTCTTGTTGAATTTGGCTGCCATTGCTGATTAAGGACATCACGAATTTGGCTGCCTGTTAGGTTCATTTTGACAAGGTGATTGCTGAAGGGGAGGACGACATATAAGTTTCCCCATGTAACTCTGCCGGCGTCAATGTTTGCCCGGATTCCTCCCGGATTGATGAAAGCGAAATCTGTGTTCATCACTGCCCGCTGGGAATCGGCAATAAGATTGCCCAGGGCTGATTCACCGCTTCTGTTTTGTTCGGCTGTGATTGGAATGGCAGCAGTGCCAATATATCTGTTCACCGAGGGTTCAACTTTTCTTTCATAGCTCTCGATCATCCTGGTTATGTCGCTTGCGGGCTGGATATTCTCTTGAAAAACATTCACAATTTCAGCGTGTTTGCGGACAATATCCTTTGTCTGGGGATCTATTTCTATATCTACATCAGAAAAGGCAGTGCCATATGAGTAGGCCTGCACAAGAAGCTTTCCATCTACCACACTGTTCAGATAGGCATGACTATGGCCTCCGAAAATAATGTCCACTTCGTCATCCGCCTGATGGGCCAACTCTATTAACGGGCCTCTTGCATGCTCACCATTTGGTTCTGATTTTCCAGGAACATGCGCTAGTACCACAATGGCTCTTACTCCTTGTTTTTTAAGTTCTCGGGCATACTTGTTGATGGCTTCAGCTTCATCGGTGAAGATCAGATCTTTCACACTGTTTGGCGCGGTAATAGCCGATGTTTCTTTCGTGATGACTCCGATAAATCCAATTGGGATCCCGCTAACGTTTACTATTTTATATGGAGGAAGAAAGGGCTTGCCTGACTTTTGACTGATGACATTGGCTGCAATCCATGGGAAATGGGAACCGGAATAAACTTTTGCCGCTGAAGGGCTGCTGCCACTTAGCAGGCGAAGCAGTTCATCAGATCCTCGATCAAATTCATGATTACCGATAGTTCCGATATCAAACCCCATCTTATTCAAAAATTCAATAGTCGGTTCATCCCGCAGAAGAGCGGATACTGGCGGGCTAGCTCCAATCATGTCGCCAGCATGCAGCAAAAGGGTGTTTTTATTTTCAGAAGCACGCTGCCGCAAATAGGCAGCGAGGTAATCAGCGCGTCCTGCCGGTCTGCCGTTAACCTGCCGAGTGACATTCAGCTGCCCATGGAAATCATTAATGCCCAGCAATTGAATTTGCTTGTATGGTGCTTCTGTACGTTCTTCAACATGGCCGTGATATTCTTCCGAAAGACCCTGCTGATCCCCTTGTTCTTTTTCAGCGGGCTGTCCGCTGAATAGAGGCATTCCCAGGAAGCTAAATAAAATAAGGGTGAAAAGTACTCTCATCATTCATCCTCCAGTATTTGTGGCAGGGATAGTATTTGCAGATATCAGGGATTTAATCGGATGGTGGGCTATTAAGGATCAGAAAAGTTTGGCCTCCTGCTAAAAGGGTAAGGTCTTAAAGAAACATAATACTGCAAAAGGAGATGACAATACATGAATTATAAGAAGCTATGGCTATCAGTTCCATTGAGTGCAGGATTATTGTTGGCAGGATGCGGAACGGATGAACAAGATCCGCCGCCGGAAACGGAAGATGTGGAATTGGAAGATAATCAGATGGAAGAAAACAATAATGAAGATAATGAAATGCAGGATCCTGGCACATCAGAAGAATCTGATATGGAGGAGCCCGGCATGAATGAAGAATCACCACAGGATGAAGAGAGTATGGATGAAAGTGATATGGATATGAATGATGAGGAGTCTGACGGGAACTAACCCGCATAATTCACGGAAAACGTCTGCCGCTGACAGGCGTTTTTGATATTCATTCAGAAGTAAAAAAATTGAATTAAGGAAAACGGGGTAAGGAGCAGAATAAAGGCAAAATTTTTCATCTGACAGAATTCTGAAATAATTCCTTTCATTTGTTTCCGCAATTCTGTATACTAAAATTGAATTTAATAGCAATAACTAGGGGTGCCCAATAGCTTGGGCTGAGAAAGAAACGCGCTAAAGTTTCTTGACTCTTTGGACCTGATCTGGATCATACCAGCGTGGGGAAGTTAGAATGTGCAAAAGTTTCTTTGTGCAAAGACATCTTCGGTTAGCCGGTCCATCTTTATGTGGACCGGCTTTTTTACATATCTGGCACTTCCTTGGTTCCAGGTCTCGTCCTTATATTTTTATAAGGGAGAGATGATCAATGACGGCAAGTTCATTAAATCAAAAGAGCATTTCCATTATGTCGTGCTTTACTGGCAGCAAAAAAGTCTATGTGGAGGGATCCAGGCCTGATATAAAGGTTCCAATGCGTGAGATAGAGTTAAGTCCTACTTCCGGAACTTTTGGAGAGGAAATCAATGAGCCGGTTCGAGTATATGATACGAGCGGACCTTATACGGATCCTCAATATACGGCAGATCTAAAAAAGGGCTTCCTGCTCTGAGAAGCCGGTGGATTCATGAACGCGGGGATGTTGAAGAGTATGATGGGCGGAAAATAAAGCCCGAGGATAATGGGTACCGCGATGAACATGATCCGCGTGCTAATCATAAAGTTTTTCCTGGCTTATCCCGCAAGCCATTGAGAGCAAAAAAAGGAAAGAATGTTACCCAGCTTCACTATGCAAAAAAGGGGATCATTACTCCTGAGATGGAGTATATAGCCATTCGGGAAAATATGGATCCGGAATTTGTGCGGTCTGAAGTAGCAAGAGGGCGGGCAATCATTCCTTCCAATATCAATCATCCTGAGACAGAGCCGATGATCATCGGAAGGAATTTCCACGTAAAAATTAATGCGAACATTGGAAATTCTGCTGTTTCATCCTCTATTGAGGAAGAGGTAGAAAAAATGACCTGGGCTACTCGATGGGGAGCAGACACGATCATGGATCTATCTACAGGCAAAAATATTCATACCACACGTGAATGGATTATCAGGAACTCTGCCGTTCCGGTCGGCACCGTGCCAATTTATCAGGCACTTGAAAAAGTTAATGGCATTGCCGAGGATCTTACGTGGGAAGTTTACAGAGATACCTTAATCGAACAAGCTGAGCAGGGGGTTGACTACTTTACCATTCATGCAGGTGTCCTTTTGAGGTATGTTCCGCTGTCGGCAAAACGCTTAACCGGAATTGTATCGAGGGGCGGATCCATTATGGCCCAATGGTGTTTGCATCATCATAAAGAAAACTTTTTATATACACATTTTGAAGAAATCTGCGAGATCATGAAAGCCTATGATGTGGCCTTCTCACTCGGGGATGGGCTGCGCCCGGGATCGATTGCAGATGCCAATGACGAGGCTCAATTTGCAGAGCTCGAGACACTTGGGGAGTTGACGAAAATTGCATGGGAACACGATGTACAGGTAATGGTGGAGGGACCTGGCCATGTTCCAATGCATTTAATTAAAGAGAATATGGATAAACAATTGGAGATCTGCAAGGAAGCGCCATTTTATACACTTGGGCCCCTAACAACAGATATAGCTCCAGGATATGACCACATTACCTCTGCAATCGGGGCTGCCATGATAGGCTGGTATGGTACGGCAATGCTTTGCTATGTTACTCCTAAAGAACATTTGGGTTTGCCAAATAGAGATGATGTACGCGAGGGTGTCATTACTTATAAAATTGCAGCGCATGCTGCAGATCTGGCAAAGGGCCACCCGGGAGCACAAAAAAGAGATGATGCCCTGTCAAAAGCCCGGTTTGAATTCCGCTGGAGGGATCAATTCAATCTGTCGCTTGATCCTGAACGCGCATTGGAATACCATGATGAGACATTGCCGGCTGAAGGGGCTAAAACAGCTCACTTCTGTTCCATGTGCGGGCCAAAATTCTGCAGCATGAGAATTTCGCAGGATATCCGGAATTATGCAAAAGAGAATAAGCTTGACACGGACGAAGCGATACAGAAGGGCTTGGAAGAAAAAGCTGAGGAATTTAAAAAAACCGGGGGAAGTATTTATCAGTAAAAATAGTATTTTAGAAATTTAATAGTAATTATATCTGCTGGGGGTGCCGTTTGCAGGCTGAGATTAAAGCAAAAGCTTTAAAACCCTTGGAACCTGATCTGGCATACCAGCGTAGGGAAGTGGAGTATCGGGGCTATATTCATAAGCCCCGTACAGCCACTTTCTATTTAGAAGGTGGTTTTTAATTTGCTAAAAGCATAAAAAAACAGGGGAGTTATCGCTATGAGGAAACAGCTGCATGTTATATCAGATGGAAAGCTATCTCTAGAGGCTTTTGCTGAGATAGCAGGTGAAGTGGAACCCTTTGCAGACAGGTTCCACTTGAGGGAAAAGCATCGAACCTCAAGGGAGCTATATGAAGGAGTTAAGCTGCTTTGTAATGAGGGAATCCCCATTCATAAAATTGTTATAAATGATCGGGTGGATGTTGCATGGGCATGTAAAACAGGTGCCCATCTTGCTTTTCACAGCCTTCCAGTCCGTGTTGTCAAAACGCATTTTCTAGATATGCCCATCGGATGTTCCGTACATTCTTCTGAAGAAGCAGAAGAGGCTGCAAAACAGGGGGCTGATTATATCCTGTTTGGGCACATATTTGAAACCGACTCCAAGAAGGGAATCCCGCCAAGGGGCACTGGGTCACTGGAGGCTCTTAAAAAGGCAGTAGAAATTCCGGTAATGGCAATTGGAGGCATTAAACCAGAGAGAGTCCCTGAGGTCTTGGAGGCGGGGGCAGATGGCATTGCTGTAATGTCAGGGATTTTGCAGGCAAAGGACCCTGCAGAGGCAGCGAAGCTCTTTTCAAAAAAGTTAAATGAGGAGGGGAAAAAATGAGGAAAATTTATGACGCCGTTATAGTTGGCGGTGGCATTAACGGAAGCTCCATTGCTTTTCAATTGGCTAAAAGAGGGTATAAAGTGGCCGTTTTGGATAAGGGTAAAATAGCCGGCAAGGCTTCCGGAGCGGCAGCTGGAATTTTAGGAGCCCAAACGGAACTGGCTGAAGACGGCCCGCTATTTCAGCTGGCATGCAAAAGCCGCTCCATGTACCGGATCCTGATTCCTGAACTGGAAGATTTATCACAAGTGCATATTGGCTATCAAAATAAGGGTGTATATAAAGTGGCGGCTAATAAAGAGGAGGGGCAGACATTAAAAAGATTGATAGAAAGCCAGCAAAAAGCGGGTGAGCAGGCCGAATGGTTTTCGATTGATGACCTGATCAAACGTGAACCATTCGTATCAAATAAATTGAGGGGGGCCATGTATATACCGAATGACGGACAGGTTCAGGCATATGAATTGTCCCTTGCCTTTGCAAAAGCTTCAATAGCCCTTGGCGCAGAAATATATGAGTATACACATGTATCAGATTTTATTTTAAAAGATGAAAAGGTTTATGGGGTCAGAACCAGCCAGGGAGAATTTTTGGCAGATTCCGTTATTGTTGCTTCCGGGGCATGGAGCAGGGGAATTCTTGAAAGAACGGGCCTTTCGCTGCCCATTATCCCGGTTAAAGGCGAGTGCTTCTCGGTGATACCTGAAAAACCGCTTGTACAAGGGACGATCTTTTCACATGGATGCTATATCGTTCCGAAGCAATCTGGGAGATTAGTAGTTGGAGCGACCGTTAAGGTCAATTCATTTGATGAGAAGGTGACCCTTGAGGGGATATCCTCGCTGATGGAAAAGGCGCAAAACCTTGTTCCGGATATAGCGAAGGCTGAATGGGAGCGGGCCTGGACAGGAATTCGTCCGCAATCGGCTGATGGCCAGCCTTTTTTAGGAGAACATCCTGTTTATAGAGGGTTATATATTGCGGCCGGCCATTTTCGGAATGGAATCCTCCTTGCCCCGGCAACAGGCGTACTGATGGCAGACATCCTCGAAGGAAAAACGGAGCAGCCTAACCCATTTGGGCTGTCCCGTCTTGAAGGTTTAGTCCATTCGTCAAAAGGGGTGCTTTTATGAATATTGTCATTAACGGAGATGCTATGGTGCTGCCGGAAACAGTTAATTCTGTTTCACGCCTGCTCGAGCACTTTCATTTGGAGAAAAAGGTAGTCATTGTCGAACTAAACCAGCGTATTTTGGATAAATCCACGCATGCTGAAACCATTCTGACAGATGGGGATCGAATCGAAATTGTACACTTTGTAGGAGGCGGATGATTTGTTGAAAATTGGACCTTATGAATTTAACTCCAGGCTGCTGCTCGGAACAGGAAAATATCCAAACTTTGATGTGCAAAAGGAAGCTGTAGAAGCTTCTGAAACAGAGGTGCTTACGTTTGCTGTACGCCGTATGAACATTTTCGAAGCGAACCAGCCCAACTTTTTGGAAAAGCTGGATTTAAAGAAATATAAATTACTGCCTAATACGGCCGGAGCAAAGACAGCCGAGGAAGCTGTGCGGATTGCCAGGCTATCCAAAGCTTCCGGGCTGTGCGACATGATAAAGGTTGAGGTAATCGGCTGCAGAAAAACACTTTTGCCTGATCCGGTAGAAACACTAAAAGCGGCGGAAATCCTATTATACGAGGGATTTATTGTCCTGCCGTATACTTCTGATGATGTTGTGCTTGCCAGAAAGCTGGAAGAACTGGGCTGCCACGCGGTCATGCCTTGTGCTTCGCCAATTGGTTCCGGGCAGGGAATTATCAACCCTGTTAATCTCCAATTTATTATTCAGCAGGCTGCAGTCCCGATTATTGTGGATGCTGGAATTGGGAGCCCGGCAGATGCGGCATTGGCAATGGAGCTGGGAGCAGATGGAGTCTTATTAAATACGGCTGTTTCCTCTGCAAAAGACCCTGTTAAAATGGCACAAGCAATGAAACTGGCCATTGAAGCAGGGCGATTGGGCTATGAAGCAGGCAGGATGCCCCAAAAACGTTATGCATCAGCAAGCAGCCCGGCGGAAGGAATGATTTTTAGTTGAATGAGCGATACTCCCGCCAGATGTTATTCCCTCCCATTGGCAAAGAAGGCCAGAAAAGGCTTAGGGAAAAACATGTTTTAATCATAGGGGCTGGTGCATTAGGGGCTGCGAATGCAGAAACCCTCACAAGGGCAGGTGTCGGCAAATTAACCATTGCCGACCGGGATTATGTGGAGTGGAGCAACCTGCAGCGCCAGCAGCTTTATTGTGAAGAGGACGCTGTACGAAAAGTGCCAAAGGCGATAGCGGCGGCTAACCGCCTAAAAGTCATCAATTCTGAGGTGCAAGTTATCCCCCGGGTTATGGATGTAGGAGTACAGGAAATTGAAGAGCTGGTTAAGGGTGTTGATTTAATCATTGACTCAACAGATAATTTTGACATTCGCTTTCTGATCAATGATATATCTCAAAAGCACCGGATTCCCTGGATATATGGAGGCTGTGTGGGGAGCTATGGTTTAAGCTATACCATCTTGCCTGGGGTGACACCGTGCCTGAATTGCCTGATGGACAAATTGCCATTGGGGGAATTACCTGCGATACGGCTGGTGTTATTCAGCCTGCTATTCAAATGGCTGCGGCTCACCAGTCTGCTGAAGCATTAAAGATATTGGCAGAAGGCTTTGAATCCTTACGCGGGACACTTGTTTCTTTTGATGTATGGAAAAATCATTTTAGTTCTGTTAATGTTTCTACATTAAAGAATCCGCAGTGCTTATCGTGCGGGACTGATCCAGTTTATCCCTTCCTGGACTACAGAAATCAGACAAAAACAGCCCTGCTTTGCGGGAGGGATACCGTTCAAATCCGGCCTTCAGCCCTTCAAGATATGGATGTTGCTTATCTGGAAAAATCCCTGGTCTCTCAAGGTATCAATGTAGAGAGCAATCCTTATTTGCTCTCATTTTCGATCGATCAGGCCAGAGTGGTTGTATTTAAGGATGGAAGAGTGCTGATTCACGGGGTAAGAGACATTATCGGGGCGAAGAATCTGTATCATCGTTTCCTGGGATAATGAGTTATGCCTGTCGCTAAGAGTGACAGGCTTTATTGACTATTAGGCAAATAGTAATTACTTTAAATATCAAACTCAAAATTAAGCTAAAATGAAGGTGAAGAGCATCTAAACAGGAGTTGATGGCATGAAGCATAAAATCCAAAAATCACACCAAACCTATGGTTCAATACAGAAGCCGAAGAGGCAGCAAACTTTTATACTTCTATTTTTAAGAACTCAGCTATCAGCAAGATAACCCGCTATGGAAATGAAAGGCACGAACTTAGCGGCATGACAGAGGGAAAGGTTATGACTGTGAAATTTCAGCTGGATGGACAGGAGTTTACTGCTCTTAATGGCGGGCCAAAATTTAGGTTTAACGAGGCAATTTCATTTATAGTCAATTGTGAGAATCAAGAAGAAATAGACTACTATTGGGAAAAGCTTTCTGAAGGCGGGGATGTAAAGGCACAGGCTTGCGGCTGGCTTAAGGATCAGTTTGGGGTATCCTGGCAAATTGTACCTGCAGAGTTAAGCGAAATGATCAGCAGCCATGATTCTGAAAAAACCGAACGGGTAATGAAGGCATTGCTCCAAATGGAGAAAAAGATTGATTTGAATACTTTGAAGAAGGCATTTGAAGGCTAAGAGAAAAAGACCTGTCCACTCCGCACTTGAAGGACAGGTCGTCTTAGAATTACTTATCCTCTCTCAATAAGTAGTTATTTCCATCCTGGTCTTTAAACGTAAACATAGTTCCAAAAGGCATTTTTAACATATCTTCAACTTCCACGCCATTTTGTTTCATTTGTTTATAGGCAGCTTCAATATCAGATGTGCTGAAAAGAATGGATGGGTGGGCAACTGCAGAAGGGTTTTGCTGTTCCATGGCTTCCTTAGAATAAAGAACTAAAGTTGTAAATTCATCATTGCTTGGCCCAACTTCAATCCAGGCAGCATTTGGTCCCATAGGCTGCTCGAGCTTTAAAACAAATCCCATTTTACTCAGCCAAAAATCCTTTGCCTGTTCCTGGTCCTCAACGTATACTGTGATTTTTCCAATTTTATTGATCATAAAAAAAACTCCTTTGTTTCCATTCTTATATAAGGATTTTATCAGTCCATGCCGGCAAAAACAATTTCAGTATTGGAAAGGTTCGCGTGAATTCACCCCTAATTGGAGATAATTACTGTAAACATTGAGAGGAGAGGGGTTATGAACATAGATTCCATACGGTTCACCGATCCTCCTGTCCATCATCAATTTCCGCCATTATATGAGAATTTGGGTCTTCCCGAGGTTTCTTCCTTTATTGAGCAAAAGTATGAATTTGATTTTACTGCAGGAAAAACAAAAAGAACTGGGCATGGAAGTATTCGAGTGTATAAGCAATCTGGTGAATTCAAGGTAATAATCTCTGAAAAATTGACCGGATTCGGGCCAAAAAGGCTTGAAAAGCTTGCGAGTCTGCTTATGGAGGAGGTTAAAGAACGATTTATCAGCAATATTGAAGATGAAACTAAACCACGAAAAGTATACCACATGCATTTTGGCCGTAATGACAGGGATAAATAGGGACAGTTTAACTGTCCCATATGTCCTTACTTGGTGTTGTCTCTTTGGGCTTTTAAAGCGACTCTTTCAAGACCATTTTCTCTGTCATCCGCAAATTCTGTATCCTTAGGAAGTGCATTATTCTTATGATCTGATTGGTTTTTCTTATTCTTTGCCATGAGTTTCACCCCTTTATATTCATTAAGGCATCTGCGTTTTTAGTTTGCATTCTTTTTATGAGGCTATGCCTTGCGCTGGGATTTTTATTAGTATTAGCCTGGGACTAAAATGAGACATTATCTAGTTCAATCAAACGTTTGATTGAATTGAATTAGAAAGAAAAAAGAGTGCACTTTGGCATTCTTTTTATATAATTTTGAACATCGATAACAGTCTAGCTCCAGTGCCTGCCCCCTCGAGGTCACAAGCATGAATTTGTTGCGGCTCCTAGGGACTCGGGGTAAGAAGCCGTTTCCTTTCAAAAGGGAGAACGCCTTCCTGCAGGACCGTCTTATGCCTGAGGCCCGCAGGACAGGAAAGGCTTCGAAAGCATAAACATAGCACGACCGAAAGCGGAAGCTTTTGGAAGGACGTGCCGATCTTAGTCTGCGTTCCTTCATGGGCAAGGAGCTTCCGCTTTTCTTATGTTAATTGACTGGCAGCATAATCCGGATGAGGGTGCCGTTTTGCGGCTCGCTTTGAACATTGATGGTACCTCCATGGAGGTGGACAAGCTGTTTGGTGATGGCCATGCCCAGTCCCGATCCGCTTCCTGTTTCTCCTGTATGGGTTCCTCTATAGTAGCGGCTGAAGAGCTTTCCGAGTGTGACGCTGTCCATGCCGATGCCATCATCCTTAATGTTAATGACAATCAGATGTTCTTCTATGGAAGAGAGGCTAACGGAAATGGCTGTGCCTGGCGGGTTATATTTAATCGCGTTGGCTATGATATTATCCAAAATCCGCTGAAACCATTTGGGGTCAATGGAAGCCGTAATGGATTCAGGGTGCGGAGTGAAATGGAATGTTCTGTCCTGATAGACTGGATCATTAATGTAATGAATGATGATTCGGCGAATGAATTCGTTTAAGTCGGTCCGCATTTTGGCAATTGGGAGAGCATTGTTCTTGAGACGGTAAGTTAAAGTTAAGTCCTCCAGCAGGTCCATCATGTAATCCGATTTTTCAGCCATAATGAGGGCGAACTCCTTTGTTTCCTTTTCGGACCATGTGTAATCATTGGAGGCAAGCATTTGAGCATATCCGGAAATAGAGGATAGCGGAGTTTTTAAATCATGGGAAAGACCGCTGATCCATTCTTCTCTAGTATTGGCCATCATCCGCTGCTGCTTCTCATTTTGCTGAAGAGTTTCGGTAAGCTGTGTTAAGGTTGTAATCAATTCTTTATAAATACGGAACTTTCTTTTCAATTTTCCTTTTCTGCTGAGTGTTACCGGATTGCCATGGACATCTGCCGGCTCCTGATACAGCCCGCTCCCCAGGTTTTGAATCCATTTCATTAATGTCAGCAGAGGTACACCGAATTTGCGTGCATACCAGAGAGTTCCGCCCAGAAGCAGCAGAAATGCCATGACAAAAATGATAATGAGACTTCTATTTAGGCTTTCAAATAAACTTTTTTCCAGAGTGGATGCCTTATTGTCAGCAGGAATCCCTAACAGGATGGCACTTTCTGTGTTTTGGTCAAAGTATACTGCTGGTGTGCTGCCTTCCGTATCCTGCTCTGCGAATAGCTTTCTGACTGAGTATTTGTTCGGCTGATTTTTGGCTCCATACTCATCCAATACATTGCCTTCAGGAGCAATAAGCTGGACCCAGGCATTTCTCCTGGATATTTCGTCCTCTGCGTTTTCAGAAAGGTTCAGCTTCTGTTGTTTCCAATCCACACGCCGGGATATTTGATTCAGAAGTTTAGTCTCAGCCTTGGCTTTTCCAAAAAGGACAAAATGCGGTTTAGTGCCGATCTTCCAATATGTATAATGGGCTTCACTGCTTTCCCCATAAGTAATGGCGGCGATTTCACTTTTCTTTAACTTTTTAGGAGCTTTATCCGGCATATTGAAAGTGCCCAGAACATCCCCGGTTTCATTAATGGCAAGGAGCCATCCATTCTGTTCCTTTGCCAGGCTTTTCAATTCCTCTTTAAAAAAGGCCTTCCCGTCTTTAAAGCTAACATGGTCAGATACAAAATAATCTTCAGCTTTGGAGAGATCCTGTTTGGATTCGAAATCCATCATTGAAAAACCAAGAAAAGCCCAAAAAGAAATCAGAATGATAAAAAAGAGCACAAAAACGGTAATTAATTGGACAAAAAATTGAAAGATGAATCGTCTATGGATGTTCATGAATACTGCCTTCCGGAACAAATTTATAGCCAAGTCCCCTTACTGTAATAATGTGGAAGGGGCTGCTTGGATTGCTTTCAATTTTCTCCCGGAGCTTTCGGATGTGCACCATGACCGTGTTATCCTCACCGAATCCTTCTTCTCCCCATACATGCTCATATAGCTGGCTTTTGCTGAAAAGCTGATTGGGATGTTTGCTTAAGAATAGGAGAAGCTGGTAGACTTGCGCTGGCAGGTCTATCCTTTTTCCAGAAACAGTAACTTCCCCTGCTGAAGTATTGATCTTAATTCTGCCAAAATCATAGATTGTCTGTACGGGAACAGGCTGACTTCCTTTATGTCGGCGCAAGTGTGCTTTAATTCGCGCAGCCACTTCAAGCGGATTAAAGGGCTTGGTAATATAATCATCTGCTCCTAAGGCAAATCCTGAAAGTTTATCAAGGTCGGTGGATCGTGCAGTAAGAAAGAAGATGGGAGCATCAGTCGTTTCCCTTATTAAAGGGCAAATATCAAAACCGCTGCGATCAGGGAGCATCACATCCAATAGAATAAGATCATAGGTATAGGACCTGCAGCGCTCTAATGCTTGTGCAGCAGTAGAGGCTGTATCGATATTTCTGAATTGTTCACGCTGCAAAATCGTGCATAGCATGTGCAAAATGGCTTGTTCGTCATCAACAAGCAGTAATCTTGAATCTTGCATGGTTATTCTCCTAATCTAGTTTGTTCAAACCTATCATATCACTCCATTTCCAAAAATATAGGAATTAAGGAAAAATTAAGGTAGTATTTCAGAGTGGTTAAGATTGACGGTATATACTTTACTCAGAATCACGCTGAAGGGAGCATGGAAAATGTTTGTGATGTGCAAGAGAGAGTTTATAAGTCTTTTTAAAGGAATTAAATCCATTATTATGATTGCCATATTATTTGCAGTATCGTATTATGCAGCGAAGTTTTCCAGTGTACTATCATCTGGGGTGGAACTGACGGCAGGTGAGGCTGAGGATATCCACACGATCGGTCTTTTAAGTGTCATTTTGCTGCTTGGACAATTATTTGTGTTCGGTTTGTCCCACGACACAATAAACAGAGAAATCCATGAGCGTACAATGAGGTTTCTGGTGACAAGGGCATCACGCTCTACTATATTATTCGGTAAATTCCTTGGAATATGGTTATTCTGGCTGTTCTGCATTGTGGTGTCTTTTTTGCTGATCAGTATCTATTCCAAGAAGTTTGATCTGTTTATTTTTTCTCAGACGATGAGTCTGGTGACTTACCAGACAGCTTTAGCTGTCCTATTATCCGTGCTTATCCCCAGACCTGGATATACCATGTTTTTAGGCAATATTCTGGGGCTGGTGCTTCCTGCTTTTGGATTTTGGGCAGCTTTGTCTCCAAATGGCTGGGTAAACTGGATGAAATACTTTATTCCTTTTTACTATTTGGAGCGGGACGATTTTACTTTTTTAGTCATACTGGGATTGGCAGGTATTATGCTGCTGGCTGCAAATACTGTTTTTAGAAGGAGGGAATGCTGATGAATGCCATCGAAGCGAAACAGCTTTCAAAAGCCTATGGTGCCCATCAGGTGGTCATGGGAATGGATTTAACCGTAAGGAAAGGCGAGATATTTGGGTTTCTCGGACGTAACGGTGCAGGTAAATCCACCTTTATTAATATGCTGACAGGCATCATTTCCTCCAGCAGCGGAACATACTCACTTCTTGGGGTTGAGGGTCCTGATAGCAAGGTGATGAAAAGAGTGGGGGTTATGCCGGATTATTCATCTCTCTATGGGTCATGGACCGCTCTGGATCATTTGCGCTTTTTCTCAGAGCTATCGGGCGCCAGGGCTTCAAAAGAGAAATGTCTGGAGGTTCTGAGAAGTGTTGATCTTTTATTACATGCCAATAAGAAAGCAGGCAAGCTCTCCTTTGGCATGAAAAAGAAACTGGGGATTGCTCAGGCTATTATTCATGATCCGGAACTGATATTTCTTGACGAGCCTACATCAGGCATGGATGCGGAATCTGTTATTCTCATTCACCGTCTCATTAAAGAACTTCAAAAACAGGGGAAGACGGTTTTTATGACTTCGCATAATCTGGATGAAGTGGAGAAGATTTGCTCAAGGATTGCCATTATGCGGGATGGAGTCATTGATAAGATTGGAACGATGGAAGAGCTGCGGGCCTTTTACCGGTCAACCATAACAGTCAAAATAAAACATTCCACCGTGCCAAAGCAGGAACAAGCTAAGCTGAAGCAATGGCTTGAGTCAGCTGGCAGCCTGCTTGAACACGGGGATGCTTATACAGTGATCACAATCAGCGATGAGAATAAGATTGCTGAAATAATAAGGGCTTTCACACAATGCAAGGCGGATGTTCTGCGGGTGGAAGTTGAAGAGCCATCGCTCGAAGAAATCTTTTTAAATGAATAATAGATGGGAGATTTATATGCAAGTAAATATAAAGGAACCTCAAAACATGGTATCACAGAACGCCATCCGGGTATGGATCATCAGTGAGGCGATCCAAAATATCATCGGATTTGCGGTTCTCGGTTTGTTGTTTTATCTGGATGATCGATTTTCTTGGAAAGAATGGATCGGGTGGATCCTGATCATTTTATTGGCTATATCGATACCAGCGGCAATTTGGTCTTTCATATCACCATACATTCGGTACAAAAGCTGGCGTTACGATGTGGATGAAGAATATGTCCAGCTGAAGTCAGGGGTGTGGCAGGAAAAGCATCTGCTGATCCCCATGACGAAAATACAATCGGTTGAAACTGTGCAAGGTCCCCTTATGAGGAAATACGGCCTATATTCTGTAAGCATGGGGACGATGGGGTCCTCTCATGTAATACCGGCATTGCCAAAAGAGGAGGCTGTCTCATTAAGAAATAAGATAGCCAAACTTGCCAAAGTAAAGGAAGAGGACGAATGAAGCAAGCTAGAAGATATCATCCGCTTCTTATATTGTTTGGACTCATTCAATTACTAAGAAATTCAGCCTTTATTGCCCTCTTTTTATTTGTGATGAAAGCCGGCTCCCAATCCTTTCTGATTGTATGGGGACGGAAGCTTTTCCTTCCTTTTATTGCCTTGGCTGCTTTGTATGTTCTCATAGATTGGCTATCAAATAAGTATGAAGTGGACGATGCTTATATCCATTTATCCAAGGGAATCTTTGTCCGCTCCAAGAGAACTGTACCATTTACTAAAGTCCAAAATATCCAGAGACATGCGTCTCTGCTTCACCGGCTATTTGGATTCACATCCCTTACCTTTGAAACAGGAATGGATGGAAGTGAGTCTGCGGTGGAGTTTAAGGTAATTTCCTTAAAAGAAGCGAACTGGCTGGAAGAGATGGTTTCAGCGAAAACGGAAGCGGAAATGCCGGAAGAGAGTGTAAAAACACTGCATTTTTCTCCCGGAAAGAAAGATCTTATAAAAGCGGCCTTTACATCGCTAAGCTTTTTTGTACTGCTGTCTTTAATAGCTTCTATTTATACAAAAGTATCTGACTTTATTGATCTGGAAGAAAGAGGGATGGGCTTTTTGAAGGGGTTCCTTGACTCCTGGCAGGTGCAGGCTGCTGCAATCATCTTTTTTCTGATTATATCAGTATTGGCAGGTTTCTTGCGGACCTATATCAAGTATGGGAAATATGAAATATTCTCTGACGAAACCCGCATTTATATCCGCAAGGGATTCTTAGAAGAGACCTCCTTTTCTATTTCAAAAGATCGAGTCCAGGCAATAGAGATCAAGCAGAATATGATGAAACGTTTGACCGGGGTAGCTGAAGTGAAATTGGTGACAGCAGGTGATGTTGCCGAAGGAGATGAAAAGGAAGGCGTAAATTCACTATTTCCTTTTCTGCCAGTTGATCGGGCCTGCAAGATAGCGGAGGAGATATTGCCGGCATATGAAATTTTACAGAAGATGCATCCGCTTCCGAAAAATGCCCTATGGGCAAGCTTATTAAAGCCAAGCTTGTTATGGATTTTATCAACAGCTGCCCTGGTTTATTTCAAGCCTGAATTTCTGGGTATTGAAGAAACCTGGCTGGCAGGTTCTATCCTGCTCTTTTCCTTAATTGTCTTTGTACGAATCGCTGGGTATACAAATGCCCGTTATTTGATCAATGGCCCTTTTATTCAATTCAAAACCGGCATTGTTGGCACGAGGTTATTTATCTCTAAAAGAAGCAAGGTTATTGAGGCAGAAGTAACGGCAACACGATGGCAAAAGCTGTTTGGGCTTGCCTCCATACAGACAGTGAATCGAGGTAAGCCTGTTCAGTATGCCAGTGTGGAGAATGTGCCAGCCGATGTGGCTTCATCTTTCTATTCCTGGTATAAGAGCCGCAGGGAGGAAGTTCAAATTAAATAGAACTTTTTACCATTACAATGAAACCTCCGTGATTACCTTTCGTATTTAAATAGTACAACGTAATCATGGAGGTTTTCTTTGAAGATGATGTGGGTAATCACTGGAATAGTTCTTATTTTGGCAGCAGCAGCTTTGGCCTTATTCATGTATCTAAAGGGGAAAAGCAGCGGTGATCCTGAGTCAGTCATCGGGTATGTGCAGGAACACAGGCACACAGACAGTATGGCTTTGGTTATTCGGCATAATGATGAGGAGTGGGTTAATATTAATGAGGATGTGCCCCTTCCTTTAGCCAGCGCGGTTAAAATTATGGTGGCAATTGAATATGCGCGTCAGGCGGCGGAGGGAGAAATTGACCCCCAGGAAAAAGTCGATTTAAAGACTTTGGAAACGTACTATGTTCCTAATACAGATGGCGGAGCCCACCAGGCGTGGATTAATGGTCTTTCAGAAAAGGAGGAGGGTGTTCCTCTAAGCGAAGTAGCAAATGGGATGATCGCTTACAGTTCGAATGCAAACACCGATTACCTGCTGAATGTCCTGGGAGTTGAAAAGGTGAATAGACTTGCTGATGATTTGAAGCTCGCCAGTCATGAAAAGATGTATCCGATTGTCAGTGCCCTTTTTATCCCAATGGAGCTGATGGAGGGAAAGGGATTCACAAAAGAAGAGGCGCTTAAGGAATTGAAGGGCATGAGTCTTGAGGAGTATCGAAACAGAGCTATAGACATCCATCAGAAATGGGAAAGCCATCCGCCACTCGAAAAGGGTAAGAAGGAAATATTAAAGGTTCTCGATATGGATTTTCAAAGAGTATGGTCCGACAGGCTTCCGCGTGCTTCTGCTGGTGATTATGCAGAGCTTATGAGTCTATTAAACAGTAAAAGCTATTTTTCCAAGGAAGTCCATTCTTATCTGGACCCAGTTATGGAGCAGCTGCTGAAAAATCCCCGCAATCGGGAGTGGCTTCAGCATGCAGGGCAAAAGGGAGGATCAACAGCCTTTGTTTTTACCATCAGCATGTATGCAACCGATAAAGAGGGCAATCGTACAGAAATGGCTTTCCTTGCAAATGATCTGAGCAATACGGAGTTTAAGGAGCTTTCAAGGAATATGAACAGTTTTCAGCTTCAATTTCTGACAAACAGCGAATTCCGGAACTATGTAAAGGAGAAGCTGAATTAAGAGCTTAGAAAAAAGCATTCGCTGATAATGGCGAATGTTTTTTTACATAGTAAAAGCCCCGCTAAAAAGCGGGGCTAGGTAATGCTTTATCTCCTCTGGCTGACCCACCAGTCGATGTGATCCAGGTTGAAGACATACAAATTGCCGTAAGGTCTGAGATGCGGGATGTCTTTATTCTGAATCAGATGATGGATTTTCTCCTCTGTGAGAGGATAGCCAATAGATGCTAAATAAGCGAGCAATTCCTCAATTCGGTAAACTTTTCTCACTTCATCACCTCCCGCTAAAACTCTTTCTGGAAGAATTCTTAGTGGCAGGCAATAAGGTATTGAAAAGCTTAGTTAGTATGTACCCTGTTTATTAAGAAGTAATCATGGCGGGAAAAATGAATCCAATCAATAGTAAGTATCGTAGAATAGCAGGAAGTATTTGTTAGATTCGGGAACTTATAAGATGATGTTCAAAAGCAGATTCGTAAAAGATAAATTAAAGGGTGGAGAGTATGGTTCGAATTTTATACATAGAAGACGAAAGCGATATTGGCAGCTGGCTGAAAAATGATTTAGAGGAAAGAGGATATGAGGTGATCTGGCTGCAGTCTGGAGAAGGTATGGAAAATTATCTTTCTGATGCCGATATTGCCATTTTGGATGTGATGCTTCCGGGGCTTGACGGGTTTTCAATCGGGAAGCGGATTAAGAAAGTAAAGAATGACATGCCAGTACTTATGCTATCGGCAAGGACGGCGGTGGAGGATAAGCTGGAGGGCCTGAGCTTTGCTGATGATTATCTGACAAAGCCTTTCCAGCCGGATGAGCTTGCTGCGAGGATTGAAGTGCTGTTAAGGCGATTTCAAAAGAATGATCAGGTGCTGGAGCTTCACCACTTACAGGTACATACAAAGGATTTGCGGATTATCAATCGGGATACAGACAATGAAATTCAATTGACAGGCAAGCAGTATCAGCTGTTTCAGCACTTCATTCGCCATCTGAATCAGATACTAACAAAAGAGCAGCTTTATGAAGGCGTTTGGGGAGAACAATATATGGAGGGCGACAAAACCCTGATGGTTCATATTCGCTATCTTCGTGAAAAACTCGAGAAGAACCCTTCCCGTCCTGAGATTATTGAGACTATCCGCGGAATCGGCTACAGGGTGAAGATATGAAAAGGTTTTTCCAATCGCTGCAGGCGAAGTATATGACGATTATTCTGGTTGCCTTATTTCTGTTTCAGGCAGCTTACTTACTCATTGCTATGCTGGCTATGGGTCTCCAAGAGGACATCTCAGGAGAAAAAAGCAAGAATGAATCCGATCCCAATCATATTGAAGAAAAATGGCATGCGGATGCAAAAACTGGAGAGGGCATCACAGGAAGCCATTCTTAGTCATTTCTCCAAATGGAAAAAGAAATATCCTGATGCTTCGATGTTTTGGGTAGATGAACATGGAAACCTGATGGAACAGCTGGATGTGAAGGGGGATCTGCCTGCTAATTGGACTCCTGCCTTTACAGCGAAGTTTATTAAAGAACGGTATGGCGGAGACCCGTTTACAGTTATAAGTTTTATTGGCGGGGATGAAAAGAACGGTTTTATCGTTCTTGAAATACCGAGGAATTTATTTCTTCCACCGATAGTGGAGGTAACAGAGAAATATGGACTTCTCTTAGGAGCCGGTCTGCTTTTGATCATTACCCTGTTTATCATCGTCTCCTTTTTATTTTTCCGTGGGATCCGCAAAAGACTGCTTCATCTCCAGGAGGCGATGGAAAGACGGGATATGGATAATCTCCCGATTGGCATTGATGTGCAAAAGAATGATGAAATCGGCCAGCTGGAACAGACCTTTAATGAGATGATCTTAGAGCTCAAGGAAAGCAAGCAGCGCGAGCAGGAGGAAGAACAGCTGCGGAGGGAGCTGATCGCCAATCTGTCCCATGACCTGCGGACGCCTTTGACGAAAATCAATGCGCAAACATACTCGATTGCAAAGGAGAAGCTGTCTCCAGAAGGAAAACAGGCGGTCAAAGCGCTGGAAACCTCGATTGTTAATATTGATAGATTGATTGAGAACCTAATGAGCTACACGCTTTTGATGGCGAGCAAGCATAAGCAGGAGCTGACCGAGCTGGATGCTGTCCGGTTTGTTCGTGAAAGTATGGCATCATGGTATCCAGTTTTTGAGAAAGAAAGTTTTGAAGTGATCATCGAGTTAGAGCCATTTCAAGAGAAATGGCAGGCAGACCCGGTGTGGCTGAGCCGTATTTTTGATAACATCCTGCAAAATGTGCTGCGGCATGCGAAGGATGGGCTTTACCTTGAAGTGGCGACTGAATCCACCGATGAGTATGATGAGATTATTTTTATCGATCATGGGAAGGGGCTGAAAAACAGTTCCGGTGAAAAAGGAGCTGGAATTGGCTTATCCATTATCGATTTAATGGTAAAGGGGATGAAGCTGGATTGGGAGATGGAATCTGGTGATGAAGGTACAGCGATAAGAATCAGGAGAATCAAATGAAAGTGATTAGGTGAAGACATTAAGAATAATTATGATGCCAGTTAGTATATAGATTAAGTAAATTAATAGGGAGTCACTCAAACTGGGAGTGGCATATCAAAAATATTACTAAATTTAATTATTTGGAACTAGTCCATTAAAACTTAAATTATATAGGGGGTTAGCTAAACGAAATGACTAAGAAAAGACTTTGTTAACCAACTGTATTAGCAGAAAAATACTGTACTTGTGTTCCTAAATAATAGTCAGGCTCCCGATTTACGCTCCAGAATACTATATCTAGAATATAATGTTCAGGAGATGATTTGCAATTGGATAACATGAACAACACACAGCCAGACGACCTTTGTCAGGAATTTGCCGAAATTCTGGGGTCAGTTCCATCTGTCATAAATGGAGTTTGTACTGCGACTACTTCCCGTACAAATATACACCCGGTTGTATTAGGCCGGAGAGCTGAATCCTTTATGTTTGTTCCTCAGGCCTATTCATTTGAAAATTTCGATCGGGACGGCCGGGCATTATGTCTTGGTGAGACAGTCCTCCTGCAGGAGGAAGTTAACCCATTTATGACCAGTTTGCGTGAAGATGGAATCATTGTCACTGCCCTTCATAATCACTGGCTTTTTGAAAATCCAAGGTTAATGTATATGCATTTTGAATCCATTGATGAACCTTTAAGTTTTGCCAGAAAAGTAAGAAATGCGCTAGACTTATTAACTACCCGCAATGTTGGAAGATCTGGCAGGGTACAAAGATCATCAAATAGACGAGGGGAAGAACTTTGTGAAGAGTTCAACAGAATATTGGAAGGCAGCATGAATACATTTGAAAATGGTGTTTGTATTGTAATGAAATCCCGTACAAATATTAGGCCGCGCGTTCTTGGCAGGAGGGGAAATTCCTTTTTATTAATTCCTCAAATGTTTGCATTTGAATCATTGACAGCAGATGGCCGGGCTCTCTGCAGTGGAGAAACGGTGATCCTGCAAGAAGAGATAAACCCATTCATCAGTGAGCTTCGTAAACATGATATTATTGTGACTGCTTTTCATAATCATTGGCTCTTTGATGACCCAAGGCTGATGTATATCCATTTTGAAAAAGTGGAAAAACCAATTCGCTTTGCCAATGATGTACGAGATGCTTTGGAAGTGCTGACTGAAAAAACGGTATCATCAAAAAGTAAATAAAGGAGTCACTTTTTTCCTTATACCTAGGGATCTTCCAGCCGAAGATCCCTTTTTTAATATTACTTACTATAATCTTTGGGTCGTAATAGATCGGCTGCACAGGCACTAGACCTCTCGAACAAGTGGAACCACAATCTGAGATTTTGAACAAAGCTGTGGGAATACATCAAAATACATAAGTAAGCGTTTAGATATTTAAACAAATTTTAAACTTCCCCTACCTTTGTTTTAACCTTGACTGGCTAAGATGGAAAGTGAGGTGAGAGGAATGGAGTATATCGTAAGAACGGAAAATTTATCAAAGCATTTTGGTCAGGAGAAAGCTGTGTCAGGTCTGGAAATGAAAATACCCAAAGGGGAAATCTACGGATTTCTGGGTCCGAATGGTGCGGGGAAAACGACAACGATCCGGATGCTTTTGGGGCTGATGAAGCCTGATTCCGGCAGAATTGAAATTTTTCAAAAAGATTTAAAGAAAGAAAGACTAAATATATTAGGACGGGTAGGCTCGCTTGTAGAATCACCGTCATATTACCCGCATTTAACGGCAAAAGAAAATCTGGAAGCAATGAGAAAAATACTTGGTGTGCCGAAACAGAGAATCGCTGAGGTGCTGGAGATTGTCCGGCTAACAGATGCCGGTGATAAGAAAGTAAAGGGCTTCTCACTCGGCATGAAGCAGCGGCTTGGAATCGCTGCTTCGCTGCTGAATAACCCGGAATTGCTGATTCTGGATGAGCCGACAAACGGTTTAGATCCTTCGGGGATTATTGAAATCCGTAATCTGATAAAAAGCCTGCCATCTGAATGCGGGATGACTGTGTTAATCTCCAGTCACTTACTTTCAGAGATTGATCAGATGGCGACAACAGTAGGTATTGTCACGAAAGGGAAGATGATTTTTCAGGATTCAATTGAAGCGATGCGCATGTATGCACAGCAATCCGTTTTAATAAAGGTCAGCGAGAGCGACAAAGCCTGGCGCTCCCTGCTGGGAAGAGGAATGAAAGCTGGTTTGGATAGTGGTATCATTTCGCTGCCGCAGCAATCGGATGAGCAAGTGGCTGAGGCTGTTCGCGGACTTGTAGCAGATGGATTTTCCGTTTACCGGGTTGAAGAAGAAAAGCGATCATTGGAAGACATTTTCCTTCAGATGACGAGGGAGGAGCAGGCCGGATGATGGGGAAATTGCTGGCAGCTGAATTTATGAAGATTAAGCGGAAAGGAATCTGGTTCCTGACCGTATTGGGTCCAGTTGGGGTAGTAGCCATGCAGATGGTCAATTACGGGGTGCGCAAGGATTATTTGTTCGGGCAGAATGATGACCGGTGGGGATATTATTTGGACAATATCCATTCGTTTACACCGCTTGCGATTGTACTGGGCATTGTAATCCTGACCTCTTTTATGTCGAGCATTGAAAATGAAACGAACGCCTGGAAACAGCTGATTGCATTGCCAGTTTCAAAGATGAGCGTGTATTTATCGAAGTTCACGGTGCTAATGGTTCTGCTCCTGGTTTCTTCTGTGCTTTTGATGCTGTTTACAATCGCTTTTGGATTGTTTCTGGATTTGGGCGGGGAGATTCCGTATTCCGGTCTGCTGAAATATAGCTTTTACCCTTTTTTTGCGGCATTACCTGTTTTGGCGCTGCAGCTTTGGGCAGCGACTGTGAGTGTAAACCAGGGGGTGCCCATAACTATGGGGATTTTGGGTGTGATTCTGACATATGCTGGTTTTACTTTGCCGGATTGGCTGATTTGGAAATGGCCGCTGCTGCTGAATGAGTGGAATGAACCGCTCATCAACGTCCTGCTTGGAATTGGAGCCGGCGTTTTATTATACACAGCCGGCATGATTGATTTTGCGAGAAGGGATGTGAAATAGATGCTGTCTATTTTGAAGTCGGAGTGGTTTAAACTGCGAAAATCAAAGATCTTCGGCATTCTTTTAGTGGGCCCGCTGATTGGGCTGGGTGCCGGGATTGGGGCAAATACAGCTGAAACGGCGGGAGTGATGAATGAATGGTATATGCTTTTGATTTATATGAATTTGCCTTATTCGATCCTCTTTTTGCCGTTAGTCACAGGGGTTCTGGCAAGCCTTGTCTGCCGGTATGAGCATCAGGCCGGGGGCTGGAAGCAGCTTTTGGCACTGCCTGTCACAAGGGGAAAAGTGTTTGCAGCTAAGTATGCGCTAATCCTGCTATTGGTTTTGCTTATCCAGTTATTTTATTTAGCTGCCATTTTGGGAGCAGGATTGTATAAAGGTGTGGCCGATCCGTTTCCGGCAGCGATTATCTGGAAAAGCATATTGGGAGGCTGGGTCGCGACTTTCCCCTTAGTCGCTCTGCAGCTGTGGATGTCCGTCTGGTTCAAAAGCTTTGCGGCACCTTTTGCGGTCAACGTCGTTTTTACCCTGCCATCCATTCTGGCGATGAATTCCGAGAAAGTGGGTCCCTATTACCCATGGGCACAGCCATTTGCAATGATGTATCCTGCGGCAGGTACGGGTGATATTTTCTTTATCCCATGGGGACAGCTTTTGACTGTAATCGGCGGATTCTTTTTATTGTTTTATCTGGGCGGCTATTTTTGTTTTCAGCGGAAGGCTGTGTAGACAGGATACCAGGAGAGAGATCTCCTGGTATTTGCATGGGTTAAAATGTAATTATTTGAAACTTTTACTATATTATTCCGTAAAGCTATAGTGGAATCATTTTAAATAGAATAGGAGTGTTCTTAATGGAACAAGAAGTAAAAACAAGCAGTGCAAAACCAAGTATGCTTGGGATGATTTGGAGTCCTGGGGAGCAGTTTGACCGCATCCGCCAGAACCCGAAGATTTGGGTGCCGCTGATTTTGGTCAGTATTCTATATGCTGCAGGAATGTTTTTGATGGCCGTGTCGATGGATGCTTCTTACCTTGGGCTTGAGGGCATGAGTGAGGCCGAGGCAGAGATGGTAATGATGTTTTCGAGGGTGGGTGTGGCGATAACAGGAATTTTCACACCTGTAGTGGTTGCCCTCATTTCCGGTGGTATTTATATGATTTTCATTAAAATTGCTGGATCAGATGCAACGTTCAAACAGATATTTTCCATGAATATTTATATTCTTGTTATTGGCGGGATCGGCCTTTTGGTCAATATGGCATTAAGAGCAGCTATTGGAGGAAATCCGGAAATATTTATTACTAGTTTAGCAGGACTGATGAACAGCGAGAAACCAGGAGTCCTGGGTTCTATCGAGTTATTCAGCATCTGGCAGTCTGTTGTAACGGCTATTGGCCTTCATCGGGTTGGAGGATTATCAAAAGGCTGGGCTTGGGGCATTGCGATTGCCTTCTTCATCATCGGCGTTGTCTTCACTTTAATCAGCAATACCCTTTCAGGAATGACTGGTGTCTAAATGAAAAAGAAAGTTTGGATAGCAATCGGAGTTACGGCTGTGTTTTTGCTGCTGGCTGGCGTTAGCGTATACAGGCAGGCGTTTGCGAAAGGGCCGGAAGTAAAAACCTCCCATCCAGTTCAGGAAGAAATTAAAGAGCAGATCATGATTCCGGGAACGGCAAAGCTTGTGAATGAGCAGAAAATATATGCATCTCCTGAAAAAGGCGAAATTAAGGAATTCCTGGTGGAAGAAGGGGATTCTGTTAAAAAGGAGAGGTGCTGGCCAAATTTGATGACCAGGCATTGGAGCTTGAATTGGAAAAAGTCAAGCTTCAGGCTGAATCAGGCTATATAAAAATCAACCAGCTGGAAAAAGAGGAAGACCAGCTGAGGGATAAGGAAAAAGAGCTGCGCAAACAAGCTGGTGAAAAGGAAGCAGATAAACAGATACAGCCTGAAAGGGATCAGTTGAAACTGGAAAAGCGATTGGCGAATCTGGAATTAAGCCAGGTGCTTTTGCAGAAGAAAGATATTGAAAAAAGCCTTGGAGAATTAGAGGTAAAAAGCACAATAGATGGAGTGGTGCTTCAGGTGAACAAGGCAGCCACCTCTGATCCGGCTACGGCAGGAAAACCTGTCATTTATGTTGGCGATTTAAAAGCAGTCGGCGCATCAGGCTTACTTTCAGAATTCGATTCATTAAAGGTGAAGGAGGGACAAAAGGTGACTCTCCGTTCCGATGCAATTCCTGAAAAGGAATGGAAAGGCGAAGTCAGCGAAGTAGCTGATATGCCAGAAGAGAATCAGGGAATGAATCCTGCCGAAAAAAGTGCGCCACAGTATCGGGTGGAGGTTACAGTGAAGGAATTGTCCCTGAGATCAGGCTTTCAGCTCATAATGGAAATCGAAACGGATAAGAAGAAGGCACTGACTGTTCCGGCAAACTCGGTTATAACTGGAGACAGCAGCGTATATGTATTCGTGGTCAGGGATCAGAAAAGCTATAAACAGGAAGTGGAGACAGGTGTCGCTTCCGGGAATAAAATCGAGATAACAAGCGGCCTCAATGAGAAGGATTTGATTATTACTAATCCATCAGATCAGCTGAAAGATGGCATGGAAGTGGATGCGAAATGATTGATCTTACTGGCATAATCAAGTCTTATCAGGCGGGAAAAGAAAGAATTGAAGTTTTAAAAGGGATTAATCTTAGCATTGAGCAAGGTGATTCTGTGGCGATTATGGGGCCATCCGGATCGGGAAAGTCGACGCTTATGAATATTATTGGATGCCTCGATTTGCCGACAGAAGGAATATATGAACTGGATGGTGAGGACATATCCCATTACTCGGAAGCAGAGCTGGCAAAGGTCAGAAATCAATCGATCGGGTTTGTGTTTCAGCAGTTTCACCTGCTTCCGAGACTGACGGCTATTCAAAATGTAGAGCTGCCAATGATTTATAGCGGCCTTGCCAAAAAGGAACGATTGGAAAGGGCGGAAGCCGCGCTGGTCAAAGTGGGTCTTGCTGATCGGATGGAGCATCTGCCAAATGCCCTATCAGGAGGGCAGAAGCAGCGGGTTGCCATTGCCAGAGCGATTGTGAACGAACCGAAAATCATATTGGCGGATGAACCAACAGGTGCTCTTGATACGAAAACAAGCGCCTCCATTATGGAACTGTTCAGTGAGCTGAACCATGAAGGGTCAACGATTGTAATGGTTACACATGAACCTGAGGTTGCAGAGTATGCCCATCACACGATTATGGTGAGGGATGGGCTGATTGTGTCGGCAGAACCTTCCCGCAGGGGGCGCCTACATGAGTTTTGTAGAAAATATCAAAATGGCGCTTAGTTCATTGAAGGCGCATAAAATGAGATCGATTTTAACGATGATTGGGATCATTATTGGTGTTGGGGCTGTCATTATTGTAGTCGCAATCGGCCAGGGCGGAGAAGCGATGCTGAAGACGCAGCTGACAGGTCCCGGCAATACAGTGGAGCTGTTTTATCAGCCTTCTGACGAGGAAATTCAGGCAAACCCAAACATATTTAATGAAGCTCCTTTTGATGGGGAAGATATCAATGCATTGGAGCAGATTCCAGAGATTAAGAGAGTAGTTGCTTCAAGCTCACAGTTTTCACAGGCTTCTTTTGGAGAAAAGAAGGCAGAAACATCGACAACAGGAGTAAGTCCAGCCTATTTTGAGCTGAACAATGTTGATATGGAGAAAGGGCGGTCCTTTACGGCTGCAGATTTCCTTGGCGGACGCAGGGTGGGGCTTGTCAGCAATTCCATGCAGGAGGAGCTCTTTGATGGCAAGTCGCCGGTTGGCGAAGTGATCCGGATTGGGAACCAGCCGATTGAGATCATTGGCGTCATGGAAAAGCCGACAGGACTCTTTTCATTCGGTGCTCTGGAGATCTATGTGCCTACTAAAACATGGCAGACTATTTATGGAAAGAGTGACTATACCCAAGTGACGCTTCAGGCAGAATCCGCTGATCAGCTTCAGACGGCCGGAAAGAAGGCCGCCAACTTACTTAACAAGATGCATAATACAGAAGAATCTTATATGGTCATCAACATGGAAGAAATGGCAGAAGGAATCGGCCAGATTACAAAGGTCATGACTTTAATCATCGGCAGTATCGCCGGCATCTCGCTGTTTGTCGGCGGAATTGGCGTCATGAATATCATGCTCGTATCTGTAACGGAAAGAACGAGGGAAATCGGCATCCGTAAAGCACTCGGAGCGACCAGGGGGCAAATCATGGGACAGTTTTTAATCGAATCTGTCACGCTGACCTTAATCGGAGGAGTGCTGGGAATCCTGCTTGGCTGGGGTTCGGCATCCCTGATTTCTTTCTTTGCCGGATGGCCATCGCTCATTTCCTGGCAGGTCGTCGCAGGAGCCCTTTTCTTCTCAATGGCGATCGGCATTATTTTTGGACTGCTGCCGGCCAATAAAGCTTCGAGGCTGAGTCCGATTGAATCTTTGCGGTATGAGTGATTATTAAAGAGGCTATCTTCGGCTGAGGCTGGGGGTGGTCTTTTGTTTGAGGTGAACATAATGATTCAATTAAATATGATATTTGTTATGTTTTTATTCACTTTGCTAGCGCGATATATGATATGTGGCGCATTTGAATCTGCTCTGGGATAAGGGATACCAGATTTTTTAGGGATATCTGTTTGGAAAACCTGCGCCAATTGCAGAAAAGGATAGAAAAGTCCTGTCTCCGTAATGAATTTTGTAGGAATGGACCACTTTTCTTCGAAATAAAGGTGCCTCGGGCAATTTGTGTGCGGATAGCTGATAAATATGTGCGCATAAGATTTTTTATGTGCGGATAGACGTTATTTCTGTGCGGATAAAAAAATTTATGTGCGTTCAGCATTTTTAAAGGAAATCTGGCTGAAATCAGCGAACATACATTAGGATGAAAACAGCTGAATAGGGGTTATGAAATGGAGCTTAAAACAGAGAGGCTAATAATCCGTAAGTTCAAGTCAGAAGACTGGCAGGCAGTCTATGAGTACACTTCAAATCCTGAAGTAATGAAATACATTCCAGGAGGTATTTTTACAGAAGAAGCTGCTAAAGAGTTTATCTGCGAGAATACCGAAAAAGCAGAGCATTTTCCCGTTCTTTTAAAAAATGGAGATGTTCTAATTGGCTATCTAGCTTTCCATAAATATTTTGGCGATCATACATATGAAATTGGCTGGGTGTTCAATCCGAAGTTTTATAATAAAGGCTATGCATCAGAAGCAGCATATGCCGTGCTGAAATATGGCTTTGAAGAACTTGGGCTTCACCGGATTATTGCAACCTGCCAGCCTGAGAATCCGGCTTCTTATCGGGTGATGGAGAAAATTGGCATGAGGCGGGAAGGCTGCTTCAAAAAGTGCATTCCTCATGGCGATGAGTGGTGGGATGAATATTATTATGCGATTTTGAAAGAAGAGTGGAACATAGATAACTGAACAAGCAAGTATATCACCATCCTGATTGGAAGAAAATAATGTCCAGGAGGTGATATACATGGCTAAAGATGTTCTTTGTGAAGTAAATAACTGTACTTATTGGGAAAAGGGAAATAAGTGTGGTGCAGAAGCTATTTACGTTGTCAGCCATAAAGGCAAGCAGGCGTCCAACAGCAAAGAGACAGACTGTAAAACGTTCGAACCAGAAGTTTAAGGCAAGGGGTAACCGATTTGGTTACCTTCTTTATCTATTATTGATAATAATTATCAGTTTCATTCAAAAAAATTTTACCATGCTGATTCTTTTGTTTTTCGAAGAGGCGTCAGTTTTTTCATGTTCTTAAAGATTTTATAATGGGCAGTGCCTACTTTTTCTTCTACATAATCCAATGAATAATCACCCGATGGATCAGATAGCTCCCCAATCGCACGTGATAGGTCATCAATCACGGTTCTGTATGATTCATTCTTCTTATGGTCTTCCTTTGAATTCATTTCTACCATAATGTCGTGAGCAAGGCTTTGAATTCTTCGTAAACGAATTTGCTTCGCTGGCATATTATCGCATCCTCCCTTTTTTTACTGAATCAATATATTATATATGGCCTTTCCATAGAAAAAATAACTGAAATCCCAAGTGCGCATTTACTGGAATATTATAGTATAATGAGTGGGTGTTTATTTTTCTGACAATTTAGTAAAAGGAGGCGTTCATTATGCTAAATAAAACTTTAGTTACCATGGATAAAAATAAGGGGAGAACGCCTAATTAAAATCGCGTTTCCCCAAAATGTGAAAAGGGGAAATTTATATGAATACCGGCAAAGTGAGAATTGAAGAAGTAACAGCAGACAATTGGTATGATTGCTGTTTATTGGAGCTTTCAGAGGAACAAAAAGCTTACATGGAGCCGAATGCTGTTTCCATTGCGCAATCTAAATTTGAAACAGCGCTGAAACCGTATGTGATTTACTTGGAGGATAAAGCTGTCGGCTTCTTAATGTTTAATGCATGTATAGAGGAATTGGATGCTTACTGGATTTATCGGATTATGGTTGATAAGGCGCACCAATGCAAGGGAATAGGCAAAAAAGCGACTGAACTGATGATAGCGGAGATGGCGAAACTGCCGAATGCGAAAAAACTTGCAGTAGGCTACCATCCTGAGAATCTTGGGGCACACAAGCTTTATGCAAGTTTGGGGTTTGCGGATCATGGCCACCGTTTTGGGAAGGAAATGGCGGTTGTGAAAGATTTAGGCTAAAGAAAGAGGAGGGAAGAAGCAGAATGAAATTGGGAATGGCCCTGTTTATAGGAGGGCTGATTTTGCTAATGTCCGGCATCTTTCTGTCGGCCTATTGGGCAGCTGCCGGCAGTTTCATGGGGATCTTCGGAGGGATGATAATGGGAAGCTCTTCTTATTTCCTTGCGAAAACAGGGCAGAAGGCAGGTTAAGAGATAATGGAACTTATGATTTTTTTATTTGTTTTCTTTATTTTTTTGGCAATCAGTTCAGTAATGAATGTTTTATTTAAGATGACTGAAAAGAAGCATTGGGGCATTTCATTGCTGCTGAGCCTGGTGTTAGCTGTCATTTCCATTGCCATTTTGGGGATTAAATAGTGATTGAAACCGGGTACTTTTGTGTATAAAAATGCTTGGAAAACACAAACTTTAGGTATCCTATTACGAAAAGGTGATGAAAATGGATAAACAATATCATTTTGCCAAATTGTCCGACGGAGATCTGCAGCAGGTGCATAACCTGGAAAAGCAGTTAAGTGAGGAAAAGGGAGAAGAAGTCATTCTTATTGCTTATCATGATCAAAAAGAGAACAATAAATAAAAAGATTAGAAATCCTCATATTTGATTTAATATAATAATTAAGTCAGTGTGTAGAGATATTGGTTAACGAGGACTGGCTGCCTCAAAATGCAAAAGAAGGCATGTTATTTTTGTTGATCATTTCTGTCATTTCGGTAAACGCGATTGCACCGATTATTGTGGAAGTGGAACGCGGCTTCAGAAAAGAAACTATTTGGAAACCTTAAAGATTATTCCGTTTATGTGGGTGATCGTGGTCTTGCTTGTAAGGTTAGTGGCGGGACCATTAGCTGGCAGAATTATGCAAAGATTTTCAGGGCAAACGGACGGATTTAATGCCCGGATTTTATTGAATACTTCATTGAATGTGACCATTCTTTCTATTTTTTTAACCATACTAGGCACCTGGGTTGGTTCGAAACAAATAAGCCTGGAGCCGTTTCGAAATTTTTTCCACAGCTGGTTACGGAATTTCGGTGTTGCATTCTGGATTGAGCTATTGATTGCCCGGCCTATTGCAAGACTTGCAATGAAATAAATCCATGCCAGACAAACCAGCCAGGCAGGGATTGTAAATAAAATCGTTAAAAAACGCTTGGGATTTTATATCTCAAGCGTTTTCTTGCATATAATTTACTTTTTATCTGCAGGCTGTGCGTTAAACAATTTCACCTGAGGAGGTGCGGCAAAATATTGAGGGGCTTTCGCTGTAAAGGAGGTAAAATGTTCTGTCTGGTTGTGAAACTTTACAGCATCCATATCCTCCCATAATTCCACCATCGTATAGGACCCCTCTTTTTCTGTATCTTTTAAAAGGTCATAAGAGATATTGCCTTCTTCTGCCCTGGAAGCCTCAATCAGCGGACGGATTTCAGTCAGAAAGTCATTTTCTTTGTCAATTTGTATTTGGAACCCAGCATGAATAATGATCATGTTTGATTTCTCCTTTATGAGTTATTTCCACTCCGTGATATCTTCAACAGGCAGGCGGACAGATTTATAGCCCTGATCAGCGGCTTTGCCGATTGAGATAAGCATGACAGGATAGTAGCGTTCCTTGTCAAGATGGAATGCATCAGCTATGCGGTCTTTTTCATAGCCTCCAATTGGATTTGTATCATAGCCGTGGGCACGTGCTGCAAGCATTAGCTGCATGGATACGAGACCAGCATCAATAAGGTTCATTTCTTTCTTTTGTTCGAATGTCATGTTTTCCACTAAGCCCTTGATGGATGGCACCTGTTTGTCTCTTACATCAGCAGGCATATATCCTTTTTCAACAGCTGTATCATAAATTTTTTCAATGAATATTTCACTCTTCATATCAACAAAGACGGCAATGACAGCTGCTGATGTCTCTACTTGCCTTTGGTTGAATTTTGCAAGCGGTGCCAGTGTTTCTTTGCCTTCTTTTGAATCGATCACCACAAAGCGCCATGGCTGCAGGTTAACGGATGAAGGAGCCAAAGACGCTTCTTCCAGGATTTCTGCCATTTCTTCTCTGCTTATTTTGACTGTTTGGTCATAATTACGGATAGAACGGCGTCCTGTGATGATTTCCTTAAAGTCATTGATAACGGTTTTATTCATGAAGAACTCTCCTTTATGTTTTTCTGGATGTGAAAATTACAATTTATCAATATTTTCCTGGATGCGTGTGAGCATATTTAATAGTGTGCTTCGCTCAAGTTCCGAAAAGCCGTTCAGGATTTTGGAAATAAATCGCTGCTTTTCTTCGCAGTAAGCAGCAATCTTCGTTTTGCCTTCCTCTGTGAGGCTGACATAAGTAAAGCGATTATCTTCAGGATTTTTCCTGCGGATTACCATGCCTTTTTCTTCAAGCTGCTTAAGGTGTCTTGTGACAGCAGCATGATCAATATTCACTTTTTTCTGAAGCTCCCGCTGCGTAATTTCTTCCGCTTCAAAAAGCTCCCGAAGAATCTCAAGCCGTGACTGGCTGATGCCTGTACAGCGTTCAAACTTCGGCATTGTCTGCTTACTAAGCTCAAACAGCCGGGCGGCAATTAATTCTTCTTCCTTTGAACATTTGAACACAGCATCCCCGCCTTTTGTATAATTGATAGGTCAATGATTGATACGTCAATTACTATAATGTAAAATATTTTTAAAGTCAAATATATTAGCTGTTCGGGATTTTAACCTGATGCCCTCTGCTTACTTATAAGTAAAAAAAGCTAAATTGAGAAAAAGCAAAAAAAGGATTGACTTTTCTAAAAATTCATTGTAAATTCATTTCTAATAAGAACTTCAAATCAATAGCCGATTGGAAAACCAAAGGCCCTTCTGTTCCATAGGAACCGCAGGGTCTTTTTTTACACCCTTATTCCGAGTAATCCGCTGTATATTATAGGTATTACTTTCTTTCTGGGGGTGAATGGAAAAAAGAACTTTATGAGTAACATATGCAATAAAAACCTAGTAATATGATTGGAATTATATGTTTAATAAGAATTAGGATTGTTCGCTGATTGGTCAACCAAAAGCATTTGCAGCAGCTATTGATTGAGTAAATCAGGAGGGAGTCAGGTGTCAAAGCATTTAAGAAAGGCAGTTGAAGGCAGAAAGAGATATTTAATTAACAGTCTGATAAGTGCGGGAGTCTTTAAGAAAGGTGAGCACCAATTGTTTGCGTTAACCTTAACTGACCTTGAGCGGGAATACGCCAATAACCTGGCCAATCAGGGAGAGAAAGAGTGATGCCGAAGAGAATATGGAGCTGATCAGATAAACTGAAGGCCGGTGCTTAGTGAACTAAGCATGCGGTCTTTTTTTATAAGGACAATCAAAAGGGGAGATCTGGATGGGTATGAAGAATTCTTTTATAGGTTTATTGGCAGCAGGTTTGCTGGTTTTGACTTTTATTACAGGATGCAGTCAGGAAAGCGGTGGAAAAGCAGAGAGTGAAGGCAGCTCAGGCAAGGATCCGATAGAACTTTTGAATGTTTCCTACGATCCGACACGAGAGCTTTATCAGGAATTCAATCAGGAGTTTATCAAGTATTGGAAGGAAGAAACCGGGCAGGACGTGACGATTCAACAGTCACATGGCGGTTCCGGAAAGCAGGCAAGATCGGTCATTGACGGGCTGGAAGCGGATGTGGTAACTTTGGCGCTTGCCTATGATATTGATGAAATTGCCAATAAGCGGGGAATCATCGAAAAAGACTGGCAGAAAAGGCTGAATGATAATTCTACTCCTTACACATCCACAATTGTCTTTTTGGTCAGAAAAGGGAATCCAAAAAATATTCAAGATTGGGATGACCTGATTAGGGAAGATGTTTCGGTTATTACACCTAATCCGAAAACATCAGGAGGAGCAAGATGGAATTATCTTGCGGCATGGGCCTATGCGAGCAAGCAGTTTAATGGAGACGAAAAGCAGATCAAAGACTTTGTGAAGAATTTATATCAGAATGTTGAGGTTCTTGATTCAGGGGCACGTGATTCAACGAATACATTTGTTCAGCGGGAAATAGGAGATGTTCTTATAGCTTGGGAAAATGAAGCCTATTTATCCATCAATGAGCTTGGAAAAGACAAATTTGAAATTGTGAATCCATCGATCAGTATTCTTGCGGAGCCTCCAGTAGCAATCGTGGATAAAATAGCCGAGAAAAAGGAACGGCTGAAGCAGCCGAAGCTTATTTAAAGTATTTATACAGTGAAACCGGACAGGAAATTGCAGCAAAGAACTATTACAGACCGAGAAATACTGAAGTGCTGAAGAAATATGGCGATCAGTTTGCTGATATTGAATTCGTTACCGTAGATGAAGAATTTGGAGGCTGGCAAAAAGCACAGGAAACCCACTTTAATGATGGCGGGACATTTGATGAGATCTATCTCCAATAAACAGCATGAGAATGAGAGGATTCAGGTGATGGGGTTGAGAATATCAAAAAGAACAGACTTCAAAAAATATAGCGTACTGCCGGGCTTCGGCTTAACAATGGGCTACACCATGCTTTATCTTAGTATTTTAGTTTTATTGCCGCTGTCCATGATCATCTTTTATAGTTCGCAAATGGGCTGGACTAAATTTTGGAACACGGTGCTGGATCCAAGAGTAGTGGCCTCCTACAAGCTGAGTTTTGGTGCGTCTTTGGCAGCTGGTTTAATTAATATGGTATTTGGTGTTCTCCTGGCCTGGGTTCTGGTCAGATATTCTTTTCCAGGCAAAAAGATCATTGATGGTCTTGTAGATTTGCCCTTTGCTCTTCCGACGGCAGTTGCAGGTATCGCCCTGACAACTGTATATGCACCTAATGGATGGATTGGAAGTCTGCTGGGATTTAAGGTGGTTTTTACGCCAGTCGGGGTGGTAATTGCCCTGACATTTATTGGGCTTCCATTCGTAGTAAGAATGGTGCAGCCTGTCCTGCAAAGTCTTGAAAAAGAGGTGGAGGAAGCTTCTGCCTCCCTTGGAGCAAGCCGCTTCCAGACTTTCAGAAAAATCATTTTCCCGGAATTGCTGCCGGCTGCACTTGCAGGGTTCACCCTTGCCTTTGCAAGGTCTCTTGGGGAATATGGGTCAGTCGTTTTTATTTCGGGAAACATGCCCATGAAAACCGAAATCACGCCACTGCTGATTATGACGAAACTTGAGCAATATGATTATGCAGGTGCTACAGCCATTGCTGCTGTCATGCTGGTCGTGTCGTTTATGCTGTTATTTATTATCAACTTTATTCAATGGTGGACGAACAGAAAGTTTATTTCGCATTAGGTATAGAAGACGACCGTTTTAAGTGACTTTCCGGCTGCTGCCGTTTTGATTTTTTTAAAAGAAAGGGGTGGTGAAATGGGCGGGAATATACCATTGAATTTTCCGAGTACTCCGCTTGGGAGTCCTAGAGAAGCAAAGGATCCCAGGTGGGTTCAATGGCTGTTAATCAGCTTTGCCTTAACATTTTTGGGGTTGTTTCTGATCTTGCCGCTGGTCACGGTTTTTGTTCAGGCTTTTGAAAAGGGATTTGCGGTTTATCTGGAGGCAATTACGAATCCGGAAGCATTATCCGCGATTAAGCTTACCCTTTTGGTAGCGATTATTGCTGTTCCGCTGAATGCCGTCTTTGGAATCATGGCAGCCTGGGCAATAACCAAGTTTCATTTTAAAGGAAAGAACCTGCTTATCACGCTAATTGATCTTCCGTTCGCTGTTTCTCCCGTAATTGCCGGCTTAATTTTCGTCTTGCTGTTTGGCTCCCAGGGAATTTTCGGGGAATGGCTTTTTGAGAGGGATATCAAAATAATTTTTGCTGTGCCTGGTATTGTACTTGCGACGATCTTTGTAACGATTCCCTTTATTGCCAGGGAATTGATCCCGCTTATGCAAGCGCAGGGAACGGCAGAGGAGGAAGCATCGATCACTCTTGGGGCAGGAGGGTGGAAGACATTTTGGCATGTGACCCTGCCTAATATCAAATGGGCTCTTCTTTACGGCATGATTCTCTGCAATGCGCGTGCCATTGGAGAGTTTGGAGCGGTTTCGGTCGTATCCGGCCATATAAGGGGGCTAACCAACTCAATGCCCCTGCATATCGAAATCCTATATGGCGAATACCAATTCGCTGCTGCGTTTGCTGTTGCTTCTTTAATGTCGATAATGGCCATATTCACACTTATTATAAAAAACATTCTGGAATGGCATGGAAAAAACAGAAGAGCATAGAAATCATAGAAGGTAGGGGGATTTCAGAATGAGTATCGTTATAAATTCCGTTTCCAAAGCTTTTGGGACTTTTCAGGCATTGGAAAAAATCAATCTTGAAATCCATACAGGAGAGCTGGTTGCCTTATTAGGCCCCTCGGGTTCAGGGAAGACCTCCCTGCTGCGGGTTATTGCCGGTTTAGAGGCAGCTGACAAGGGTTCTATATTTTTTGATAGTGAGAACATTACCGGCATTAATGCTAAAGAACGAAAAGTCGGATTTGTCTTCCAGCATTATGCACTGTTTCGCCATATGACGGTATTTGATAATGTCGCTTATGGGCTGAAAGTAAGGCCAAGGAAAGAACGGCCGGGCAAAAAAGAAATTGAGATTAAAATTCATGAGCTGCTGGAGCTTGTAAAGCTGAAGGACTTGGCAAATCGTTATCCTGCCCAGCTGTCAGGAGGACAGCGACAGAGGGTTGCTCTTGCAAGAGCTTTGGCGGTTGAACCTAAGGTGCTTTTATTGGATGAACCGTTTGGAGCTCTTGATGCAAAGGTCAGAAAAGAGTTGAGAAGGTGGCTGAGAAGACTCCATGATGAATTCCAGATTTCAAGCATATTTGTTACACATGATCAGGAAGAGGCATTGGATGTTGCTGACAAGATTGTCGTGATGAATCAGGGGAAAATCGAGCAAATTGGGACACCGGAGGAAGTATATGATAATCCTCAGACTCCCTTCGTATATGACTTTTTAGGGAGCGTCAATTTATTCAGGGGAAGGCTGAAAAATGGAAAGCTGAACCAAGGTGATGTGGCTTTGGAAATTCCAGATTGGGAAGGCTTAGATAACCTGGAGGCAGTAGGCTACGCAAGGCCGCATGATATCAGCATCAGCAGAGAAGGATCAAATGATGATGCAGTGCTTGCTACCATATCCCATTTGCATATCGTTGGGCCAATTGTGCAAATAGAACTTATCAGGAAAGACACCAATGATTATCTGGAGGCCGAAATTCCAAAAGAAAAGTATCGCAGGCTGGGATTGAATGCAGGAGAAGAAGTATTCATTAAACCAAAGCAGCTCAAAATCTTCACACCTGAAGATTTATCATTTAATTTATTTAAGGAAGGGAGTATGTACAATGGCAAAAATCACGCCTGAGTATGAAAAGTATATTTTATCTTCTATTAAGGATATTGAATATGGGTCAGTCGTCATTACCCTTCATGCAGGGAAAGTGGCGCAAGTGGAAATAACTGAAAAAATACGTGTAGAGTCTAATAATGGGAAGAGATGATGTTTATTTTTGGATTTATTCCTAGTTTGTTTATAGGTATTGTAGGATATTGTTGTGTAGAAATAAATCAAAGAAAGGATGGCGGCGGTTATGAGCTATTATATTGCCATATCGGGAAGTCCATCTTCCGTATCAAGGTCTTCCATACTTGTAAACTATTTGCTGAAAGAATCTGCTAAACAAGGGATTTCTGTAAAGGAATACTCTGTACTTGATTTTCCTGCCAATGTCCTGATTGAAGGACGGTATGACCATTCTTCCATTAAAAAGCTTTCTGAAGAAATAAAGGAAGCAAGCGGCATCATTATTGTATCTCCAGTATATAAAGCTGCTTATACAGGTGCACTGAAAGCATTGCTGGATAGTCTTCCTCAAGACTCTTTTAAAAATAAGCCTGTTTTTCCATTAATGGTTGGAGGAAGTCCTGCCCATCTGCTGGCAATTGATTATTCCTTAAAGCCTTTATTGGCTGCCCTAAGCGCCCAGACGATCTTAAAAGGGGTGTATCTCACCGATCAATATGTGGATAAAGAAGATTTCGAAAATCCGATAAAAAATGAGGAGGTGCTTGAAAAAGTTACAGATCAGCTTAAGCAGTTAGTAAACATCTCCCAAAATAAAAAAGCTGTATTATAGCAAACAGTCATTCGACCGGACTCCCGGAGAAGACACGATTTCTATTTTCATAGAACGTGTCTTTTTTTATTTAAACTGGCAGGTGGAAATTTTAAAGGAGGGAAATTTCAAATGGCTTTTTTAGAGATCAGTCATTTAGACAAGACGTTTCATTCAGAAAAAGGAGAAGTTCAGGCATTAAAGGATATTCATTTAGATGTTGAAAATGGTGAATTGATTACGATTATAGGGCCCAGCGGGTGCGGGAAAAGCACATTGCTGCAAATCATTGCCGGTCTGGATAATGATGTGGCAGGTATTGTGAAGATTGACGGGAAGGAAGTAAAGGGCCCCAGTATTGATAAGGGCTTTATATTTCAGGAGCCAAGGCTGTTTCCCTGGCATACGGTTGAGAAGAATATTGCATCTAATTTCACATTAAGAAATAAGGAAGTGAAGGAAAAGGTAAAAGAATTAATTGAACTGGTTAAATTGGATGAGTTCGCCAAGGCCTATCCAAGAGAGCTTTCCGGGGAATGGCGCAAAGAGCTGCTATAGCCCGTGCCCTTTTGCGTAACCCTAAGGTATTGCTTCTGGATGAACCGTTTGGTGCTCTTGATGCGTTTACCAGGTCCCATATGCAGGATGTTCTTCTGGATATTTGGCAAAAAAATAGAACCACCATGCTTTTTGTTACCCATGATATAGATGAAGCTATTTATCTTGCAGACCGGGTAGTAATCATGAATGCAAGACCGGGATCCATTCAAAAAGCGGTAAAAATTGGTTTGCCTCATCCAAGGAAAAATCAAATAAATCGTTTCAGGAATTTCGCCAGCTTATTTTAAATGAATTTGAAAAGACAGATGAACTTGAATTAATAGATCGAGCAGGAATCTAGCGGAGGTGTATGGATTGAATAATAAAGCAGACTGGGCACACCCGACGGCATTAGAACAGGGCAAAGAGAAATTGAGAATAAAAGAATTAAAGGGAAGTAGTGATAAAAAATTGGGCGTGTTCTTAAGAGGGATGATATTTCCGTTTCTTGTACTGCTCATCTGGGAATTTGCCGGCTATTATCATCTAATCTCGGAAGCACTCCTGCCAAGGCCAAGCAGCATTTTCAGCTCATTTATTGAGCTGCTGACTGCAGGCAATCTTCTTTACCATTTTAAAGTCAGCTTTCTGCGGGCATTGGGAGGCTTTCTCATTGGAGGAACCCTTGGATTGCTTGCTGGTTTAGCTGTCGGCTTTTCCAGCAAGGTGGAGCATACGCTGGATCCGACGCTGCAAATGCTTCGGACCATTCCGACTCTGGCAGTCATTCCGCTGTTTATCTTGTGGTTTGGTTTTGGTGAAGTCTCCAAGGTGCTTCTTATCGCAAAAGGAGCTTTCTTTCCGCTCTATGTCAATGCTTTCCTTGGCATACGCAGTGTGGATGCAAAATTGTTTGATGTTGCAAGGGTGCTTGAATTCAGCAGATGGAAGCAAATCACGAATTTGATCCTTCCTTCGGCCCTACCTAATATCCTGCTGGGGTTTCGCCTTGCATTAGGTGCAGCATGGCTGGCGCTGGTCGCTGCGGAACTCATGGGGTCAAGTGAAGGTATCGGATATTTAATTACGGATGCCAGACAATTTTCACAGACAACGGTTGTATTTGCAGGAATTATTATTTTCGCTGTATTTGGAAAGGCTTCGGATTCGTTTGTAAGATACTTTGAAAGAAAATGGCTTAAATGGCGGGAGAGCTATAAAGGCTAAAAAATGGAGGCGGGATAGAATGGGAAATCGTAAAATGAACCTGAATTTATTTTTAACAAGCATGGGACACCATGAGGCCGCATGGAGGCACCCTTCATCAGATCCAGAGCGGGCATATGATATCTCTTATTATCTGGAGATTGTTCAAAAAGCGGAAGAAGCAAAGCTGGATTCTATTTTTCTGTCAGACAGATATTCGGTATCGACAAGTGCTGTCAAGTACGGAGAGTTGGGCGGTGGAGGTTTTGAGCCTCTCACTCTATTATCCGCCTTGTCCGCTGCAACCAAAAAAATCGGACTGATCGCAACGGTCTCGACTACTTTTAATGAGCCCTTCAATGTGGCCAGAAGATTTTCTTCTCTGGATCATTTAAGCAAAGGCCGTGCAGGCTGGAATGTGATCACGTCAGGAACGGATGCAGAAGCAAATAACTTTAATCTCGAAAAAATACCAGAACACAGGGAGCGCTATAAGCGTGCCAAAGAATTTGTGGAAGTGACTAAAAAATTATGGGACAGCTGGGAAGAAGGGGCGTTAGTAAGGGACAAAGAAGCGGGGATTTATTCCTTGAGTGATAAAGTGCATGAAATCGGCCACAAGGGCAGCTATTATTCGGTAAAGGGACCGTTAAACAGCCCAAGATCTCCGCAGGGGCAACCTGTCATTGTACAGGCCGGCTCATCGAAAACTGGCATTGATTTCGCCGCTCAATTCGCAGAAGTGGTTTTTACAGCACAGCAGTCCCTTTCTGAAGCACAAGCATTTTACAAAGCATTAAAAACGAGGGCTGCTGAGTTTGGACGAAATCCGGAGAATGTCATCATCCTTCCGGGCATTTGCCCTATAATAGGTGCAACAGAAGAAGAAGCGAGAGAAAAAGAAACAGAGCTTCATAATTTGACCAATCCTGAGTATAGTCTATTGCAGCTTTCCAATCGTATTGGCATTGACTTAACAGGCTATCCATTGGATGGACCGCTGCCCGAACTGCCTGAAATCCAGCAGATTCAAGGGCATCAGAGCCGAACCAAACTTATCCAGGATCTGGCTAAAAAAGAGAATCTGACCATTAGACAATTGCTTCTCAGGCTTGCTGGAGGCAGGGGTCATTATACGATTGCCGGGACAGCTGAGCAGATAGCGGATGAACTTCAGCTATGGTTTGAAAATGGGGGTGCTGATGGATTTAACATCATGCCTCAGCTAATGAGTGAAGGCTTTTCAGATTTTGTTCAATACGTTATTCCGCTTCTTCAAAATAGAGGCCTTTTTAGAACAGAATATACAAGTGATACCCTGCGAGGCAATCTTGGGCTGCCCTTTCCTGACTTAGTTCAAAATGTTGATCCAGCAGGATAAGCTAAAGAAGAATCCCGCTCAGATTAAATGAAGCGGGGTTCTTTTCTTTGTTTTAATGAATAGTTATTTGTATTCTTTTAAGACTTTTTCAATATAGGAGTTATCAACAACTTCAGAAACATTGATTTCTTTGTTGATTCCTCCCAATTCTAATAGAAGTGCAGCAGACTCCTGCTGGGTCCCCACAATTTCCGGACTGATTGGTGTATTGGCCGGAACGGAGTTTTCCAGCACTCTCGCAATAACTTCTTTATCCGTATTCTTCAGATCTGCATATATTTCGATTGCCTCCTCTTTGTTCTCAAGCTGCCATCTTGTTGCTTTTTCCGTTACCTTAAGATAAAGTTCCACTAGTTCAGGATGTTCTTTTGCGAATTGTGTGCGGACAATTTGAAATCCGGGACTGAAGGTTCCGACTGTTTCACCATTTGCGATGACTTTTGCGCCGTTTTTGACCACTTGAATGGACTGATAAGGTTCCCAGATTGCCCATGCATCCACTTTCCCGGTTTCAAAAGCAGGCTGTGCTTCATCAGGCTGAAGCTGGATGATTTCCAATTCTGACGGCCTGATGTTTTCCTTTTCCAGAAGGCGGTAGAGTAGGCCAAATGCACTGCTTCCTTTTGCAACCGCCACTTTTTTCCTTTTAAATCCTTTACAGATGTAATAGGGCTGTCTTTAGGAACCAGAAGAGCATCCCCTCTTTCTCCGGTGCTGGCAACGGCAATCTCTTTAAAATCAATCCCGCCACTTTGTCCGGCAAGCACCGGAATATTTCCAACACGGCCAAAGTCTATGCGGTTAGATGCAATTGCTTCAAAGTAAGAAGGACCGCTTTGGAATTCCGCCCATTTTATTTTTACTCCTGTTTTCTCAAACTCTTCTTCAAACCAGCCTTTGTGCTTGGCTAATAGAATAGGCCAGATGCTTTGCTGGATTCCTATTGTAACGGTTAGGCCGTCTTCATTTTTTACCATCAGAATCGCTTCTTGTGCTTGCCGATTGTTCCTGGCATCCGGCCAGCCATCCGATCAGGAATACAAAAACAACAAAAGATTTTACATACTTCCAGCTATTCATTTTTCAATCCCCCTAAATGTTTTAAGTCTTAAACCCGATTTGTTTAATCTCACCCCCTTTTTTACACCGATAAACAACAAAGGCCCTGCGGAATAGCAAACAGCTATTCCGCAGGGCCTTCAGCAGACTGATCGGCAATATATTTTTGATAATTCAATCATAATTCTGATATTTCCTATTTGTCAAGTAGGATTTTTGGCGCGGTGATAGGATTATAATTTAATTGCGTGTATGAGCCATACAAACCGATTGAGCTGCTTAAACTCGACAGTAAACCCATTGGATTGAAAGATTTCATCCAATACTGGGATCGTTGTGTAATATTCCGTTTCCAGATCCTGTGCTAGGCTGAGAAAATGCATCCTTTTTGCTTCTTCGATGACAGCCTGTTTATTCTCATTACTTTTAAAGACGGTATCTGCAAAAATCACTTTGCCGCCAATTGAAAGCAAAGAACTGTATTTTGTGATGGCTTCAGCTTTTTCGGTGTCCTTTAAATGATGAAAAGCGTAAGTACAAACGAAGGCATCTACGGGACCAATTATTTGGAAGTCCAGAAAATCACCATTTAATAACGGAACATTTGGCAATTTTTTCCCTGCTATATCCCTCATGGCTGCAGAAGGTTCAATTCCAGTTACATTAGCTCCTTTTTCCAAGAGTTTCTGTGTTAAATTGCCAGTGCCTACACCAAATTCAATTACATTCCCGTTCACATGATTGGCAACCTCTTGAAGGATATGTTCATAATTCAAAAACACCTCTTGATATTCAAGGTCTTTACCCGTTACAGCCTGATCATAGGATTCTGCCCAGTGGTCAAACAAATCTACAAATTCACGGCCCATTGTAAAAATCACTCCTTTTAATTCTTATAATACTTATTGGTATAGTATGAATAAATATCTAACTTGGCAACTTTGCAACTTGCCTTATTTCTCAGTTGCCAGCTGATTTTTCAGCTGATAATTGACAAAAAAACATTTAAAACATACTATACAAGTAGGAATAATAAGAATTAAAGGAAACATAAGTAAAATCCAAAAAACGCTATGGAGAAGAGTAACCATTCTTTCTGAAAAACAGAGGTGCTGACGATGAATTATTACAGCAGTGTGAAGGAACTGATTGGGCATACCCCTCTTGTGAAAATCAAACACTACGCTGTTCCGCATGGAGTAAATGTTTTCGCTAAGCTTGAATATTTTAACCCCGGCGGCAGTGTAAAGGATCGGTTAGGACAAAAGCTGATTCAGACAGCGATTGAGGATGGGCTGCTTCCGGAAGATGGGGCTGTAATTGAACCGACTGCAGGGAATACCGGGATCGGCTTAGCGCTGGCTGCTATTGGAACGAAGATCAAAATCATCTGTGTCGTACCTCAAAAATTCAGCGTTGAAAAACAGGAACTAATGAAGGCGTTAGGGGCAGAAGTTATTAATACGCCGACTGAAGAGGGCATGGAAGGCGCTATTAAGAAGGCTGAGGAACTGCTGCTAAAGATTCCTAATTCCTATAGTCCTCAGCAATTCAGCAATGAAAATAACCCGCAAACGTATTATGAAACATTGGGACCTGAGATTTTCCAAGCGTTAGATGGGAAGATCGATATTTTTGCAGCAGGAGCAGGGACTGGCGGTACATTCATGGGCTGCGCCAGATATTTTAAAGAAAAGAATCCAAAGATAAAGACAGTTATCGTTGAACCTGAAGGATCCATTTTAAATGGCGGAAAGGCAGGGCCGCACCGAACAGAGGGAATCGGGATGGAGTTTTTGCCGCCGTATATGGAAATAGGTTTATTTGACGCCATTCATACCATTTCAGATAAAGATGCCTTTAAACGAGTTAAGGAGCTGGCATTATTGCAAGGATACTTAGTTGGAAGTTCGTCAGGAGCTGCTTTCGAAGCAGTATTGAGAGAAGCTGAGAACGCTGCGCCTGGCACGAATATTCTCACGATTTTTCCTGACAGCAGTGAGCGGTATTTAAGTAAATCTATTTATGAGGAGGATAAACAATGAGAAAGAAAACACAAATGATTCACGGCGGCATCTCCAGGGATGAACATACAGGTGCCGTCTCCATTCCTGTCCACCATGCCAGTACCTTTAAACAAGATGGTGTGGGCAATTTCATTTATGAGTATGCAAGAACCGGAAATCCGACAAGGCATGCACTGGAGGAATTAATAAAGGATTTGGAAGGCGGATACCGCGGGTTTGCTTTCGGTTCCGGCATGGCGGCTATCTCTTCTGTAATGCACTTATTTTCAACAGGAGATCATGTTATTTTCACAGATGATGTATATGGCGGGTCCTATCGATTAGTGACAAAGGTTCTGACGAAATATAATGTAGATGTAACCTTTGTGGATACAAGTGATTTGGCTGCTGTGGAAGCGGCGATCCAGGAAAATACAAAAGCCATTTATGTTGAAACGCCAACAAATCCATTGCTGAAGATTACAGACTTGGCCGGTATCTCCAAACTGGCAAAATCAAAGAATCTGCTAATGATTGTAGATAACACCTTCAGTACACCATATTGGCAAAATCCGATAGAACTGGGTGCTGATATAGTCCTCCATAGTGCCACCAAATATATAGGCGGACATAGTGATGTGGTTGCTGGGCTGGTTGTGGTGAATTCCGAACAGCTTGCTAGAGATATGCACTTCATCCAAAATTCAACCGGTGCTGTTCTGGGACCGCAGGACAGCTGGCTATTAATCAGGGGAATTCGGACACTGGCCATTCGGATGGAGGAAATTGAAGAAAATGCGAAAAGGGTGGCACATTTTCTTGCCAATCATCCACAGGTTTCAAAGATTTATTATCCAGGATTTAAAGATCATAAAGGCCATGACATTCACTTGCAGCAGGCACGGGGCTTTGGCGGAATGATTTCCTTTGATGCCGGAACCGGTGAAAAGGCAGAAGAGGTCCTTAAAAAAGTAAAATACTTTACCCTGGCAGAAAGTTTAGGCGCGGTGGAAAGTCTAATTTCCCTTCCAGCCAAAATGACACATGCATCGATACCGAGAGATCGCCGTCTGGAATTGGGAATAACAGACGGCCTGATCCGCATATCGGTTGGTCTGGAAGATGCCGAAGACTTGATTGAGGATTTGGAGTCAGCGCTATAAGGAAAAGCCCCATTTAGTTCAAATTCTAAATGGGGCTTGCGTATTTTTTTATTTGAAAATGATTAACTTCTTAACGCTCTTCTGACTTTCCTTGCAAAATTGATTGGATGATCAACATCCTGGATATTCACATAAATGAGGCTGGGCTGATCAAATAGCCACTCATTGTCCTGCCCCATTTATATTAGTACAAATTTTAAGTTATATATATGGTTAATGTGGTAATATAAGGTAAATAAAGGGGAGGTGATGTCACATCAAGCTTGCCCATGAAAAGGGTTTAATACCTAAGTTATTCAGCCTAAGTCTGATTTACATTTTAAGTGTAATCCCCATCAGCATCATTTGCGTTAACTTCATTCATAAATTCTACTTTTATCCTCAATTCTTCTTAGCATTTAGCACCTATAAACTTTCTTATGTGATCTTTAGTACAGGATTTTTTCTTTTGTTCGCTGTGGCTGGGACTTTTCTGTATTCCAGGGAAATGAATTCTTCAAAACGGCTGACTTTAACAGCTGTTTTCTTGTTCGGACTGTCTCTTTTCATATTCTATATGTCTTTTGATGTGTATGCCTATTTGGATGAAAACGGGATTCATATTAATTGCGCATCCACTATAAAGGCAGTTGAAAGCTATCAGTGGGAAGAGGTGAAATCGGTCACTCAGCTAAACAAGAGGGGGCTGCCGGCTCAGCTTGAAATTGCATTAGAGGATGACAAGAAAATTTTGCTGAATCTTCATTCAGACTGGTATGCAAAGAGAAGGGCGTTTTACGAAGTGCTTCCGGAATATGAGATTCCGCTTGATACAATGGAAAAATAAGTGCCTGTCACCTCAACAGGCACTTATTTTCCTAATGATGGTCTGCAAGATAAAGGTCATCAATCTTCCTGGCTAGCTTAAAATCCAGACCTGTCAGCCCATTCTCACTCCAGGAAGTGAGGGAGATGATCACCATTTTGTATTGAATGGTGATAAAAGGATGATGGTTTTCTTTTTCGGCAAGCGATGCTATTTTATTTACGAATGCGATTCCATCGAGGTATTCTTTGAAACGGTAACGTCGTTCAATCCATTTGCTGTCTTTTCTTTTCCAGTCCGACAGCGTGGATAGTTGCCGGGCTATTTCTTCTTCACTTAATCTTTTCATACTGTGGCATGCCTCCTGCCAAAAATGACATCGAGTCCGTTTTGAATCAGCCGGACATAGCGTTCTTCCCTGCTTAACTTTTCAAGCTGGTCCAGGAGCAGTTTTTTCAAAGGGGATTCTTTGTCATGCTTTTCAAGCAGTTCCAATACTTCCAGCTGAAGCAGCCATTCTTCCGGGAACTCGTCGAGAATTTTTCCGATAACACTGTGAAGAAGGACATCCTGAGAGAAATTTGTGTCTCGGATTTGCCTTACTTCCGCATATAGCTCTTCCAGAGGCGTAAGGGTTGTTCCTTCTTTTGGACTTTCTTCTTCGTTTATAACAGATTCCCCGTGGTATGCAGCGTAATCTGCTGCGATGGGCCGTGCAGAAACAATCTGACTGCCCACAGCTAAATCATATGTGCCCCAAGTGGGATGGAACAAGATTTCTTCTCCCTTTTTGACGAGACATTCTTCAAGTGATATTAAAACAAGGGTATCATGATTAAATAATAGATTCGTCACATGGCCGGAAATTTCTACTCCGCTTTCGAATGTGATTTGCATCATTTTATTTATTTCGATGCCAAGTTTTTTCAGGCTCTGTTCAGATTGATTCTCCAGCTTAATGCCTCCAGCAAGTTTTCCGATAGGCGCTCCAAAGCCGTCATTGTGAATATCAGGACCATGATGATTAATTTGTTCATTTTGAATCGAAAGGGCACTTGGACCTGAGGTTTTGACATAGATGGCTTCCCCTTCTGCATCCTTCATGATATCGGTGAAAAGACCAGTAATCTGAATTCCGGAATTGAACTCGATGTGCGCAACCTTGCTTGAAGCGATCGCTTTTTCGATAGCCACTGTACCGCCTTGCCTGAAGGCCATCGACTCGCCGAACCTCGTCACTTCCTCAATCAATTGTTCAAAGCTTTCGCAAACAAATAGCTGAGTCTGCATAGATGTAACGTCATAGCTGGTGTTAATCGCATCTTCAATTGTAAACAGGCGTTTCTTCACCTGATCGGACAGGCTATGTTTACTTTCTCCTACAGATGACAGCAGTCCTGCACCGAAGATCTTGGGCTTCTGCAGATCGCCAATCAGTCCAAATTCAACTGTCCACCAAAAAATCCGGGAGATTTGCTCAGCTTCAGAAAGTCCTTTTACGAGATGCTGTTTTTCCTTTAACCGCTGTTTGGCTGCTTCAATTTCTTCTTCTGTTGAAGCAGGACTTTCCATGACAATCGATAAATGCCTGATTGCTTCAAACACCTCATGTTCTTCTTTTGTCGCAAAAGCGTTGGCGCCGATATTCCCTATTAATTTAACAAACTCTGAGTAGGTTTCATCAAATAAAATCGGTGCATGCCCCGCCGCTTCATGGAGAATGTCAGGAGCGGGTGTGTATTCGATATTGGTCTTCTGGCGTATATCCGTTGCGATAGGAAGGATGCCATGCGCTTGAAAATCAAAAAACGCTGTGCCCGGAATCAATCCGTCGACAATGACAGCCCCCCAGCCGATTTTATCTAAATGATCGTTCATTTCACTTACCCGTGGAATGCTGTCGATGGAAATGCCGGATGACTTCAGACCTGAAGTGAATGCATCATGGGCTATGTCCTCAAGGAAATGATGATTTTGCCTCATCACATATCTCCAAACCGCATGGTCAATGGGACTGTAAGCATTGTAATGCTGCTGGGCTGTAAAAGGGCGTAAGTGCAGGGGAATCGATTTCTTCATTTGGTATGTCTCCTTTTATTAGTTTTCATGCTTAAACGCTTTTTAGTGCGAAAGTAAATGGATATAAAAAGTCCCTGCTGAATTTTCATTCAGCAGGGACGAATTTATTCGCGGTACCACCCTGATTGTAAGTATATAACTTACCACTTCACAGAATAACGGCTAAACCGTCTTATTTCAGAAAAGAAATAAGAAGCTCCAGAAACGTAATTCATGATCTCCTTTGTACTGGTTTTCAGCACCACCAGCTCTCTGTAACAGGGAGGATACCACTACTTCAATTCCTTCAAAGCATTTAAGTATTAGGATGCTTTATATCTTAAACGCTTTTAAGTGTTAAAGTCAACACATTTTATTTAATAAAAGAAAAAGCCCAGAAGCATTTCTGAGCTTGTGTATTATTGTTCAATTTTAGCTGATCTGCGCTCCTGCTCTGCCATGATTTCCGCATCTTCGGCATTGTCCCGTGTTACTTTCTGAGTCAGAATGGATCCAACTGCCACCAGGAGCATGACCGCAATATAATACCCTTTTTCATTAAGCTCCATATCAGCATTGTAAAGCCCAATCAGAAACAGGCCAACGCCGGCGATCAGTGTAAAGTATGCTAAAAATGTAAAAGCTGGCGTGTTTCTCCTTCTATACTTTTGCATGTGTTTCAATCCCCTTTTTCCATAACAAATTTTCTCGGTTTCCCCTTGCAGTGCTGTAAGGTTTACATCTAATACAGCAGATGTAACATTTTATTCTTTATGACTTAAAATTATCCTTTTTTGTAAAAAAATGCAACATAAAATCATGTGAGTTTTCTACTGTTTTTAATTTTCGTTGAAAATTCACCTATTTAGAAGATATGTTTGTGTAAAAAGGTTTAAATAAAGAGAGAATCTAAAGCTGGTATTTTTTTATTGGCTGAAAGGAGGTAAAGATTTGTTAGCGAATATAGTGTTCCGGGACTGATTCTGTTTTACTTTTACTGCTGATAGCAAGTGGAATATTTTTTGTTTACCGGCTGTTTAAGAAATAACCGATATGAGGTGGCAAAGTGCGCTATATTTTATTAATCGCAGTAATAGGTTTGCTGATTTATATTCTTTTTCGGATGTTTAAGTCCAGAAGAGACGTATCAGGCAATAACTTTACCCCAATTGATGACTTGGATAATGGGCTGATCAGGAAAAGCAGCAAGGAACCTCATAAAATTGAAGCTAGAAGTGAAACTTCATTTGAAGATAGAAAGGAGAATTAAATCTGGATACTATGAAATTTACAGAAGAATACAATGATCCGATTTTATATGATAAAGAGAATGACTCCTACCAGGAGGATGTTTCCTATCTGCTGAAATGGGCTTCAAAAACGGGTGGGCCAATTATTGATTTAGCCTGCGGGACAGGGAGAGCGGCCATTCCGCTGGCAAGTAAAGGGCATCGTTTGATTGGAGTAGATGCCCATAGCGGAATGTTAAACCTTGCAAGGGAGAAATCAGCTGGGCTGGGCCTGCAAATTGAATGGGTGGAACAGGATTGCCGAGGTCTCAGTCTGAATGTGAAGAGTCCGTTCATGTTCTCAGTCGGAAATTCTTTTCAGCATTTTTTAACGAATGAAGATCAGGATGATTTCTTATCATCTGTTAATAAACATCTGGAACGCGGCGGCATCTTTGTCTTTGGATCAAGGTTTCCGAGTGTGGAAGAGCTGCTGCAGCCTGCAGAAGAAGAATATTGGAAAACGTATATAGACCCTGTCAGTCAAAACAAAGTGGATGTATATACAATCAGTACGTACGACTCACTAAGTCAGATTCAGCATTATATCACTATAAGAAAATTTTACGATAGTGAAGGAATGCAGACCAATGAAAAAAGAACAAGTATAAACCTGCGGTATGTTTTTCCAAGAGAAATGGACCGGCTTCTATTGAATAACGGAATGGAGATTGTCCATGTATTTAGTGATTGGCAGGAGACACCTGTCAGATCTGATAGCTATGAGATGGTTTATGTTTGCAGAAAGATGAGAGAAATCTAGGGATTATACTGCCTGTCCTCTTAAAAATGAGGGCAGGATTTTTTATGGGTGTCACCTAGCGAATGTCCAAATTATGGTAATGTTAATTTAAAAGATATATTTGGGCAAGGGATGGTTGGTATGAAGAGAGTTTTGCGGTTTTCAAAAATTATGCTGATGCTGACGATACTGTTCACATTGGCTGCCTGTTCTGAAGAGGAAAAGTCGAGCAAAGAAAAACAAGTTGAAGAAAAGATTGCTTATTCATTTGAACATCCGGAGACAAAACAAAAATACAAAGTCGTACACGCTTATAAGCTATATACTTCTCTGATTGATCAGCTCGAAAAAAACCAAGAAGATGCCGGTGAAGTTTATCAGAATAAAATAATAAAAAAAGTCTACAACACATGCTTTGAGGGCGGGGAATACCTCCACATGGTAGATAACCTGCTGAAATGGTCCCCTGAAAACTCTGATTCAATTAAGAAAGTTCTGAACGAAATCGATGAAGAAAAAACAAATGTTGCCATTAAGGATGCACTTCTAAAATCCTCAGATTTTTTACCTTCGGAGGAAGAAACAGCAGTTTGCGTTTTTCCTTCACATCCCGGAAATGAGAATACAATGGTTGCAGCAGGAGCTGGAAAGATTATTGTTTTTTACAATGAATTTTACACAGAAGATATGATTAGGGCCGGCATAGCTCATGAATATCATCACAGTATTTGGACTGAACAACACTTAGAAAAGTATATATCTTTTTCTGTGCTGGATAACCTCATTTTTGAAGGTAAAGCTGTGATGTTTGAAAAGCTCATTTATCCAAATATCACCTTTTCTCAAGTGGACCCAAGTTTTAATAAAACCTTCTGGGCAAAAGTTGAAGGAGATTTAGATACATATGATCTAAATCGTTCTCTGGAGATTTTAATGGGCGGTCAGGCCCTTCCACGTCATTATGGCTACAGTGAAGGCTACAAAATGGTAGATTCTTATCTCAAACTGCATCCGGATACTACTCCGGAAGAGTGGACAGCCTTGAGTGCGGAAGAGATTTTTCAAGAGGGGCAGTATTTAAAAAATTATCAGTAGCGCTGAGGAGGAGTAATGGTGAAAAGAATGCCGTTTGAAAGACCTGCAGAGCATTATGATGAAAGACTGTTATCCATTGATGAGCAGATATGCACTTTGCTGAAGAGGCGGAAGGAATTATCTGATAACCCAGGGTATCCGCACCTTGATGTGATTTCGAAATGGGCAAAAGTGAATGGCCTTTATGAGGATTATTTAAGGTCACTATTTGGCTTGCTGGAAAATGATGAGCATTTCCGCCCGCAGGTCGAGCCCGTTAATTTTCAAAAGTATATACCGATTTTGAAGTCAGTTGAGAAAGAAAAAGCTATTTACTCAGTGAACTTTATTAGGCAATATGAAAATGCAAGTGTCGTGAATTTTAATATCGATTGGGAAACTGACGAAGAAAATAGAAGAGATCGGCTTCACCGGCATAGTTTCTGGGAGTTAGAGATTGGTGAAGGATATGATACAAGAATAACGGGTGGAAGTGGAACAGACGGACATCTTAACCACAATTTTGTTGTATCCCCGCCTCTGCCTGAACAAATATCTGGGCTGGAGTTTTTTTCAAAGAGTATAAAACTCCTTTCAAGAAGAAGCCCACAGACCTGGAGATATGGATGCGTTTATGAAGCATCAGGAGATGTCTCCTCGTTAATGAACTTAATTAGCATCACTTCTTCGGTTGTATTGTTCTTATAACTTATACGGGAGTCTATTGGTTTCCCTGTTCTTCACCATCCTGCTCTTCTTGAAAGTGACGAAATTAATCCGTTTGTTAAAAGAAAATTGATGACGGCTGCTGGAAAGCTCGGCTTAACCACAATATATAGCTTGGTGACAAGAGCTTTTTAAGGAGAAATTGACTTAAAGTAAATGAATACGGCTGATAATGTAATGGCGGCTGTTGTTTGAAGGGGTGAGAGAGATTGAATTATGAAGAAATCATGAAAAGGCTTGAGGAGCTTGGCTCTGATCAGACGAAGCGGATCTTTATGAATCACGGGGCGAAGGAGCTTTTTTGGCGTGAAGGTTGGAGATTTGAAAAAGCTGGTGAAGCATGTAAAGAAGAATCATGAGCTGGCACTGCAATTATATGAATCAGGAAATCATGATGCGATGTATTTGGCAGGACTATCTGTTAATCCGAAGCTAATGACAAAGGAGACTTTACAGGATTGGGCTGAGAAGGCTTATTGGTATATGCCTGCGGAATATACAGTTGCCCAGGTGGCCGCTGAAAGTGATTATGCTCTTGAATTGGTCCGGGAGTGGATTAAATCGGAGGAAGAAATGGTTTCAGTCTGCGGCTGGAGCACTTACTCCAATTATGTTTCAATCACATCTGATAATGAGCTGGATGTCAATGAAATAAAAGCATTATTGACTAAAGTTAAAAATACCATTCATGAAGAAAAAAACCGAGTAAGGTATGTGATGAACGGTTTTGTCATCTCTGTGGGGTCATATGTACCGGAGCTGAATGTGGAAGCGAAGAATGTTGCTGTACAAATCGGAAAAGTGCATGTGGATGTCGGAAACTCTGCCTGTAAAGTGCCTTTGGCAAAGGAAAATATTGAAAAGGTGGAATCGAAGGAACGGGTTGGGGTTAAGCGGAAGACATGCATATGCTAAGAGAATCTAAGAAGACAGGCATGGTAATATCCATGCCTGTGAAACCCTCAATAATAATACATATGTTGAGGGAAATATTGTTGGGTGTATTGATATTGCTGGTTTGGTTCCGGCCTATGAACATTTCTGCTGCAGTCTTTTGTCGGGCCGATAAAGGTTGAAGGTTGGACAGGTGATACGGTCTTCTGCCATTGCTTTTCATCCATACAATAAGTGTGCGCCATTATATTTGAAGGCGTTAATTTGAGAATGTCTGATCCCAGGATGACTTCCGGAGTAGGAGCATTAAAGATGGCCAGCAGATGAGTGCTGTCGGTATTGGCTATCTCATAATGCCACCAGCCCTGAGGGACATTGGCTACTTGCCCAGGTGTAATGTAATAGTTCTGGATTTGTTTTGTAAATGGATTAAGTAATGAAACAGTCGCTGTACCTGAAATACAATAAACCAATTCTGCAGCGTTTTGGTGATAATGAGGTTCTATCACATTATTTTTGCTTAGATAGATGTCCAGAAGTGAGACATCTTCCAGCGTGTTTAATTGCTGAATGCCCAATACATTTATTAAATTTCTGTTATCTTTTTTCATTAGATTGCTTTTGTTCACATCAAAAAAGTAATTTAAAGACGGAGAGCTGTAATCCAAATATTTAACCATTTCTGCTCAGTCCTTTTGGGAAATGATTTTCTCAGATAAAGTATGCATATGCCTACAATCGGTGCATGTACCTAAATAACGTGGTTGTGTTTGAAAAAGAAGGAGAGCAATAAATGAAGAAAAAAGGCATAAGGTTCTCGACTGGTATGAAAGGTAAAATCACCATTACTAAAAAGAGACCAAAAGTTCTATAGGCTTAAGAAAACTAATCGCTACAGTATTCATTATTTGTTTGCCGGCCCCATGTGTACCTCTATCTTTCTATATAACCTGCATTATTTTCCAAATTATCTTTCTTGATGAAAGAGTCCGATCTTCTTCTGCGTCTCAAGTCCTATTTGAAAATAAAGCTGAGGCTCATTATAGATATTTCCAAATACAGGTAAGATGAGATCAAGAAAGGGAATGTGCCTATAGATATTTTTTAGCATCCCGACAACGGGACAAACCGTTGATTAAGAACATTGGTAAAGGGAGAGGTTATATGGCAGTATTGCCGTCCAGTTCTTTAAAGATAATATTGGTTCTTTTCTTGCTCACTTCATTTAGTCATGATTTGCTTGAAAATTCTGCTTCAGCTGAGGAAGACATCGAAGCAAAAATAGAGAAGGCAATTAAGGATTACCTGGAAGAATATCAAGTTCCAGGAGCTTCAGTTGCCATCGTTCATAATAATGAGCTGTTTTTTTCAAGGTCATGGGGCGTTACTGGAGAATCAGAGGAGGAGGTTACAGAACAAACTCCTTTCACGATTGGCTCCATAAGCAAATCATTAACGGGAATGGCCATAATGAAATTAGCTGATAATGGAACCATCCGCCTGGAAGCCAGCATTCAGGAATATCTTCCCTGGTTTACACTGAAAAATGGAAAATGTCAGAAGTTGAACTGACTGCTGAACCTGGTGAGAAACATCAATACAGCAATGCCAATTTCTTAATTCTGGGTGCGATGATTGAAGAACTAACAGGAATGCCCTATGCAGAGTATAGGGATCAGCAGATTTTTGAGCCTTTAGGAATGAAAAATGCTGCAGCCAATAAAGAGGGAGCTTATAAGAAAGGATACCTTAGCGGTTATCAAGCCTGGTTTGGATTTCCGGTGAAAAGTTCTGTAGCCTACGATAATGCCGGGGCACCATACGGATACATTGCGGCCAGTTCTGCAGATATGGTCCAATTTGTAAAATTATTGAGCGGGAAAGGGCCAGATCATTTTATCAGTGACAAAACATTGGATTTATTTATGACTCCTCAGGTTCAAACAGGTGAGAACCGATATTATGGTTTAGGAATACGCATATCAGGCCCGGATACTTCCAGAGAAATGATCTGGCATTCTGGTTCTACACCTGATTCGCATGCAGAAGTCTTTTATATCCCGGAAACTGGCTGGGGCGGCGTTATTCTGACAAATAAGAATCATATTTTAGAGGAAGATGGGCTTTATTATCTTAAGAATCATATTATTAGCCTTTTAAATGGCGATGAGACAGAACAAGTACCTAATCATAGTTTGGTGATACAATCCATTCTGCTGGGATGCGTCCTGCTGCTAATAATACTTTCAATCTATTTATGGAAAAGATTCAGAACCCGGAAGTTTCTAAAAAAGGGAATGGAACTTTTCTTAGGGCTGATTTTTATTGGCCTGTCAGCTGGACTAATCCCTGTTTTCACAGCTAGTACATCTTCACCTTGGCATTCCATCTCTGTCTTTGCACCTGATATTGCCCTTTTAACGATTTTGGGTGTAATTCTACTAGCAATAAATGGGCTGCTGCTATTTAGATTAATTTTTAATAAAGCAAGGTAATGGAAATGCCTGTCTACATCCGTTAGACAGGCAATTTTTTATATGTTCACTGCATTTTTCCTTGTTTTCCGGGCTGTCATCGCTTTCCATAATCCAAACCCTATTAACGCTCCAATGATATTTAGAATAAAGTCATCTATATCTAAACTTCCTCTTCTTGTGACCAGCTGTATAATTTCCACACTAAGAATCATAACAGTCATGGTAACTGCAAATGATTTAATTCTGTTTAGCGTTCTTATAAAATAGGGCAGAAAAATTCCCATTGGCAAAAATGCAGCCACATTGCCGGCAAGGTTTTTTATAGGAATGATTAAATTCATACTTCCATTTGAAATAGCTAGTACATACCCATTAATTGTTTTAAAAGGCACAAAGTTTGAGGAAAGCTTCATATATTCCATTAACGGCATGTCTGACCAAAATCCTCTCGATATAAAGAAGAGTAATACTGTTAAGGCACCTAGGTAAGAAAGAAAGCTAATTCCCATGATCAATCTTATGATCTTTTTCATTATTATCCCCGCTTAAAAATAGTCTTTGATAATAATAACATAATTTTTCCAATTTTCACCCAATAAACTTAACTGCCTGCTATTATAATAAAACTAATGCAATGCATAAGGGGGATGTTATGAAAAAGGATTGGATTAGAATGATGGCTATGGCATTCATTATTATAAGTGCAATAACCTATTATGAATTCTTTTTTGTCCAAAGAATTCACTTGAGCTGTATCAGGAGATTGCCTTAGCAGAAAACTACAAAGAGGCTCGAAAAATTGTTCTGGAGGAATTTGAAAGCAATTTCAAGGAAGAGGATTTTGAATACATTGCCTGATCGAATAAGCCATTTTACTCTATTGGAATATGAGGGCAAGACCTTTGTGATCATGACATCCCCGGGCACTGAAAAGTTAAAAGTACTTGCCGTGGAAGAACTGCCAGATGAATTGAGGGAGTGTTTTATGAAATTGCCTCAATAGATTAATAGTCATATTTTAGTAGATAGGGACATCTTTTATACAGAGGTGTTTATTTTGAAAAAGAAACTAATATGGCTGTGTGTAGTTACAGTCTTGATTTTTACGTTTTATGAAGTAATGTTAAAAACCAAAACGGTTCGTTATACGGGCGAAAACGGGGATTGGTCAGTTGAAATTAATGCTAAGCTGGCTGGTCTTGAAGGAAGTCACTCCATAAAGATCCGCTATAAAGGGTCAGGTACCGTTGAGCGTGCAGATTATAGAATTTTCCCGGATGATTATGAAGGGGGATATCCGGATTTTGATAATAAAGGAAACTATTATTGGGCATGCAGTGACTGTGGTTATTATGACCAGAAAGATGAACTTCTTTTTTTCATTGTATGGGAGGAAAGAGGAAAAGCAGGTGAAAAGGCGGGTTTTATAGATTTAAAGAGGAGCCGATAGGAGGAAATTAATGCTGTGGGTACTGACGCAAAATAAGAGAAGCTTAGTCAATGTGAAAGAGGTAACTGTTAAAGGAAAAACCGTGGAAGGAATAATCAGCAGGAGTTTCTTTGTATATTGGAGCAGGGTCCTGGGTGAATATGACTCTCATGAAAGAGCAATGGATGTGGTCAAACAGATTCATAAAAAATTAGAGGGTGAAGCAAGAGGTTCAACGGCCTTTTCTGTGCCTGATATGTAGAGTTCAATAATATTTGCCGTACCTATTAAGATGGGAGCGGCATTTTTTTTGGTGAAAAGTGGATGGTTAATTTTATATCGAATTGGATGGTTATCTATTGACTGGTTTACGGTATTATTTAGTTATAGAAGTTTATTAAAATGTAAAAGAAGAGGTGCGCAGCATGGGAATAATGCTTGGGCTGGTTCTAATTATCTTAATTTTTGCTGTGGTTTCGACTTTGCTGCTGACAGGCAAGGCTGATGAAAACTATGGAAGTTCAACAAAACGGAACACAACCAATTTAACCTTAATATATGTGGTAATTATTTTTATCGGATTAGCTTCTCTTGGAGTTTATATTTGGCGGTTCTAAATACAAATGGAGATGAAAAAAGATGACATGGGCAGTAGTGGTTCCTATTATTCTCGTTAGTCTGCTGAAAATCGTGCTGACCTGTATGCCGACCGGCACGGTTAATTGGCTGATCCGGAAATTTGAAACTCATTCCAAGCTTGATGAAAAAGAGGTTACAGTCACAATTGGTGATACTAGGCTGAAAGATGAGGAGAAATTTCAGTTTATCAATCAGTTCAATGAAGGAATATTTATTAAGAAACACTATATCCACCCGGGCAACGAACAGCTTTTTTTACGGCCGGAGATCAGTGGAACACCTATAGTTATTGAGTTTCTGGAAAGAGATGACAAGCTGTTCGTATATAGCTATAAGGACCGAATTGATGTGGTCAAACAGTGCAGAAAAAGGTCATCGCATACAGCTTGATTTCTGATAGCCTGCAAAGCAGTTCACTGGCAATCAAGGCCAGTTAAACTAAGAGCATCAAATAGACGCCTAGATCCTTCGTGATTTAGGCTTTTTTATGTCTGCAGGAGGGAGGGGAATTACTGCAGCTTACCCTGCTGATCATGCGTGTTGCCTTAATTCTGGTGACAATTGGAAATTAGCCATCTATACTGAATCTATAAAGCTGATGGAAAGGAGGGGCGCCCTTCATGAAAATCCTGCTTAACATCGACCCGCGCAACGAGGAAACCTCCGTGACAATTCATTGCAAAGAAATCACCCCGGATATCCAGGAAATCCTAGAGTACCTTAGGAAGAATGAAACCGGCCTGATTGTCGGAAAGGATGGAGAGAACCAGCACTTAATAAAGCCTGATGAAGTTCAATTTTTCCGTTCAGAAGGCGACACAGTGACAGCCGCCACCCCTGAAGGAATTTTTAAAGTAAAGCAAAAACTTTATGAACTTGAACAATCCCTCCCTCCCCACCGGTTTATCAGGATATCCAAATCAGTCATAGCGAACCTTTACGCCATGAGCCATTTTGAGCCATCCTTTAACGGGACACTCTGTGTGCACTTTAAATCGGGGGAGAAGGAGTATGCTTCACGCCATTATGTCGGACGGATAAAGGAAATTTTGAGAATGAACAGGAGGGAGACGAAGTGAGGACATTTTTGTACAGAAGCATGATCGGCATATTCTTTGGGGGATTCATTTCTACAGCGGCAACTATAGCCTTAATTTATTTCGGCGGTCAACCCACGTTAGATGGGCAAACATTTATCATAAATGCATTGGGCTTTATTATCAGCGGCTGGCTGTTTACGGTTACTCCGCTTTATTTTGAAATCCGCTCACTTCGCCTGCCCATGCAGACTGCCCTGCACTATCTTACCGTCACGATTGTTTATTTCACATTAGGTCTTTGGATTGGCTGGATTCCGATCGGAGTAAAGAACTTTTTCATCTACCTTGGAATCTCACTATTGGTTTACGCGATTGCCTGGATCGGCTTTTATCTTTACTTTAAAAACGAATCGAAGAAGATGAATGAGGATCTGGAATGTATCGAATAGAATTGAAGGAGGATTCGGATGGAAAGTGTCATTTCTGTAAAAAATTTATCTAAAAATTTTGGTGCCGCCCGGGCAGTAAACAATCTTTCCTTTACTGTTTATAAAGGGGAAATCTTCGGAATTATAGGGCCGAACGGAGCAGGAAAAACAACAACACTTGAAATACTTGAGGGGATCTCTGTTCCGAGCGGAGGGGAGGTTGAAGTGCTTGCCCTGTTCCAAGCAAGCAGCTGCGTGAATTAAACAAAAAAATCGGCGTGCAGTTTCAAGCCACATCCATTCAGAAGAAAATGAAAGTAAAAGAAGCGCTGGACCTCTTTTCTTCCTTTTACGAAGGCCCGGCGCAAAAAGATTATTTAATAGACTTGCTGGGCTTAAAAGAAAAATTGAACGTAACGTTTGATGACCTATCCGGGGGCTGGAAACAGCGGGTAACGCTCGCCTTAGCCACCCTGCATGAACCTGAAATTCTTTTCCTCGATGAACCGAGTATGGGGCTGGATCCTTCTGCAAGGCGGGAAATGTGGTCATTAATACGGCTGTTAAGGGACCGGGGCAGCACCATTGTCGTGACCACGCACTATATGGAAGAAGCTGAGCAGCTTTGTGATCGGGTGGCAATGATCTATAGCGGCCAATTGAAAGCACTGAATACACCGCATGAATTGTTGAATGAAGGGGCTGCTGACTGTCTGGCCTTTACGAGTGCCGGCCTTAGCCGTGAATATTTACTCTCCCTTCCTGGTGTTGAACGAGTGGAAAATAACCTGGACGAATTCAAAGTGTACTGCGATGATCAGCAGACAACAGCTTTTCACATTTTCGCTCACTGCCAGGAAAAGGGGATACGTCTGGCAGACTTTAAGTTTGAGAAGGGCTCACTCGATGATTTATTTGTCCAGTACTTAGAAAAGGAGAAAATCGGATGAATGCTATTGTAAAGCTCGCCGCCCTTGAAACGAAAATGTTTTTAGGGACCGGTTAAGCACGTTCTGGACGTTCCTGTTTCCAGTTGTCATGATTTGGCTGTTCGGTTCCATGTTTGTAGGAGACAACATGAGCCAAAAGGTTTTTGCAGAATACTTTGTTCCTTCATGGATTGGCGTCAACATAGTAACCACTTCCTTTTTTACACTGGGAACCGTTTTAACCAATTACCGGGAAACGGGTGTTTTAAGGAGGTATCAGTCAACTCCGCTTCAGCCATGGAAAATCCTCGCCGCCCATACCTTTCAAGGGACCGTCATCTTTGCCATATCTGCCTTGCTGCTTATGATCTTTGGGATGCTTCTGTATGACCTGACTCTGCCGGCTTATATTGGCAGTACGCTGCTTTCTCTGCTGATCAGCATCCTGGCCTTTTTCCCGTTTGCTTTATTCCTGACATCCTTAGCTAAAAATGCACAGTCTGCAGCAGCCATCAGTTCCTTATTCCTGAACCTGATGCTGTTCCTCTCAGGTGCGACCTTTCCTCTTGAGATGATGCCATCAGTCCTTCAATACGCAGCTAAAATCCTTCCGCTTTATTATGTGATTCAATTGCTGAGGGGTACCTGGACTGAAGCGCCGATTACGGAATATGGATTTGAAGCTGCTGTTCTGATTGGGATTGCGATTGTGTCTGTTGTACTTGCTGTGCGATTCTTTCGGTGGAGCGGAAAGTAAGCCCTAAGAGATTGGGGCTTTTTCATTGCATAAAGACATATTGAGTTTACAAATATTTGTTAATATTTATATAATTACTTAATTCATGTTATAAAGGTGGTTATGAATATGGAAATCTATCAAGCTTCAATGGAGGATCTGGAAGGAGTTTCTGCATTATTTAATTTATATCGCGTATTTTACAAACAAGCACCCGATTTGGAAGCAGCAGCCGATTACGTAAAAGAACGATTAGAGAAGAAGGATTCTGTCATATATGTGGTGAAGAAGGAAGGAAAGTATCTTGGATTTACTCAGCTTTATCCAACTTTTTCATCTATATCTATGAAAAGAGCCTGGATCCTGAATGATTTGTATGTGGATGCAGAGGCAAGGAAAGAGGGAATAGGGGAAAAGCTCATAGACAAAGCGAAAGAGCTCGCTGCTGAAACAGGTGCGGTAAGTATCAGCCTCAGTACGGCTCCTGATAATTTTTCTGCACAAAGACTCTATGAAAAAATCGGGTTTAAGCGGGATGAGCAATTTTACCATTATGAATTGAGTATTTAATGGATTCTTTAAAAAGGAATGGATTTTCCGTACTCTTGGATCCATTTAAATATCAAATGAATAATATTTATGGTTTTTTATAAATTTTTCTGTTTGTATTATCTGGATTTAAGTAATTTGCAATAGGTTCTGAAGGCTCTCTCTTTGCAGGGGGCCCAATACCACAGACTCTTTGAGTTCTTTAGATCTGTGACATCGTAATGTATAACCCTGTGGATATGTGAATTAGATAAGCAGATATGCTGATTTTTCAATGATGGAAGATTCAATTTGTTGTAGAATTTTGCATTACCTTAATGAAAAAACGCCTGAAAACCAGGCGTATTTTCATTATTCTAGAGTTTTCAGAGCCTCAGCAAACCGCTTAATACCTTCATGGATTCTTTCTTCATTTTCCCTGCCAAACGTAAAACGCACGAATCCCTTCTCAGCGCCCATGGTGGTTCCGGGAACGTAGATGACACCCCGTTTAATTGATTCTTCAAGCAGCTGATTTTCATTATGCTCTTTTTTGATTCTGCACCAAAGATGGATTCCGCCTTGCGGAGTGCTGAATTCCACTTGGTCTTTCAGGAAATGATTCAGGCTTGAAACAATGGAGTTTCTCCGCTGTTCCAAATGTCTGGTTAGAAATTTTAAATGTGACTCAAAGCCTGCGGACTCAATAAAATCATTCGCAATCCATTGCGAAAAGCTTCCATGACCGAAATCCACCTGCTGCTTAGCATCTGATAACCGCTCAATTACTGATCTCGGACCGATGATCCAGCCGATTCTGAGGCCGGAAGCGACAATTTTGGTCAGGGAGCTTATATATAAAACAATGCCGTTACGGTCGAGGGATTTGAGTGTCTTCATTTTTCCGCAGGTAAAGGGTGTCAGGCTGTAAGGATCATCTTCCACCAGCGGAATTCCGTATTCAGAGGACAATTCAAGGATTTTTCTGCGCCTGTCTTCAGGAAGCAATGTGCCTGTTGGGTTCTGAAAAATGGGATTTAAAAAGATCATCTTAATTCGATGCTTTTTATATAAAGCTATAATATCATCAGGATTTATTCCATCCTTGCCTGTTTTTAAATAATAAGTTTTGACTCCGGCTGATTTAAAGATTGGCAGGCTGTAGTGGTAAGAGGGATCCTCGATGGCAACAGAGTCCCCGGGCTTTAAGAGGCATTGGACGACAAGGTGCAGGGCCTGTTGGGCACCGGAAGTAATAAGTATGGAAGAAGGGCTGGTCTCGATGTCCCGGAACTTTTTTACATGGTCAGTCAGTGTTTTTCTCAGGATTTCATTTCCCTGAGGGTGATCGTACCCCAGTGTCCCGATAAAAGAGCGATTGGAAGTAATCTCTCTTAGCGAAGCCAAAGGAAAGAGGTCCTGAGAGAGTTCCCCGCTGGCCAGGTTGATCAGTTTTGTCTCTGCCAGTTCTTTATGAATCCTTTGTGTGACTGGCAAATTGGGCAAAAAGGAGCCTGCTTCTATATACCGGTTCCAGCTTGGAATGCGCCTTTTGGCCATTCCCCAAATATCTTTGCTGACCATCGTACCGCTTCCCCGATTTCGTTCAACAATCCCGTTTGACTCCAGTTCATCATATGCAGCAACAACCGTGCTTCTATTGATATCAAACTGTTTTGCTAACCCTCTTTCTGAAGGCAGCGGTTTGTCGGGAGGGAATGTGCCATCTGCTATTCCGTTTTCTATATACATCGCCAGCTGCTTATAAATAGGTGTTTTTGATTTTCTATCAGGTTTCCAATCCAATTGAAACATCCTTTTCGAAGTGAAACTTTAAAATTATTATAACAGCCTTTTTCTAAAATAATGGATGGAGAGGGTTTAAAAGCGTAAAAAAAGCAGATATATGGCTTTTAAGGTTTGTTCTTTTCCATTAACTTCTGAAAGCCGTAATTAACATTTGCAAGTGCGAAGGAAATCAGGAACAGAGTAATGGGTTTGAATTTTTTAAGCTTGTAATGGCCAATCTTTTGGAATAGTGCATTTAGCGGGAAAGCAAAAATGATGTCCATCACGAAATTAAAGAAAAAATATAGCAGGTATTTACCATAAGTAAAATGAAATACCCATAAATTTATTGCGAAAAAGGGACCGAAAATAAAAGCTAATGCGTCCAATACAATAAATTTTGTACCGCCTTTTACTTTCCACCATTTAAAAAGAAGGTTTAAAAGGGTTTGCACTAACAAAATGCATGAGCAAAATAAGGTAACCGGCAGAAATCTTTTAAAGGACGACTTTGGGAGGAAAATGACTGTTATGGTCCATAAAAGGATTGCGTTAACAACTCTAAAGAAATTTACGTTCAAGAGTAACCCTCCTTTTTTATTATGGTGTTGAATTGTATGGCGATTATTCGAGTAGTAAAAGAAAATATTGACTTTTTTAACTGTAATGATTATCATTACAGTATACCCGATTGGGGAAAGAAGGATTTACTTTTGAATGTTAACTGTAAGAAATTATATTACATTTATAAAAAATATCTAAACAATAGAGGGAGTGTTTTTAAATGGTGAATTTATTCTTATCATCAAGCTGCGGTTCCTGCCGGAAAGCCCGTGCATGGCTTGAGGAGCATCAAATAGATTATGTTGAACGGAACATTGTAACAGATCCGCTTACAGTGGATGAAATTAAATCGATTCTGCGCCTTACAGAAAATGGGACTGAGGAGATTATTTCAACTAAATCAAAAGCTTACCAGGAGTTAAACGTGAATATTGATTCCATGCCGCTAAAAGAGTTATATCAATTGATTATCGATAATCCTCAAATGCTGCGCAGACCGATTATTCTCGATGAAAAAAGACTCCAGGTCGGCTTTAACGAGGACGAAATTCGCAGCTTCCTTCCACGGAAGTTTCGTACGTTTTCATACAATGAACTGCAAAGATTGGCTAACTAACCAGTCTGTAAATTGTTGACAAGTCGATCTGTAACACTTAGTATTACAGTACAGTATGAGAAAATATAGGAGGCCGGCCATGAATAGCGATTTTACTCTTGCCATTCACAGTCTAACTTATCTCGCCCTGCAGCTGGATCGCATGTCAACGAGCGATGCGATTTCTGAAAGTGCAGGTGTCCATCCGGTCCGCATCCGAAAAGTCCTGAGTTTATTAAAAAAACATGGATTTATTAAATCAAAAGAGGGAACGGGCGGCGGATTTATTTTTGCCCGGGATTTAAGCGAAGTGAATCTTTGGGATATTTATAAGATTACTTCTGAAGGCGCACTGCAGCCGAAGTGTCCGGATTCAAATGAAGCCTGTGTAGTGGGGGCTAATATGCAAAGAGTTCTGATCAACATCTTTTTAGGTGCAGAGGAACATTTAGGTGAATATTTAAAGCACTATACATTAAAGAATATTGTTGATTTGATCTATAAAGAAAATTAATTGGGAGCTAATAAGCTTTCCATTCATTAAAATGTAATGAAAATTATTACAGTTTGAAAATCTCATTTAAGAAGGTGAAAAAAATGATGTCCAACAATAAGGCCATTTTAAAAGCGGGAGATTGGATTAAGGGGAAATCCCGTGAAGGGGAACTAATCGTTGGCTATATCGAAGCTCTTGAAGAAGGATTTATTAAGACAAAAGTTATTTCAAGTGATAATAAAACTATTGAAGGCAAAATCATTCCCCTGCTTAGCAAACAGGTTAAGAAAATGCCGGCGGCAAAGGTAGCCAATAAAGAACAGATCCATTTCCTGATCGACCTTGCCCTTTCCACTGGAGATGAAGAATGGTTTTTTGAATTGACCTCGAAGCTGAATTCGATGAGAGAGCTTGTGAAGGATATTAAATAAAAACCGGGGAAGTGCCTGTGTCCGTCTGCTTATAAGCAGTCAGATGCAGGCACTTTGTTTTATATTGCTTTACAGTCTTGTGCATTCTGGCTGTCCATACGATTCCTTATTATTTCTGTCAGCTTTAGTTCTGCATGAAAATAACCGTATTGGGTGCTTCCTTTTCTGCAGGTCCTCTCCACTTCATCAAGAAGGGAATATGCTTTTTCGGCATCTCTATTTAAATAAGCCAGAATGGCTTCGCTTCTTTTGTAGCTGACCTTATCTATTGTATACATATTGCTATGCAAGGTTTTAATTAAAGTCAGATCAGGTTCTAAGGACAGGAATGAGTCGATTTGCCGGATATGTGAAGCAAACTGCAGACGGAATTTCGTTTTGTTGGTTATAGGAAGTTTTTTGAAGGCTGCAATTGATTCCGAGGCTTGCTCATAATTGATATTCATGAGGTGATAGTAGAATAGCAGGAATGCGGTAGTCATGGCCTCTGGGGAAGCTTCTGTTTTATAAGATTCCTGGATTAACTGTTCATCCCACTCGCTTGGGGTGCGCGGTGACATCACTTCTTTTAATAGGATAAGCCCGGCGAGATATGTCTCTGCTTCTTTGCCGCCTTTGTGCAGAAGCAGAAAAACACTGCCATCTGAGTTAAAGGTTCCTTTAAAGGGAATAGCCGTTGCAAAGAAAATGGCTAAGTTCAGTACTGTAAGCATCATAGCCATTTCGGCCTTTGTCATAGCCCAAATGGATAGACTGATTACAAATGCAATTAAAGTAAATACAGGACCGCCTGCCACAAACCATTTGTGCTTCTTAACCATCTTCGTTAAGTTTATTTCGTCCGGCATGCAGCTGGCCAGTCCGCCAAAGGCAAGCCAGCTTTGGTTTGGCACTATTTTTAAAGCAGGGCTCTTTTCGATTGTGATAGGCCCGACTGTCAAAAATAAAAACGTGTAGCCGGCAAGCTTTCCGCCGATGACATGACCGAGTTCATGGATAAAGAGAACGATGAAAGCACATGCGGCCACAAGCCCAATAGAGAAGGCTTTATCTGCATGGGAAGTAAAAGAGAAGCCGATTAGGAGAGCAATGCCTAATAAGCATATATAGAAGGGGGTAAAAATTTTACTCATTGAGATATCTCCTTTAATTTTTGCTGGATTTATTTACTTTTAACAGCTGTATGAAAAGCGCCATGGATGTCATAAGCATCGGGATAAATAAAACAATAGAGATGAAGAATCCTATTTTGCCTGCCTGATTAAGGAATCCCTCTGCTAATTTCATGAATGCTAGAGCAATAATTGTGAACAGGAGGGCAGCAATGGTTACTATGTATACTGGCTTAGCCGTTCGTTTTACCTGATCTGTTTTGGACGCAGCATCACTATAAATAGGCGGTGTGCCGGGAACCGCTTTAAACAGGTGAATTCCTGTATGTGAGTAAACATGTGTCCAGCCGGCAGCTGCAAATAAATCGCAGTATTCTTCTTCGTCTTCTGGTGTCATTTCATGATAGTCGATACTGAATATTACATCTTCTGGGCTGGACTTTGTAAATGTATACAGGCCGCCTTTAAAGGATTCGACCATCCACCCCTCTGCAGCTTTTTCCCGCAGCATCTGTAAATCCTTTTGTTCAAAAAAAGCGAGTCCATTCGAGATTTTATATGTTTTCTTCATTGTACTCTCCCTTTATTCAATCCATCTTCCGCAAATTGCACCATCGTTTTTCTCCTTTCAATATCAGCTTGAAGAATTTCACGGCCTCTTTCTGTCAGTACATAAACCTTCCTCCTCGAGTTTGCATCCTCGAATAGCTCAACATACTCCTGTTTGATCAGCTTTTTGATAATGGTATATAGGGACGCCGGCCCAATATTCACCTCGCCGTTTGTTATTTCTTCAACCAGGCTCATCACTGCATAGCCATGCCGGGGCTCTGTAAAGGCCGCCATTATATAAAAGACGGAATCTGTTAATTGTTCTAAAGATTTCATGCCAGCACCAACTTTGTATCATTTTATGATATATCTAAAAGTAATATATCATAAAACGATATAATGAATCTATAAAAATTTCCAATTTATTTGAAGGAAGATGGATATTGGTTTCGAATATGTACAGGAAGGTATTAATATAAATTCATGTTAACAGCAGATTTTGGAACGGAGCTGCAGGTGTGAAAAGGTTAGCGATTATGACTGTCGGCAAAACGCATAGCGGGAAAACGACATTTGCGAAGGCTTTAGAAAAAGAATTGCCCAACGTGCCAGAGGTTATCCGTATTATAGCTGATATTTCGATGCGATTGGACTGAAGACTATTAAAGAAGGGGAGTGTTTTTCTTAAAGGTAAATATAGAAAGTATGCTGTATGCTGTGATGATCGCAATTCCCATTCAGCTTATGCTGAATGTCTGCAGAATCAGCAGACTGACAGAATGGACTATTGATACCGTTAATATTGTATCGTCTGTTATTATCATCAGCGGATTTATCCTTTGCTCTGTTTTCCTTATTAATTTAACAAAACGCTGGCTGTCTGAAACAAAGGCCTGGTATTGTAATGTCATACTCTGGCTGCCTTATGTTGTGCTGTTTTTATATATGACAACAAGTCTTTTTCCAATTACTTACCAGGGGGATGTTCCGAACACTGCTTCTGGCCTTATGGCAATTGGAGCTTTAGCTGTTTTTCCGTTTTACATTTTGTTGATCAGTCTGGTTAAGAAGAATGAGCAGGGATGGTATGTATGAAAAAGGAGCGGCAATAAGTTGGGCATCAGTCAAATGTTTGCAAGAAAAGTAATAGCTGCATCGATTTCAGGGTCACTGTTCGCGGTTGTGTTAGGTCTGATTGCAACGGATCCGTTTGTTGGAGAAGCTGGTTCGGCTGGTGAATACTTTCGGGGAGCTATTATATCCATTCCCTTCTATCTTTTATACAGCTTCCCGGTCATTTTGATTTATGGCACATTAACTTCTGCCGTTAGTGACTTATTAGCCTTTTTTATTTCGAACCATACAAACAGGAAACTGGAATTATATATTTCATTAATCCTGCACTTGCTTTTTGGGTCAATTCTGTATGGTTTAAGTTTAGGAGCGGCTGTGTTATTTTTTATAACGGATTATATTTTGCGCCGCAAACAATTCGGAAGCTGGAGAAATGCCTTGAAATCTTTAGGATTGCCTGTTTTGGTTTGGATTGTCTTTATGGGTGGCGTGTATGTTATGGCTGCTTCCTTACTGAAATAGTAAGAATAATGGATTGTTTTGATAAGTAGTTCTTCGAGAAAAAGGCGGCTATTTTTATTCGATCTGGGGTTACGTTCCATTTTTATTAATACCATTCAGTAAAGAGGCGGAAAAATGAACCTAATCCTTTTTGCTATTATCCACATTGTAATTGGGTGTATATTCATTTATACATACGGTAAATTGCCAAAAGCGATGTCCACATTTGCATTCGTTTTTCTTACTATGAGTTTTCTTTATTAGGGAGCAGTGTTAATCAATTTTGCTAGTTAGTCAGCTGCCAGAAGGGCGGCTTTTTATTTTTGGAACGATGGATGCAAAGGGGGATTTGATGAAGAAGACAAATGCGAAAAAGTATTTTAAGAGAATGTTATTTATATTATTGGTGTCAGCTTTTGTTTATAGCATTTATATAAATCTCGGATACAGGCACTTTATAAAACAAAGCCAGGAAAGGAATTATGCACATTTGAGGTCCATAGCTGCAGTAGGCGATAATTCGGCTCACTGGCTTGAGGAATTTGTTCAGATACCTATTGAGAAAGAGGATGAGTGGAAAGACGAGTTATATAATTCATGGAGAGTTGTGAACGGAGAGAGCAGAAGTATCAATTCCTATTTGTCTGCCATGTCTGTTTTTGATATGGGAGAGGATGCACCTGATTGGAACTTGCTTCAATATAGCTTATTTCGTGTTGATGGGTTTATAAATGGCATGACGGATAAGTTTCTTGAAAATCAATCATATCGTATGAGTAAGGAAGAAACAGAAAGAATAGAAGCGGTTATTACAGTTTATAGCAGTGTTAGCGAAGAACTGGAAAAGGAATCTGTCAATGTAGAAAGACTCCTGGAATCTATAAAGGAACCGATGCTGGTAATAGATGATTATTATGCGGATGCCCTTGAGAAAGTGGATAGTAACTAAGAGCTTTCTTTTGGGACTTACATACACTAAAGGAAGGCAAATATCCCCCACTAAACGTGGGGGTATGGTCACCTATAAACACTTTCACATGTATTAGCTTGGGGTTCATAATAGCAATGCTGTTTGAATTGTCCTGAAAAAGGCTGATCGTACCATGTTGGCGGACATGGAGCATATGGATTGAAATACCAGAGAGCAAACTTGGAAGGATGCTGCCTCCAATAGTCTAAGGTTTGTTTAGCCAATCGTTTCTCTACACCTCTGGCCCTGTTGTAAAAAACATTTCCTTTCTGTACGGCTTCAAAAGAGTAATTTCCTCCCTGCACTTGAAATATGACTTGAGGTATTGTCCGGAGACCTACAAAATCGAGGCAATCAGCCGCTCTTCGATTGACTATAACATTTCCGACCATAAGCATCCCCAGTTTTCCTTCACCTTCGGCTTCTGCCCTCATCATCCTTGCCATTAAAGCCACGTCACTGTCGGTATATTGTACTCTTGGCACTTTTTATCACCTCTAAAAGAATTGTATTAAGAAATCCTGTAAACATGCTAACGGGTTCAAAGGAAGAAATATTAATTGGGGGTGCAAACCGCATTGCGTGTTCAGCACCCCTTATTACGGATATATAAACAGTTAGTGTGGCTTAACTGCTTCGAGCTCTATTTAAATAAGCTACCTAATTTATATGCTGCCTCCGTTTGAAATATGCAAAAAAAGGGAGTTTAATGAAACCTTTTCTATGGGAATTCGTACCATTACTTATGAGGGGTGGGTATCTTGAAAACTCAAAAAGATAAAAGTGGAGTAAGCCTGAAAAAATTTTTATATGGTATAGGCCTATTTATTTTCGGGGGATTGGCTTTAACAAATGTGACGGCGCCGCTGCCTTAAAGGAATCAACCAAAGAATTTCTTTTGTTTATTTTTGGGTGTGTACTAATCTATTATTTTTTAGTAAGTGTCTACTTCATAGGCGGATTATGGAGGAAAGTTTTTTATGCGATTTTAATTTTGCTATGCGGGTTTAGTATATTAATGGTTTTTTATTTGATAACACATTCAATACCTCACTAATATTTAGAAAGGTGGAGATAAATTGAGCAGATCAATAAAAATCAGCTGTTTTGTATTTTTGCTGTTTTTGATGACTGGCTGCAGCCACTCTGATTCAGATCCGGTTACTTCCGAAAAAGCAGTTTCAACTGAACAGAGTAATCTAAAAAACTTTAAAACAGACGATGGAAAAATAGAAATTGTTACTTTTAATAAAGGAAATTTTTCCGAAGATGCATTAAAAGCAATTAAGGAAGAAACCCTCGATTACTACAATCATCTGCAAAAGAAAAATATTTCAATTCTCTCCCCATCTAAAATATATTTACATCTATATAAAGAGGAAAAGGTAAGTTATTCAAGCGGGAATACTATACACCTTTATTGGGTGAAAGATGGAGATTATCCTCTCGTTCACGAACTTACTCATGTATTATTTGGCCATAATCATGACCATGTTACACAAGAAGGTCTGGCGATTTTTATGCAGGATTCCTATTCGGACGAAAAAGTATTTCCTAATTATAAGGGAGATATCCATGGCATCATGAACTATTTAATGATGCAAGAAGTTATGCTGCCTCTGGAAACACTTCTGCAGAAGGATGAAATTTTTTCATATTTAAACCCAAATAAAGACTCTCATTCTTTAAGGTGGCTGGCTTATATTGAATCTGCTTCATTTTCGAGCTTCCTTATTCATGAATATGGTATTGAAAGTTTCCTTAAAATCTATGATAAGCCGAATTTAACCAACGAAATACATACTGTATACGACTGGGGATGAGTGGAAAGAGTTTGTTCAAGAGAAACCCGTACTAAATGAAGAATTAATTCACCGCAATGACTCTCAGCTTCCTGAGATTATTAATCACTTAGAACTGAATAAAAGTGAGTTATTAAAACCTTTATAATTTGAGAAGGGGACAGGAATACTGCCCCAATTTTCAATAGGGATGAGGAACCTGTCCCTCTGCTCCGCAATACTCTTTAATCAGCCTGGCTGCTTTCGTTTGGCTGATGCCAAGGTCGTTTGCCACTTTTCTGGAGGATTTATGGGTCTGATACGATCTTCTTACCAGAATCCTTTTGGTTTCATCCAGAGCTTTGTCCAGGCTAGTGGAATGAGATGGGTATACTGCTTGATGAGTATTTTCCTTGATCATGTCAGGGAGATCAGAGACCTGAATAATGGAATTGCTGATAATGACTAATCTTTCAATCAGGTTTTCGAGCTGGCGCACATTTCCCGGCCAGGAATAGTGAGTAAGAACATTAAGGCACTCTTCAGAAATGACTTTATTCTCTTTATATTTTTGGTTAAATTTATTCAGGAAATTATAGGTGAGCGGAATGATATCTTCCCTTCTTTCCCGCAATGGCGGCAGATGAATATCAATTACATTTAAACGATAAAATAAGTCTTCTCTAAATGATTTGTTTTCAATCATAGTGGTCAGATTCTGATTAGTTGCCGCTATGATGCGGACATCCACTTTCTTTATTTCGCTGCTTCCGACAGGGATGAACTGTTTCTCCTGTATGAGCTGAAGCAGTTTTGCCTGTACGGAAAGGGGCATTTCTCCGATTTCGTCCAGGAAGAGGGTGCCGCCGTCCGCTGCTTCAATTAATCCTTGTTTTCCTAATTTATTTGCCCCGGTGAAGGCGCCTTTTGAATAGCCAAATAGTTCGGACTCCAATAGTTCTTCCGGAATGGCAGCGCAATTGATGGCAAGAAATGGCCCTTTATTCCGGTTGCTGACTTTGTGAATATATTGAGAAAAGGCACCCTTTCCGGTTCCGGATTCTCCCAGAATAAGAATATTTGAATCTGTTGGAGCTACTTTTTTACAAAACTCCAATATTTCTTTAATCTCTCCGCTGTTGGTTACAATTGTTATTTCCTTTTCTTCATGCTGAGTCGATTTTGACTCGATTTTATCCTCCCTTGCATTCACCATATTAATTTTTTGTATTTCCGTAGAGGTGATGACAACCAGTTCAATTTCGTTTTTGTTATTTAAGATCGGGATGGCCGTAGTCATGAGCTCTGCCCCGATATATGTCTGCTGTCTTAAGTAGCACGGCTCTTTCCGCCGATATACCTCAGGAACAATAGAAGGCTTCCAGTAGCCCTTTTCAAAAAGTTCCACATTGTACTTTCCAATTACATCCCTTGGCTTAAGTCCATAGTGCCTCTCACATACTTTATTCACATATAGAATCCGCATTTCACCATCTAAAACGAAGATTTCATCAGAAGAATAATCAAGAATTTTTAACAAGGTTCCCAATGTCATTTCTACATTGCCTGTATTTGTTGGCATTTTCATTCGGTGAAGCCCTCCTGAGTCATTTTTGATTCAAGAATACCAGATATTGAGTATATTTTAACTCAATATCTGATATTTTTCAGTAAATTTTCAATTGTTTGTTTAATTATTAAGGGTTTTCACTATTGGCACAGTACTTGCATTAAAAAGGTGTATAGAACGATATAAAGGAGGTTCAGGAATGGGCAATTATCCAGATGCTTTCGATATCACCATTATAGGCGGAGGCCCAGTTGGTCTTTTTACAGCTTTTTACACTGGTATGCGCCAGGCTTCGGTGAAAATTATTGAGAGTCTTCCGCAGCTGGGCGGACAATTATCAGCACTATATCCGGAAAAATATATTTATGACATAGCTGGTTTTCCTAAGATAAGAGCTCAGGAACTGATAGATAATTTGATAAAGCAAATGAATCAATTTAATCCATCTGTCTGCTTAGGGGAATCAGTGGAAGGCATCGTCCGCCTGTCTGATCAATCATTTGCGATTCACACGAATAAAGGGACCCATTATACGAAGGCAGTGATTATTACGGCAGGGAACGGTGCTTTCCAGCCAAGGAAATTAAATATCGGCAGCGAGGACAAATTTGAAAATAAAAATCTTCATTATTTTGTCCAAGACTTAAATCAGTTTGCCGGCAAAAAGGTTGTGATCTTTGGTGGAGGGGATTCAGCGGTTGACTGGGCTCTGATGCTTGAGCCGATTGCCGGCAAGGTAACGCTCATTCATAGGAGAGATAAGTTCCGGGCGCATGAGCATAGTGTGGAACGATTGAGACATTCCAGTGTGGAAATGCTGACACCTTATATTCCAGTGGAGCTGGCAGGTGCAGAAGAAATTGAAAACGTAATGGTAGAAAACACGGCTAGCGGGGAGACAATGCTCATCCCGGCAGATGATGTACTAGTGAATTTTGGATTTGTATCTTCATTAGGCCCCATTAAAGAGTGGGGGTTGGAAATAGAGAAAAATGCGATCCTGGTAAACTCCAAAATGGAAACGAATATTCCAGGAATCTATGCGGCAGGTGACATCTGTACCTATGAAGGCAAAGTAAAGCTTATAGCCAGCGGATTTGGGGAAGCGCCGACAGCTGTCAGCAATGCAAAGGTTTATATTGATCCAGGTTCAAAGGTCCAGCCGCTCCATAGTACAAGCATTATGGCAGATAAGGAAAAAACCGGTTCAGCAATCTAAAGGAAAAATTCATTTAAGAAGGAGACAAATCATGACTGCTTACAATAAAGTGCAAAATGCAACAAATCGTACATTTGAAAGAACCTTAACCTATGACAAATACACAGATCCCAAAGTTCTGGAAAAGAGATGGACCTTGTGTTTTCAAGGTCCTGGCAGCTCGTAGGACATGTTAGTCAGGTGGAAAAGGCTGGAGATTTCTTTACTGCAGAAGTGGCCGGCGAGCCTATTATCGTAAACCGCGGTAAAGATGAAGTAGTCCGTGCCTTTTACAATGTTTGTCCACATCGGGCAACAAAGCTTGAAAAAAATGCAGCCGGGAATAAAAAGATTCTCCAATGTTCTTATCATGGATGGACATTTAAGCTTGATGGCCAGCTGAATAAAGCGCCTAACTTTAGAGGGGAAGACGAGGCTTGTGTAAAGGATGCCTGTCTGCGTTCGGTGCGGATGGAAATTTTGGAATCACTTATCTTTGTAAATTTGGATGACAATGCAAAGCCATTAAGTGAGTCATATGGAGATTTCTTTGAAAGGTTGAGCAAGAATTCCTTTTTAAGCGAACTAAAAAGAACCAGCCAAAAAACACGTACATTTAAAGCGAACTGGAAGGCTTTTATGGATAACTACCTGGAGTGTGACCACTGCCATGTTGCACATCCAAGCTTCGTTGCTGCACTTGATATGAATGATTATCAGATTATTACGTGTGAGAATTATTCCATGCAAGGGACAATTGTCAAGCCAGATAAAAAATATGGAACAGTTGATTTAAATGATGCCGAAATGCAAGGCGGCCAATTCTACTGGCTATGGCCAAATCTGATGCTGACCATTTATCCGGGGCCAGGCAATATGGCGACCATTCAAATTATTCCGATTGATCATGAAACATCCATGGCTGTCTACACATATTATTTCCGTGATGAGAACCTGTCCCAGGCGGAAAAGGATTTAATGACGTTTGCGGAGCAAGTCCGCTCGGAAGATATTGAATTGGTAGAATTGGAACAAATTGGTTTTCGCTCCCGAGCTTTCAGCAAAGGCAGATATTCATCCTCAGAAAAAGCAATTGTTCAATTTCATGAAATGGTATTGGAGGCCCTAAATGAGTAAAATAACCGGAGTTCAGCCAGCAAAAAAGTATTTAATGATTAATGGAAAAAAGTAGAAACAGATCGATACGCATCTCTTTTTTCACCTTATTCCGGGGAAGAAATTGCCCAAATCGCGATGGCGAATAAAGAACAGACTGAAATGGCCATTGAAGCTGCTTACGAATCCAGGCATTTGATGGCAAAAATGCCAGCTTACAAGAGAGCTGAGATTTTAGAAAAAGTCGTTTCGCTTTTGATTGAAAAAGCGGATCAGGCTGCAGAGATCATTACCCGAGAGTCGTCCAAACCTATTATGTTCTCAAAAGCGGAAGTTGCCAGAACGGTCGAAACGTATAAATTTTCGGCTGAGGAAGCTAAGCGCATTCATGGGGAAACGATTCCTTTTGATGCTGCTTCAGGCGGGGTTGGCCGTATTGGATATACATTGAGAGAGCCGATTGGGGTCATAGGAGCCATAACTCCTTTTAATTTCCCTATGAATCTTGTAGCTCATAAGGTAGGACCGGCAATTGCCGCAGGGAATACAGTTGTCTTGAAGCCAGCCTCACAGACACCGCTCTCGGCACTGTTTATAGCCGAATTATTTGAAGAGGCAGGCCTGCCGCCGGGTGTGTTAAACGTTATAACCGGTCCTGGAAGTGTAGTAGGGGAAGAAATTGTCAGAAATGACCTGGTCAGCATGGTCACCTTTACAGGAAGTCCGGAAGTTGGGATTGGGATACGCAGCAGAGCAGGCTTAAAGAAAACAACATTGGAGCTGGGATCGAATTCAGCCTTAATCATTGATAAAGATACAGATGTCGACCAGATTATTGACCGCTGCATAATGGGGGCTTTTTCGAATCAGGGTCAGGTTTGTATTTCGCTTCAGCGCATCTATGCACATGAAGAGGTATATGAAGAATTCACAGAAAAATTTATTCAGGCAGCAAAGCAGCTGAAAGTTGGCGATCCGCTTGCACCGGATACGTATATTTCTTCTCTAATTTCAAAAGGAGAGGCTGATAGAGTACTAGGATGGATTGAGGAAACAAAAAGCACGAATGCATCTATTGCAGCCGGAGGAAGCCTTCGAAATGGGGTGCTTGAGCCTACGATTATTATCAATGCGGAGCATGATTTAAAAGTATCCTGCCAGGAAGCCTTTGCTCCCGTTGTCGTCGTAAACAAATTCAGTTCCATTGAGGATGCCATAAAGCATGTCAACAACTCGCGGTTTGGCCTGCAGGCGGGAATATACACAAATAATGTGAAGCATGCCCTCTTTGCTTCGCAGGAACTTCATGTTGGCGGAGTTATAATCAATGATGTTCCAACCTACCGTGTTGACCAGATGCCGTATGGCGGTGTAAAGGAAAGCGGCACCGGACGGGAAGGCATCAAATATGCAGTTGAAGAAATGACCGAGATGAAATTAATTGTCTGGAATAATAACTAAAGGTAAAGGGAGATTTTTGTGAAAATTTATAAAGTTGCGGTTATAGCAGGTGATGGAATTGGACCTGAAGTGATTGGCGAAGGGATCAAAGTACTAAATAAAGTGGCGGCGATGGATTCAGGTTTCCGCTTTGATTTTACTTATTTCCCTTGGGGCTGTGAATTTTATGCGAAACACGGAAAGATGATGGATGAAAATGGCATGGAAGAATTAAAGAAGTTTGATGCCATTTATTTGGGGGCAGTCGGGTTTCCCGGCGTCCCTGACCATATCTCTTTATGGGATCTGCTTTTAAGAATCCGCAAAGATTTTGATCAATATGTGAATATCCGGCCTGTTCATTTACTGAAAGGGGCAAAAACTTCCTTAGTGGATGTAAAACGGGAAGAGATAAATATGCTTTTTATCCGTGAGAATACCGAAGGAGAGTATGCGGGTGCTGGTGAATGGCTGTTTAAGGGGCAGCAAAATGAAGTTGTCCTGCAAAACAGTGTGTTTTCCCGAAAAGGAACGGAAAGAATCATTCGGTATGCATTTGAAGCAGCTCGTAAGGAAGGAAGGTCTCTCACAAGCATATCAAAGGCGAACGCATTAAATTATTCAATGGTTTTCTGGGATCAGGTTTTTGAAGAAATAAGCTCTGAATACCCTGATGTGGAAACAGCCTCCTACCTTGTAGATGCCGCTGCCATGCTGATGGTTAAGGATCCAAAGAGGTTTGAAGTGGTCGTCACTTCCAATTTATTTGGCGATATATTAACAGACCTGGGTGCTGCTATTGCAGGAGGAATAGGGCTTGCCGCTGGTGCCAACATTAATCCTGAAAGAAAGTATCCTTCCATGTTTGAACCTATTCATGGCTCTGCTCCTGATATTGCAGGTAAGGGGATTGCCAATCCGCTTGCTTCCATTTGGTCAGCCAGTCAGATGCTTGACTTTTTTGGTTATGAGGAATATGGAAAACAAGTGCTTGGAGCCATTGAGGATTTGCTGATCGAGGATGAGACACTTACACCGGATATGGGAGGAACCGCATCTACCGCGGAAGTGGGTAATCGGATTATTGACATCATGGAGACCCGGCTTGTATCTGGTAAACTAAAGGTTTAAAAGTCAGCGGATATCATAGGAAGAATTGATTCTTCCTATGGTATAGGTTGATTTTTCTTCCATTTCTTTTATACTTAACTTTTATTAGCGGCGGTCGTTATAAACCTGTTTCCACTTTTTAGATGGGAAGAATACTAATGCACCGCAAAGTCTGATAAATAGATAAAGTGACCGTTATGGGTCAGGGAATCTGCTAACGATCAAAATAATTGTGAAGGTGAAAAGGAAGAGTACTATTTTTTATGCGCTAGTCCGATTTACCTTTTCTCTCATTTATTTTTTGGAATAACAGGAAACCGCTTACATTTAAAATACTGAAAATTCAATATTCTGGAAAGAGGAGTGTTGGCATGAACGGTAAAAAAACTGTCTTTTTTTCCTCGTTAGCCATAAGTTTGGTTTTAATAAGTATAGGGGTCTTTGCCCCAAAGCAAATGGAAAGCTTTTCAAATCATTCACTGGAATTTATCTATAATAACTTGGGCTGGTTTATTCTGGGCAGTGTCTTTTTCTTCTTTGCTTTTTGTATGTATATTGGGCTTTCAAGATTCGGGAAAATCAGGCTGGGGGACGATCATGATCGGCCAGAATACAAAACAGCTACATGGGTAGGGATGCTGTTCAGTGCCTCTATTGGGATAAGTCTTGTATTTTGGGGTGTGGCAGAACCAGTTTCATACTATATTGATCCTCCCTTTGGGAAAGGATCTTCAGAAGAATCCGCAAAGCTGGCAATGCAATTTGTTTACCTGCATTGGGGGGTCTCTGCATGGGCGTGTTATGCAGTTGTAGGAGTCTCCTTAGCATTTTTCCAATTCCGCAAAAAGCTGCCGGCCTCACTGAGTTCTGTTTTTTATCCATTAATAGGAGACAAAATTAGGGGCCCTTTTGGCAAACTGATTGATGTCGTTGTCATTCTTTCCATTGTCATTGGCATAGCCACATCGCTGGGATTTGGAACGCTTCAAGTGAATAGCGGTATGAATTATCTGTGGGGTCTTCCGGTAAGCTTTTATACCCAAGTTGCTATTATTCTCGTTGTAAGTTTTATTTATGTCGGTTCCACTGTTTCAGGCCTTCAGGGAGCGATGAAGCATTTGTCCAACCTTAATATGCTGCTGGCATTTGCACTATTGGCATTCGTATTGTTTCTTGGACCAACCCAATCCATCTTAAAGATCTTTTTTCAAGGGATAGGGGATTACGCCCAGAATTTCATTGGGATGTCGTTTAGGACTGAGCCCTATAGTGATGGAACCTGGATTGCAAGCTGGACACTGTTTTATTTTGGCTGGTGGATCGCCTGGGCTCCGCTTGTCGGCAGTTTCGTAGCCAGAATTTCAAAGGGCAGAACCATCAAAGAGTTTATGATCGGGGCCATCTTTATCCCTGTTGCAGGAGCATTCTTCTGGTTTGCCGTGATGGGCGGTTCGGCCATTGATCTCATTCAGAACATGGGCGAAACAGCGATTGCAACGGCGGTTTCCACCGATGTAACCTCTGCTTTATTTAAGTTTTTCGATTATTTTCCAATGAGTGTCTTTTTAAGTATTTTAGCTATGGTACTTGTACTTGTTTTCTTTATAACCTCTGCGAATTCTGCTGTTTTTGTATTAGGGATGATCAGTGAAAATGGAAACCCTAATCCATCTCACTCAACAAAAGTTATATGGGGGATTGTAATTGCTGGGGTCTCTGCTGTATTAATTATGACAGGAGGCCTATCCGGCTTACAGTCAGCCCTGGTTGCCACATCCATCCCGTTAGCCATTCTCATGCTTTTCATGTGTTACTCCACTTATAAGGGCTTAAAAGATGAGCTAAAAGCGATGAGTGAAAGCCGGAATCAAGATGAGCCTATCGTTAAAAGTATAAGAAAGAAAGCTGTTGCCAAAAAGGCATAAGCGGGGACAATGGGACAGGTACACTGTCCCTAATTACTCAAAAGATTAGAAGGAATCAAAGTGCCTGCTCCCTATAAAGGGGCAGGCACTGCAGTTTGTAGACAAAAAGAGTTCGGAATAGTCTCATTCCGAACTCTTTTTTTGATTTTTTGTAGGACTTCAAGTAATTACAGAGAATTGCAGACCTCTCCGAGGTTATCATTTAGGCCATTTCTGGACCTTGCCAAGTCCAGTTGGCCATTTTCTTCAAATTCATGGCAGCGAAAGTAAGCATCGCCTGCATCGACATTTTTTTAAGTCCCCTGAGGGTTGTCCAACGCATGCCATGCTTTTCTTTTGCATCTGCGAATACTCGTTCAATTGTTTCTTTGCGTTTTTCATAGATCGGTTTGACGTCTTGATGGTGGCGAAGATGATCTGCTTCTTCCACATGTTCCTCCCACACATGACGTTGAATCAGTTTTTGATGTGCTTGACTCTGTGTGCATTGAGACAAGAAAGGGCATCCAGCACAAATTCGAGGATCTGATTTATATTGACGATAGCCTTCCTTTGTAGTTGTAGTATATTTTAATATCTCACCAGTTGGGCAAATGTAACAGTCAAAATGCTCATCATAAACATACTCATGTTTTCTGAAGAAACCCTCTTTTGTGCGAGGTCGTGTGTAAGGTAAAGCAGGTGTGATGTCGTTTTTCAATAAGTAGCTCGTGATAGCAGGTGTTTTATAGGCTGCGTCTGCCGCAACAGCTTTTGGTTTACTAACTTTCTCAATGACTTGTTCTACCAATGGCTCTAAAATATGACTATCATGCGTGTTACCAGGGGTTACAATTGCGCCTAACACGAAGCCGTTGCGGTCTGCAGCCGCATGGAAAGAATAAGCGAACTGTTTTGTACGCTCATCTTTTACATAGTAGCCACTCTCTGGATCTGTTGTACTTTCCTTGATTTCTTTGTATTCTTCTTTATCAAACTTATCAGGTGGAAACGGCTTTTTTCCATGATCCTCGCGGTCTTGGTTAATCTCCTCTTGAAGGCGTTCTTGATAAGCACGGGTTTCTTTTCGAACAACTTTCTTTTCAAATTTGCGTTTATTTGCACTCGCTTTTACATGAGTAGAATCTACAAAAACGTGTTCAGCACTAATTAAATTCTTTTCAGCTGCGGTTTTTAAGATTCGGTAAAATATTTGTTCAAAGAGATCGCTGTCTTTAAATCGGCGCTCATAATTTTTACCGAAAGTTGAGAAGTGAGGAACTTTATCGTGAAAGCCATATCCTAAAAACCATCGATAAGCCATATTCGTTTTCAATTCTTCAATTGTTTGACGCATGGAGCGAATACCGAAGGTATATTGAATAAATGTGAGTTTAATTAATATTACAGGGTCAATACTTGGGCGGCCTTTTTCTGAATACTTATCTTTTACCAAGTCATAGATGAATGAGAAATTAATCGCCGCTTCAATTTTGCGGACCAAATGGTCCGCCGGTACAAGTTCGTCTAAAGCAACCATTTCAATTTGATCCCGTTGAATTGGATTATGTTTTGAAAGCATTTAAATCACCTCAAGCTTTGTATTACTTCTATTTTAAAATAAAAAAGACTGCAGACAAGCACGATTTTCATCGAGTTTGTCGACAGTCTGAAGTGCCTGCTCCATATAAAGGGGCAGGCACTGCTTTTTATCTCTCCTTAACCGGCTCACTTATAAATACTGGTGCAGGAATCCCCATTGTTGTTTTTCCAGTCCTGGTTTTAAGTGCAGAGAATAAGAAACACCCCGCAATGACAATGATGCTTCCGACCGCTTGTATCCAGTTCAAGACCTCTCCTAAGAAGATAAAAGCTAAGATGGCTGTGAAAATGGGATTAAAGTTTAGGAACAGGCCGGAAGTGCTTGGTCCCAGCTGGTTGACCCCGATGTTCCAGAGTACCATGCATAGGACTGTTGAAATCAGACCCGTATACAGAATGGATAAAAGAAAGGAAGCACTGACATCTGTAACGGTGAAACCAGCAGTGTTGAACGGCAAAAGCACGAGAAGGCCAAATATGCCTGAGTATAAGATGGACATCATAGGTGTAACGAAAGACATGGCCCATTTGCTGCAGACCGAATAGATTCCCCACATGCCCACCGCGGCCATCATATAAAGGTCCCCATTATTAAACTGAAGAGAGACCAGTAACTCCAGGCTACCTTTTGAAAGGACCAGCAGTACGCCAAACAATGAAATGAACATGGACATGAGCTGCAGTATGTTTATTTTTTCTTTTAGAAAAATGAAAGAGAAGGCAGCAATGGAAAACATATTTAATGTAGAGATTAAGCCAACGCTGGTGGCCGATGTTTTTTCCAGTGCCATGAATTGCAGGGCCTGGAACAAAGCTACTCCCGTGATGCCCATTAGCAGTAATGGCAGGATTGCATTTTTCGGCGGCAGCAGCCGTTTCTCTTTATGCCAGACAAGAGGAACGAGACAGATAATGGCGATGGCCCATCTTAAAATGGTTAAGGTAATAGGAGATGCATGATCCACAAGCGTTTTTCCTACAATGAAATTTCCGCCCCAGAGAAGACTTGTTAAAAGAAGGAGAAGATAATAGTTCACGTCATTAAGCTCCTTTTCAGAGCCATTGTGCACAATGACATTATTTATATGAATAATTTTAACATTTATTTAAAAAAACAAAAGATAATTTTGTATAATGAAATTAATTCAAAATAATTAAAAGTATATAAGATTATAATTGTAGAATATTCAGTTTGAGTGTGTGATTTGATCCGTATTTTGAATAATTGAAAAGGGCTGATGGATAGTGGAATCAATTGTAAGCAAGGTATTAGATCACCTGGATATAAAAATCCTGGATTTGCTTCAAAAGGATGCTCGGATTAGCAATCTGGAACTGTCGAAAAAGGTGAATCTTTCTGCTCCAGCTGTACATGCAAGGATTAAGCGTTTGGAAGCGGAAGGGTATATCCAGAAGCATGTGGCTATTTTAAGCCATGAGAAGCTGGGCTTTGATTTATTATGCTTCGTGTTCATGAGCACCAATATGCACCAGGCTGAAAAACTGGAATCTCTTGAAAAAACGCTGGAATCAATGAAGGAAGTTTTAGAATGTCATTGTTTAACAGGGGAGTATGATTATCTGCTGAAAGTAGCCTGCAAGGATCGCAAGGGGCTGGAGATGTTTATCAGGAAGCTGAATGAATTGGGAATCACGAAGATTCAGACCAGCCTGGCATTGAGGGAGATTAAGGATTCGACGGTGCTGCCAATACAGGATTAGAGTCTTTAACGAATGCCTTGAAACCTTTTCCAATAATTATCGTAGAAAGCAGGAACAAAGGTCAGGAGGGATTAGTTTGACAAAAAAGCTCGAGCAGCTCGAAACACGTTATTATGTGCTTTTTGGCGCTGTAATTGGTTCTGTGATCGGATTAGTGGCTTATGTGAAAGATTGGATCTAATCGATGAAAATTATTGATACATTTCCGTTTTTTATGCGCAGCTGCTTTATCAGGAAGGAGCGGCTACCCATTTTTCCAGAATGACAGAGCCTGGTTTAAACACGTCTGTCTATTTTTCCTTCGATGATGGAGGGGACGAGTGGCTGGAATTCGCAATATCCAAACAGCATGATATCAAGCTGGAATTTGCTGAAGATTATGTATCTAAAACAGCGGATGCGATATTTCTTGAATGGTTTTCCATCCGTGGCGGTGAAAGATTTGGATATAGCCGATTGGGATATTTTTTGGGGGATATGTTTTTCCAAAGCCTTGTTGAACGGATGGAAGAAAGACATGCCATCACTGCATGGAAAAGACCTGACTTTATTGACTCTGCTGAAGTTTGGCTCGATGGAAAGGGAATTGTGACATGATGAGGTGGAAGAATGAATGATCATAAAGATAAACCTAATGCAGGGTATACACTGTTTAAACCAACAGGTGTACGCCATGAATTTCCTCTTGTCGACTTGGTGAAACAACAAGTGACGGGAACTGTTCTTTACAAGGATAAAATATATATGACTGTTGTTGTTGACGTAAAGGCAGATACAGTACAAGTTCAAGGAGACACTGCTGATTTAGGGGATTTAGCCATTAGCAGAGAGTCTTACATTGATATGTTCAAAGATCAGGCGAAGTTTTTCATTGATAACCATATTTATAATCCGAAGGCGTATTATGATGAACTAATTAATAATCCTTCCGAGTGATGACGGGCAGCTGAGTGGCTATTCCTGGACATGGGGACTTCCTGGGATGTGTTTAAAACACACATAATTAGGAAAAATACATAAAAGAACATGTGCAGGGGAGGAAGCAAAAATGCCTTATGATAAACTAAGCGATCTGCCTGATTCCGTCAAAGATAATCTTCCGCATCACGCACAGGAGATCTTTAAGGAAGCGTTTAATTCTGCAAGCGAAGAATATGGCGAGGAAGAAACGGCCTTTAAGGTTGCCTGGAGTGCAGTGAAGAAGAAATATGAGAAGAATGATGATGATAAATGGGTGAAGAAGGAAGAGTAAATATGCTTTTACAGTAAAAGGTGTCCCGTTCCAGGACACCTTTTGTTATTCATCATCAACCGCTTCATTTTCCACATATCTCTTCAAGTTCTGATATTGCTCTTCAAACACAAATTTAGCCGTCCATCCTAATAGTCTGGTTGTCAGTTTATAGAAGAAGTTGCTTGGTACAAGGCTTGCTTCCACGATCAGGCGCGTGCCGTTGTGTTCTCTTGATAAGAGATACTTTGAAATACTTAAGCCTTCTTTGGAATGAGAGTGCATAACAACTTTATGGGGAGCTTTATATTCAATTAATTCGGAATCGATTTTGATGATTTTTTTATCAAGTTTCTGAACGGTGACAAACTTAGTGCCAGGCACTGGGACTGGTTTATTTTCCTCATTGTCATAGATGTTTTCGATCAGCATGGTATTCCAGAGCTTTATTTTTTCATCATCATCGACGTACTTAAAAACCAAATCTATTGGGGCATGAATTACATCTTCATACCTGTAAACCAGCATTTCTTTCATTTTAAAGTCCTCTTTCTTTCTATTTATTCAAAGGCATCTTAATAGTTTTTTCGGCAGAACTTGCCTGTTATTAACTTTATAAATGGATCGGTTGTTTTGTTTTAATTTTCTGAAACTAAATAAACCATCATCCGTATATAAAAATAAGGGGTGATGGAAATGTCAGGATTCATTATTATTGGTTTACTTCTTATTATCATGATCGCTATTGGTGATTCCAGACCATCGAATCGTTCTTATGGCAGCGGAAAAAATCATTCTTCCTATCACCATACAGGAGATTATAGCAGTTCGCATAATTGTGATAGTTTTGGAGGGGGCTTTGGCGGAGATGGCGGAGGCTGCGGGGGAGGCGATTAGTCATTTGTTTTTTTTAACATCTGTATGCAAAATTTAAAGATTGTGTTAAATTCCATAATACAAAACCCGCCAATCAGGGCGGGTTTTATTTATGTACTAACTTTTTACTGATTCTTAATCTCTTCTTTAAAAACTCTTTAGAACTTCTTCCTATACTATGTTTATTGAAAGATAAGGAGGAAGTTAAATTGAAAGAAACAATGTCGATAATGTTTTCCATTCCATCATGGTATGTACTTCTGCCAGCTGCTTTACTGGGATTAATAGGGCTCTGGATCTGGATGAGGCACCGTAAGGAAAAGATAAGGCCGTTACAACTTGCCGTTCTGATTTCCTTCGGGATCTACTTGCTTTGCGTCCTGCATCTGGTCTTTTTCCCAATCGATGTGAATATAGGGATGTATGCAAATCGGACGCCCTGGTATAAGGCAATCAATTTTATTCCCATTTTGACAATCGATCTGAAAACGTTTTTGTTAAATATTATTATGCTGATTCCTTTTGGCATGTATTTACCGTTTATAATGAAGTCGAAAGACAGTTCTAAGAAAGCTGCAAAGCTTGGATTTCTGCTGAGTGCTTCCTTTGAGCTTCTGCAGCTGATCATTCGAGTGACGCTGGGAAGCGGAAGAAGCACAGATATCAATGACTTGCTTGCGAATACTCTGGGAGCAGTTATTGGATATCTGATTGTTAAGCGCATGTTTAAGGTAACTCCTTTAAATAGTATGCTCAAACAGTTTCAGCTTTAGCTGATGGGAGGAGACAGGCAATGACAAGAATCCTGATCGTTGATGATGATCGGCAAATTGCTGATTTGATAGAAGTATATCTGAAGAATGATGGCTATATCATTGATAAAGCCGGGGATGGAATGGAAGCACTTAAGAAACTGGAGCAGGATCCTCCTGACCTGATTGTTTTAGATATCATGATGCCGAAGATGGATGGACTTGAGTTTTGCAAATATGTCAGAAAAAACAATCAGGTGCCGATCCTGATGGTCAGTGCCAAGGCAGAGGATATGGACAAAATCATGGGTTTAATGACTGGTGCCGATGACTATATGATTAAGCCGTTTAATCCCCTGGAGCTGGCTGCGAGAGTAAAGGCATTGCTCCGCAGGGCAAATTATAAAACAACTGGAAAAGCTGATGATGTATTATATATCGGATCTGTCGCCATCGATAAGCGGAGCCATGGCGTTACCGCTGAGGGAAGCGAAATAAAGCTAACAGCACGGGAATTTGAGATTTTATATTTGCTGGCTAAGAATCGCGGCCGTGTGTATGCATCGGAGGAGATTTTTGAAAAGGTCTGGAATGAACCTGGTGAAGGGTCAAACAAGACTGTCATGGTTCATATCAGCAATATTCGCGAAAAGCTGGAAGCGGCGCTGCCAGGTGAATCGGTCATTCAGACCGTCTGGGGAGTGGGGTATAAAATTGAAAAATAATATTATGAATCTGCTCCGATATCTGCCTAAGTGGAAAGTCATGATGTATATCCTGCTGTCACTTTTCCTGGCGGTGGTTATGGGAGCTGTTCTCCTGCCGGCAGTATGGTTTTTAGAGGACAATTCCAGATTTTTTGAGAGCCTGTTTTTCATCCTATCCTATTTTCGTGAATTCTTCTTCCTTGTTTTCTATCTTTTGGCCACCGGGTTATTTTTGCTGATATTTTATCAGTTTGAGCGGAAACGATATCTTGCACTTAATCTTATTAAAGTGACAGAGGATGTTCAGCGATGGGTAAGGCAGGAGAATGCTTCAGAAGGTTTTTACGTGCAGCCGGAATTTCAGGCACTCGCAGATGGCATACAAAAGATAATTGAAAAATCGGAGGAGGCAATTAAGGAAGTCAAAAGGACAGAGCAGCTGAAAAATGAGCTTGTAACGAGTGTAGCGCACGACTTAAGGTCTCCGCTTACGTCCATTATAGGATACCTGGATCTTATTAATAATGACCGGTACAGTAATGAGGTCGAGCTTCGCCACTATGTTCAAATCATTCATGCAAAGACATCAAGCTTATATGCGTTAATTAATGATATCTTTGAATACACTTATATGCAGAACCAGCAGATCAAGCTGCATAAGGAAGCTATTAATATCGAGGAAATGCTTAATCAGATAGCCGTACAGACAAAGGTGCAATTGGAAGCAGCAGGAATGGAGTTCCGATTATTTTCATCTGTTGATGATCCTGTTGTAGAGGGGGATGGTGTAAAGCTGGCCCGTGTATTCGAAAATCTTATACAAAATGCAATCCGCTATGGAAGTGATGGCAGGTATCTGGATGCTGCGCTACATGATAGAAAAGACATGATTGAGATCGAAATTGCTAACTATGGCCAGGCCATACCTCGCATTGATCTTCCACATATCTTTGATCGCTTCTACCGCGTTGAGAAGTCACGATCCCAGTATACAGGTGGTTCGGGTTTGGGACTGGCGATTTCCAAAAGCATCGTCGATCTTCATAGCGGGTACATAGATGTGGAGAGTGCACCAGGGAAAACGGCTTTTACTATTAAGTTATTCAAGAAATATCGAAGTAAGTGAGCAGAAGTGCGTTAATCCTCGATTAACGCACTTTTTTAATGGCTGACTGCGGCCTGATCGATGAATAAGCAGGAAACCTTAAGGATACATTTTTTTACTAAGTCTTTTCCTGGGTATAGTAGAATGAGAGAAACAAAATGGAAGGAAGTATCCAAAGGAGTAACTATAAAAGGGGCAGATTAATAGTGAATAATGTCATGATAAGAAGGCCAGCTGCTGAGGATGCAAAAGATCTAAACCATTTCTTTCGAATGGTTATAACCGATACGTTTCTTAAAGAAGGCATTGGTGATTTGCTGGAAGACATGGAAGAAGAAATTATAGCCAAGAAAAACTATTTGAATATGGATATGAAAAGCGGCGGTAAAGAACGGTATTTTCTAATCGCTCTACTTGGCGATAAAATCGTTGGTTCAATAGAATACGGAGCAGCCAATGAGCTGATAATTAGAGGTTCGGATCAGGCACTTAATGGCTTTTATGAAGTGGGTACAGTCTTTGTACATCCTGATTATCAGAAAAAGGGCATAGGCAATCAATTATTAGCAGCTATGTATTTGACCTTAAGGAATAAAGGAGTAGAAGAATTCTGTTTAGATTCAGGATATAAACATTCACAAAAGATCTGGAGAAGGAAGTTTGGAGAACCGGATTATTTATTAAAGGATTATTGGGGAGAAGGGTCTCATCATATGATTTGGCGAATCAAGGTTAATTCTATTAAATAATCTTGCCTAGCTGTTTATTTGACATCTCCTTTTGCAGGTTAATGGCTAAATGTCACTCTATCCTTAATAAGGAAGGTTCTGTTAGCGATATTCCAATTTCAAAAGACCAGCCAGATATTTTCTGGCTGGTCCAGTATTGTAAATGAAGATTTAACGTAAATATATTAATCAAGTAAGTTTATTTTTAACTATTTTTCCTTTTAACGGCATACAAATGTCGCTTTATGTTTTTTAGGCACCTTAGCAACTGAACGTATTTTCAGCGTTGCCGGCAGAATGATGAAAAGGATTGAAAACGATTTCAATCCCATTGAACTGCTGCAGCTGGGAATATATGATACGGATAGAAGGTTAAAGCATCAGGTTACTCAGCAAGATAAAGGGGTTTATTCAATGAAAAAAGCTTTTGAAAAAGCTCAGCAATTTGGTAAATCGTTCATGCTGCCTATTGCGGTTTTGCCGGCAGCGGGTTTGTTATTAGGGATTGGCGGAGCGCTGTCTAATCCGAATACGGTTTCAGCTTATCCATTTTTAGATATCACCTGGCTTCAGGCCATTTTTACGATCATGAGTGCTGCTGGATCGATTGTATTTGCCAACTTGCCGATCATATTTGCGGTAGGGGTAGCGATCGGTTTAGCCCGTTCAGATAAAGCAACGGCTGGTTTAGCAGCCATGATTGGTTATTTTGTTATGAACAGCACCATTAGTGCGCTGCTTTCTTTAACCGGAGATCTGGCGAAGGATAACCTGGCAGGAGCCGGCCAAGGGATGGCTGTCGGGATTCAAACTTTGGAAACCGGTGTTTTTGGGGGGATTATCGTCGGGATAGCGGCAGCTGCCCTGCATAATAAATACAATAAAATTCAGCTGCCTCAAGTGTTAGGATTCTTTGGAGGATCCCGCTTTATTCCTATTGTCGTTTCATTTGCTTCGATTTTTGTTGGAGCCATTCTATTTGTGATCTGGCCATATTTCCAGGCAGTAATCAATGGGCTTGGATCAGTTGTTACTGGCACCGGGGAAATCGGAACTCTATTCTACGGATTTATTTTACGTATGCTTGGACCGCTTGGTCTGCACCATATTTTTTATCTTCCATTCTGGCAAACGGCTCTTGGAGGAACACTGGAGATTGGCGGGAAGCTAATCAGCGGTACACAAAATATCTTTTTTGCCCAGCTGGGTGATCCTTCGACTGAACAATATTACGAAGGGGTATCACGATTTATGTCAGGCCGTTTTATTACGATGATGTTTGGGTTGCCGGGTGCAGCATTGGCCATTTATCATTGCTCTAAAAAGAAAAACAGAAAAGTGGTTGCTGGAATTTTGTTATCCGCAGCATTAACCTCATTTTTGACAGGCATCACAGAGCCGCTTGAATTTAGTTTCTTGTTCGTGGCACCTCTTCTTTATTTAGTACATGCCATTTTCGATGGTTTTGCTTTTATGATGGCGGACATTTTCAATATTACTGTCGGCCAAACCTTCTCAGGCGGATTTATTGATTTTATTTTATTTGGAATTCTTCAAGGGACAGATAAAACAAACTGGCCATATGTATTGATGGTAGGTATTCCATGGTTCTTCCTATACTACTTTACATTTAAATTCTTAATCAGAAAAAGAATTTCAAAGTTCTGGGACGTGAAGATGAAGAACAGGCTGCGGAGCAAGTTGCAGCTACAGATCGTGCTAAAACGATTGTAGAAGGATTAGGCGGAACAAATAATATTGATATTGTTGATTGCTGTGCGACTCGTCTGCGGGTAACCGTAAAGGATGAATCCATGGTAAAAGATGAAATCATTAAACAGACCGGATCAAAAGGGATTGTGAAAAAGGGAACGGGAGTTCAAATTATTTATGGACCTCAAGTCACCATTGTTAAAAACGAGATAGAAGAGTATCTGGGTCAGTAATAAATAATAAGGACGTGTTTTTAAATGCATCAAGTGCTGGAACAAATCAAAAATGGGCTAATTGTTTCCTGCCAGGCTTTAGAAGGAGAACCGCTTCACAGCTCGTTCATTATGGGACGTATGGCATTGGCTGCAAAGGAGGGAGGGGCTGTTGGCATTCGTGCCAACTCTGTCCCTGATATTAAGGAAATAAAAGAACAAGTTGATCTTCCTGTGATTGGCATCATCAAACAAGTATACAAGGACCATCCTGTCTTTATTACACCAACGATGAAAGAGATCGATGCCTTAGCTGAGACGGGTGCCGAAATCATTGCAACAGATGCAACGACCCGGATCCGGCCGGATGGAAACGATCTGGAATCGTTTTATCAGGAGGTAAGATCAAAGTATCCTCATATACTGCTGATGGGCGATGTCTCTTCAGTAGAAGAAGCCATTTTGGCCGATGAGCTTGGATTTGATATTGTCGCACCAACATTATACGGATATACAGAAGAGACAAAAGGATTGAAAATCGATGATCATGACTACTCCGTGATCAAACAAATCGTCAAAGAAGTGAAGCATGCAAAGGTTATAGCTGAAGGAAATGTCTCCACTCCGGAGATTGCCCGTTCAGTACTGGACTTTCATGTTCACTCGGTTGTGGTAGGCGGTGCAATAACAAGACCGCAGATCATCACGAAAAGATTTGTAGAGGCTATTAAAAAATAAGGATCAGCTGAAAACAACTCAGTCTTCTGACTGTTGTTTTCAGCTTTTTGCTTTAGTGAGGCTAGTTATAGATATTTCATAGTTTTCTGCCCTTTGAACAAAAATATGGTTATCATCTTGTATAATGAACCTAAGGATATAAAAAGGAGATGGAATATGGAATATCTCGGTGAGAACCTTCTTCATGGCATAGCCTGCTCGATGGAAAAGTTCACAAGCTCGGAGTCGGAATTAGCAAAATATATAATCGGAAATCCTGATGAAATCAGCCAATTGTCAATCAATCAAATCGCGAAAAAAATTCATATTTCTCCTGCTACGATTACCCGATTCTGTCAGAAAATCTCTTTTTCAGGGTTTAATGAATTCAAGCACGAATTAAAGAGATATATCGACTTAAGAAATAAGCCGGCAGCGTCCAGTGACATCAAAGAGATTGATTATTTTTCCAATCTCTATCAAAACCATTTAGAGATCATCGAAACGACTTTCCGGAACATGACTTATTTTGATATTCAGCAAGCTATTACCCTGTTAACGAAAGCGGAGAGAGTGCATGTATACGGCATCGGCAACTCAGGGATTGCAGCACAGGAGTTTAAATGGAAGTTTTTTCGGATCGGAATCCAGGTTGAGTCGATTACAGACCCTCATCAAGCTGTGATGGATGCAGCATTAAGCTCAGACAGAAGCCTTGTCATTGGCATTTCTGTTTCAGGGAAAACAAAAGAAATAATCGATGCTGTCAAAATTTCCAAGAGACAAGGTGCGTCAGTCCTTGCTATCTCAAGTGATAAAACATCCGAACTCTCCCGGCTGGCAGATCTATCCCTTCTGGTTACTAGTAAAAACAGTATGCATATGGGCCAGAACATCTCTCCAACACTGCCGCTCTTCCTGCTCTTTGACTTGCTTTACACAGAACTTGTGGCGAAGGACTATATCAATCGTGTTCAGATTCGGGATAAGACATTAAGGGCCTTGAAGGATATCTAATAAGGGAAAAGGCATAAATGAAGATAAGTCATGGAAACATAAAAGAGCCCTAACGTGAAGGCTCTTTTGCAGTCTCTTCATTACTGGAAGAATTCAATGCGATTATTCCGCCGATAATCAGTATGATTCCCAGTATCTTGAGGCTGCTGAATGCTTCTCCCCATAGTACGGCACCGATTAACGCAGTTAACGCTGTTCCTGCTCCTGACCAAATGGCATAAGCCAGACTTAATGGAATGGTTTTAAGACATAATGATAGGCAATAAAATGAAAGTGCATAGCCAAACAAGACTCCTGCAGATGGCAGCGGCACCGTAAAGCCATCCGACAGCTTAAGCATGGTGGTGGCAAAAATCTCTCCTGCGATTGAGACTGTTAAATAAAAGTATCCTCTCATATTAATGGCCTCCACCGCTATTTAATAAAATAACTCCTCCAACTATTAAAGCCAGTCCCAGAATCTTTTTGTCATTTACATTCTCTTTATAGATGGTGATTCCGACCAAGGCTGTCAGCACGGTCCCGAGGCCAGCCCAAATCGCATAAGCCACACCAAGCGGCAGTGTTTTTAACGATAATGATAACGAATAAAAAGCTACACCGTATCCAATGATTACACCAAGGGATGGCAGTAGTTTTTTGAATCCGTTTGTTGCTTTAAGCATGGAACTGCCAAACACTTCACTTACAATGGCTAATGCTAAAAGTAAATAGGCATTCATAATATCTCCCCAATTCTTCTCCGAATGGATTCAATTTATTTTACCTTTTCGAAGGTTCTCTTTGCCAAGTATATGAATGAAAGAAAAAGTGAAACCAATTAATTTCCAATTCGTAATCATAGTTATCTTATAGGGAGATCTCCCCGGTTTTGTGATGGAGGTTTGTTCATGAATTTCATAACAAGAAAAACAAGATCACTTTGGATAGATCAAATAGCCAGCAAGAGCTGTGAAATAACGGTTCCATCTGATTTTACCTGTATGGATCCATATGTTGAGGGGAAAAGGGTTGTGATGCTGGGAGAGAGCAGCCATGGAGTCGGGGATTTTTACACAGGCAAAATAAATATGATTAAGTATTTGCATAGTGTCCATGGATTTAATGTGGTTGTCATGGAGAGCGGTCTGCTTGAAGCGGTATTTTGCAGAAAGCTTTTGAAAGACCTCCCTGCTGAGGAGAAAATTCAGCATGGCCTTCTGGATATTTTTCATAATGAAGAAATGCTCCCTTTATTTCAGGAATCCTGGGCGAACCGCCTGCATATCGCCGGTATGGATATACAGCCCGCATACCCGCTGATATCGCAAAATATGCTGGAATGGCTCAAGTTTAATACAGATGAAGAAGTATATGCTTCCATTCATCAGGCAGAAACAGTATTTTTCAATATTGATGAGGAGATAAGGGGACAAACGAAAATAGCTAAGAAGGCTAAAGAAAAGATTCAAATGTGTATGGATCTATATCAGTCCAGTCTGGAGCTTTTTGAGAGCAGATTGAAGGAAGATGATATAGAAAAAGAAAGGAACCTTAAGGTTATAGGGCGGGGACTCAAGAACCGTTTGAAGTGGCTGGAAATCAATACAAAAAGCTGGATTGCTTCAGGAGTCATGCGGGGAACGTATATGTTCAGAAATCTGCAGTGGTTATTGGAAGAGTATTACAAGGGTGAAAAGGTCATTGTGTGGGCTCATAATTTTCATATTAGAAAAAGCAAAACAGTCACTTCTAAGCTGTTTGGTATCACGAATGTCGGACAGCAGCTATCAAAATGCTATGGCGATCAAGTTTACTCCATAGGTTATTATGCCGGAGAAGGTGAGCTTGCCTCCCTGCTTAGAGTGAACTTTCCCATTAATTTGTCTAAAAAACAGTTAGAAAGTTTACTTCTGGAAGCCTGTAGGCATGACAGTTTTGTGCCTTTATGTGAAAAGGGGCTTCCAAAGCGGAACTGGCTGAATCGGAGGTGGCGGCTCCTCGAAGCTGGCATGATAGGGCTGTTGCCTATTGCCATATATCCGCAAAAGCACTATGACGGCATCATGTTTTGCAGAAAGGTTAAGCCTCCTGCTTATTTTATGAATAGGCTCCTTTAGGCAAGGCATTCTAATTAAGAATGCTGGAAAAAGGAGAATGATGAACATGTACTTTTATAAAGAAGATTTAATTAATATGATTGTGCCGGATAAGCCGGATCCGCATGCGGCGAAAGTGCTGCAGGAGGCGTTGGGCGGGCAGTTTGGCGAAATGAGGACGCTGATGCAGTTTTCATTCCAGAGTGCAAATTTCAGAGGAAAAGCGAAGCAATATCGTGATCTGATCAGAGGTGTGTTTTTGGAAGAGCTAAGTCATGTTGAACTCGTTCAAACTACGATTAATCAGCTTCTAAATGATGCTGGCGGAAGTATGCCAGGCAATCAGGCTGAAGATGGGGCTCCATTGGACGATGTGATTCAAGGAGGAGCTAACCCTCATCATTTTATTATGGGGGCAAAGGCATCTCTTCCTGTCGATGCTGGCGGTAACCCGTGGAACGGATCCTGGGTATATGACCACGGCAACCTGGTGGCCAACCTCCTGAATAATGTCGTTCTTGAATCGACAGGTGTTCTCCAGAAATCAAGGATTTACGAGATGAGCAGCAATAAGACGCTAAGAGAGACGATTGCCTTCCTGATTGTCCGGGATAATGCCCATCAAAATGCATTCGCAAAAGCACTGGAAACGTTAGGAGTGGATTGGGGCAAAATATTCCCGATTCCTAATTACGATTTAAATAAATACCCTGAATGCCGAAAATATGTGGAAATGGGCTTCCACAATGCCCAGTTTAATTTCAGGCTTGATGATACCCGGATCGGTGAGGTTTTCCAGGGGACCACTCCAAGCAGAAATGGCGGAGACCTTGCCGTGGTAGAACCGCCAAAAGGCTATCCTGTTCCTGAAATGCCTGATATGCCAAATGAGCATGCCCCGGGTCTTTTTGATTTGAATAATTAGTTTTTTCTTCTGGCGTCCTGAATATAGGACGCCATTTTATTATATATTTTTAAGGTTTCCTTCAGCAATTTTGGGGAATCTATAGTTATCGAATCAATGAAGAACATTTTTGCTGCAGAAAGGAGTGTCGCGGATGGAGTCCATTTGGCTCGAGTATGCCTGGGCATTATTGATATTAATTGGTCTGGAAGGATTGCTGTCGGCTGACAATGCTCTTGTCTTAGCCGTCATAGCGAAGCATTTACCGGAAGATCAGAAGAAAAAGGCAATTAATTATGGAATCATTATGGCTTTCGTTTTCCGGTTTGGTGCGCTTTTTGCCATTTCATTTATTGCAAACGTCTGGCAGATCCAGGCGATTGGAGCAGCCTATCTATTGTACCTTGGCTTAAAACATGTAATTAAGGCCAAGTTCGGAAAAGAAAACGAAAATATTCGTGAGGATGTGAAGGAAGAAGCGGCAGGGAAAGGATTTTGGCCAACTGTAGGGAAGATTGCATTAGCCGATCTTGCCTTTGCCATCGATTCGATTCTTGCTGCTGTTGCGCTGGCACTAGGTCTGCCGGATTCACCGCTTGACGATTTCGGCGGCATGGATGGCGGCCAGTTTATTGTAGTGGTTCTAGGCGGGATTGCCGGACTGATCCTGATTAAGTTCGCGGCTACCTGGTTTGTTAAACTCCTTGCTAAACGGCCGGCATTAGAAACAACTGCTTATGCGATTGTCGCCTGGGTTGGTGTCAAGCTTGCTGTTATTACACTTGCCCATGAGGATATCGGTGTCCTTGATCATCATTTTCCTCATAGTACAGGCTGGACATTGGTCTTTTATGGCGTATTGGTGGCCATTGCCCTGTTTGGCTGGTTTGCGCCGGGTAAGAAGCAAACTGAGGGTGAAGCTTTATAAAGAGAAATGCGTTGATCTTTGGATTAACGCATTTTTTTATGGACATAAAAAATGCAGCTAGTGCAGCTGTCTTTTTTATTGTGGAAAAAAATTTGAGATTGAATTAAGTATAAAAAATTACAGGTGATATTAAAAGAGTGCTAGTGATAACGCTTTCACGGGCTGGTAATAAAGTTATAATTTTTCCTGTAGGCAGGTAATTTTTATCCATTATAAAGGGGGAAAAAGAATGAAAAGAAAGTGGAAAGTCATTTCTCTTATGCTGACGGTTATGATGTTTGCGTTTATTGCAGCAGGATGCAGCCAGGGCACTGGCGGCGGAAGCAGTGAGGTAAGTGTCGGAATCGTTTTGCCAACGAAAGATGAGCCCAGATGGGTTCAGGATGAGCAAAGATTTAAAGATGCGTTAAAAGGAACGGAATATACAACTGAGATTTTGTTTAGCCAGGGATCTTCGGCTAAGGAAAAAGAAAATGTAGAGACATTGCTGAACAAAGGGATTGATGTGCTGATTATCTGTCCGCAAGATGGCGATGCAGCTGCTGCAGCGGTTGAGGCTGCGAAGAAAGATGGGGTAAAAGTCATATCCTATGACCGTTTAATTACCAATACAGATGCAATTGATTATTATGTAACATTTGACAGCCTTGCTGTAGGAGCTGCACAGGCACAATACCTGGCAGATAACGCAACGGGCAAGGACGTGCCTCTGTATCTATACGCAGGCGCTGCTTCTGATAACAATGCTTTCCTATTCTTCCAGGGAGCATGGAGTGTGCTTCAGCCTAAGATTGCAGATGGCACATTCAAGATTGCTAATTCAAGCGAAGCCGAAGCTTTGAAAGAGACAGCTGATCTGTCCCGTGACCAGCTAAGCAAAATCATTGGCCAGGTGACAACGAACTGGGATCCAAACGAAGCGAAGAACAAGGCACAAACGCATTTGACTGCAGCTTCTGACGATATGAAGGGCGATGTGGCAATTCTTGCTCCGAACGACGGAACGGCCCGTTCCATTGCAGATGTTTTTGGAACTGACAGTGCAGTATCCAGCTATCTTGTAACAGGTCAGGATGCAGAGAAGGCTTCCATTCAATACGTTATTGATGAAAAGCAATCCATGACAGTATTCAAGGATGTTCGTACTCTCGTGAAAGATGCAATGGGCATGGCGATCGATATCCTTGAAGACAAAGACCCTGAGACAACTGGTTCTTACGACAACGGCAAGATTGAAGTAAAAGCAAAGCAAACAGATGTAATCGTTGTCGACAAAGATAACGTGAAAAAAGAACTGATTGATTCTGAATACTATAAAGCGGATGAATTTACAGGACTTTAATCAATAAAGGAGGAGAAATAGTGATAGATGCTTCTATCACTATTTCTCCTTCTGATAGCTGTTTGGCTAGGGGGAATCATAATGAACGATAATATTTTGGAAATGCACGGGATTTCCAAGGAATTTACAGGTGTCAAAGCGCTCAGCAATGTCAATTTCAAAGTGGAGAAAGGTGAGATCCACTGCTTGATTGGTGAAAACGGAGCAGGTAAATCCACACTGATGAAGGTGCTCAGCGGCGTATATCCATATGGCACATATGAGGGTGACATTGTATTTGAGGGCAGTGTGCAGCAATTCAACAAGATCAGTGACAGTGTAAAAGCAGGAATCGTCATTATCTACCAGGAACTTGCATTGTTTCCGGATCTCACAGTCTATGAAAATATCTTCGCGGGCAATGAAATTAAGCAAGGTGGAATTGTCGATTGGAACCGGACCATTGCTGAAGCTAATAAAATGCTGGATAAGGTTAAGCTCGATGTGAATCCAGAAACGCTCGTAAAAGACCTGAGCGTTGGAAAACAGCAATTAGTTGAAATTGCCAAAGCTTTAAGCAAGGACGTGAAAATGCTTATCCTGGATGAGCCGACTGCAGCACTTAATGAGGATGACAGCGAAAATCTTCTAGATTTGTTAGGGGAGCTGAAAGAGCAGGGAATTACCTGCATCATGATCTCCCATAAGCTGAAAGAAGTCATCTCGATTGCAGATAAAGCGACTGTGCTTCGTGACGGCCAAACCATTTGTACCCTGGACGCCTCAAAAGGAGAAATCTCTGAAAATGTCATTATTAAAAACATGGTCGGCAGGGAGATTGAAGATATTTATCCAAAGAGGCCGAACAAAACATTTGGCGATCCTGTTCTTGAGCTTCGCAGCTGGTCCGCGTATGCTGTGCATTTGGGCAGGCAGGTTGTAAAAGATGTTAATTTTCATGTTAAGAAAGGAGAAATTGTCGGGATTGCGGGCTTGATGGGGTCAGGCAGGACAGAACTTGCCCTGAGTATTTTCGGAAATCCAAAATCTTATAAACTACACGGCGAACTATTGGTGGATGGCGTTCCAAAAACGCTGAAGCATCCGAGTGACGCCATCAGGTCAGGGATTGCGTACGTGACGGAAGACCGAAAAGGGGACGGCCTGTTTTTAATACAGGATATTAAAAACAACATTTCTGCGGCAAACCTCAAACGGATTGCTGTAAATGGAGTGATTAATGATAACGAAGAAGTAAAGGAAACAATGGAATATAAAAAGTCCATGTATATTAAAGCATCTTCCCTTGAACAGGTTGTCGGCAATTTGAGCGGGGGAACCAGCAGAAAGTGTCCCTGGGCAAATGGCTATTTGTCGGGCCGAAATTGCTGATCCTGGACGAGCCGACGCGGGGCATTGACGTTGGCGCTAAATTCGAGATTTATACGATTATGAATCAATTGATCGAGGAAGGTATGAGCATCATTATGATTTCTTCAGAACTGGGTGAGGTTCTGGGGATGAGCGATCGTGTCTATGTCATGGCGGAAGGCCAAATTAAAGGCGAGCTGTCGATTGAAGAAGCAAATCAGGAAAGCATCATGCAGCTTGCTACGCAATAGGAGGTTAAACTAATGGAATTTATTAACGAAGCGAAAACGCTATTTAAAGATAATATCCGTGACTATGGCATGTACATTGCCTTATTCGTGATTATGCTCACCTTCACCATGATGACTGACGGTCTGTTTATGTCTTCGCGAAATATAAGCAATCTGCTGGATTCAACGGGATATATCGCTGTCCTTGCAGTGGGGATGACGCTGGTTATCGTGATCCGGCACATTGACCTCTCAGTCGGGTTCGTCGCTGGATTTTTGGGAGCGATTGCTGCGATTCTCCTGACGGGAATGGGAGTAGCGTTTTATATCACCATTCCGATTATCCTGGTGATGGGTATTTTTGTCGGGCTATTCAATGGCCTTTTAGTTGCAAAGTTTGGTATCCCATCCTTCGTAGCTACTCTTGCAGGAATGCTGATCTTTAGAGGTGCACTCCTTCAGGTAACAGAGAAGACCGGGACCATTATCGTCAAGGATGATGGATTTAATGCAATCGGAAACGGATTCATTCCTTCGATTATGCAAGTGAATGGACTGCATCTCCTGACACTGATTCTGGGTGTACTGGCCATATTGCTGTATATATACAGTGAAATTTCCACGCGGAAAAACAAGATCAACTATCAATTCGAGGTAGTGTCAAAAGGGATTTTTATTGTCAAATTAGTTTTTGTTTCTGCAATCATTTCCTATATTACCTGGATCCTGGCAGGCTACAATGGATTTTCCTGGACGGTTGTCATTATGCTTTTAGTGGTTGTCATCTATCACTTTCTGACAACGAAAACCGTTCTTGGCAGACATATATATGCTGTGGGAAGCAATCCGGAAGCGGCACATCTGAGCGGAATCAATGTAAATAAAATTACGTATATAGTATTCGGTTCAATGGGGATGCTGGCAGCTCTTTCCGGCATATTATTCACCTCACGTCTTCAGTCAGCGACTACAACAGCTGGGACATTATTTGAACTCGATGCCATTGCAGCTGCTTATGTCGGCGGGGTTTCTTCTGCAGGGGGCGTGGGCAAAATCACTGGTGCCATTATCGGTGCTGTAGTCATGGCCTCTTTATCAAGCGGCATGAATCTGCTCGGGGTAGGGGTTTCCCTCCAGTATATGATCCGCGGAGGCGTATTGGCGGGTGCTGTGATTTTTGATGTCATGACCCGGAAGAAGAGAGGGTAGATTACCAGTTTCCTGCATTAGCAGTTTCGAAAATGGGGCATCCGGCAAAAGGATGCCCTTAAAATGCAGGTGGGCAGCATTTCCTAAAGCACCGATTATCCTCCTGTTAACAGCAGAAAATCCTCTCTCTTTCTAACTCTTCTATAAGCCTTAAAAAGGTGATATGATTAAAATTATTTAGCTGTTCATACTTAGGAAACGGAGATACAGCCTTGCGTAAAACGGGTATTTTAGTATTTTGTCTTACATGTATCGTCCTTGGTTATTTTACATTTACGCTATCAAAGAAAGCGTTTACATCCGAGTGGGACCTCCCAGCTGCATCAGATGGCCAGGAAGCGAAATATCGGCTTGTCCTGATAACGCAGGAATTAGAGACCCCTTTCTGGGATAAGGCAGGTATTGCTGCACAGGAACAAGCACGGAAGGATGGGGCAAGCCTGGAAGTCTGGGGAAGTTATGGAAAGAATCAAGAGGAATTTTTGAAAAAGTTAGAGATAGCCATTCAATCAAAAGTGGACGGCATCATTGTTCAGGGTCTGGACACTCAGGAATTCAAAGATTTAACAAAGATAAAAGCAGCTTTTTATGGAATCCCGATTATTACGGTGGCCAATGACGTGGCCAAATCTGAAAGTTTGAGAAAAACGTACGTCGGCTCGGATCAATATCTGGCCGGGCAGTTAATTGCGAAACAGCTTCTTGACGATATGGGCCATAAAGGAAAAGTCATTCTCATGGGTGACAAGCATAAAGAGTTTTATCAGCGGCAGCGCCTTGATGGCATTCATGAAGTACTGAAGGATTATCCAAATATCCAGACAGTCTATGCGGAAACGACTGATGTTAGGGAGGAAATTATCGCTGCCACTCAGAACATGCTGAATCAAAATCCGGATACTGATAGTTTTATAGCTATTAAGGCAAATATAGCCGGAGCGATGATTCAGGAAATTGAAGGCGATCACAGGTAGAACCTTATTATATCTATTCTTTTGACGATGGTCCGGATTCAATATCTTTGCTTACTCAGGGGAAACTTGATGGAATCATTGAACAGTCTCCTGAAAAGATGGGAAGCCTCAGTGTAGAGCTGATTTTGAAATGGCTTAGGGATGAAGAAGTGCCGCTGAAATCTGAAGGCTATCTTACCGATATCAGGATATTAAAGGCGATGGAAAAGCAATGAACAAAATTCATAAGAAAATCTGGACACTCACGACTGTGATTCTATTGATTATGGCAGCCATATGGATCACACTCACCTATTATAATCAGAAAACTCAGAATCAATATAATGAAATTCTTCAGCGGTACCTTCGAATGAATGAAGTTACAAGAACAAGCCAGCAGATGATTGCAGACTTGAATAACTACTTCATCACGCCTATTCCCGAAAATCTGGACAAACTGAACAAAAGTAGGAGAAAAATAGAAAATGCAAAAAGGGAAGTTTCATATCTTCGAAATTCAGAAAATGATTTCGCTTTGACAAATTATATGAATTTGATTGACAGCCTGGTTGAGACAACTGACCGCTCCCTTCTTTATTTTAATGAAAAGGAGACAGAGGATTCGGCAAAGGAATTCTCAAAAGCGACGCGCATCTCGATGTATATCTCCGAGATGACGCTGACGCTGATTGATAGTGAACTGAATACGTATGAACGGCTTTACCGGGGGATTATTGACCAGTCCGAAGAAATCAAAAAACTGGGGATTTGGCTGATGCTGATGATCACCTGCCTCTTAATGTTCTTAACCTATGGCTTTTCCTTAAGCATTACGAAGCCTGTACAGAAGCTGACCCAGGCAGCCAATGAGTTATCGAGGGGCAGATTTCACTTGCCGATAAAGGTTGATTCGAATGATGAAATTGCTTTTCTTGCCCAGACCTTTGACCGGATGCGGATTAATATCAATAACCTAATTTCAGAGATCCAGCATAAGGCGCAGCTGGAGCATGAGCTGCAGGAAAGCAAGTTATTGCTGAAGGAAAGCCAGCTCTTGAACCTGCAAAGCCAGATTAATCCTCATTTTTTATTTAACACATTAAATACCCTTTCCAAGAAAGCCTATCTGGAAGGCTCTCATGAAACCAGCGACCTGCTTGTTAGTGTTGCCGGCCTGCTGCGCTATAACTTAAAAAGGCTTGATAGGCCAGTAACACTTAGAGAAGAAGTGATGGTCCTGCAGCAATACATGGATATTCAAAAAGCCAGATTTACAGATCGCCTGCATTTGAAAATGTCAATAGATGAAACGTGTCTGAATGTGGACATTCCGGGTCTCACACTGCAGCCGATCATCGAGAATGCCGTCAACTATGCAGTCGAGCCAAGAGAAGATGGGGGAATTATCTGGTTTCGCATTCAGGACGGAAATGACTGTGTGATTATAGAAGTGGAAGACGATGGTCCAGGTATTGAGGAATTTAAAATTAAACAGATTCTTCAAGGGCAGTTCATTCAAAAAGATGGAAACTCTACGGGCATAGGGTTTACCAATGTTGTCAGGCGTTTGCGCCTTTTTTACGGCAATGAAGATGTCATGAACATTGAGAGCAGTGCTGCCGGCACAAAAGTAGTAATAACAATACCGAAAGATAGGAGGGGGCAGCATGACAAGACTCCTGATCGCGGATGATGAACAAATTGAACGGGAAGGACTGGAAGTGATTCTGCAAAAGGCCTTTCCTGGCGTTGAAATCATCCAGGCCAAAAATGGAAAGATGGCCGTTCAATTGGCTAAAGCGTTTAACCCTGATTTAATCCTGATGGACATTCAGATGCCAGGGCTGAATGGCCTGGAAGCTATTAAGCAAATCAGTGAAGCCGATCCGCATATTAAATTTATTATGATTACAGCATTCGATACATTCGATTATGCCCGGCAGGCGATAAAGCTTGGGGTCAAGGATTATTTACTGAAGCCAAGCAAGATAACGGAAATTGAAGCAACAGTTGGGAAGGTGCTTGAACAGATTGAGGAAGAGCGGAGATTCCGTGAAATGACGAAGCTTCAGCAGGATGCGCTGCAAAAGGCTCTTCCGGTCATTGAGACGGATGTAGTGACACAGCTGCTGTTCGATCATGTCCATGAAGTTCATCTGGATATGCTGGTGGAAATGCTCGATATTCGCTCAACAGATGAACAGTTTGTCATGAGCATCCTGCTCCCTGATGGACAAGAACACCTCTATACCTCGGTCAAAGAGAAGGTCAGGCTAGCAGGCAGTGCATGGGTAGGTGCACTATATGGCCGCCAGCTTCCCATCATCGTTTTTAGGAAAAAACAGCAATCATTCCGTTCACAGGCCATATTTATAGCCGGAGAAATTCTGTCTCTTGCGAAAAAAGGCTTATCAGAAGGCTGGTTCGTCGGGATTGGGAACGCTTGTGGATCAATGCAGTCCATCCGTCAGTCCTATCAGGAATCTCTTATTGCCACCCTGGATTCAACCCTCCCTGTTAAATACCGATTTTATTCCGATGTGCCAGTGCTTAGCGCAGGGGAAGATCTGCAGCTGACCAAAGAGCGGGAAAAACAGTTTTTCGATCAAGTCAGGCTTGGTAAATGGCAGCAAATCAGCTTAAGTGTAATGGAAATGATCCAGCGATGTGAAACAGAAAGGGAAGGGGTGATTCAAGCGCAGCAGCGGGTGCTGCAGCTGCTCTGGATTGCTTCACGTGTAATGAGTGAGATAGGGGTTGAAGCTCCTGCGCCATTGTTTGCGTATCAAACCCAGGATTTCCGGCAGCTGCGCGCTGAAACGAGTCAATTGGTAAAGCAAATGAAGAAGGCGTATATGGAGCATTACGACAGGCTGGAAGCGGATACTATCCACCAGCTGAAACAATATATTACCGAACATTCCCACGAGGATATTTCTCTTGAAGCATTGGGTAGGAAAGTGGAGCTAAGCCCGATCTATATCAGTAAAATGTTCAAGGAGAAACTCGGGATAAATTATATCGATTTCCTGACTGAATGCCGTATTGAAAAAGCAAAGAAGCTGATGGCGGATCACGGAAAAAGCCTGAAAGAAATCACCTTTGAAGTGGGCTATCATGAACCGAACTATTTCAGCAAGGTTTTCAAAAAAATGTGCGGCCAGTCACCGACGGAATTCCGCAAAACCCTTCTGGGAAAAAAGAATGATGGAAGAAAAAGGGGCAAAACAGATGGATAGGATTCAATGGAAGCTGACTCTGGCTGCGCTGTTTCTGGTTTGCCTCCTGTCAGCCTGCCAAACGGAAACAGCACTCAAAAAAATCCCAGGAAAGCAATTCCTTCTGCAGGCGAAGTGCAAGTAAGAGGGGATGGGGAGAAAGCCGTTAAGATCGGCTTTTCAATGGATACTTTATTGGAAGAGCGCTGGCTGAAGGATAGAGATTTGTTCAAAGAGGCCGTAGAAGAACTCGGAGCCGAAGTGGAGATCATGGCTGCGAATGGGGATGATGCGGTCCAAATATCACAGGCAGAAACATTGATTAAACAGGGGGTCGACCTGCTGGTTGTCGTTCCACATAATGCTGAAGCCACCGCTTCGATCGTCAAAAAAGCTCACGAGGCAGGCATCAAAGTCATCTCATATGACCGGCTAGTGAAAAATGCCGATATCGACTTATATATATCCTTTGATAATGAAAAGGTTGGAGAGCTGCAGGCAAGGGCCATCACCAAACTGGTTCCTAAAGGGAAGTATGTGTACATTGGCGGAGCAATCACTGACCATAATGCCCATTTATTTAAACGAGGAGTCTTTAACGTGCTTCAGCCTTTAATTGAAAAAGGCGATATACAGATTGTATATGATCAGTGGTCCAGAGATTGGACGCCTGCGAATGCATTTGTAAATATGGAAGAGGCTCTTAAAGCCAACCAAAATCAAATAGATGCCGTGATCGCAGCCAACGATGCTACCGCAGGCGGAGCCATCCAGGCACTGGCAGTGCAAGGGCTGGCAGGGAAAATTCCTGTAGCAGGACAGGATGCTGAGCTTGCCGCTGCCCAGCGGATCATCAGAGGTACCCAGACGATGACGGTATACAAACCTATCGGCACGCTCACCAAAGAAGCTGCTGAACTAGCGGTCAGGATGGCGAAGGGAGAAAATATAGAAGCAAGCCGAAAAATTAATAATGGAAAAATCGAGGTGCCCTCGGTCCTTCTTTCGCCAATTGCTGTCGATAAACACAATATGGATCGTACCATTATTGCAGATGGGTTTCATTCCAGAGAAGAAGTTTATAAGTAGGGACGATAGGACATGTACACATTCCCGGCCCCCACTGGGACGAGGAACCTGTCCTAATGTCCCTATTGCATGAACGGGTCTGCGCTGGTATGATTAATATAATTAAAATGAAATGGAGGTTTTCCTGTTGACAGCATCAATGAGATTAAGAAACCCGCTTTTCAATCGTTAATTGAATACGTTTGAAGGCTCTGCCTATGTTCAGAGCAACGGGATTGGTCTGTCTATTTAAGGAAACCTAAATTTAACGGTTATTTTTAAAGAGGAGATGAATTTCTCCTCTTTTTTGCTGTCTTTAGAAATAGAATGTATAGAGCGGATTAATCAACTGAATATAGGCAAAGCTTGTTTTTATTAACTAATATAGAAATGAGTGATTAGACAATGAGTACAAAAAATCCTAATCTGCAGGAGAATTGGCTTAAGAATATTATTCTCTTTTTAAGCAGTCAGACGATCTCGCTGTTTGGATCGTCCCTCGTTCAATACGCCATTATGTGGCATATTACCTTAACGACAGAATCTGGTTTGATGATGACGCTCTACATCATATGCGGTTTTATTCCGACCTTCTTTTTATCACCGGTCGCGGGTGTCTGGGCAGACCGGTATAACCGGAAAATGCTGATTATTTTAGCAGATGGTCTTATTGCCTTTTCAACACTGATTCTCGCTATCCTCTTTTTTATGGGTTATGAATCCATTTGGCTTCTATTTGTCATGGCAGCGATCCGTGCCCTTGGAACAGGGATTCAGACTCCTGCTGTCGGGGCGATTCTGCCTCAGATTGTCCCGAAGGATAAGCTCACAAAGGTAAACGGAGCAAACGGAAGCATTCAAGCCGTTATCATGTTTGTCTCGCCAATGGTCAGTGCTGCTCTGCTGGCAATGTCATCACTTGAAATCATCTTTTTCATCGATGTCATCACAGCAGCGATTGCCATTGTTACACTGATGACTTTTGTCAAAATTGCTGTGCACGAAAAGGCCACGGCCAAACAGACTACGAGCTACTTCAGCGACTTTAAAGAAGGTCTGCAATATGTAAACAGCAATCCATTTCTGAAAAAGTTCTTCCTGTTCTTTGCTGTCTTCTTCGTGCTGATGGCGCCTGCCGCCTTTTTGACGCCGCTGCAGGTTACCCGCACCTTTGGCGGAGATGTATGGAAGCTGACAGCCATTGAAATTGCTTTTTCAGTCGGCATGATGATTGGCGGAGGAATCATTGCTTCCTGGGGAGGCTATCCAAATAAAATTAAAACGATGACCCTCGCCAGTCTCATCATGGGAATATGCACTTTGGCGCTTGGCATTGTCCCGGTCTTCTGGATCTATTTAGTGTTCATGGCCTTGTTCGGTGTGGCGATGCCAATATTCAACACGCCAACTACTGTCATGCTGCAGGAAAAAATTGAAGAGAACTATTTAGGCAGGGTGTTTGGAGTCATGGGGATGATCTCCACCTCCATGATGCCGATCGGCATGCTGATATTTGGACCAATTGCAGATATCATTGCCGTCGAATGGCTTCTTGCTGGAACAGGGGCATTCATTATCCTATTAGCATTCATATTAGGGCGGGATCAGGTGCTTCTTGAAGCGGGGAAGCCAGCGCTGAGTGAATCGTAAGATATCTTTTATAATGGAGCTGTCATATGGGCAGCTCCATTTTTTTAGTTAGTTGAACAAGGAACGTCAGTCATGAAGGAGAATATTTATACTAAACATGTTTGGGGGGAGCTGGAATATGAGACAAATAATCGCTCTTGGAGGCGGGGGATTCTCTATGGAACCGGAGAATCCATTATTAGATGAATATATTTTGCGGCAGTCAGGAAAAGAAAATCCTAAAATCTGTTATATTCCTACGGCTACAGGAGATTCCGACATTTGCATCAAGTGGTTTTATGACTTTTTTGAAAATCAGAAGTGCCAGCCGTCCCACTTATCTTTATTTAAGCCGCCAACAAGAGATATAGAGGGTTTATACTGGATAAAGATATCATCTATGTTGGAGGCGGAAATACGAAGAATTTATTGGCTTTATGGAAAGAATGGGGACTAGATAAGATTTTAAGAAAGGCATGGGGCCAAGGGATCGTATTAGCCGGCATCAGCGCAGGATCCATTTGCTGGTTTGAAGAAGGGGTTACGGATTCATATGGCGATAAACTGGAGCCCTTAACATGCCTGGGCTTCTTAAAAGGAAGCAATTGCCCTCATTACGATGGGGAAGCGGAAAGAAGGCCTGCCTATCATGAGCTTTTGGCTTCTGATAAAATAAAGCCTGGAATTGCAGCGGATGATGGAGTGGCTATCCACTTTATTGAGGAAGAGGTCAGCCGAATCGTAAGTTCAAGACCCAACGCCAGGGCCTATAAGGTCTATTACGATAAAGAAGTAAAAGAGATTGAACTGAAAACAGAATACTTGGGGTCTTGAGGCGCACAAGTGAAGTTAACATTATTAAAATGGAAGGAAGTGCTTAAAGATGGATTTACAAACGGTTATGCAGGAGCTCGAAGCTCTCAGCAAGGAACGGACCAAGAAAATGTACATATCAAACGGCGCGCGCGAGCCGCTTTTTGGAGTGGCAACAGGTGCAATGAAGCCAATCGCCAAAAAAATTAAAAGAAATCAGCCTTTGGCAGAGGAGCTATACGCTACAGGGAACTACGATGCCATGTACTTTGCAGGCATCATTGCAGATCCAGAAGCCATGACCGAAGCGGATTTTGACCGCTGGATGGATGATGCATATTTTTATATGCTGTCCGATTATGTGGTGGCCGTTACATTAGCTGAAGCAGATATTGCACAGGCTGTTGCCGATAAATGGATCGAAAGCGGGGAAGAGCTGCGGATGTCAGGGGCTGGAGCTGCTACTGCTGGCTTTTGGGGAATCGTCCGGACGCTGAATTTTCCGAAGAGAAACTGGCCAAAATGCTTGATAAAGTGAAAGACACCATCCACGATTCTCCGGAGCGTACAAAATCCGCCATGAATAATTTTGTCTATACAGTGGGTGTTTCTTATTTGCCGCTCCATGAAAAAGCAGTTGAGACAGCGAAAGCCATCGGGCCGGTAGAAATGAAGCGGGACAAGAAAAAAGCAGTTTCCTGCACGCCTCAGAAAATATCCAGAAGGAAGTAGATAGAGGGAAGCTTGGCTTTAAACGAAAATATGTAAGATGTTAAACAATCAGTGATACTGGAATGGATGGGGCAATGAACCTGTTCCTTTGTCCCCAGACCATGTTATAATGAGGAACTTAGGAATTATGAGTAGTGCTCATGGTGGAACGGATGCCCAGAAAAGCCTCCGTCTAGTGATTAAATATGGAGGTGTGTAGTATGAATAAACGATGGACAATCAGTAAAATTAATGAATTTGTTGAGAAAAATTCAGATAGTAAGCTGTTATCGACGGAATATCATGGTTTTTCTCAAAAACTGCTTTTTAAATGTGCATGCGGCAGTGAGTTTGAAAAAACATTTACGAAATTTAAAAATAATCACCAGCGTAAATGTGATGTGTGCCAGCCGCCTAAAGCATCACGCTAAACGAATATAAGGAAATAAACGAAGTGCCGATTTCAATTTAAAGAAATTGGCGCTTTTTCTTTTAACAAGCTTCCTCTTTGTTCCGGAAAGAAGTTGACTGAAGCAAGTAAATTAATTATTATATTTGACAAAGGCAACTATATTCCGAGGAGTGATTTCTTTGTCCATGATCCCGTTTGAGGAAAGAATCAGTGCTGTTCGCCATTTTAACCGTTTTATGACCAGACAAATAGGAGCTTTGCGGGAAGGGTTACTACATAGCCCCTATTCACTGACAGAATCCAGAATCCTGTTTGAAATCGCCACTAACGAGGACCCTGCAGCATCAAATTTAACTCAAGAGCTGGGTTTAGATGCAGGCTATTTAAGTCGAATATTAGCCCGATTTGAAGAGAAAGGCCTTATAAAGAAAGAACGTTCTGCTAAAGATGCCAGGCAGCGCATTTTAAAGCTTACGCCAGAGGGAGAAAAAGCTTTTTCTAAACTAAATGAACGTTCATACAATGAAATAGCGGATCTTCTTGGGAAATTATCGGAAAGTGAACAGCAGCAATTAATTAACGCTATGAAAACCGTTGAAGGACTGATCAGCAAGAATGAAAGCCTAAAATTTTCAGGCCCGTATTTTCTTCGTCAGCATGAACCTGGTGATATGGGGTGGGTTGTACACAAGCATGGTCTTTTGTATTCACAAGAATTTGGATGGGATGAGAGATTTGAAGCTCTTGTATCTCAAATTGCAGCGGACTTTATAATCAACTATAATCCTAAGCGGGAACGCTGCTGGATTGCCGAAATGAACGGAGAAATAGTGGGTTCTATTTTTGTTGTAGAAGGAAGTGAGGATACAGCTAAGCTTCGTCTATTAATAGTAGACCCAAAGGCGAGAGGAATGGGCCTTGGTTCACAATTGGTTGAAGAATGCATAAACTTTTCCAAACAAGCAGGATATAAGAAACTCGTTCTATGGACAAACAGTGTTCTTAAAGAAGCGCGGCATATCTATCAGAAAAAGGGATTTCAGCTTGTTAAGGAGGAAGAACATCATAGCTTTGGGCACGAATTAGTTGGAGAAACGTGGGAACTGCTGCTTTAAGGGACACGGGGACAGGTACACTGTCCCTTTTGCTGATCTTTCAGAGAAATTGTGTCCCCCTCAGGTCATTGGATTAATAAAAAGCCTCCATTCAAATTGAATGGAGGCTCATAGAAGGAACCGGGATTACGGATGAATGGCCGTCGGCCTCCAGTAGCCATGGTTGGTTATTGGTTACGGATGAAGTTGTAATGGGTCATGGATAATCGGTTTGCCATTGCCATTACAAGGTACCTTTGTACACAATAGGAGGGTGTTCCTTCTATGCCTTGAAGCAGAGTCTCACCACTTCAAGGTCTAGAAATACTTTTCGCTGTCAAACTCTAATTCTATCAAATAATTCTTGTTATTGATTAAGTTGGACAGACGATTCGCCTGGCGTTCGGCTTCCAGGCCCTTTAATCGGTACTGCTCCGGATCAAATAGCGCCATTTTCACCATCGACACGTTTTCCGACACTGTATAAAGGAATTCCTCTCTGGCTGCTGTGCCATATTTCTTGAATTTGCGGGCCTTTGCCCGATATTGGGTGGCAAGCTCAATTGCTTCTACGATTGGCAATGATTCATTGTTAAAGGTGATGTCATTTTCAATATTGGCTTTATATACAAGCTTATCCAGCAGTCTCATGTCTTTACGGACTTCATCCATCTCTTTTTCCACCATACCAAGCGATCTTGGCATTTCAGGAAGCTTGCTGCCTTTTTCAATATCGGCAAATGCTACACGGTCCATTTCTTCTTCTAACTCGTGAATTCGTTTAGCCAGAACACTTTTTAATTTTACTGCTTCAGCCAGGGTAAGTTTTTGCATGCCTGAATCTGCTCCTTTAATAGATTCGTTCTTAGTATTATTATATAGTCGGGAGTAATATATTGGAAGGAATAGCTTTCTCCTTGACTCTCAGGGGCGTCTAGAAAGGTAAATAAAATTAGTATTCAAGCTCAACGAGGAACCTTGTAAAGACAGTCTGCTGAAAAATTACATCTCTGATAAAGGGAAGGTTGTTTTCGGTTAATTTTAATGATATATTTCCAATAATAAACTTATTAAAGACCTTTAATAAGTTTATTATTGAATACTTTTAAATCTGTTTAATAAGTATGATTTGCAGGTGGTGAGAATAATGAAGACTGCTCCAAAAGCTTTAAGCCTGGGCATCCTTTCTGGTATTCGCAGATCACTTTTAGACCTGGGAAGTGCAACCAAAGTTGAACTAAGTGATAAATTGGGAATCAGTTTTCCGACGATAAGCAAGTTCCTTTCACAGATGGAGAAGGATGGGGAAATTCTGTCGTCGGGACTGGATGAATCCAGCGGCGGGAGAAGAGCGAAAAGATATACATACAATCCTGACTATATGCTGGGCCTGGCAATTTTCTTAGAGAAGACAGAGACGAATTATGCCATTTTTAATTGTGCGGGAGAAGTGAAGGAACAAGGAACCCTTCAAAGTGTATTGACTGACGGCGGGCTGAATTTATTAACGGGCTCGATTGAAAAATTATTGGCGGATAAACAAGCAATCCGGTCGCTTGCCATTGGGGTGCCGGGTTCCGTTAAGAATGGGCGGATCTTTTATATACCCGGCTATGAACAGTTTCAAGACTTCGATATTAAAGGATATTTTGAGAATTTCTTTTCGATGCCAGTTGTTGTAGAGAACGACATGAATGCTGCAGTTCTTGGATATCACCATTCTAAGGGGATAAAAGATCATCAATCCCTTGTGTATTTATATTCCGGTCAAAATGGTCCTGGTGCGGGATTTATGATCAACGGGGATGTTGTGCGGGGAAACACTTTTTTTGCCGGGGAAGTTTCATTTGTTCCTCAATATGATGACCGAAACTTCCGCGAAGCCTTGGAAAATGGATTCAGTCATAAAGAGGTGCTGATATCCAGAGATAATCAGGTTGATGCTATCAGCAGATTAGTAGCCTCAATTACGGCTATCATTAATCCTCATACGTTCATCTTCTGCAAAGATGAAGTGGAAGAGACCCTGGTAGAAAAAATTGCAGCAGCAAGCTCAGAATACATCCCGGCAGAACATCTGCCCATTCTGGCAATAAGTGATTGGAAACAGGACTATTTATACGGATTGCAGAGTCTGGGGCTGGCGCTTATGCTTGAGTCGCCTGAAAAATATATCAGAAAATAGGTGAGGCTGAAGCATGGCAACAATCCTTTTGGTGATCATATATTTGGCTTTTATTAGTCTGGGTCTGCCGGATTCAGTGTTAGGGGCGGTATGGCCTGTCATGCAGGCAGACTTAGGCGCCCCGCTGGAGACTGCCGGATGGCTTTTTATGACAATAGCTGGCGGTACAATCATCTCGAGCTTAGGTAGCGGAAGAATACTCAAACGGTTTGGAACTGGGAAGGTATCTTTTTTCAGTACGTTAATGACTGCTGCCGCGTTACTTGGCTTTTATTTTGCTCCATCGGTTTATTGGCTGTTTCTATGTGCCATACCTCTCGGATTGGGGGCAGGTGCAATTGATGCAGGATTAAACGATTATGTTGCTGCGCATTATAAAGCACATCACATGAGCTGGCTGCACAGTTTCTGGGGAGTCGGAGCCACTATTGGCCCGATCATCATGGCCCAGTATATAGCAGGGGGAACTCCTGGAGCAATGGGTATTTTGCCATTGCAGGAATACAATTTGTGCTGGCAATCATCCTTTTGCTGACTTTGCCTTTATGGAATAAAGGAAAGAAAAATAATAAAGCTTTAGTTGGAGAGGCGGAGGAATCAGAAGAAAGAGTGGATCATGCTGAAATTGTAAAACCGCTCCAAATCAAAGGAGTTAAATTAGCTTTATTATCCTTCTTGTTTTATTGCGGGGCAGAAGCCACGATGGGGCTCTGGGGAAGCAGCTTTCTGGTAAGCATGAAGGGCCTGCCGGCAGCGGAGGCTGCCCAATGGGTTTCCTTTTATTTCGCAGGCATTACAATTGGCAGATTTATTACTGGTTTCATTACGTTTAAAGTGAATAATCGTACTCTCATTCGGATGGGGCAAATTCTTGCACTTGCTGGTGCCATCCTTCTTTTCCTGCCATTTACATCCGTTTTCGCGCTTGCAGGCTTTGTTTTGGTTGGATTAGGATTGGCACCAATCTTTCCGTGTATGCTGCACGAAACGCCAGCGCGTTTTGGGAAGAAGCATTCCCAGACCATCATGGGTTATCAAATGGCTGTTGCATATACAGGCAGTACCTTTCTGCCGCCTGTTCTAGGCTTCATTGCCTCTCATTCAACAATTGGGATTTTCCCGTTATGTATTGTTCTTCTTGCTGCAGCAATGTTCTTAAGTTCTGAAAAACTGAACCGCCTGCTGAATAAGAAAGAGATTAATAGCTCTGAGGATGTTACCTTTAGCACAAATAGATAAATTTGAAAGTAGGCCATTAAAATGAAAACAGAAAAAGAGAAAATGCTGGCTGGAGAAATGTATGATCCTGCTGATCCGGTATTACTAAAGGAGCGCGAAGAAGCAAGGGGAAAGGTCAGAATTTATAATCAAACTCTGGAGACTGAAGGAGAAAAAAGGACAAAATTATTAAAGGAACTGCTCGGTTCAACCGGGAAAAACGTTTATATGGAGCCAAATATCAGATTTGATTACGGTTATAATACGCATGTAGGAGAAAACTTTTTCGCGAACTTCGACTGCACTATTTTAGATGTCAGTGAAGTTCGTTTTGGAGATAATTGCATGCTTGCACCCGGAGTGCAAATTTATACGGCAACACACCCGCTTCATCCTGCTGATCGCAATTCAGGCAGAGAATACGCAAAGCCGATCATGTTTGGAAACAATGTATGGATTGGCGGAAGTGCCGTAATCAATCCAGGTGTAACAATTGGGGACAATGTTGTTATCGCTTCAGGTGCAGTTGTTACGAAAGATGTGCCTGATAATGTAGTAGTTGGCGGAAATCCAGCTAAGATAATTAAACAAATTGAGCTTTGAATTCTCCTAAAGCATCAATAAAAAGAAAAGCCAATTCCCATTGCGGAATTGGCTTTTCTTATGTTTCAAGGTGCAGGGAAACTGACTTTATTTTTCAAGCTTCCGTTACTACAGTGGTTTTTGCATGAATATGGCGTTATTGCTCATTAGAAGTGCTGCTCCCATGAATCTCCTCAACACGAATAATATTGCTCATCTAAGATAAAACTTTTAAATAAAAACATTGGAGGAAAGACATGAGAGAAAAGAAAGAAAAGCAGCTCGAGAATATCCAAAAAAATGCTCAGGATTTATATGAAATAAGCAATACTGAATACGGACTTGAATCAGTTGCTGAAGGCTGTGATTTCGCTGAGGGGGAAAAGGATACACCGCCCAATTGTGGAGAGTTATAGGGTAATGGCCTAGTGTTTGGGATTGATCTGAAACAGGCATTCAAAAGGAAGGCTGCGATTTAGCAATAAACATACAAAGTGAACAGGTAAAGACCGAATGAAATAGTAAGCATGAATTACAAAGTATAAAGAAGAAGGAGAGCAATGGATTTGCACAATGCTCTTCTTCTTTTTTAGTATTATTGTTAAGGTAATCCGGTAACAGGTATTTAGGTTCCAGCAAGGATAGAAGAAGCTAAAAACCCCAGCCATTGTAGAGGGCCACGCATGTAGGTTATTGATCCTTCTCTTGTTTCTTTGCCAAAATCGTCCGCAGTTCGTTAATTTCCTCATCAGACAGGGAGTCTTCCTGGATGAATTGGACTAGCATGGATTTCACCGTTCCGCCATAGATTCGCTTGATAAAGGATTGAGCTTCAGCCCGCTGGCATTCATCCTGTGAATAGAGCGGGAAAAAGGTATAGATTCTCTGGTTTTTATTTACGCCGACTACATTCTTATGGACAAGCCTATCCAGAAGAGTACGGATTGTTTTGGGCTTCCAGTCTGTACTCTCTTGTAAGGATAGAATGACTTCATTAGCCGTTTTGGGTGCGCCGTGCCAAAGAACAGTCATGACTTCCCACTCGGATTCTGAGATGCTGGGAATCCTATCAGTCATATTACCGCCCTCCTTCTTTAATGAGATGAAGCAATTAATAAATGCCTTTCTGCTTCAAAATGGATAATGTAATTTCAGCTGCTTTACTTCCATTAGAGTCATCTTCATTCTGTATATTCGTTGCAAAAAAGTATGTGTCCTGCCCTGACTCAACATATCCAATGAACCATCCATTGATGTTTTCTCCATTTACAGTGCCTGTACCTGTTTTTCCTGAAAGGAGGGCTCCCTCTTTTCTCTCTAGTTTAATGGAATCCTTCACTGTTTGGATATTCTTTTCTTTAAATCCAAATTGATTTGCATAAAATTTTTTAAGCAGCTGAACTTGTTCCACTGGAGAAATTTTAAGGGAAGATTCCAGCCAATATTCGTCTATTCCACCAGTTAGATCACGATTCCCGTACTTGATTCGGTCTAAGAAGGTTTGAATAGTACCGGGCTGCACCTGCTGGTCTAACGATTGAAAATACCATGTAACAGAATTTCTTATTGCAGAAGTTAAATCCTGATCCGCATTCCAGGAATCAATAGGATACTTAAGTCCGTTCCATTTGGCCGACGAGTTTTCAACCGTTATGGTGCCTGATTCTAAACCAAGCAGAGCACTATAAATCTTATAAGTGGAATTTGGTGAAACCCTTAATGTGCTTTTATTCCGATTATGAATAAGATATTGGTCTGCTTCTTTATCATACAACACAAAGCTTCCATCAAACCCTGCAAAATAATTGCCTAAATCCTCATAAATAATGTTATCATCCTTAAATTTATAGCTGCTATTTTCATGAGCCATTACAGAGATAAATGGAGCTTGGCCTGCAATAAATATCCCCGCAAAAAGGAGTACTGCCGCACTTTTCCATCTCAGCAGTTTTGATTCCGGTTTAAAACAGGCAATTTTTTCGATTCTCGTTTTGATCTGTTTCTTTGACCCGTTTAAATGGTTTGCCAAATCGACAGTCACTGCCCTTGAGGCTTTATGGGCAAAATGAATAATGCTGTTTCCATACTCCATATAAGCCTTCTCATCCAAAGAATTTAAAACCTTAGCATCACAGGCGATTTCGCGATCCAGCCTCATTCTCCTAAACGCAAGCCAAACTAGAGGATTAAACCAATATAAAACTTGAAGAATCACCATAAAATAATTGACTGCAAAATCTTTATTTTTATAGTGGCTCAGTTCATGTAAAAAGATATATTCTATATCCTTTTCAGAAAGCCACTCGTCAAAATGGCGGGGAAGCACCACATAAGTCTTTAAAAGGCCAAACGTCATTGGGGTTTTAACGAGAGATGACTCTCCGACAATAATACATCCAGTAATCTTCAGTTTGTGTTTGCAGTCCTCGAATAATGATAAAAGCCCGTTATTTCTCAGGCTGTTTGTGTGTTTCTTTATTTTACTGATCTTAAGCATTGCGAGCAGCGTAAATACAGTTAAAATAGCCACTCCTGAAATCCAAATAAAGAATAAAGCATTATTTAATAATGTTAAATCATAGCGTTCCACCGAGACGGTTATGTCCTCCATCCAATTATTTTGCCTTAATGGAACCTCTGCAGATGGCGCAGTTTGGGATTGAAGGCTGCTATTGCTATTCCAAAAGGATAATGAATCCGCAAATGGCATGAATTGTAATGGAATAAGAGGCAGTGGCAGAGCAAGCAATACTAGAAACCAAAGATTATAGTGAGCTTGGGCTGTTAAATGTTTCTTTAAAAGTCTTTTTAACAGAAGAATGACTCCGATTGCAAAAGAAGACACCAGCAGACATTCCAAAAAACAGATAAGAACTGTGAGCTTGTTATCATCCTCAGACCTTCCTTCTAAAATTTTACATCTAGTTTTAATTCCCTGGATAAAATGAATACCAATCCTGCTAGCATTCTATTTTTACTTTATCAAATCATGGTGATCTTGTGAAACACCATAATATCATGGGTTTCTAGCGGTTGACAAAACAAGATTACAAATGTAGTATTGTATTACACTTGTAGTCTATATGCGTTGTTTAAAAGTAAAAAGCTTAAAATTTTTATGGAGAGAGGTAATAATATGAGGAAACAATATCATTCTGTTTTTAGTAAGAATAGGTTAAAAGCAGTCCGGCTAGTCAGTTTGGTTCTGCTTCTTGCCCTGACTGGCTGTGCAAATGGCAGTTATCAATCAGATGTCAGTGCGGCAGAAAACTCCAAAGAAACTTCTGTAAATACAAAACAAAAATTCAAAAAGCTGGAGAAGGAATTTGACGCACGGCTTGGTGTGTATGCATATGACACAGGAACGAAAAAGACAATTACTTACAGGTCTAATGAGAGATTTGCCTACGCATCTACATTCAAGCCGCTGGCAGCTGCAATATTGCTGCAGAGAAAATCACTGGAGGAAATGAATGAAATCATTACATACACAAGTGATGACCTGGTGACATATTCTCCTGTTACAGAAAAGCATGTAAAGACTGGCATGACTTTAAGGGAACTCTGTGAAGCGGCAATCCGGTTTAGCGACAATACAGCAGGCAACTTAATTTTAGAGGAATTAGGAGGGCCTGAAGGATTCGAAGCAGCTTTGAAAGAAATGGGGGATACTGTTACAAAGCCTGAGCGGTTCGAGACGGATTTGAACGAGGCAGAGCCAGGGGACATTCGGGATACAAGTACACCTGAAGCACTTGCAGCAAGCCTTCAGAAAGTTTTAATTGGCGATTTTCTGACTGAAGAAAAGCGGAACATTTTAACCGAGTGGATGCGGGGTAACGTTACTGGGGATCCATTAATCCGTGCTGGTGTGCCAAGCGGCTGGGAAGTAGCTGATAAGAGCGGTGCAGCAGGCTTCGGAACACGTAATGACATTGCGATTGTCTGGCCGCCGAACAGGGAGCCGATTATCATGACGATCCTTTCCAGCCGGGATTCAAAGGATGCCGAATATGATAACGCTCTGATTGCAGAGGCAGCGGAGATGGCAATAAAGGCTTTGGATGATGAAGCTTGAATGATTGGGGAAGGACAAAGATTATGTTTTCCTCCTCCTCCCGCCAGATTTTATATTCGAAATCTGAGAAAAATAGACATGAAATTGATAGTTTCGATTTAGAACATATCCGAATTGATAAATATGATGGGGGCACTATTGGAGGAGTTCTACTGTTTCAACAGCGGGACTTAAACTAGGTGAATGGAAAGTCCTTGAGTGGAAAGAGTTATGGGGGAGGAGTATCTTCATGGTGTTAGGATGATGGATATTAAATCCGAATTTTCATCGGTTTATAGCGAAAGGTACTATTTGACTCAATTGAGTCTTACCAAGCATTTTCATTATTTTGTATATAAATAGGCAGCCAAGCAATTTATGAGTTCACTTTAGCGCTGCTTTCATAACTAGCTCTAAAGTTAAGCATCACCATGTAGTAACCACTGCGCGTCTCTATATATTCCTTTTTCATTAATCCAAGGTACTGAGCATAAACGAAAGCAGGCATTCATAAAGTTATATGGTATGAGAAAAATTAGGGAGGGCTTATATGTTTTATCACATCAAAGAATTACAATATCATGCCAAACCTGAAAGACCTGATCCTGTTTATGCGAAGAAACTTCAAGAGGTACTTGGTGGCCAATTCGGCGAAATTTCTGTAGCGATGCAATATCTGTTTCAAGGCTGGAATACCCGGGGGATGGGAAATACCGCGATCTTTTAATGGACACAGGGACAGAAGAATTGGCACATATCGAAATGCTTTCAACGATGATAGCAAGATTGCTTGATGGAGCACCGGTGGGGGCACAGGAGGAGGCAGCCAAAGATCCTGTTTTGGAAGCAATTTTAGGAGGGATGAACCCTCAGCATGTAATCGTTTCTGGATTGGGGGCAATGCCTGCTGATAGTGTCGGCAATAGGTGGACAGCGGATTATATTATTGCGAGCGGAAACCTATTAGCTGATTTCCGGGCGAATCTTACAGCAGAATCCCAAGGGCGTCTTCAGGTAGCCAGACTTTATAATGAAACTACTGATCCAGGTGTAAGAGACATGCTGGCCTGGCTCCTTGCAAGGGACACTATGCACCAAAATCAGTGGATCGCAGCGATTCGGGAATTGGAATCAAAAGAAAATATCGTGGTTCCGAGTACATTCCCTAAACACTTAGAAAAACAGGAAGTCTCATATGTTTTATTCAATTTTTCAGATGGCGATCAAAGTGCCAAGGGGCGCTGGGCAAGCGGGCCAAGCATGGATGGCCAGGGAACATTCCAATATGTTAAAAATCCGCAGCCATTTGCAAAAAAACCTAAGCTTAAGCCAGCTCCTCCATATATATATAATACACCGCCTTCAGTTATGAGGCAGGATCAAATTCCTCCCAGTCTTTCATAAAACTACTCCCTGACTTTTCGTATGAAAAGCAGGGAATTTTCATCTTTTAATATGGGATACTGTGTAGTCAAGCCTACACTAGACATTTGGAGGAAAATAAAGAGCTGATAACTTGGCAGGAAGCTATCAGCAGTATTGTTTATAAATCAAAAAGGGGTAATTCACAGCAGGTTAATATTATTTTCTTGGCAGTATCTTAGTATTTCTACATTCCAAACTGAAGCCTGGACTTCCCCAATATGTGCTTTCTTTAATAAAAACATGCATAATCTGGACTGCCCTATACCTCCTCCAAGTGTATAAGGAAGTTCTCCATTAAGAAGAGATTTATGAAACTCCAGTAAGATTCGTTCCTCATTATTTTCAAGCTTTAATTGTTTTAGCAGCGTATTTTCATCTACCCGGATACCCATAGAAGAGATTTCAATAGACCTTTCCAGCAGTGGGCTCCAAAATAAAATATCTCCGTTAAATGACCAGTCATCATAGTCTGGAGAACGGCTGTCGTGCTTTGTTCCAGACCGCAGAGCTCCACCGATTTGCATTAGAAAAACAGCGCCGTATTCCTTTGAAACGGAATCCTCTCGCTCCTTTGGGGTCAGGTGGGGATAGAGGTCCTCCAGCTCCTGTGCTGTGATAAAATAAATATCCTCTGGCAATACCGGCTTAAGGGCGGGGTGAAACTCATACATGTGTTTTTCCGTCGACTTCATTGCCTGATAGATATTCCTTACCTCGGCTTTGAGTGTTTTCAGATTTCGCTGATCTTTTGAGATTATTTTTTCCCAGTCCCATTGATCCACATACATTGAGTGAAGGTTGTCTAATACCTCATCTCTTCTAACGGCATTCATATTTGTGTAAAGTCCCTCACCAATAGTAAACCCATATCTGCCTAAAGCGACTCTTTTCCACTTTGCTAAAGATTGAACGATTTCAATTTGATGATCTTTAATATCTAAAGCATCAAATGAAACAACTCGTTCGCTTCCGCTTAAGTTATCGTTTATTCCATTGCCTTCACTTACTAATAAAGGTGGTGATACCTTTATCAGGTTTAAGTTCTCTGAAAGCCTGGCTTCAAAATGCTTTTTTAATTCATTAACAGCAATTTCTGTATTCATTACATTAAGTATAGGTTTGTATCCACCTCTTGGAATGACTAATGTCTTAGGTATTTTAATCACCTCCAAATTTTTTGGAAAACAAGACTGAAACCCTAACTGATAATTTTCAGGCTATTTTTATGAATGGATGAGTCTTAACCATTTAATATTAAAAACTAAATTATGTTATGTATTCTTTTTCGAATCGTTACTGTTAATTTTTATGGGGAATAAGCAGCAAAAAGTGAGTGGAGGACATTTCCCCTCCGCCTTGACTATATTGCAGGCTGCCCTGTATATGGATAATGTATGATGCACGTCGTTCCTTTTCTGGAAGAAATGTTTTCCATTTTTGCAGTTTGCTGTGTATTAAACATTGGATGCTGATAATAGCCATGCTGGTTTTCAACCATCCCCAAACATCAAATACTATTTCCTGGATACAGGTAAAATTGACTGATAAAGCATTTTCACTAAATTGTATAAGTGTAATTGTAAAAAAAACTAGGGAGAAAGGCTGGTTTTTTTCATACTATCTTTATTTATCTATAAAGACATCAACACACTAGATCAACATCTCTTTTTTAGAATATGGTTGAATACATATTTAGATAGGAGATGGAGAGCATGAACAAAAAATTATTAATTGGTACAGGGGTGGCTTTGTCACTGCTGTTCAGCCCAATCAGCCAGGCGTTCGCAGCAGAACCGACAACAGGAGAAAGGAAACAAGTGGATAATATAGCGCATCGCGGTGCCACAGGGTATGCACCGGAGAATACAGTAGCCGGCTTTGATCTGGCTGTAGACATGAAAGCTGATTATATCGAAATTGATGTTCAAAGAAGCAAGGATGGCGAATTAGTGGTAATTCACGATACATCTGTGGATCGTACAACAGATGGAACCGGAAAAGTGGGGGATTTAACGTTTGACTATTTAAGAAGTCTCGATGCCGGCAGCTGGAAAGGGGAACAATTTGCCGGGGAACCAATCCCGACATTTGAAGAGATTCTGGATCGCTACCATGGTAAGGTTGGAATATTAATAGAATTGAAGGCTCCAGAGCTTTACCCTGGCATTGAAGAACAAGTGGCGGATAAAATAAAAGAACGAAATCTTGATAAACCGCAAAATGAAAAAATCATTATCCAATCTTTTAACTTTGAATCCATGAAAACAATGGATCAGCTTCTGCCTAATGTTCCCATTGGTGTACTGACATCTAATCGTGCGGATACTACAGCGGAAGCTTTACAGGAATTTTCAGCCTATGCAGATTGGTTTAATCCAAGCTATGGAATTGTCACAAAAGAATTAGTGAATCAGGTTCACTCTCTTGGCATGCAAATTGGATCATGGACAGTGCGCAGCCAGGATGCCGCCGACTTCCTGTTCGAAATGGATGTTGACGCCATTATTACCGATTATCCGGATTATGTTGATCCTAGAAACTAATATCAGGAAAGGGAGCAGCTGCTGCTCCTTTTTTTGCTGAATTGGGAAAGGGATTATTTGTGTTTCTATGGAATATAAACCTTATCCTTTTTCAGAGGTGAAGCTCATGAACATAAGAAAAGCTGTTTTAGCTGATTCAAAGGGTATTGCGAAGGTACATGTTGATAGCTGGAGAACAACCTATAAAAATATCATTCCTGATGAATTTTTGAAGAAGCTATCCTATGACAGGCGTACGGAATTATGGAATGAAAATATTATAAAAAAGGGAAATTATGTATTTGTTGCGGAAAATAGCAATGGTAAAATCATCGGATTTGCTGATTGCGGCAAGAGAGAAAGTAATCATGTTCCGGAATCCGGTGACTTAACTGCCATTTACCTCCTAGAGGAATATCAAGGTAAGGGAGTTGGCAAGAGGCTATTAAGGAAGGTTTTCCTGCAATTTGAAGAACTTGGCTTTAATAGAATTTTTGTTGAGGTACTTGAAGATAATAAAACCCGCCATTTCTATGAGTATTATGGTGCAGAATTATATAAAACAGAAAAGATTACTATTGCAGGTGCTGAATTGAATCTTCTTATATATGAATGGAATAACATTGGGGATGTATTAATTAAATTCTAATCCAGAAAACTCGTCATATTGACGAGTTTTTATTTTTCTCCAGCTCTCATGAACTTATAAAATAATAATATTATTTTACCAAACTATATAAAGAATTAAGCTCCATACAAAAACTGGAATGACATCGCTTACATAAAATTTTCAATAATTTAAATTGACTGAAAAGTATAATTGTATTATTATTCTAACAATATATATTTTTCGCAACACGAATGAATAGGTATTCAACATAGAGGGGGAAGGGTTTATGTCACAGCTGTTAGCGTTAGTAATTCTTTTGTTTATTTTATTTATTGGAGATTTGGTTGCGGTTCGCACGAAGGCATGGGTGCCGTCCATTTTCGTCTGTGCCGTACTGTTCCTTGCCGGCTATTGGACTTTTTTCCGCAGGACATCGTAGCTTTGGCAGGAGTTCCGCCGGTTGTGGCTACGATGATGATGTACTTATTGATTACCAATATGGGGACTTTGCTATCGATTCAGGAATTGAAAAATCAGTGGAAGACGATTGTGATTGCTTTGTCAGGGATTTTGGGAATTATCGCGATATTACTTGGAATCGGTACCTTTATCTTTGGATTTAAAACGGTGGTTGTCGCCATTCCGCCATTGGTTGGAGGCGTTGTATCTGCCCTGATTATGTCCGAAGGAGCGAAAGAAGCGGGACTGGCTTCTTTATCTGTCTTTGCAATCGTGATTTATGTTATGCAGGGATTTGCTGGATATCCGCTCACCTCCATTGTCCTGAAAAAGAAGGAAAGCGGCTTTTACAGCAGTACCGAAGCGGAAAGCTTGCTTATAAGACACAGGGCATGGCGAGTGAAGAGACGGCTGCAGCAGCAGAGGCAGCTCCAAAACCTGAGCTTAAGCTTTTTAGAAATATGCCGGAGAAATATAATACAGATTTCTTCAAATTTTTAAGATTGGCGGCAGTATCCTACCTTGCTTATCTGACATCAACACTGCTGGCTCCAGTTGCGAGTGTCAGTCCATTTGTACTTTGTCTATTGTTCGGGGTTATTGCCACAAGTATTGGCTTTCTTGAGAAGCAGGTACTGCAGAAAGCAAATGGTTTTGGCTTTGCGATCATGGCCCTGATGCTCTTTATTTTTGACGGCTTAAAGCAGGCTACACCCGGGATGATGCTTGAGATTATTTATCCGCTGGCAGGAAGCATTATTCTAGGCGTAATAGGAATGTATATCTTCTCATTCATCGCAGGGAAAATTTTAAAGGTGAGCAAGGAAATGGCTTTCGCGGTTTCGCTGACGGCACTATATGGTTTCCCGGCTGACTACATTATTACAAATGAAGTGATTAAATCATTGACAGAAGATGAAAAAGAGAGGGAAATGCTGACCAGCAACATGCTTCCGCCTATGCTTGTCGGGGGATTCATCACGGTGACGATTGTGTCGGTGGTATTAGCCGGAATTTTTGTCGGACTATTATAAGAAAGGGATTGGATCGAAATGAGTGAAGTTCAAACAGGGAAAAATGTGAATCTGGAAAAAGTACAGGGGCGAATCGAAAACCATATTGACACATTAAGCACTTATACAGCGACTCCAGGCAAAGGAACAACCCGGCTGACGTATAGTCAGGAGGATTTTCTTGCACGGCAGTATATTAAGGGGAAAATGAAGGAAGCGGGCTTGGCTGTCCGTGAAGATGGATTGGGCAATATCTTTGGAAAGCTTGAAGGGTCCCTAAAAGATGCACCAAGTGTTCTAATCGGTTCTCACTTTGATTCCGTCCCGAATGGGGGATCCTATGATGGGCCTGCCGGAGTTGTAGCAGGACTTGAAGTCGCTGCACTTTTCACTGAGAACGGATTAACGCCAAAATATCCTCTGGAGGTTATCGCCCTTATCGAAGAGGAAGGCTCCAGATTTGGCGGCGGCTTAATGGGTTCACGCGGAATGGTCGGTTTGCTGGCTGAGGAAGACTTTAAATCATTGAAGGATAACGATGGCATTACGACCGTTGAAGCCATGAAGAAAATCGGGCTCGATCCGTCTCTTCCGAAAACAAGAGACCAGCAGTCAGTAAAGGCTTATCTGGAATTGCACATTGAACAGGGACCTATCTTAGAAGAAAAGAATATCCCAATAGGGGTAGTCGAAGCGATTGTCGGCTTAACGCAATTGGAAGTAACCGTAAAAGGACAGGCCGGGCATGCCGGGACCACTCCAATGGACAGGCGGTCTGATGCGCTGGTTGCGGCCGCCGGGATGATAGCCCAATTTCCCGAGTTGGCGGCGGCTGAAGGAGAAGGAACGGTAGTAACCACTGGGCAATTGCAGGTCTATCCAAATGGAGCCAATGTAATTCCGGATCAAACGGTCTTTTCTGTAGACATTCGCTCCGGCAAGGAAGAACATGTCCAGAATGTTATTCAAAAAGTGAAAGAATTAGCAGAGATCTATCGTGATAGCGGAGTAGAAATAACGGTTGAACAGCTTTTATATATTCAGCCAAAAGAGATGAATAAAGAGATTGTGAGTCTGTTAAAGAAGAAAAGCAGTGAACTGGGTTTCACTTCATGCCCCATGAATAGCGGCGCCGGGCACGATGCAATGGTTTTCGCTGATTACACAAGTACTGGGATGCTGTTTATTCCAAGTAAAAATGGCCTGAGCCATTGTCCGGAAGAATGGTCGGATTCCAGGCATATTGCCGAAGCTGTTCAAATCCTGTTTGAGGCAGCAATAGAGTTAACGGAGGCGGAGTAAGAGATGATTCATAATGGGCTAAAAGAATTAATTGGAGCATATAGTGATGAATTAACGAAGCTGCGAAGAAAATTGCATCGTGAACCAGAGGTGTCATGGGAGGAGTTTAAAACCACCCAATTTATTTGTGAGTACCTTGATAGACTGGGCATTCCCTTTAAAAGAACGGAACCAACAGGTGTTATTGCTGAAATAGCAGGCGGGAAGCCCGGAAAGACGGTAGCTTTAAGGGGAGACATGGATGCGCTGCAGGTGGAGGAATTGAATAAGGATCTGCCTTATGCCTCCCTGGAAAATGGAAAAATGCATGCATGCGGACATGATGCCCATACCGCGATGCTGCTGATTGCCGCCAAGGCATTAAATGAGATAAAAGAAGAATTGCCGGGGAATGTCCGCCTGCTGTTCCAGCCAGCCGAAGAAGTAGCGGAAGGGGCGAAGATGATGGTGGAACAGGGAGCGATGGAAGGTGTGGACAATGTCTTTGGCATCCACATCTGGTCGCAAATGCCGACGCATAAAGTGTCCTGTACACCTGGGCCATCCTTCGCATCAGCTGATATATTCAAGGTGACATTCAAAGGAAAAGGCGGGCACGGGGCGATGCCGCATGACTGCATTGATGCTGCTATAGTGGCCTCATCCTTTGTCATGAATGTCCAGAGTGTTGTGTCCAGAACCATTGATGCCCAGCAGCCTGCCGTACTCACCATTGGAAAAATGATGGTGGGCACAAGGTTTAACATCATCGCTGAAAATGCAGTCATCGAGGGAACAGTCCGCTGCTTCGATCCTGAAACAAGGGATCATATTGAAAAACAGCTTGAGAATTATGCTGAGAAGACGGCATCGATCTATGGTGCTGGTGCAAAAGTGGAATACATTCGGGGTTCCCAAGCGGTAATTAATGAGGAATACAGTGCAAACCTTGTGCAAAAAGTTGCTTCTGAAGCTTTCGGGGAAGATTTTCTATATAATGAAAATCCAACAATGGGGGCGGAGGATTTCAGTTTTTACCTGGACAAAGCACCTGGCAGCTTCGCCCTAGTCGGCAGCGGCAATCCAGAGAAAGACACCGAATGGGCTCATCACCACGGCAAATTCAATATTGACGAAGACGCCTTATCGACAGGCGCAGAGCTATATGCACAATATGCCTGGGCATATTTGAACGTATAGGAGTAAAATCTTAAAGCTAAATCCGCTCCTCTATATGGAGAAGCGGATTTATTTTTGCCTGGTTCCAGTTATTCATATCATTTTTAAAGTCATGAAAAAAGGAAGCAGTTAATAAACTCTGCTTCCCATATACTGGTGACATATATATATCCTGTGATCAAGGGGAATAGGTATGGTGAATTCTACTATTTTTGCAGATGATTTGGCGGAATGAAGTTTAGGGGCAGTGGCCTTAAGATTACTTTAATATCAGTGGGCATTTCAAAATCCTGCTGTGCTTGTTTTAAATAATGATACATAGCTTTCCCGCCTGCGGAATTGGCAGAGTGAACAGTTATGCGATCCGCAAATAACTGTTTTTGAACCATTAAATGAACGAGCATAAGACCATTTCTCGATTTACTTACTAAATCATGGTCTAAAGACAAGTGGTCAATTTCAAAGGTCTGAAGCAAATGGATACACTCATCAATGGTCTCAACTAATACATGACCATCAGGCGCTTTCCGATAATCATCCAGGAATACGCTTATTTTCTCCAATTTTATCCCCCTTTCGAAGGGGTGACTAAGAAAAGTCAAGTTGACCCTAAGGGTTTGATTCACCTTTCATTGTAACATACATATGTAAGTAAAGATACCGAAGAGGGATTAATTGGAAGAAAATTGGCTGCGGTTTTAAAAAGAGTGTCCGCAGGTATTTGCTTTCAAGGCTGGCAGCAGAGGTTTCCTTCGCCCTTTTCAAGAGCTGATTTTAAACTGTCCAGTACACCTGACCAGGCCATTTGATGCCAGTTTATTGCTTCAATCCAATCTTCATGATTCTTAAATCCTCTATGTTCAACAATCACCTTTGATGAATTTTCATGGATTGCCTGGAAACTTACATGAACAGTTGTTAATTCATCCTCATTATTCATTAAATCCTCAAATTGGTCTGGGCCTTTCCATGTGAACTCAAGCTCATTTTCAGTAATAAGCTTAGTAATTTTACATCCCTTCGTATTCATGCCCGTACTATTTCCGGGAATAAAATAAAGCTCATAAGCTCCGCCTTCCTTAGCTTCTACTTTCGCTTCAGGTGCAAACCATTCAGATACCCTATCAGAGATTGTCCAAGCGAGCCATACCAGATTGAGTGGTGAATTGATTGTTGTCTCATTAATAATGGCTTTCTCAATTGCAGTGGTTTTCAAAATAATCCTCCCCTAAGTGTAAAATTATTACATTTAAATAATAACATTATTTTGAAAATTAAGATATTGTTAACTGGAGAAAATTCGGAGAGATAGATTATTTGTAAAGAGGAAAGCCCAAAAGGAATAAATTCCTTCTGAGCTTGAAAGATTTATCTGCCGCCGTTTGTTTCATTAATAAACCGCTCAATTACTTCCTCAATGCTCATCACACCGATATTTCCCTCTTTACGTTTTCTCAGTGACAGGGATTGCTGCTCCATTTCTTTATCACCAATCACCAGCATGTAGGGAACTTTCTGTTTTGCGGCTTCCCTGATCTTGAGTCCCATTTTCTCTGTTCTAAAGTCGGCTTCAGCACGGATGCCTGCTTCTTCCAATTGTGATTTCACATAGTCTGCATATTCAGCATGCGAGTCAGAGATTGGAATGATCTTTGCTTGAACGGGTGACAGCCACAGTGGGAAATCGCCTGCAAAATGTTCAATTAGAATAGCCATGAAACGTTCAACTGAACCAAAAATTGCCCTGTGAATCATAATGGGAAGGTGAAGTTTGTTATCTTCACCAACATATGCACAATTAAACTTTTGCGGCATTTGAAAATCCAGCTGGACAGTACCGCATTGCCAGCTTCTGCCGAGCGAATCCAATATATGAAAGTCAATTTTCGGCCCGTAAAACGCCCCATCACCAGGATTAATCTGATAGTTTACTCCTTTGTTTTTCAAAACAGATTCCAAAGCTCCTTCAGCACGTTCCCACATTTCTTGTGATCCCATGTATTCCTCCGGGCGTGTTGAAAGTTCAACTTTATAGTCAAAACCGAAATGGGAGTAGAACTCATCAATTAGGACAAGTATTTTATCAATCTCGGCCTCAATCTGATCAGCCATCACAAATAAATGGGCGTCATCTTGAGTGAACGACCGGACTCTTAACAGTCCATTCAAAGAACCCGAGAGTTCGTGTCTGTGGACTAATCCCAGCTCCGCATAGCGGAGAGGCAATTCCCGGTAGCTTCTCCGTTTGCTATTGAAAACCAATATCGCACCCGGGCAGTTCATGGGCTTTATCGCATAATTTTGCTCATCCACATTTGAGAAATACATATTTTCATGATAATGATTCCAATGGCCGGATTGTTCCCAAAGTTCCTGTTTCATCATAATCGGTGTCTTAATTTCCTGATAGCCTGCCCGCTGGTGTTTTCGTCTCCAATAACTTTCAAGTTCATTTCGCATCACCATTCCATTTGGCAGGAAAAAGGCATTCCTGGGGCTTCCTCCATGGATGTGAAAAGCTCCAGCTCTTGACCTAACTTTCTATGATTTATTTTTTCTGCTTCCATTTCAATTCCTCCTGATTTTTAGTTATAAAAAAAGACCACACTCCTCCCAAACATAGGGACGAGTGTGGTCGTGGTGCCACCCTAATTCCATAAAGCAATCGAAAGACTGTTTTATGCTCAAAAAGATAACGGATTCCCCGATTATGGATACTCTGATATAGATCATTTCCCCATAATAGCTCCAAGGCGGTAAATCATTCCCTTTTCTTCAGGGCTTGCAGCCGGTGACCCTGATCTCTGGAAAGAAAATAAAGAATGATTCATGTCCTTATCAACGCTAATTATATAGTTTTAATTAAAATAAAAAGCCGCACTCATCCCAGCAAAAGGGACGAGTGCGGCCGTGGTTCCACCCTAATTCCATAAAGCATGCCGAAAGACTGCTTTATGCTCAAAAAGATAACGGATTCCCCGATTATGGATACTCTGATATAGATCATTTCCCCATAATAGCTCCAAGGCGGTAAATCATTCCCTTTTCTTCAGGGCTTGCAGCCGGTGACCCTGATCTCTGGAAAGAAAATAAAGAATGATTCATGTCCTTATCAACGCTAATTATATAGTTTTAATTAAAATAAAAAGCCGCACTCATCCCAGCAAAAGGGACGAGTGCGGCCGTGGTTCCACCCTAATTCCATAAAGCATGCCGAAAGACTGCTTTATGCTCAAAAAGATAACGGATTCCCCGATTATGGATACTCTGGTATAGATCAATTCCCCATAATAGCTCCAAGGCGGTAAATCATTCCCTTTTCTTCAGGGCTTGCAGCCAAATGGCCCTGATCTCTGGAAAGAAAACAAAGAAAGATTCGTATCCTTATCATAGCTCATATTTATATTTTTACTGATTTTATTACACATTTTGGAAAAGGTCAAGAGGGTTAATAAAACTTTTAAATCCTAATGAAACAACCCCGATTCCTTTGATTTTTTCATTAGCGCTTTTGTTTTTCTGCTTAATGGCTCTTTCAGGAAGGTTCCAATTAATAGTGCAATGAAACCGAATAGCGTCAGGACCAGAAGGTCTCTGTAAACTCTTTCCCAAACAATGCCTCCAACAGCTTCTCTCATTAAATCAATGGCATAAGAGAAGGGCAGGAAGGGGTGGATGGTTTGGAAAAATTCAGGAAGCAAGGCGGTCGGATAGGTTCCGCCAGCACCTGCAATCTGAAGCACCAGCAAGACAATCGCCATGGCTTTTCCTACATCGCCAAATACAGATACTAATGTATAAACAATTAATATAAACACTAAACTGCTTATCAGTCCAAACAGGATAAACCATACTGGTTCAGCTGCATCCACTCCGAGAATTAAGATATTCCCTATTGTCACTACGAGGGTCTGTGCAAATCCAATGCTTAGGAAGGTCAGCAGTTTGCCGAAATAGATTTGTTTTCCCGTAAATTCTTCATGATGATGAACATCTGTAGCCAAAAGGGAAATTAATAGAAGGGCACCTACCCATATCGCAAGTACGGTATAAAAGGGAGTCATTCCTGTTCCGTAATTTTGGATTGGGAATAGGCTGTTTTTATTAAGCTGAACAGGTTCCTCGAAGAAACCCTTCTCTGCTTCGGGATCATTTTGCAGCAGCTCAATGATCTCGTTGATGTCTGTCTCGCCCTTGATGTCCCGAATCCGATCGGCTAATTGATTAATCTTTTCGCTTATATATGGAAACTCTCCGATAATGTGCTTAAGCGTTTTTTCTCCTTCACCTAAGTTCCCCTCTGTATTCGCAAGGATTTTTTCGATCTCAGGCATGGCGGATTGTATTTCAGTCAGGATATTCCGGGCATTACTCAATGTTTCCTTGGCGCTGGCCACTTCCTGTTTGATGGCTGGCCGGATGTTTTCATTATATTCTTTAACGAATGCGTCGATCCTGCCTGCGGTTACAGCTGAATTTTCCTGAAGCCGGGTGATTAAATCATCTGCTTCCTTCTGCTTGTCTGAAAGAAAGGCATTGATCTTTTGTCCGTTTTCCTGGATAGTCTGCAGTTCCTGTTTTAATAAGGCTATTTGTTCCAGAGCCTGATTGATTTGTTCCTGATTTTGGCTTGTGCCTTGTTCCTTATTGGATTCCTGCAGCTGCTTTAGCGCTGTTTCGATAGTCTCGATATTCTGAAGCGAACCTGCTATCTGCTCATTGATTTGATTGCCTATTTCCTTTCCCTGGTTCAGGTTCAAATCAGAGGATTGAACCGAGGAGATAAAATCGTTCACCTTTACCGCCATATTCTGGACCTTCTCCAGATTCTCCTGAATCTGGGGCTCCATTGCATTCAGGCGATTCTCAGCCTCATTTATAAATTTCATCGTTTCATTAATGGTCTGCAGACCGTTTCCTGTTGCGCGTTTGGCATCAGGAACGAGTGCTTGTGCCTTATCAATCATTTTTTGGGCATTTTCTGCATCTGACAGGGAGCTGCTTAATAAGGAATGGATTTCAGGAAGCTTTTCCTCCATTTGAAAAACATACTCTTCGAACCGCTTTATATCCGGAAGGTCTTTTTCAATCTCCAGACCCAATTCATTAAACTTCTCAAAAATAGTGCCGTTAACGGTTGAGATGAAATTGCTTGTAACCGTATCGACTATCCCGCCTGCACCTTTTTCTGTGATTTTAGGTGCAATGGCATTGATTTTTTCATTCACATAATACTCGATTTTCGCTTTTTCGGGCTGGTTTTCAATGACGGTTCCCAGCTTCTGGGAGAAATTATCCGGAATCACAATGACAGCAAAATAGTCGCCGTATTCCACCTTATCCATCGCGTCTTTACGGTTATCAAAGTGCCAGTCCATATCATCGTTCTTCTTTAATTCCTTGACGATGTCATCTCCAATATGTATGTCCTTATCACGAACCACTGCTCCGGCATCTTCATTCACGATTCCTACTGGAAGCTGATCCGTTTGACTATAGGGATCCCAAGAAGCCTCGATGTTAAACCAGGCATATAAAGAAGGCAGTAACGTCAAGCCTCCGATTAATACTGCCGCAACCCAATTAGTAAAAATACTTCTAATATCCATTTTGTAAATTTTCCACATGCTGTTCAGTCCAATCTGCTTGTCTTCCTATAGATTTTGTGAATAATCGGTTAAATATATTCAGAATCTCAGTGCACAACAATTCTACCCCTATAAAAAATGTGTAAAACCAAAAAGGCGTGAGTAATTACTTTTGGGTCTAAAGGAGGAGAAGACATTATGGATTGATTTGGTAAACTGTTCTGGATGAGAAGAATAAAAAGCTGGGAGAGGGTAAAATGGATTGGAATATCAGAAAAGCTGCACTTAAGGATGTTGATGCAATTACTGGATTAAGAATAGAGCTCCTAAAGGCGGTAGGAGACGTTATTGAAGGAAACAGAGCAATAGTATTTGATGCAAACAGGAGATATTTTCAAGAAAAGCTGTCTAAGGGCGGTTATTCTGCTTGGGTAGCTGATGTTAGGGGGACAGTTGTTGCCATAAGCGGCTTAGTGTTTTTTGAAAGACCACCGCATGGGGAAAATATAAGCGGATTAGAAGCATATATAATGAATATGTATACTAAACCGGAATATAGAGGATATGGGCTAGGTCGTTCACTTTTAAACGAATGTATTAATAATTGCAGGAGTTTGGGGGTAGGACGTATTTGGCTGCATTCTTCACAGGATGGCTATCATCTTTATAAGAAAATGGGTTTTATTGATAAGGATTCTGAGATGGAGTTACTATTATGAAATCAGCTGCCAGTGCAGGCGGCTTTTTTTATATGCAAAGAAAATTCAGAATCCTCAATTAAAGGTATTTCTTTTTTGTGTTAAAATGGAAATTAAAGGATGTCCGTGTTTTGTGTTAGATTGGAACAACTTTGTGAGGGGATTCAAAGTGAACGCTGAAGAGAAAAGAAGAAAAGTCCAGCGAAAATATCGGGAAAAAATGAGCAGCATAAATGAATCCCAGGAATATAAGGGTGGAATCTTTTTTATTTTCATTTTAATCATTTTCATTTTTTTATTTAATTCTGGCTCGCTGTTCATGGAAAGAGATGTAAGAATTATAGAAGTGAAATATGTTGATGATGGGCTGTAAAGCGGAAGAAAAAGAAATTACTGCTTCTTTTGCCTTTCCTCTAAATAAACCCATGAGTAGTAGCTCATCCAAAAACGAAGGGAACTATTGATACGAGATAAAATTTATAATCTGGAACCACAATAATGGAGGTTATAAATATCAAAAGGGCTGGAATAAACAGAATAAAGTATTTTCTCCAGTGCATATCCATCCCCCCTTGGTGCTTGTCAAATAGATTTATATGCATAGGAGAATAAATATGATTAACATATATAAACAAGCCATTAACGGCTTTTTGGTAAATGATTTAACAGCATTTGATAGTGAAGAGAATGATCATCAGCTTATTTACCATTTGAAAAAAGGCCCTGTCCAGATACTGGGTGAATTCAGTTCACAGAAATATGAGAGCGGGTGTGCATATGTGATTTATGCTGAAGAAGAGGTTATTTCTGTTGATAAGGAATTGGTAAAAATAAAATAAGCTACATGCGGGAATCCAAGGAATTAGATGGGGCACCCTTTGCTTTAGGAGTTAAACACAGTGCCTGTCCACGAATTTGGCATAATTGAAGATATAAATAATAGTAGAATTGGAAATGCGTATGAACCGGTAAAATATGATTGTATTTCTGTTGATGATGAAATAATTGATACTATATATGAGAGATTACTTATTGTAAAAACCTATTTTCATTCACTTGACCGCCCAGAGTTTGGATTGGCATTTAGCGGCATCACGATCATTCCGCCAGAATCATTATCATTATTCTATGATGTGGTTATTTCATTGAACTTGTATGAAAACTCCCTTGAACTTTATGAACTAGCACAAAAGATTAAAGAGGCATATGAAGGCAGAAAATATATGATTCATTATGGAATATGATATATTGAGCCCCTTCCTCTATTCATGTATGAAAATATCAAGTCTTTATTGACAAACATTTCAAAAAATATATATTAAAAATCCTGCCAATTTTACATTGGCCTAAGGGGACTGTGAAAAGTTCATTCTTCTTTGAAAAGGATGGGTAACTATGAATAAAGAGCAATTGATGGAAAGTGCACGCAGTATGAGGGAAAGAGCTTATGCTCCGTATTCCAAATTTCCGGTTGGAGCCGCTTTATTACTGAAAGACGGCACTGTCATTAATGGAGTGAATGTGGAGAATGTATCGTTTGGTGCGACGAACTGTGCCGAGAGAACAGCTATTTTCACTGCAATTGCGAATGGTTACAAAAAAGGTGATTTCCAGGCTATAGCTGTAGCAGGAGATACGGCAGATTTTCTTCCGCCTTGCAGCATCTGCAGACAAGTTTTAGCCGAATTCTGTTTGCCGGAAATGCCGGTTTATTTAACAAATGAGAAAAAAGAAATATTAGAATTGACATTAAAGGATTTATTGCCGTATGCATTTACGGATTTAGAGATGTAGCATAAATGGAGGGCGAGTTTTGAGAGATATGTCAAAGCTTGCCTTCTTTATTTTTTAGTAAAGTTGTTAGTCTTCATCTGCGATAACCACTCTGTTTCTTCCCTCCTCTTTGCCTTATATAACGCTTGGTCAGATCTGTTCATTGAATCTGAAAAGCTATTGGCTTCAGTGGGAAAGCTGCCCATTTCCCATCCAAATAGTAAAGGGTCTTCCGAATTGTTGCTTACAATTTTCAGTGGCTTGGTTGAAATCATAGTCCGGCTAAAAAAGAACGTTGCTGCTGTAAATTAAGTGTGACAATAGGACTGCTAATGGTTCTCACACCTAGAATGTGTGAGAACCATTCTTATTTTCTATCCAAATCAATAGCAAAGTTTTCCTTGAAGCCCTTCATTCCCTGAGGGGTTATTTTGATGGCACGTGTTTTGGGGATGCGCTGTATCCAATTTCGCTCTAGGAATTTTTCCAGGATGGCATTCCCCAGTGCGCCTGCAAGATGATGGCGTCTTTCGCTCCAGTCGAGACATTTGTGGGAAAAAGAACGACGCTTCTTTTTCAAAGAGGTCAGGTCGATTTGCATAGAGTGAAAGAATGCTATTCCATCTTCCGTAACACTGAATGTGTCATTTTCTTCAGCAATAAATCCTTTTCTTTTTAGTGATTCAGTTATTTGCACTCCTAAATTTCCAGCGAGATGATCATAGCACGTCCTGGCAAAGCGGATCGCTTTATCTTCAGAGGCATGTTTAAAAGATTTAATTTCTGCAGCAGGGGCAATGGATAGAAAGGATTCCATCACTTGGGCAACCTCTTGATTCATGATGCCATAATACCGGTGCCTTCCCTGTTTTTCTGCTGACACCACTTGAGCATCCAGCATTTTTTTGAGATGAAAGCTGGCCGTTTGCGGTTTAATCCGTGCCATATGGGCCAGTTCATTTACAGTGTGATACCGGCCATCCAATAAGGCGGTCAGTATGGCTGCCCGACTTGGTTCACTGACCAGAGAAGCGACTTTTGCTACATTTGAATTCATATTCATATCTTATTCCTCCATGTAATCCATATTTCGATGATAATTGAAATATCTACCCCTTACAATGATATTTGTAAAAAAGTTCAGGAGGAAACTGCAATGAAAAAGGAAGAAAACCAAATAATCACCAAGTCGATTCAGCCTAAAATCTTATACTATGGAACTCCGGTGATATTGTTAACAACACTTAATGAGGATGGGACATCCAACATCAGCCCCTTATCCTCGTCATGGGCATTAGGGGAATGCATTGTCCTTGGAATCGGGGAGGGGGAAAGGCTTTGGAAAATCTTCGCAATCATCCCGAATGTGTCGTAAACGTTCCTGGCCCTGGCCTTTGGGAGAATGTAGAGGCATTAGCGCCACTGACTGGCAAGTGCCCAGTACCGGAATACAAACGGGTTAATTCATTCCGCTTTGAAAAAGATAAATTCTCTGCAGCCTCCCTTACGAAGAAGGAAGCAGAAATTGTAAAGCCCTTTAGAATCCTGGAATGTCCACTTCAGATCGAGAGCAGGGTGGAGCACATTCGAGTTCCGGAACATGACTCTCACTTTGCCATTGTGGAAGTAACGGCATTAAAGGTCCATGCGCATACATCCATCCTTAAGGATGATCATCATGTGAACCCTCATGAATGGAGTCCCCTCATTTATAATTTCAGGCACTACTATGGACTAGGAGAACATCTGGGGAAAACATTTCGGGCATAGTTCTATGGAAATCACTTTTGCTAAGCTGTTTAGAAATATTTCATACATATTTTAGAAAGTTTTAAGATTTATGTGATATAGTTCTTTTAATTTCTTAATCTGGATAATAGGGTTTATAAAATTATCTTGAATGCTAAGAATAAGGTATGATCTAATGAAAATTTTTATAACAGAGTGAGTGAAACAGATGTCCATTAAAATGAGGTTTCTGCTGTCTTATATTGGAGTGATTCTTTTTTCGATCACTTTATTATTGGCAGCAGGTTTTTTAATTATTTTTGCCATAACAGGTGATGTAAGATCTATAGAGCATCTTTACAAAAAAACATATATACAAAAACCTTTGACAACAGTTGAAGAAAGTGTGTTTCTCGATTTAAAGCTTTTTGCTAAAAATAATCCGAAACAGCTCCTAAATGAAAAGGAGCTTAAAAAGATTGAGAAAGAGGATATCGACATTGTTGTTAGAAAAGGCACAAAAGTTGAGTACGCTTCCCATGCTCTTGACAAACAGGCATTGGTTAAATCCCTTCCAGGTTTTGAAGAAACAAATATCAATACTCGAGATACGATTAAACTCAACGACTATTTTTTTACCTATGTAAAGTTTGATTTTTATTTTCCGGATAAAAGTGAAGGAAGTGTTTTCGTATTAAGGAAGGCCAGTTCCTATGCTGAGGTCATTAGAGAATTGTTTCCTATTTTATCAGGACTTTTACTGTTTCTGTTTATTATGATTATTGGTATATTAAATTATTTAGTCTCACGAAGCATTATTAAACCTATCTCAGTTCTTAAAGAAGGTGCTGAAAGAATAAAATCAGGAGATTTAAATTTTGAAATCGGAGCTGTTTCAAATGATGAAATCGGACAATTAAATAGAGCATTTGAGGAAATGAGAATTAAACTAAAAGAATCGATAGACCTCCAGCTTCGGTATGAAGAAAATCGAAAAGAGCTTCTGGCCAATATTTCGCATGATTTGAAGACACCTATCACATCGATTATTGGATATGTTGAGGGGATAAAAGATGGTGTAGCCAATACCCCTCAGAAGATGGAAAAGTATTTGTCGACTGTTCACTTTAAAGCAAAAGACATGGATTCATTAATTGATGAGCTTTTCTTATTTTCCAAGCTGGATTTGAAAAAAGAACCATTCCATTTCGAAACTGTCGAACTGGATAAATATATGAAAGACTATGCAGAAGAACTTTATTTGGATTTACTTCAGCAAGGAATCCATTTGGAGCTTCATCTTTTGAATAAACCAATCTTCGTGAAAGTGGATAGAGAGAAATTGAAACGAGTATTGGCCAACTTAATAAGTAATTGTGTTAAATATATGAATAAAGACAGGAAGAAGATTTCTATTTCTCTTCATGATCGATTAGGCGATGTAATTGTTAAAGTCGAAGACAATGGGCAAGGGATAGAACCTTCTGCCTTGCCAAATATTTTTGAACGTTTTTACCGTGCAGAACAATCAAGAAGTTCCGAGACAGGCGGAAGCGGCTTAGGACTTGCGATCGCGAAACAAATAATTTTGGAGCATAGAGGGGAAATCTGGGCTTCAAGCGAGATGGGTAAAGGTACAAGTGTATTCTTTTCCCTAAAGAAAGGTGAAAAAATATGAAAAAAATATTGCTTATTGAAGATGACATTAGTATTGCAGAATTGCAAAGAGATTATTTAGAAATAAATAAGTTTCGTGTCGATATTCAACATTCTGGTGAGGAAGGACTCCAAAAGGCTCTTCAAGAACACTATGATTTAATTATTTTGGACATCATGCTTCCAGGAGTAAATGGGTTTGAAATATGTAAACAAATACGCGCAGTTAAAAACATTCCTATCTTGTTTGTGTCAGCCAAAAAGGAAGATATCGATAAAATTCGGGGTCTCGGCTTAGGGGCAGACGATTATATTACCAAGCCTTTTAGTCCGAGTGAACTGGTAGCCAGAGTGAAAGCACATTTAGAGCGATATGAACGTTTAGCAGGAAAACAGACTCAAACAAATACAATTTTCGTACATGGGATCACAATTGATAAGTCAGCACGTAAAGTTTATATTGACGGAGAAGAAACTCCGTTTACAACAAAGGAATTTGATTTATTAGTATTTCTTCTAATGCATCCAAATCAAGTATTGAGCAAAGAACAGCTTTATGAAAAGATTTGGGGGCTGGAGTCAGCTGCAGATGTTTCAACAGTCACCGTTCATATTAGAAAAATACGAGGGAAAATTGAAGGAGACCCTGCACAGCCGAAATTCCTGGAAACCGTTTGGGGAGCCGGTTATCGATTCAATGTTTAAATTAATCTGTGTTTAATTTGATCCGTCACAAAGGTGACGGCTATTTTTTTATATATGAAGAAATTTTAAGATTAAGTTTAACTTTCTTTAAGAATTTTTTTAGAGGGAGTTCACATTTTGATACTAACATAATAGAAGCAGTAACTAGTCTGAGTCATTTTATTTAAAGAAGATAGGCAGGTGAAGTAGATGAGGAGGTGGCTAACAATAGTGATTGGAGGCGTTATTCTCCTTCAAGGCTGTGTCTCAGATAATAATGCAGATACAAAAACACAGGAAAAAGAGGTACGGGAAGATATGGATATGAGTGAACCATTGCTTCAAGCTGCAGAGCGCAGGGAAACAGAAACAATAAAGAGATTGATTGAGGAAGGTGCTGATCTAAATAAAAAGGACTCAGACGGACGAACTGCTACTATGATTGCAACTTACAATAATGATGTCGAAACCGCCAAAATCCTGATTAAAGCGGGGGCTGACGTCAATATTCAGGATAACATGAAAAACAACCCTTTCTTATATGCAGGCGCAGAAGGATACGTTGAAATTCTTAAGCTTACGATCGAAGCAGGTGCGGATCCGGTGATAATTAACCGGTATGGTGGAACTGCATTGATCCCTGCTGCAGAACATGGCCATATAGATGCCATCAAGGAACTTCTCAACAAGACTGATATTGATGTAAGTCATGTAAATGATCTCGGCTGGACAGCTTTATTAGAAGCAATTATTTTGAATAATGGAAATGTAAAACAGCAGCAAACTGTGCAATTACTAATCGATCACGGGGCGGATGTGAATACTCCGGATAGAAAGAATGTTACTCCTCTGCAGCATGCACGTGAGAAAGGGTTTAAAGAGATTGAACAGATTTTGTTAAGAGCAGGAGCAAAATAGGCAAAAATGAGAATGAGGAGACGATATAAATGAACAAAAAAGCAAAAGCAATAACATCCATACTTCTTGGATTTACATTAGTAGCAACGGGGTGCAGCGCTGGTGCAAATGCCCAGGAAAATCATAGTAAGCAGAAGCAAGAACAAGTGGTTAAAGAGACTAAAAAGGATCATAAATTAACCAAAGGACAGGAAATGGCTAACATTCTCAGCGGCACAAATTGGCAAGGTACAAGAGTGTATGACAAAAATAAGAACGACTTAACAAAAGAGAATGCAAACTTCATAGGTCTTGCGAAATATGATGTGAAATCAGGAAGATATGAATTTTTCGATGCGGAGACAGGCGAAAGCCGTGGCGACAAGGGAACCTTCTTTATTACCAATGATGGGAAGAAAAGAATATTAATTTCAGAATCAATGAATTATCAAGCTGTTGTCGAAATGACAAAACTAAATAAAGATATTTTTACTTATAAAAGAATAGGGAAAGATGCTAAAGGCAACGACGTAGAGGTATTTGTTGAACATATTCCCTATAAAGAAAATGAGCTTTCTTTTACTGATCCCAACAAGCAGCTGGACGCTGTTACGGGGGATATCGTTAAAGATATAGATGGAGATAAAATTTTAGGCAGTACCCTCTGGAACGGAACAAAGGTATTAGATGAAGACGGCAATGATGTAACAAAGTATAATACGATGTTTATAAGTCTGGCAAAGTTTGATGACAAAACGAATCAATACGAATTTTTCAATCTTGAAACAGGGAAAAGCCGCGGTGATTTTGGCTACTTCGATATTGTGAACGAAAATAAAATAAGAGCCCATGTTTCAATTGGGGCTAATAAGTATGGTGCAGCGCTTGAACTTACCGAACTTAATAAGAATAAATTTACTTATAAAAGAACGGGTAAAGACAAAGATGGCAAAGATATAACTGTGTTTGTTGAACATGAACCTTATAAGGGTGATTTTAAACCGAAATTCACTAAATAAAAACATTAAATAAGAGCAGCATCTTTTCATGAAGGAATGGATTTTTTCCGTTCCTTTTTTGTTTTCTTTAACTTAAACTTTTCTTATTGGAAATGAATAGTATGTTTAAGAACAAATAAAAAGCATAACAAGGCAATGAAAGAAGGAAATACTAAAGAAGAAACGAATGAAATTAAAGAAAGAATGGATTTTATGGGGGAGTCTATGTCAAAGTATATTAGTATTTTTTTCTTATTTGCAATCGTAAGTGTCTTACTCTTTTTTATGTTTGGATCCGTATTTATGGGTGGAGGCAATCCGGCAGAAGAAGCGGTTTATATATTTGGAACCATAATTGTATTACTGCTATCATTTATAATTTCACAGCTTTACTATTTAATAGATTTGTTTAGGAAGAACCGGTAATTCCCTGCCTTTATGGCAATTCGATGTGTATAGTTACTAACAATAATTGCAGTAAAGTCCGGTTAGACAATTAAGGACTCTTTTTTATTTTCGCTTAGTGGAAGAATAACTATTAGATTGAGGTGTCACTAATGATATTAGTCAGTTCTTGTTTAGCAGGGTTGGAAGTAAGATATAACGGCACTCATTGCTTAAATCAAAAAATCCGTCAAATGCTGGAGCAGAAGAAGGCAATTACTGTTTGTCCTGAGTTGCTTGGAGGTTTTTCAACACCAAGAGAACCTGCTGAGATAATAGACGGTGACGGAGCAGATGTTCTTGATGGCAAAGCTAAGGTAATTGAAAAATCAGGCAGAGATGTTACCGATTTGTACATAGAAGGAGCCTATATCACGTTAAAAAAGGCCCAAGAGCTGCAAGTTACTGCAGTCGTGCTAAAAGAATATAGTCCCTCCTGTGGAAGTTCAATGATTTATAACGGCGAGTTTAAGGGCAACAAAATTCCTGGAGATGGAGTCACGTCGGCCTTGCTTAAAAGGAATGGCATTAACGTAGTATCAGAAGAGGGGCTGGCAGATTTACTTTTGGAAGAAGGGTCCAATTATACAGACTAAAAATCAAGAGACTGCGCTTAAGCACCCATTTTTTATAATCGAGAAATAGCAAAGCATACCCAAGAAATCTTAGGTATGCTCGTGTTATTAACTCTGGCTTTGTTGAGCCAATCCTTTATCATGGGTGTTTTTTGGCGATTTTTTAGGCACAAAGAAAACTAAAATCAGTGTTGCAAGGGATAGGACTAACATAAAGACATAGGCAGAACTTGAACCAAAGATCGAAGCTAAGCTCTCCAGTTTGCCTGCTGTCATGTTTTCTTTGGACAACTCCGAAGCATATGATGTTGCCTGGATCGTATATAAAGTGATGACAACTGAAGTTCCAATCGCACCTGACAATTGGCGAATGGTGTTGTTAACGGCTGAACCGTGAGATCCCAGCTCTCTTGGCAGAGCATTCAATCCTGCTGTATTTAAAGGCATAGTAATAAAGCTTAGTCCTATTCTCAAAATAATGGTGCGGACCATTAAATACATATAAGTAGTCGATTCGTTCAAATCGATTACTCCCCACATGGAAATATTTACAAATACTAATCCTGTAATAAAGAGTGGTTTTGCACCGTATTTATCATACATTCTTCCAGTAACTGGAGATAAGAACGCGTTGATGATAGCTCCGGGCAATAAAAGCAATCCTGCTTCGAAAGCCGTGAACTCGCGCCCGTCCTGCAGGTAAATAGGCAGAAGGATTAAATCCGCATACATAATCATCGTAATTAGGACATTGATAAGCGATGTGAGAGTGAAGATTTTGTACTTAAATACAGATAAATTCAGTAAAGGCTCCTTTGATTTCATCTGCCGCAAGCAGAATAGAGCTGTAAAGAATATTCCTGCAATGATCGTTGTAAGGACTATAGGATTTTGCCATCCTTTGCTTCCCGCGGCACTAAATCCGAATAAAATGCATCCAAAGCCAATCGTGGACAAAATAACACTTGGGAGATCCAATCTCGCTTTTGATGTTTCCGATACATTCATCAAATATTTGAAAGCCAGAACGATGACGATGATTAAAAAGGGAATTAACCCAATAAACAGCCATCTCCATGAAACAAATTCAATAATAAAACCGGATAGGGTAGGAGCAATGGCCGGTGCAAAGATTACTGCAAAGCCAATTTTCCCCATTACACTTCCGCGATGCTCGGCGGGGTATAAATATAGAATGACGGTCATCATCAGGGGCATGATAATTCCGGCGCCGATTGCCTGAATCATCCTCCCTGCCAGCAGCATGCCAAAGTTCAGTGCACAGGCGCTAATGACAGATCCGATGAGTAAAAAGAACATTGAACTAATGAACAGCTGCCTTGTTGTAAACCGCTGCATCAGAAATGCTGTGATGGGGACTAATACCCCATTTACAAGCATAAATCCGGTTGATAACCATTGGACCGTTGCTGCTTTTACGTTGAATTCCTCCATGAAACTGCTCAATGCCACATTTAATAAAGTCTGATTCAAGGTGGATAAGAAACAGCCGGCAATCAGAACGATTAATAATATTTTTTTATTGCTTTCTGTTATTTCATTGCTCATTCATAAACTCCTTCGTTCTGAACTTGTATTCTCAACATGTTGTCGATAAAATTCATAGTAACAAAACCATCTATTCTTGACCATGAACAGTTTTCTTGTGTGTGTTCACTAATCGACAGCATGAATAGGGGCTGTTGAGAAAGTCCATGAAAATCTATAAAGGAGGGTTAGAATGTCTGCGCCGAAAAAGGAAGATCCCCGTACAATCCGTTCAAAGGAAATGTTCAAAACAGCAGCTTTTTCCCTGCTATCAGAGGAATCCGATATTTCAAAACTGACCGTTCAGAAAGTTGCGGCCGAAGCAGGATTAAACCGGACAACATTTTACTTGCACTATCAGGATATTCAAGATTTTCTAACGCAAATTACCGGAGAAATTTTAAGCGGGCTATCTGATAAAATTGCAGCATTGATACAATCGGAAGATCTATCAGAAAAGCAGCAGCTGACCCAATTGCTTGATTATTTATATATCCACAGAAAGTATTTGCTGATCTTATTCAAGATGAATCAATTCGAGGAAAAACTATTCGTATTATTAAAACAGTTAGTAGAAATAAGAAGAAAGAATACACAGAAGGAATTGCCCGGCGAATATGTTTCTATAGATATTAAAACAGCCTCATTGGTAGGCATCATCATGTGGTGGCTAAAGAAGGGACTTCATTTTAGTTCCGATTATATGGCTAATGAAATTCATTTAATGTATAAGGTGAGGCCGCAGTAAAGTGCTGATAGGAAAAACGCTGTGCAGGAGAATTAACCCCAGCTATTTAAGCAGGATCGGTTTCCCAAATTGATCAAATGCATGTCTAAAGTCAAATGCAAAAGAATCAGGTCCATGCTGGATATAAAAATCATATCTATTGAAAGCTTCCTTCCAGGATACATCCGATAACATATCCGTCCACCACACCACATAATTTGGCTGTCTCTCTGGAAGAGGCCCAAACCACTTATTCCTGTCCTGCAATGCCTGCCTATGCAGGCCAGAATAGGTAAACTGATATAAAGATTGAAGGTTTGTCCATACTGTTAAGGTGAGAATGGGGGTACCCTCTCCTTTAATCGTTTCTTCAGGGAACTTAGCTCTAGTTGGTGAGAATTCTTTTATGAGGTGCCCTGTTTTAGCAGCCTCTCGCATGACTTCAATTCCCGCTTCAAAAAACTCCCGGGAGGCAGGATGTTCTTCTGAGTGCTTCAGCCGTCCAACCGTCAAAATAGCCACAAATGCCATGTTAATCCCTCCATTACCTTTTTTACATATATTCTGAAAGGACTCGATTAATTCCTGTATAAACAGGATAATAATTTAATGGTTGTTGCAGATTTAAAACAGTTCTCAAGCAAGTTTAAGAATGGGTATTTAACAGGGGAGGGTCACTTTACTTCCCTTAAGCCCTTCCCTTCAAGAATATCTTGAATACCTTCTTCACAAACGCCGTATGAACGCCAGGAACACGTTTCGCAAACAGTTTGAATATCTGAGGGAAGGGCATATTTTTGAATGTTCGACTCAATGTCCTTCCAATACAGGATTTGCCCGATCTTAAGTCCAAGTTTTTCTAAAATAACGGCATCTCTTTCATAAATATCGTTGTGTTCACAGTGGTATTCACCTGAGTTGGGATACTTTTTACACAGTTGATCTGGCCCTTTTACAAGCTGTATCCATGTCCTGGGGTTGTCTCTCAAGGCTTGGTGCAAACGTGTCATATTTTCCACGTATTCCTGAGAGTAGCCCATTCCCCGATATCCCAGAAGGCAAAAAAGATGATGGCCTCGCAGCTTATACATAAAATCCCCCAATTGAAATGGTTCGTTTACGTTTGAATGTTAACTTAAAAAATGTATAGTTAACATACTTGTTTATCATAACATTTAAAATTGATCAGCTGAGGGTCTTTTTTAAAGTCTTTTGGGGCAGGCTGTTTAAAATGGAAAATAAACTACTGTAAATATTGAATTGCCTGTGACAAGTTGATATATTAACTTATATATATGAAATCAATGATGTGATCAAGTAAATAAGGATTGTGAAACAGAAAATATAGCCTGGGCTGAAAGCTATATCACCCCTCCTTATTGAACCCTGCCACGGAGATTGTTAGTAAAGCTAACCGGGTCGTTTCGTTACAAACGTTTAGAGGACTTTAGATTTTATATTAAAGTCGAACTAAGGTGGTACCACGTCTATTAGCGTAAAGACGTCCTTTTGAAGGACTCTTTATGCTTTTTTATTTTTTAAACAAATTTCATTTTCCAAGGAGGAAAAGAAGATGTCTCAACAAAAGCCAAACAACTTTTCAAAATGGTATCTTGATACGATTCAAAAAGCCGATTTATTTGATTACACCCCAGTTCGCGGCTGTATTGCCTTTAAGCCGGATGGCTATGAAATATGGGAACATATTCAGGAAGAGATGGATAAGCGTTTTAAAGAAACCGGTCATCGCAATGCATATTTCCCCATGTTAATTCCAGAATCCTTCTTTCAGAAGGAAAAGGATCATATTGAAGGATTCTCGCCAGAGCTTCCATGGATAACAGAAGCGGCAGGTGAGAAACTGGAGGAACGTCTGGCACTGCGCCCAACTTCTGAAACAATGATTGGACATTTGTATTCAGATTGGATTAAGAGTTATCGGGATCTGCCTGTATTAATAAATCAATGGGCAAATGTATTCCGGTGGGAGAAGAAGACTCTTCCATTTATCCGCACTTCTGAATTTTTATGGCAGGAAGGCCATACGGCTCATGTGGATGAAGAAGATGCGCGTAAGGAAACAATGCAAATGCTTTCCATTTATAAAGAGGTTGTAGAAGGATTACTTGCGATTCCAGTTTATGATGGCCAAAAAACACCATCAGAACGCTTTGCCGGTGCGGTTGATACTTTTTCCATTGAAGCGATGATGAAAGATGGAAAAGCGGTGCAGGCAGGTACCTCCCATTACTTAGGTACAAAATTTGCCGAAGCTTTCGATATCAAATATTTGAATAAAGAAAATAAACACACCTTTGTCCATACAACATCCTGGGGTACGTCTACAAGGTTAATTGGCTCCGTCATCATGGTTCATGGAGATGAGCAAGGCCTTGTGCTGCCTCCAAAAATAGCACCGACTCAAGTTGTACTGATTCCAGTCGGGCCATGGAAAAAGAACCCGGCCATTATGGAGAAGTTAGATGAAATCTTTGCAGCATTAAAGGCAGAAGGAATCCGCGTCCGCCTAGATGATTCTGATCAATCACCAGGCTATAAATTTAATGAGTGGGAACTGAAAGGTGTACCTGTCCGCATAGAACTCGGTCCACGTGATTTAGACCAAAATCAATGTTTAATGAAGGCCCGTGATCTTGGAGACAAAGTTGCGGTACCGCTTGAAGCCATTATTGACAGCATTAAAAAAGAGCTTGAAACCATGCAGAATCGTCTATTCGAAAATGCAAAAGCGTTCCGCTCGGAGAATTCACACACACATATTGATACAATGGACCAGTTAGAACAGCACATAGCAGAATCCGAATTAAATGAAACCATTCCTGGCTGGATATTGGCTGGCTGGTGCGGAGAAGACGCCTGTGAAGAAAGTGTCAAAGAAAAAACAAAATTCACAACAAGGAACATTCCGTTCAATCCGCCGGCAACTAAGGACACATGCATCCATTGTGGTAAAGAAGCGAAGCATACGGTTTGGTTTGCGCGAGCTTATTAAGCTTGAATGTGAAATATTACGTGATCTTTCAGGGTCAATTATTTAGGTCCGCCTCACTCAGGCGGACTTTTTTCTTAAAGATGATTGAATGAACGTCCAGGTTTCACAGTAAAGCATTCGAATAAGGAACTTAAACATATTTTATTGAACTGATTAATATGTTAAAATCAAAAATGTCTAAAAATTTAGATAACATTTTCGGACAATGTTATTATGACAATCAATATATTGGCATGAAAATACTATGGGGAACAGATCTCAAATAACTTTATAGGTATTGAAAGGGGAAAATCATTTGAATCAAACATTATTAATTATTGATGCCCAACAGGAGTTAATTGATGGGAATATAAAAGAAAGTAAAGTTTTTAATAAAGAGCGGCTTATTGGGAATATCAATTTAGTGATCGAAAAGGCAAAGCAATCCAGTATTCCAGTTGTCTTTGTTAGGGATTTAGATGTTGCTGAAGGGAAAGGCAAAGGATTTCAGGTTCACGAAGAAATTAATGTGCCTGCGGAAACGAAGTTCTTTGATAAAGCTGCGACGAATTCCTTCCATGGAACAGGACTGCTGGATCACCTTAAATCTCAAAAGGTCAAGCATGTTGTTATAATGGGGTGTAAAACCCAGCACTGTATAGACAGTGCAGTTAGAACCGCAACTATTAGTGGATTGGATGTAACATTAGTAGGTGATGGACATTCAACAACGGACAGCGATGCTTTAAGTGCAGAACAAATTATCAAGCATCATAATGATACTCTTCACGGCCATTACAATGTGGAACATTTTTCAGTTGTCAGAAATGCAGCGGAAGACTTGTTTCATCCGATACATGATTCATATAGGTGAATTGAATTTATAGTATAGAGATATTCCTTATTAACAATAGATTCCCAATTTCTTACTGTGAAATTGGGATATTTAATTTGTGAAAGATAGGCATTCATGAAAGTAGAGGTATACAGGAATTTCCTGAACATCAAGAATGCTGCCCCCGTATTTTTTCCCCTTTTTTCGCTTTTAGAATCCATTTTATAAACTGTTGCCTGTCATATAAACGCATATTGTTTGCTTCGGCAAATTCAATTGCTTGACGGGTGAAACGCTCATTTGTGATGACCCAGCATTCAGCAGCATCAAAAATATCCATTTGCCTTAAAGTTTTTTGGACTAGGCGTATTCCGACTTCTCTTTTATGGCTTTTGACTTTAACAATCACTTGATACCCCGATGGAGAGGCAAGTAAAAAACTTATATCCGGATTCTCATCAATCGGTTTTGTAACTATATAACCAAGTTTGGATAATAGAGAGATGGAGAAATCCTCTAATTGCTCATCTGAAAGTTTGCTGATCAGCCAGATTTCGGAATCCGCCTGACTTTTCTGATCACGGCGAAACCAAAACAATCCGTAAACGAGATAGAAAATCACCTCTCCCAAAAAAGTCAGAAATGCATTTTCCCAATTGTTCGTATTCATAAAGACAATAATCGGCACCAGGATGATCATAAACCAAAGTATTAGATGATGACGTTCATTCAACCTGTAACACATCCTTCATTCTAAAAGTCTTCTAATCTTGTTATATCACAAATCATTTGGGCGGCAAGAATAGGAATATCTAAAAAGATTGGAATAGCCAAAATATATTGGTAAAATTTACATTTACGAACATGTGTTTTATAATATTATTATCTTAAAATGGAGGTAGAATACTTGAGGCCGGAACTAAGAAAGGATTTGGAAGTAAAAGATTTCCTCAGCTATTATTGGTTAAAAGAAGAGCTGCGAGTTTTTTGCAGAGAGAATGGAATGAGTGCTGCTGGCTCTAAAATGGAGATTACGGATAGAATAGCAGCATTTCTTCAGACAGGAGAAATAAACAAGCCAGCAAAGAAAAAAAGTCCCCTTCTAAAGATGTTTTGTCAGAATTAAATTTAGATACTGTCATCACAGAAAATCACCGCTGCAGCCAGACTGTAAGAGCCTTCTTCAAATCAATTATCCCTAAATTTCATTTTTCGACTTATATTCAAAATTATTTTAAAGAAAATGCAGGCAAAACATATCGTGATGTGGTTCATGCTTGGTATGAAGAGGAAGAAAGAAAAAAGAATCCGTCTTATAAAAAACAAATAGGGTCTCAATTCGAATATAATCAGTTCACCAGAGATTATTTTGCAGACCCAAAAAACAAAGGCAGTAATCGAGAAGAGGCCATTAAAGCCTGGAATGTTTTATAAAAACTGCCAGGAAGCAACAAATACAGAGGCTGATTTACATATGAAAGCAGGTTTGAAGTTAATCAATTAATTAGAGTAGATGCAGAATGGAATTTAATGGGCAGGAATGGGTGTGGTTGAAAGGGTTTGGAGCAACAACTAATTGTGGATGAATTACCCAATGTAAGTTTTATAATGGAGGTCTCCAAATGAAGATTCGGCTTACGGAATTTAGCGATAATTGGGCTTTAATGTATGAAGTAGAGGCACAGTTTCTCAAAACCATCTTTAAAGATGACATCATAAAATGTGAACATTTTGGCAGTACTGCGGTCCAGGGGATGAAGGCAAAGCCTGTAATCGATATGATATTTATTGTGAAGGACATCGAAAAGATAGACAGTTTTAATGAAGAAATGAAAAACCTAGGATATGAGGCTGCTGGCGAATGGGGAATTACAGGAAGACGATTATTTCGAAAAGGCGGGGAAAACCGATCTCATCATTTGCATTTCTATCAATTTGATAACCCCCAAATAGAACGGCACCTAATATTTAGAGATTATCTGCGGTCCCATCCTGCTGAAGCAGCAAGGTACACTAAATTCAAGGAAGAATTAGCAAAAAGGTTTGATGACACAAGTGAGTATAGCCAAGCAAAAAAGGCATTTGTGAAGGAAATGGAGAAAAAAGCACTTGTTTGGTCTGGGGAAGCAAGGAAATTAAATGCAGAGGAATAGCAATATGCTCTCATTCCTTCACAATTATGGCATTAGGTTAAAAGGATTTTAATTACAGCCAATGTGCTTAACAAACTTTTGGTATGCTTTTGCAGTAATCATTGAAATTAAATAAATGCTTATGAATGAAGCAACAGATACGAAGAGTAAATAAATTACTGTATAAGGTTTAGGAATATCCACATTGAAAAAGGCAAATATAGTTATTAACAATGAAATTCCTATTGCTTTTGTGGTGTGTTTATTTTGAGTGTTCATAAAATCCTCCTTTCGATTAATCTTAATAACTGTCTGTTAGTTAAATAACATATATCTACATATTAACATAAAATCCCATTAATATCTTTCAAAAGGATTTATCTTCCAAATATCGAATTATATAGGGAAATCTTATATTTAGGAGATTACTATGGGGTATGTCATGGAGTTAAGAAAAATAGTTGGAAGCCGTCCTCTTGTTATTACTGGAGCGAGTGTAATCGTTTTGGATAAGAATAATAGGCTGTTATTACAATTAAGGAAGGATAATAACTGCTGGGGATTGGCGGGAGGTTCTCTGGAGCCCGGAGAGACATTGGAAGAGGTGGCTAAGAGAGAGCTGCTTGAAGAAACTGGGTTAACAGCAAATGATCTGCGGTTGTTTAATATCTATTCAGGAGATGAATTTTACTATAAATATCCTCACGGTGATGAAGTATATAATGTCATTGCCTCCTATATCTGCACCGACTATGATGGAGAACTTACAATCGATAACGAAGAGGTTAATGATTTACGCTTTTATCATGTTCATGATATTCCCTCAAATATAAGCCCTCCAGATCGTAAAGTGATTGAGGATTATATTAATTCTATTTAAGAAGGAGTTCCCAACCGGAGCTCTTTTTCTTCGCTGAAAAACAGAAAATAATGGAATTGGGATAATTTTCTATGAAGAAAATGATAAGATTAATTTAGAAGGAGGGAGGGCAGAAATAATCATTTTCGAAGACATAGATCATCTAATTATGCTCGATACTGAAGGATTTGTTCAAAAATTTAATAGTATAAATTTCGTTACTAAATATAAAAAGGAAGTTGGAATATGGAAAAAAACAAGAAGTTTTTGACGGTACTGATAACAGTAGCATTATCAGGTGTACTGGCTGCTTGTGGAGACTCATCTGAAGAATCGAGCAGCCAGCCAGCTAATAACAGCTCGGCTCAAAATGAAGATGGCGGCTCAACTGATAGGGATTCTGCAGATTCAGAGGAAAATGAGGAAGAAAACTCTTCTGGCAGCAGTGACAACACACAGCTCAATGAACAAGAAAATACAGACAATTCATCTGCAGCCTCAAATGATGGAGAGTCAGTGGAGTCCAGTAATCAAAATGAAAATCATGAAAGTAATAAGGATGAATATCTAAAGAAACTAAACAAAATGGAAGAAGCGGACAGATATGAAGAAGCCAAGACAACCACCGCAGAATTGGTGGAGCAAGAGGCGGAAAGATATAGAAATTGGGATGAGGAATTAAACAAAATTTATGGTCTGCTAGAAGATCAGCTTGATAAAGGGCAGATGGACCAGTTAAGAGAAGAACAGCGGATCTGGATCCAACAAAGAGATGAAGCTGCGAAAAAGTCTTCTCTGAAATACAAAGGCGGTTCGATGGAGCCATTGGAATATGTGGCTACACAAGCAAGTCTTACAAGAGAAAGGTGTTATTTGTTGGTTGCAAAGTATATGAAGTAATTTTTGGCACTAACGAGCAGGTTGCCTCCATCTCCTTTGTACTTATTTTAAACGAGTGAAAGAGTTGCAAATCCAGTAGGGATAGCAGCTCCTTTTTTTCTTCGGCCAGACGGGGCAGATTTGTATTTGGTCATTAAATAATAAATATGTTTAATAGATAATTACACAAGCAAAGGTAATAAATTTGAATAAAGATATAGTAATCTATCAAGAAAGGAGTGGATTATGTTGAGTTCATCTTGGCATTCTGAAGGAAGAACAATTTATCATAGTGGTTATAGCTATAATCAGAATGACTACTATCATCATGATGGATATATGCAGGACCAGTACGATCATCATGGTTACTATTATGATCGATGTAGACAGGATAAGTGCAAACCCCATGATTGCCATTATGATTGCAGAAATAAACAGAACAGATGCAATCATCATGCTTGCCATCATGATTGTGGATGCAGATATGACAAGTGTAAACATCATACTTGCCATCATGATTGCTGCTGCAAAAAGAAAGAATGTTTCGAGAAGCACTGCAAAACCATTTGCCAGCATAAGCATAATGAACACTGCAAAAATGGCTACCGAATAGTTTGGCGTAAAGAAGAAAAATGCTGTAACGATGGACGCAAAATTGTTTGGCATAAGGAGAAAATACCATGCAAAGATGACTGTCGCGTAGTATGCTGGAATAAGCCAATAAAATGTTAAACAAACATCGTCTAGGTGTGTGTGTTGACATAAACTTGATCAATTGTGGTCAAGTTTTTTTCAGAGGGAGCCGAATCTGGCATGTTACATAGGTTTTATCATTTCGCAACTGTCTATATTGTCCTCGGCAAAAAAGACTGAATAAAATTAAAATTGAAACAATCCAAGGCTTCAACCGTATATAGTTAGGAAAAAGGAGGTTTGGTTTGAAGTATCTAATTATCGGAATGGTTTTGTCAATAACTGGTGTTTTACTATCATTTGGTTTTGGGGAATTAAGTAAGGCTTACTTAGTGACAGGAGCAATTGGCTTATTTTTTTGGCCATGTCTGTTCTTATGTCAGGTTCAATACCTGGCCCCCACCGAATAAGGGCAGGCCTAGAAGCACCTGATTCTCCAGACGAAAGACAGAAACGAAAAAGAACAAGCATCGGCTCCGTTTTAATTGGTCTGCCAAATATTATGACTGCGCTGCTTCTTTATCTTTTCTTAGCTAAATAAGTGTATATCAATAAAGGCGGCCTTTCTAACAAGGGGGATTGATTCCATGTGGTGGTTAGTGATTTTTATTGTTGGAATTATACTATTTGCTTTATTTATTGATTGGAAACGCAAGAAAAACAATAATAATCCTCATATCCCATTCAATCCTAATGCAAAACCAGGAGAGAGCTCAAATTATTTGATGGGAGAAAATAAAGACTCAGGAGGATTTCAATAATTTTATGAACTCGTGATTCCTTGCTTCCAGGTAACTGTAATTGAAAAAGTAAGTCATGGAAAATTAGGAGGGATTTTATGGAGAAAATAATAGTGAAAACAGGGATATATTCATTTATTGTCTCCTTTTTCTTATTAGTGGCCTTTATGAAGCGGATAGAAAGCACAACTGATGTTGATGGTATGACTTCAAGTGTTATAACACCTTTTCCTGAGTTCTTTTTTACTATTTTCCGATATTCTGTAATCACTTCAATCATTGCAGTTCTCATTGCAATTGCTTATTTGGCTTCAATGAAGAAAAATGAGTAGCAAACGAAAGCTGCCAATCCAGGTGGCTTTTTCTTTTTGAATAAACAGGGCAGTGAGCTAAAGAAGGAATTGAAAATAATATGACGAACCTTTCTTATATTTATGAATTTGTCTAAGAGGAGGCAAATATGGAGTGGGTTGAAATAAAAGGAAATGATGATATCAAAGGACTTCTAGAGTTATTTGGTTATTTCCACGATAGCTGCTTGAAAGAGCTGATGATGTGGACTGACAGTTATGTAGATCATAACCGGTCAATGAGTGTTGGACTAGGGCTTGATACCAAAATGCAAATGCTTTTTCATAGACAATTTAATAATCCGTCGGCAATAGAAATATTGTTTGAACAAGTAACACATTTTCAACTTAAACCAAGTCCGGAAAATTATGATTCAATCATCTATGATGCCACCCTAATACTGAAAGACGGTACCTTATATTGGGCAGACACTTCTGATTGGACACCTAATGACTATAATGGAGAAGTTACTTGGATTTCAGCTAAAAAGGTTAAATGGCGGGATGCAAGTGATTGGATGGGTAAGGTGAGAAGATACAAATCAGTCATTAAAGAATAGTCCTCCATGTTATTCGGCCTTGTTAATCAAAAAGGTTTTATCATATGGAAATTTGGAGGAAGAATGAAAGGAAGTTATTAGATGAGGACGGGAAAAATACGGGCAATTGTTATTATAGACAGGAACGAAACCGGCACTTATCCGCAAAAGGGTAAGGGCCTTTTTTCTAAAAGATATGGAAAAAATGAAACCTATATCTAAATCATTCGTCTTAGCATTAAAGTGAAAATGGGGTGGGAAGTGTGTGAGAAAGGTCAGGGATGAAGGCCCATTAGAAAATCGTGATGCTTGGCTGGAGTTTATTATGGATGAGTATGGTGAACGGCTCACAAAGCTGGCTTATAACTATGTGAAGGACTGGAAGCTGGCTGAAGATATTGTTCAGGATGTATTCATCGCGTGCTACAGAAATTATGACAAAATCGATGAAGTGATCTCCTTTAAATCATGGATTTATCGATTGGCTATTAATAAATCAAAGGATGTCTTGAAGAGTTATGCGTTTCGAAAAGTGTTGATGAATTCAAGCATGTTTGCTCTTTTTTCATCTAAGGAAATGTCGCCGGAAAAAGATCTGCTGAAGCGCAGCGAGGAAGAATTTCTTTCCTTGTGTGTATTGTCTTTGCCTGTGAAGTACCGGGAAGTCGTTACGCTTTATTACTATGAAGAATGCTCAATTGAAGAGATCCAAGGAATATTAGGCGTGAACCACAATACGATCAAAACGAGATTGAGCAGAGGCAGGATGAAGCTGAAAAAAATGATGGAGAGGTGGGGATATAATGGAGAGCAAGCTTAAGCAGCTGCGGAGGGCGATGGACTCGACGACTCACAAAGGTGGCCACTTTACGGAATTTCAAAAAATGAATATTAGAAAAGCAGTCCATACAGATAGAATAGTGAAGCCAGCCAAACCCAATAAATTCGTTATATTCACTATTTCCACTTTTGCCATCTGTCTCTTGGCCTTCTTCGTTTCAACCGAGTTTTTTGTCAGGAACGATCCCGAAAAGATAAATGGAGGCATGAATAATGAATGGGAAATACGGCATGAATATAAGGTGAATCAAAATATAAAATTTAGCATATTACCCGATCCTAATCTGAAAGCAGGAACGCCTTATGGCTATATTTTTAGTTTCGCAGAGCCTTTTGATACTTATAAAGGAAAAGAACTTTCCATTTCTGCCCTTCATAAAGAAACTGGTGAAAGAATACAAGTTTTGCCTCATCAAGAAATAACAGAACCATCATCCGGCTACCCAAGTTTGCAGCGTTTTACAACCACATTTACAGTTCCTTACGAAGGCTTGTGGAAGTATGAAGTGTACCTGGATGGCAAAGCCTATGGGGATGTAGTTGTCAGTGTGGCTGAAAAAGCAAAAGACGCCCCTATTACTTTCCCAGAGGACATACCAGATTTTGTGCAAGAGAGCGATTTTGACACTATTGATTGGGAGAGAAAAGCTGTGGAGTTCGGTGACAGGGGCATTATCGGAAATGAAAACAAGTCCGGTGTGATAGGCGCTGGCATGCCAAGTCTAAACGGCCAAAAGTGGATGTGGCATCTTTGGGGAGTTGAAGATGCAGATCTGACGATTGTTGGATTTCATAAAGAATCGCAAACTGTCCATCAAATTTTAACGAATGGAATGGGATGGACCATCCATGCTTACGGTCCAAACAACGGGGCAGATGCGCATACACCATCATCTGTTAAAATTCCTAAAAAGGGAGAATGGGCCATTTTGCTTTATGTGGATGGGGAGTTATTCGATCAATTGATTTACGATATAAAGGAATGATTATGCTTTATGATCTTTTCTTTGCAAAGATTTGAAAGTTTTATTTTATACGAGTTTATTGGAGGTCTTATATGAAACCGCGGATTTCAGTTATTACATTAGGTGTAGATGATCTAGAAAGGTCCTTACATTTCTATGAAAAGGGTCTTGGACTTCCAACACAGGGGATAGTAGGGAGAGAATTCGAGCATGGTGCTGTGGCGTTTTTTGATTTGCAATCAGGGTTAAAACTGGCACTTTGGAAACGTAAAGATATTGCTCATGATACAAGCATGAACCAGACAGCGATTAGCCCAACTGAATTTACGATTGGGCATAATGTTGGGAGTAAAGAAGAGGTAGATACGGTAATGAAACAGGCTGAGAGTGCAGGGGCTGTTATTGCGGTTCAAGCTCACGACACCTTTTGGGGTGGATATTCTGGATACTTCCAAGACCCAGATGGACATTTGTGGGAAGTAGTTTGGAATCCTGCTTGGGAACTTACAGAATAAGTCCATTGCAATGTCTTTATCAACAAATAGGTACAAGAGCTGAAGATCCAGTATGTGGATCGGCTGCTCTTTTTTCATCCAGGCCTCTTATTCTGAAAAAGCTTTTGAATAATGGACAACACCGGCAGCTTTTTCAAGAGCATTCTCCGTCAATTCCAGAGCCATGAACACTTCGTCAGGCACTTCAAACGGGGCCTGGATATTCCAAAGGCTGGCTGGCTTAAAGCCGAACTTTGGATAGTAATCTTTATGACCTAGAACGATTACGGATTGAAATCCGCCCTCTTTTGCCTTGTTAAGTGCAGAACGAATCAATTGACTGCCGATGCCTTTTCCTTGATAACCGGGAGCAACCGAAACGGGGGCAAGTGCCAGAGAATCTGCAGCCTTCTCGCCATCAGCTATGGTGATTTTTGATAAAAGTATGTGACCCACAACCTCCTTAGCCTGAGTTAAAGCTACTAAAGAAAGCTCCGGAATAAAAGCATCTGAATTTCTAATCCTTTTAACAAGGAAATGTTCTGTCTTGTCGCTGTATTCTTCATTTAAAAAAGCTTCTCTGATCATTTCTTCCGTCGAATGATAGTCTGCAGGGAATTCCTGCCGAATTAAAATATCCATTTATAATCTCCCGTTCTTATTTATAAAGTTCGATATAAATGGCACTTTCTCATGCATGCAGCCATGAAGAACGTGTTACTCCTCCAGCTCTAAACATAAGTTCAACAAACAAAAAACCTCCAATTTGGGATGATTTCATTTTATAAAGTTATGCTGCAGTGGTCAACTTCCTTTCGAATGCGCCTATCTGCCGTATAATCTCCACCTGAGACCGAAAAGATAAGAACAACCAACCAACCAACGGGAGGAGTAAAATATGGGAGAATTTTTTTATCATTGTCTTCTTATTTTAGGAAGAATTATTACCATTCTGCCTCTATTTCTTTTTATTACTCTTTATATGGGGAGACGTTCGATTGGGGAGCTTCCAATCTTCGACTACCTGGTGATTCTTACACTGGGTGCAGTGGCTGGGGCGGATATAGCAGATCCGTCTATCAGGCATCTGGAAACAGGCTTTGCCATTATTGCCATAGGCGTCTTTCAGCGAATCATTGGGAAAGTAAAAATATCGAACAGAAAGATTGGAAAAATGATTACTTTCGAACCGGTGATTGTAATTAATAAGGGTAAATTGCTTCGTGCCAATTTAAAGCGGACTAATTATTCAATCGACAACATTCTTCAAATGCTGAGGGAGAAAAATATCTTCGATGTCCAAAATGTAGAATTGGGAGTACTGGAAGGGAGCGGTATGCTAAGTGTTCAATTGAAACCTTCAATGATGCCTGTCACCCTGGGAGATTTAAAAATTACTGAACACTCCGATCAAATTGCCTTTCCAGTAGTCGTTGAAGGAGAAGTTTACACCACTGTCCTTAATCAGTTGGGCTTGGATAGAGCCTGGCTTGAACGGGAATTGGCCAGAATGGGCGTCTCTATGTTCGGGGATATATTTTTTGCCTCCATCAACTCTAAGAAAGAGCTTCATATTTCCATGAAAAATGAACAAGCAGAATCCATACCACCTTTGAATCATTAACTATCCATCTTGGAAAACCTGTTTCAGCACGCCGTGAAAAGTCAGGGAACCTCCTATAAAGGAAATATTTTCTTTTGTATTGAATATGTAAGGGAGTGAACTTAATAAAGAGGTGACTTCGGTGCTTTTTCATTATCATTTTTGGACTCCGCATGTAGAAGAGACAGAGAGGTTTTACACAAATAATGGATTTCGGATATATCAGCGTATCGGAAAATACCAGGGGGATTTCCAGAACTTTGATCCTCCATTGGTATGGGATGACTTTCGGGAAAAAGATATCCTTTTTCGGATAATTGAAGCAAGAAAAGGGTGCATAAATGTCACTTTTGGATATGGAAAGAAGAGTATATTTGACCATATAGGCTTTTTGGTAAATGAAAAAGAACAAGAGTTTATATGTCAAAATGCAGTTAATTTGAATTGGAATGTTGATAGGGGGAACGAAGAACGTTTATTACAACCCCTTATTCTTTTAGGATTGAACTTCAGACAAACAAAGATTTAGTAGATTCGGTGACTGATAACATAAAAATAGGGGAATTAAGATTAGAAATAATGAAAAAAGGGTTAGAAGGTGACCTTTCCATTTTGTTTGGAAAGCCTGTCAATTCTATTAAGTCAATAATTGGTGAGACAGTTACAATCAGGGAAGCTGTTATAAAGGATTTCTCATCAAACCCATTAGTGGATCCTAATGGTGTAAGGATTTTGAATTAGTTTTTGGATTAACTGTGTAAGAGGGAGAACTTATGAGATTCCATTGGTTTCTAGTGTTATTTTGCACCTGGGTTATAGTATCTTTTCTATTTCCCGAACCAAGCTGGTGGTCTATCTTCTCATCGGATCGTTCAACGCACGCCCTTTTAATAGAGCAATTTTCTATAGTTAAAGTATTTTTCATTATTACTTTCTTAGGATCAGCTTACCTATTGCATTTTATATTTCAAAAACGCAGGTAAAAGCTTTTCATGCGAGTAAGTGCTGATAAAAAGAATACTTGATGATTTAATATAGGGGGAAACACGATGGGCAGAACAGTTACTTTCTCATTTAGCAGTGCCCGGTATGAGGGGGCTAAGGCGACAGAGACATTCACTTTTGAGAAATTAGGCCTTGAAGCGAGTCTGGATGATATGGCCTTGGAAAAAGAATTAGACGAAATCTTTCATGCTTGGGTTTGGGATAAACTCAATATTTCTTATAGTATAGTAACTGCAAAAGAAAAAGATAAGTTGTGATGATTTTCTGGTATATCAGTTATACGATAAAAAGAATTAAGCCCCCATCTTTGTTCTTTCTTGAACTTTGTGTGACGATCGCTAAATTACCACTTGATTTTAGTATCAGGTATTATATTTATCACTATTCAATTAACCCCATTCACACAATAATGGAGAAGAAATAATTCGACGATGAAATGGGGTATTCTTTTGAGATTTCCGCAATTAAGAATTGGTCATATGAAGCCTGAATTTCCAGTCATGCAAGGTGGTATGGGCGTAGGTATTTCTTTAAGTGGTCTGTCGTCAGCTGTTGCGAATGCCGGGGGATTGGAACTATTTCTGGAACAGGAATTAGCATCGAAGATTTAAGATTGCATATAAGAAAGGCTAAGGCATCTATCAAGGGTGAGGGCTATATTGGGGTGAATGTTCTTTTTGCCATGAATGATTTTGCTGAAAAAATGAAAACAGCCATTGAGGAAAAGGTTGATTTCATTATTTCAGGTGCTGGAATATCAAGAGATATGTACAGCTGGGGCAGAGAATCTGGTATACCGGTCATCTCGATTGTGTCATCTGCAAGGCTGGCCAAAATGTCAGAACGGCTTGGTGCTTCTGCCGTTGTTGTAGAGGGCAATGAAGCGGGAGGGCATTTAGGGACCGAAAGACCACTATTCGATATTTTACAGGAAGTCGTGGAAGCAGTTAAGATTCCTGTCATTGCTGCCGGAGGAATCATGACAGGAAGAGATATCGCTCATGCCATTCGTATCGGTGCTTCGGGTGTTCAGATGGGAACAAGATTTGTCGCAAGCCGCGAATGTGATGCACCATTATCTTTTAAAGAAAAGTATGTCCGGGCCAAACAGGAAGATATCGTCATGGTGAAAACCACCGTAGGGCTGGAAGGCCGTGCCATTAAGAACCACTTTACAGAGCAGATAGCTGACAATAAAAAGGTGAAAATAAAGAACTGTATCGATTGCCTGAAAAACTGCTCTTATCGCTTTTGTACAATGGATTCCTTGATTACTTCCATGGATGGGGACTGCGAGAATGGCCTTGTATTTGCGGGGGCAAGAGTCCATGAAATTAAAGAAATCCTGCCTGTTCAGACGATCATCAATAACCTTAAAGCTGAATATGAAGCTTTTGTTTAATTTCATAATGGTGCATTTTTAAAGTCTAGCTGCCGTATAGGCGGCTTTTCTGATTTATAGGGTGTTAGATGTTGAAGGAATAAAACATTTAAATATAGAATACTTTTTCTTATGGAATAAGGTGTAAAAATGGATCGGTGAATGGGAGAAGAAATATGGAGAAAAAGGGTCATAATCATGATAAGACAGAGTAATTCTAATTCTTTAATACTCGTAATCCACGAAATCTATGGAATTAATCAACATATAAAAAGTTTTTGCGAATTATTATCAAAGCAGGGTTTTGATGTGACATGCCCCCATTTATTAGAGCGAGAGATACCTTTTGAATATTCTCATGAGGAAGCCGCTTATCGCCATTTTATGGAACATGCAGGTTTCGACAGAGCTGCCCAAAAAATAAAAGATCTATTATTGGATGTTAAAGATGAATACGAAAAAATATATATCATTGGATTTAGTATAGGTGCAACTGTTGCCTGGCTGTGCAGTGAGGGAGATTGTGTTGATGGTATAGTGGGATACTATGGCTCAAGGATCAGGGACTATTTAGAGTTAACACCCCAGTGTCCCATAATGCTATTCTTTCCACAAGAAGAGCAGTCTTTTAATGTTGATGAGTTACTATTAGCTTTAGAAAAAAGAAAATTAAAGTACATAAATTTAAAGGGAAACATGGATTCAGTGATCCATATTCCTCCAGATATGATGCAGAATCAGAACAAGAAGCATTTAGCAAAGCCATGGATTTTTTATTGCATATTGATTGAGGTATTATTATGAAGCTAACCGTGAGTGTTATCACCTTGAATTTTAATAAAAGTTTACAAGCCCGTTCAATTTTCTTAATACAAGGGTGCTAATTTAGATTTAGCGGGGATAGCATGTGTGGCTATCATTGTATTTGGCGCAGGCGGAGCCAAATGCCTTTTTTTGTTTTGCTTATATTCAATTTATAAATTTACTTTCTATTATTTAGCCTCTATAAAGGATGAAGTGGGAAATGTCCATTATTTTGAGGAGAAAGATCTTAACATCCATTCTTAGCAGTGTGTTATTTGCACTGATTTTCTCAGTGCTAACAGGCTTTGATATAATGCATTTGTTAATTTATATTATTTAAATCTTATGTTTGTCGCTGCCTATGGAGTAATCACTTCGATGTTCAGTGATTGGTTGAGCCAGAAGATTTTCATTGCAAACACTAATCGTGAAATTGCCTCCTTTTTATTCCATTGTTTATTCGGTTCAGTATTAAAAGAACTTAGTCTTGTTTCTGCTGTCTTTTTTTCATCATTGACCGTGTACTGACAAAAGCAGAAATAAGGTGGTGGTCAGTAAATACAGCATTATCCGTGATAGTCCTTATATTTATTATTGCTATTAATATTGATTTCCCATAACAAGTCCTAGAGCTGAAAATTCATTGAATTTCAGCTTTTTTTGGTGTATTAAAGAGGCCATTTAGTTTACTGCCGGGAAAACTTAACTATTTACAAAAAATATCTTGAAATAATATAATGATATAGTGATTTATGCTTAATCTTATTTTAAGAACGGGGGACCCAATATTTACAGCGGAGTTTCCGCTTGGGGTGAATCCTACTATGGAAGGGCTTACTGTTTCCGCAGTCCTAACCCGAAAGCTAACCTCGTCAGCGTTTAAGGAAACATAAGAGAATATGAAATAGTGTGAATTGACAAAACCCAGCATTTTTGTCGATTTTCTTTTTTATCAGGATCTCATCTTTGTTTCCCTTGCCTGCGCAGCACGTATAAAACTAAACAAGAAGGTAGGGTAATTGATGAAAAAAATTAAATTAAGTTTAGCCACTCAAATTTTCATCGGTCTTATTTTAGGAATCGCTATTGGCGGTATTTTCTATGGAAGTGAAACGGCGCAAAGTGTGCTGCAGCCCTTTGGCGATCTTTTTATCCGCTTAATTAAAATGATTGTTGTTCCTATTGTACTATCAACAATTATTGTTGCCATTGCTGGTGTGGGTGATTTAAAAGCCGTCGGGAAGCTTGGCGGTAAATCATTGACTTACTTTATTGGCATGACTTTGGTTGCTATTGTGGTGGGCCTCATTGCAGGTAATGTTATTCAGCCTGGTGCCGGCCTGAATATGGACAGCCTGCAGCAAAGTGACATTTCGAGCTATGTTGAAACCAATAAAGAGCAGGAAGGCAAGTCGATAGCAGATACATTTTTGCATATCGTACCTACTAATCCTGTACAAGCCATGGTTGAAGGCGATATGCTGGCGATTATCTTCTTTGCTGTTGTATTTGGCCTTGGAATTGCAGCAATTGGGGAAAAGGGAAAACCAGTACTGAGATTTTTCGAAGGCACGGCAAAGGCTATGTTCTATGTGACAAACCTATTTATGAAGTATGCACCAATCGGAGTATTTGCCTTAATTGGTGTAACGATTTCCAAGTATGGTTTTGCCTCATTAATTCCATTGGGCAAGCTGGCGCTTACTGTATATGGAGCCATGATCTTCTTTGTTCTTGTTGTATTGGGGATAATGGCCAAAGTTGTCGGGTTCAGCATCTTTAAATTATTGAAGATGATTAAAGAAGAATTGATTTTGGCATTCTCAACTGCAAGTTCTGAAACAGTGCTTCCGAGAATCATGGACAAAATGGAGAAAGCGGGAAGCCCGAAACATATTTCGTCATTCGTTATTCCGACAGGCTATTCTTTTAACCTGGATGGATCCGTTTTATACCAGGCAATTGCCTCTTTATTTATTGCACAGATGTTTGGCATAGAATTAAGCATAGGACAGCAAATTACGTTAATGTTAGTACTGATGGTGACATCCAAAGGAATGGCGGGAGTGCCAGGCGTATCCTTTGTCGTGCTGCTGGCTACTTTCAGCACAATTGGATTGCCTGCAGAAGGCCTTGCCTTTATTGCCGGCATCGACCGTATCCTTGATATGGGCCGAACAGCTGTTAACGTGGTGGGGAACTCACTTGCGGCTATTGTTATTGCCAAGTGGGAAGGGCAATTTAACCCTCCAGCAGAAGAAAGATTTGAGCAACAAGCTTCATAATAGATTGGAAAACACTAACAAATGGCAGCATATTTGTTAGTGTTTTTTTTGTATCTTTGTGTTATTCCATAAAGAGAGGATGGTGGAGCAGGTTCGGACAGAGAAGCGGGAAACCAACGTGAAGGAGTCCGAAGGTGGAGCAGGCTCGGACAGAAAGGGGAGAAATCAACGTGAGCGAGTCCGAAGGTGGAGGAGGTTCGGACAGAAAGGGAAGAAATCAACGTGAGCGAGTCCGAAGGTGGAGGAGGTTCGGACAGAGAAGCGGGAAACCAACGTGAAGGAGTCCGAAGGTGGAGCAGGTTCGGACAGAAAGGGGAGAAATCAACGTGAGCGAGTCCGAAGGTGAAGGAGGTTCGGACAGAGAAGCGGGAAACCAACGTGAAGGAGTCCGAAGGTGGAGCAGGTTCGGACAGAAAGGGGAGAAATCAACGTGAGTGAGTCCGAAGGTGGAGCAGGTTCGGACAGAAAAGGGAGAAATCAACGTGAGCGAGTCCGAAGGTGAAGGAGGTTCGGACAGAGAAGCGGGAAATCAACTTGAGCGAGTCCGAAGGTGGCTTATGAAAAGTTAATGCTGTTCCACTTTTATCAAATAGCCCTTAAGGGTCATAATTATATTATAATGGAGTAAAAACTAGGAGGAGTTAACTTGACAATGGGAAATATGGAGCTGTCACCAGAACAGCGTGAAGAACTGCTGGAAACTCTGAAAGCGCGTTTTGAGAAAAACATGCACCGTCATGAAGGTGTGGAGTGGGCTGATGTACAAGCTAAGCTCGAGGCTAATCCTGAAAAATTGTGGTCACTCAATGAAATGGAAGCAACTGAAGGCGAACCGGATGTTGTACGCCATGATCAAGAGACCGGCGAATACGTATTTTATGATTGTTCAGCTGAAAGTCCAAAAGGCAGGAGAAGTGTTTGTTACGATCGTGAAGCGCTGGAGGCACGGAAGAAACACAAGCCGGAAAACAGTGCTATGGATATGGCAGCTGCCATGGGCATTGAGCTTTTAACCGAAGAGCAATACCGGGAGCTTCAGGAGCTTGAACATGTCGATAAGAAAACCTCTAGCTGGGTGCAAACGCCTGAGAATATCAGAAAACTTGGCGGGGCGATCTTTTGTGACCGGCGCTACGACACTGTTTTTGTGTATCACAATGGAGCCGATTCGTACTATGGGGCAAGGGGTTTCCGGGGCTCGCTGAGGGTTTAGATTCATTGCAGAAATTTGGGGGCCTGACTTCCTGAAGACTACAGTTTAATGAACAGGTTTTGTATTTCGCTGCCATTACGGCGGCTTTTTCTTTATTTAAAAACTGGCAGTTTAGTTGAATATAGCACCAAATATCTGAATAATACAATATAAAGGAAACCCATTAGAATGGGAGTGTTGTACTTGAAAATACTGGTCACCGGTTCCACAGGCCAACTAGGTTCAGCTTTACTTAATCAACTAAAGGAGTCTGGTTATAAAGTAAAATTAACTTCTAGAAGAAAACCTGATGGAATTGAAGATTTCAAGTGGATTTATAGCGATTTATCGTCAGGTGAAGGGTTAGAAGAAGCAGTAAAAGATGCAGATGTCATCCTTCACGCAGCAACAAGTCCAATGAAGAATTCAAAAAGTGTTGAGGTTTCAGGCTTTAAGGAGCTATTAAAAAAAGCACAGCACGTAAAACATTTTATTTATCCGTCAATTGTTGGGATTGATGAAATACCATTTAACTATTATAAGCTAAAATTAGAAGCAGAAGAATTGCTGAAAAACAGCTCTATCTCTCATACAATTGTACGCGCAACTCAGTTCCACCATTTTATTGATCATTTATTCCTATCCAAATCCTTTCTTAAAAGATATATTGTCCCGGATAAATTTAAGTGCCAAAGTGTAGATGCGGGTGAATTCGCTGAGCATCTAATAGGTTTAGTGGATAAAGAACCACAAGGAAGAGCGGAGGATTTTGGCGGACCAGATGTAATGACATTAAGAGAAATGGCTGAACTGAAAATCAAACTAAATAATGAACCAAATAAAGTTTTAAGCTTATCTCTAACTGGAAAACTATATAAATCTTTCTGTGATGGGAAAAATACCAATCCTGCTCGAAAAATGGGAAAAATCACTTTCGGTGAATATCTAAGTGAAAAGATAAAGGGGCAGTAGTGCGCTCTTAATGATTGAGGCGTTGATCCAGGAGGGGATTAACGCTATTTTTTTGGAACTGCCTTAATATACAGGTTAATAAGGATCCAGATTAAAAAATACATAATAGAGGTAATAACCTATGATTTATTTTAGATTTTGTTTTTATCAATTCTTTTTATTTTCCACACTCTTTGTTATTAACATTAACCTTGATAAATATATCAGTAAACCATTTACTCGTGTTGATTTAATCGCCATATGTATAAGTGTGCCTATCCTGTTTATTCTTTTTACCGCTGTAAGTAAGTTATATAGACGATTCGAGGTTATTAAATTACGAAATAAAATATTCATTTCAATACCTGTTTTTATCATATCAGTCCTATTTGCAGGGTTTCTGGGACAACTGTTCTTCTAGATGGATTTTTAACATCGAAATCATTTATTTTTAAATAAAATAGATGAATTATTAATTTTGTTAAAGAGAGCTATTTCTGCGACCTGCTTTTTTAACTAAATAGGCAGATTTGTTGAAAATGTTACAAAGACCGATAAGGGGTTGTTAAAGAGAAAAATCTAATGTTTTTAGTAACGGATCAATTTTTGAGTCAAAGGTGAAAAAGCAAGATTTATTTTCATCATCAAATAAGAGTAAATATGGCTTTTCGTTTTTTGGAATGATAATGATCATTTCATCAATCAAAGCATATATCCATTTGTTTTCTACTCGATGAGACGGCTCTAAGGGGATTTTAATCATGTAGCCTTTGTCTGGAATTGGTTTTAACTTTTTAACAACATTATCAATTTCTTTAATTATTTTTTCAGCTTCGAATTGTACCTTAGGATTTGTTGGGACTGTCTTTGTTATCTCATTTTTTTCAATATCAAGAAGTTCAATATTCGGCCTGGTTTGTGCATTTACTACGATTAGATTCATTAGCAAAAACATGTGAATGAATGAAAGCAATATTTTATGAACCACAAATTTCACCTCGTTTGTTATTATCACCATCGATTATTAAGTTATGTATGAGCTTGTTGTGCTAATGAAATCTTGGCTGAAGGAGCCAGCTTTTTCTTATTTAGCTAACGGGTGTTGGATTCCGATTCTATAATAATATGAATTTCATTATATTAACGGAAAACAGCAATGTTTTATACCATTCATTAACGGAATTATCTGAGGCGATAGGAGCTGCAGAGGACAGTAATAAGCTGTATTAGCGGGATTCATTTAAGTAAGCACTGCTGGTTCAAAAATATTAAAAGGAAGGCATTGTGCCTTCCTTTCAGACTGTCGACAAACTCGATGAAAATCGTGCTTGTCTGCAGTCTTTTTTATTTTAAAATAGAAGTAATACAATGCTTGAGGTGATTTAAATGCTTTCAAAACATAATCCAATTCAACGGGATCAAATTGAAATGGTTGCTTTAGACGAACTTGTACCGGCGGACCATTTGGTCCGCAAAATTGAAGCGGCGATTAATTTCTCATTCATCTATGACTTGGTAAAAGATAAGTATTCAGAAAAAGGCCGCCCAAGTATTGACCCTGTAATATTAATTAAACTCACATTTATTCAATATACCTTCGGTATTCGCTCCATGCGTCAAACAATTGAAGAATTGAAAACGAATATGGCTTATCGATGGTTTTTAGGATATGGCTTTCACGATAAAGTTCCTCACTTCTCAACTTTCGGTAAAAATTATGAGCGCCGATTTAAAGACACCGATCTCTTTGAACAAATATTTTACCGAATCTTAAAAACCGCAGCTGAAAAGAATTTAATTAGTGCTGAACACGTTTTTGTAGATTCTACTCATGTAAAAGCGAGTGCAAATAAACGCAAATTTGAAAAGAAAGTTGTTCGAAAAGAAACCCGTGCTTATCAAGAACGCCTTCAAGAGGAGATTAACCAAGACCGCGAGGATCATGGAAAAAAGCCGTTTCCACCAGATAAGTTTGATAAAGAAGAATACAAAGAAATCAAGGAAAGTACAACAGATCCAGAGAGTGGCTACTATGTAAAAGATGAGCGTACAAAACAGTTCGCTTATTCTTTCCATGCGGCCGCAGACCGCAACGGCTTCGTGTTAGGCGCAATTGTAACCCCTGGTAACACGCATGATAGTCATATTTTAGAGCCATTGGTAGAACAAGTCATTGAGAAAGTTAGTAAACCAAAAGCTGTTGCGGCAGACGCAGCCTATAAAACACCTGCTATCACGAGCTACTTATTGAAACACGACATCACACCTGCTTTACCTTACACACGACCTCGCACAAAAGAGGGTTTCTTCAGAAAACATGAGTATGTTTATGATGAGCATTTTGACTGTTACATTTGCCCAACTGGTGAGATATTAAAATATACTACAACTACAAAGGAAGGGTATCGTCAATATAAATCAGATCCTCGAATTTGTGCTGGATGCCCTTTCTTGTCTCAATGCACACAGAGTCAAGCACATCAAAAACTGATTCAACGTCATGTGTGGGAGGAACATGTGGAAGAAGCAGATCATCTTCGCCACCATCAAGACGTCAAACCGATCTATGAAAAACGCAAAGAAACAATTGAACGAGTATTCGCAGATGCAAAAGAAAAGCATGGCATGCGTTGGACAACCCTCAGGGGACTTAAAAAAATGTCGATGCAGGCGATGCTTACTTTCGCTGCCATGAATTTGAAGAAAATGGCCAACTGGACTTGGCAAGGTCCAGAAATGGCCTAAATGATAACCTCGGAGAGGTCTGCAATTCTCTGTAATTACTTGAAGTCCTACAAAAAATGAAAAAAGAGTTCGGAATGAGACTATTCCGAACTCTTTTTGTCTACAAACTGAAAGGAAGGCATTGTGCCTTCCTTTTTAGTATGATTCATACTCCTGTCTTGGAAGTATTATAATCCTCTAATGACTTACTTCTGACTGAAACTGTGTGGAAGATTGAATTTCTTTCATAATGGATACTAGCCGGTTTCTTTCAGCTGTTTATTGAATATAGCTGTTGAAGCTTCCGGTAAATAGACCTTATCGCCTTGCAGGCTGATTTTTTCACTGTATTTGCCCAGAGTATCTGACGATAACCAGGGCATTAGCAGTTATAATTAGTTATAATCAGAAATAACAAATTGGGAAGGGAGATTTATAATGAAAAAGCAGTACCTGTTATTTTTTTCATTAATAGTCCTTTTTTTATCATTGGCTGGATGTTCAAATAATGACCAAACTAAAAAATCAGGAGAGGAGAAGCAGGAAGGAACCGAAGAGAAAGTGGAATTGACTATTTCGGCAGCAGCAAGCCTCCAGGATGCCTTAATAGATATTGAAGCAAGCTTCGAAAAAGAACATCCGAATGTACTTGTAAACTTTAACTTTGGAGCATCAGGCTCTCTTCAGCAGCAAATTTCGCAGGGAGCACCTGTTGATCTTTTCTTTTCAGCAGCAGAGGATAAATTTGATAAATTAGTACAGGACGGGCTCATCGAGGAAAAGAATGGGATTGATTTAGTTGGGAATGAACTGGTACTAGTGGTGCCGAAAGATTCAGCATTTGGAATTAAATCATTTAATGATCTTGCTGAAGCAGATAAAGTGTCTATCGGCACTCCAGAATCTGTTCCTGCAGGGAAATATGCGAAGGAGTCTTTAGAAGATACGGGTATTTGGAAAAACATGGAAGAAAAAGTGGTGTATGCCAAAGATGTTCGGCAAGTACTTACATATGTAGAGACAAATAATGTGGATGCTGGAATTGTTTATAAAACGGATGCATTAGTATCTGAAAAAGTTAACATCGTGGACACGGCAGATGAAAACACTCACGATGCCATTATTTATCCTTTGGGAGTGGTTAAGGATACAAGTCATCCAAAGGAAGCCAATTTATTCTATGATTATCTTCAGAATGAAAAATCAATGAGTATTTTTGAAGAGTATGGGTTTAAAGGCCTTAAATAAATTAAATGGCTGCTGATTTTTGGTCACCAGTTGTTATGAATGTTACCGGAAATATCCCAGGAAAAACACAAACGATCCCAACAGCTATAGTTGTAGCTATTAACTTAGGCAATATGGAGGTGGCCTGGTTATGGGGGCGAGAATGATTGGGATGTCGTTTATCAAGTTAGTTTGGTCCAGATAATAAAATCTTAAAATGCTTTTATATTAGCAGGCATCCTTTTGCGGGATGTCTATTTTTATTGCAAGAAGACTGGAATTCGTAAAACATCAGGTGACACTACTAAAAGAGGCAAAAAAAGAGCTGCCAATATTGGCAGCTAAAGCATATAACATATTCAGATTAAAATCTGCGAAGGAGAATTTATGCGGTTATCCCGATATCAAAATGACCATCCTTTGTTAAACGCCAATCGGGTTATTCAACAATCTGTTCCCAACTAATATTGAAAGCCAGCTTCCAAAAAATACCCAGGCAAATAATCGAAACCCCCAAATACAGATAGATTCCATATGGCAATAATGTGCTGGCGAAATGAAGTCCGGCAAATAAGGCTACAATCAGCATTAATCCGAAAATAATGGCACTATTGCCGTTTTGATTGTACTCATCAAAAGACTCCGAAAAGGGCAGAGCTTTCTTTAAGACCATAAAACAAATGACCGCATATAGACAGGCACTGATAAATACAGCGACAAGATCAGGCAGAATTTTTGCCCCGAACAGGAAAAGGAATAGTGCACTCAGAAGCAAGTAAACTGGCAAATATAACTTAAAGATAAATGCCTTGATGGTACCGCTGAACACCAGCTTTAGCTGTTTGAGGGGGCAACCCGGTAAATAAAGGCACCCTTATATTTCCCTGAATACTTTAGAAGAATCATGATGGTCGGAATGATGATTAAGCTAAAATAAATCGTTAAATAGGACTTGCTGTCAGATAGCTGTACAAAATCTTCACGAAGAGTATTCATGATAATAATAAACGGAATCACGATGGAAAAATCCAGAGACGGATAGGCTTTTAGCTTAAAATCCCGTTCATTTCTCATCATGCTGCCGGCAAATCTGAAAACTGCTCTTTCTTCAGGTGAGCGGCAAATGATGTTGAGAAGGAATTGCCCTACTTTACTTCGTTTCTTTTCTTTGGATTTTCCATGATAAGCAAGCTTTTGCAGGTTTTGCTCGAAAGTGCTGGTAAATTTCAAATAAATCCAGATGGACAGGATCGGAACAATGAGTCCTAATGCTGAAAAAATGAGATAAAACGGCTGGAAGGTGCCCTTCATCATCATTTCGATATTTGCCCCAAACCACATTGGAAAGATGAACACCTGCCACCACTTTGGCTGAAGAGAGACCGTTAAGTCAATTAACTCAAAAGAGCGAATAAGCAATTGATAGCCAACCATGATCATAAGGGAAAGCCCAATTTGGACATAGTTGATGATATCTTTTAATTTTTCCCCATCAAAAAATCGCAGGATTGATAAATAGATCAGTGCGGTTAAACCAACAACCAATAGGTCAATCAGGATGATGTTTACCGCAGCAATAAGGAAAAATAAGAGCCCATTTTTGATAAGTCCCACTATCAAAGGGATTCCAGCAAGCGCAATAGTAAGGAAAGAAAGATAAATCGTAACATGCACCATTTTTGCCGTGCTGATCGTTTTTCGGTCGACTGGCTTTGGAAACAGAATGTTACGATCACGAATATCCAGTAAAACCGAAGAGAAATCGGAAATCATGGAGGTCATAACGAAAAAGGTGAAAATCCCATAAAAGAGGCTCATCTGGAATAGGTAATTGTCCCCCATAAGCACAAATGGAATCAAAAACAGCCCAAACAATACATAAATCCATAGAGATTTTATATACTGATTGTTTTTTTCCTTGTTTTCTTTTTTGGCATTCTGCGAGAAAATGGTGGGCACACGCCGTCCATCCATCGTCAGCTTTACTTGCAGGAGTCTTCTCATTATCTTGTAGTCTACGCCAAAGCCGCTGAAAATTCGCTCAAAACGATCCAATAGTTTAAGAGTGCGATAGTCCTGCATCCCTACATCTCCCTTACTACTGAAACAAATCTGGCACCAAGTTCCTTATGTTCACTGAATCCCGTAAGCTGGTTGAAGATCTGTTCGAGTGAACCTTCCGTATTTTGCTGCCTTAACTCTTCAAAGGTGCCATCAGCAGCAATTCTGCCGTCATGCAGAAGAATAATGCGGCTGCTTATCTTTTCAACCACATCCATAATATGAGAAGAATAAAAGATCGTTTTTCCCTGTTCGGCAAGCTGCGCCATGATTTCTTTGAATATCATAACACTGTTCGCATCCAGACCATTGATGGGTTCATCAAAGAACAGAAGTTCCGGATTATGCAGTAAGCTCGAGATAATGAGGAGCTTTTGACGCATTCCTTTTGAATAGGAGGCTATCCGGGAATGGTAGACTTCCCCTATGCCGAATAGTTCCATCAGGCTTTTTGCCTTATCACTGGCGAGGTCTCTATCAAGGCCATACAATTCGCCAACAAAGGTTAAGTATTCCTGGCCGGTCAAATTATCGTATACTTCAGCGATTTCCGGCACATATCCGATCTTTCTTTTATATTCAATATTCCCATCTGAAATATCCTGGCCAAAGATTTTGACTTGTCCTGAATAATCATCTTCAATGCCAAGCATGATTTTGACAGTGGTGCTTTTCCCAGCGCCGTTCGGGCCGATATACCCGATGATTTCCCCGCTTTTCACCTGAAAAGATACACCATTCAGCACGGACTTCGGACCATAGTTCTTTCTCAAATCACTAATTTCTAAAATAACTTCCTCCATCCCCTTAACCTCATTTCAAAATTATTCCATTAATTCTAGTGTAACATTAGAATTGTTGTTGGCTAAAGGGGATTTGGGAATTCTTTTGGTTTTGTCCTGCTTACTGGAGATGGAATAAAAAGGTTGTTAACTGAATGACCCTTTAAGATAATTAATCTGAAGGGATTTTGATAATGGAAAATATTTAGGGGGATTAAATGTTGCGGAATCAGCAATGGAGCAAGGTAAAGAAAAGATTAGACAGTTTTAAATGTGATTCTCTGAAAGAAAGGCTGCAGTTTACAGTAACCAATTACAGGAGGGCTCACGATCAATTGGGGAGAGCCTTTATTACGGTTGATAAAAAGGAAGTACTCAATATGTGTACCATTACTTCTGAGACCGCTCTAAACAGAAGAACATATGAAATAAAAAGAGAGAAACATATCCCTTATACCGATTGGAGCCAGGAATCAGTGATTTAGGATGAAGCACATGAATGGGTATTAGACGAAGGGATTTTTGCTCAGTATGATTTCTTTGATGCCGTAGAGGAATACTTTCTGCTGCCTATTGAAAAATCATTAAAATCCAACAACATGCTGATTAAAATATTCGCCTTGATAGATAGGCGGACGGGGAAAAGGACTTTAGAAAAAATGAAGCAGTCTATTCTTTGCGAGAAAGAAATCGTCCAGTTCTTTTATACATTGCGATGTAAAGCTGAAGGTATAAGACTTCATGGTTAATGGAGCAGGAGGTATCCACGCATGCTAAAAACCAGGTTAGTGGAAGCACACCATTCGCTGCTTCCACTATTTAAGTTTACAAATTGTCTTTATGATAGGGCGAATTCATTTCTTCGCTTACCACACTGAAGGTATTCCCATCAGGGTCAAAGAAATCAAACCCTTTCATAATCCCATAATCATGGATGTCTGTTGTTTCCACTCCATTTTGTTTCAACCGATCGTAAGCTTGCTGGATATTATCTACTTCGAAATTATAATATACGTTTTTATTTTTTCCTTTTACAGTAAATTCTGTTGGCTGGGGTTTTTCTGTTTTTATTAAAGCAAGACCTGTGACGTCATTCTCAAAAACATAACCCACACCATGATCAGCCCCATTTTCTTGCCACTCATCTACCTTCGTTAGACCAAGGTTTACTTCATACCATTTTTTAGATCTTTCCAAATCTGTCACCGGAATAAAAACACTGCCTACCTTAAACATGCAAAATCACACTCCTTATTTTTTGTTCCTATACAAACGATTATAATGAAAGAAAAGTTACAAAATAATGAAAATTTTCGGGGGATATAATGATTACAGAATCTTTAACTATTGAGGAGATTTCTTTGAGGCTGTATAAATATTGTTTATCCTTATCATCCTCAGAATGGCTGGCCGAGGATTTAACCCAGGAGACACTGATTAAATTTTTCAAAATAAAAGAAAAAGAGCCAGACCGGGTGATTAACATAACCTTTTTGTACACCATTGCCAAAAATATTTTTATTGATGAAAAGCGCAAGAAAAGTGAAATGCTGATCGATCCTCATGAGTTATTTGAGAAAAGTTGGGATTTTACGGAGTGGGACAGTTTATTAGAAATCTTATATAGTACACTTCCACTCCGTCAGGCTATGCTAATAACGTTAAAAGATGTGTTCCAATATACTTCTGAGGAAATCGCCGCAATGCTGAGAGTCAGTAATGAATCAATTAAAACAGCCCTTCACCGAGCAAGAACTTCATTAAAGAAAAATACTTCTCCAGTTACTAATAAACAGCCATACAATGACAATATAATAAATGAATTTTCATCAGCAGTTAAAAACCATCAGCCTTTAAAGATATTTTACTATTATCGACTGCTGCAAACAGAAAATTTCAAGGTGATGACCAATAGGGAGAAGGGTTTCCTTGCCATTTTTATATCAGATCCTGATGGAAATATTCTTCAGATATTTTCAAGAAAGAGTATAGCTATAGGAGTTAAGGGGAGAGAAAAGTGATACCGACATTAGAGACTAGAAGATTAAAGCTGAGAGAAATAGTGAAAGAAGATGCCGAGAGTATATACGCTTGTTTTTCTAATGACAATGTAACTCGTTACTATGGGCAGGAAACATTAGAAAAGAGGGAACAAGCTGAAGCATTTGTTGACTTTTTTGCAAATAGCTACAGGGAGAAAAAAGGAATGCGCTGGGGAATTGAATTAAAAGGAAAGAAAGGAATAATCGGGACTGTTGGCTTCAATGCATTGTCCCATAAACATAAGCGTGCAGAAATAGGATATGAAATACATCCTGAACATTGGAGAAAAGGGTATACTTTCGAAGCTGTGTCGAAAGTTATTCAATATGGATTTCAAGAATTGGATCTTACTCGTATTGGGGCAGTTGTATTTATGGATAATGAGGCATCTAATAAATTGCTGACTAAAGCCGGGTTTCAAAAAGAGGGTATTCTAAGAGGTTATATGCAGCAAAATGGGGAAGCACACGATACCTATGTATATTCTATTCTAAAAGATAATAGGCAGGCTCTACATGATGACTTTATGTGAAAGATTCAAGAGCTGCCAGCCAGTTGTTTTTTTCATTTTACACAAGAGGGGAAAAAGATTTTATAACATTTGAGGTGGCTTATAATGAACACTTACGCAGTTGAGGATTTACCGAGAAATAAAATAACAGAGTTTTTTAAGTTGCAATGGGGAAGCCCAGAAATGGTTACATCCAGTGGAATTTATGATTGTAGTGCATTAGATGGTATTACTGTTGTAAATGAAGAAGACAATATCATTGGCTTAATCACATACATAATTAAAGATAAGGAATGCGAAATTATATCATTAGATAGTATGGAAGAAGGTAAGGGGATAGGTACATCGTTAGTTCAAGAAGTAGAAAATCTTGCAATAAAGAATAATTGCAAAATCCTTAAACTCATAACAACAAACGATAATTTATTAGCACTAAAGTTTTATCAGAAACGAGGATTTATCCTGTCCAAAATTATTAATAATGCGGTGGAGAGAGCAAGAAAGTTAAAACCCGAGATACCCTTAATTGGAAATGATGGTATTCCGATCAGAGATGAAATTGAATTGGTAAAGGTATTGAATTAATGGGTGCTTATATACAAAATTAGCTGCGAATCGAGCAGCTTTTTTCTTTTTCAACTAACTGGGAATTTTTGTTCAAAAACGAATTATTTAAAAAATGTTAACCCTTCCCCATTACTGGTATTATTCTTTTGCACCGACAGTCGGGATATCTTCAAATGAAAAACACAGACTTAAAATTTCTCTTAAATAGAACTTTAAATAATATATGGTACAATATATCATACCCCAGACGAGTATACTTTAATGTATAAGAAGGAGAGAGTTTATGCATAATTCTGAAGAAGAAAAGTTGACCCATAGGTCAACAAAAGAAAAGGATAAGTTAGTCACTCGATTAAAAAGGATTGAAGGGCAAGTACGCGGCATTCAAAATATGATTGAAAATGACCGGTATTGTGTAGATATCCTAACTCAAATATCTGCAATTAATTCAGCCATGAATAATGTTGGGCTTCATCTGCTGGAAAATCATACAAGACATTGTGTTTCAGATGCTATTAAAGATGGTAATGGAGAAGAAGCGATTCAGGAATTAATGGATGTATTTAAACGATTTTCTAAGTCACAATAACAAAAGCCAGCACTCGATTGCTGGTTTTATTTTTTATATATTGACATACCCATCATGGGTATGGTAAATTTAAAGCGTAATACAAATTAATCACATAAACAAAAAAATGAAAGGGGTGGAATGATTGGCAGAACTACTGGTGTTTTCAAAGGAATCCTGTTGTAGCTGTCAAGAAAAAGGCACAGGTAATTATCCGAATATTTTACAGGAAAAGCTAATTAAAAGGATGAACAGAATAGAAGGGCAAATTAAAGGAATAAAAAATATGACGATTAAGCAAACTTTTTGTGATAATATTTTGCATCAAATCACAGCTGCTCAGGCTGCATTAGATTCCGTTTCCAGAGTTTTGTTAGAGAGTCATATAAACACGTGTGTCATTACAAGGTTGAAGAAGAAGATCCAGACATTGTGAAGGAGTTTTTAACGACCATTTCTAAAATTACTAAATAAAATTTTTTGTTTATTTTATACCCAGCGGTGGTATAGTATATATACCGATGATTAAGGAGGAATTTTTTATGGAACAAGTAACACTTAACGTTCAAGGAATGTCTTGTGTGCATTGTGTCAATTCAATTGAAGGTAATGTAGGGAAGTTAAAGGGTGTTGAGTCTGTCAAGGTTCATCTTTCAGAGGGTAAGGTGGATGTGACATTTGATTCAAATACAGTAAGCTTGAACGAAATTACAGATGTTATTGAAGAACAAGGATATGATATCGAACAACCAGCCTAAGTTTATGTAGTTGTTAAATAAAAATGAAGCAGATCGTGCCCTTTTCAGCGCGATCTGTTTTCGGAAAAAAACATACCCCACTGGAGTATGAGGACGATAGGAGTGAAAAATATGAGCCAGAAGGAAGCAACCCTTCAAATTGCTGGAATGACTTGTGCTGCTTGTGCAACAAGAATTGAAAAAGGATTGAAGAAAATCGAGGGAGTCGAAGACGCCAACGTGAACTTTGCCCTTGAGAAAACAAACATCAAATATGATCCAGATAAAACTGGCACAGCAAAATTTAAGGAGAAAGTCGAATCTTTAGGGTATAACGTTGTAAGTGAGAAAGTAGAGTTTGATATTACAGGAATGACCTGTGCAGCCTGTGCCAATAAAATTGAAAAACGCTTAAATAAGCTGGATGGAGTTGAAAAAGCAGGGGTTAACTATGCAATAGAAACTGTTCTGGTTGAATATAATCCTGAGCAAGTTTCTATCCCTGAAATGAAAGAGGCAATTAAAAAGTTAGGCTATAACCTTGAACAAAAGAAAGAAAATGCAGGGGAACAGGTTGACCATCGACAAAAAGAGATAGAAAAGCAGCAAGGAAAGTTTCTTTTCTCTGCCATTTTATCATTCCCGCTATTGTGGGCAATGGTTAGTCATTTTGAATTTACGTCATTCGTTTGGCTGCCCGACATGTTTATGAATCCTTGGGTACAGCTAGCCCTGGCGACACCAGTTCAATTTGTGGTTGGTAAACAGTTTTATGTTGGGGCCTATAAGGCGTTAAGAAACAAGAGTGCAAATATGGATGTGCTAGTTGCTCTTGGTACATCAGCTGCATATTTCTATAGTTTGTATCTAAGCTTTGCATCGATAGGCTCCGATGGCCACATGGTTGAGCTCTATTATGAAACGAGTGCTGTTCTTATTACCTTAATTCTATTAGGTAAACTGTTTGAAGCGAAGGCGAAAGGCCGCTCATCTGAGGCGATTAAGAAGTTAATGGGACTTCAGGCGAAAAATGCAACAGTCGTTCGTGATGGCCAAGAAATGATTATCCCAATCCAAGAAGTTTTAGAAGGGGATATTGTTTATGTGAAACCTGGTGAAAAGGTACCGGTAGATGGTGAGATTGTGGAAGGAAGATCAGCCCTTGATGAATCAATGTTAACGGGTGAAAGTATTCCAATTGATAAAACGATTGGAGATAGCGTTATTGGTTCAACAATTAATAAAAATGGATTCTTGAAAATTAAAGCAACAAAGGTTGGAAAAGATACAGCTTTAGCTCAAATCATTAAGGTAGTTGAAGAAGCCCAAGGCTCTAAAGCACCAATCCAGCGATTGGCAGACGTAATTTCAGGTATTTTTGTACCGATTGTAGTTGGTATAGCGATTATTGCTTTCCTTGTGTGGTTTTTCTATATCAATCCTGGAGATTTTGCAGATGCTCTTGAAAAATTCATTGCGGTTCTAGTTATTGCTTGCCCTTGTGCCCTTGGTCTTGCAACACCAACTTCGATTATGGCCGGTTCAGGCCGTGCAGCTGAATTTGGGATTTTATTTAAAGGTGGGGAACACCTTGAAACAACACATCGTTTAGATACGATTATCCTGGATAAAACAGGGACAGTTACAAACGGTAAGCCGTCCTTAACGGATGTCATTTTAGCAGAAGGAATAGATGAAATCGAATTTCTTACGCTGGTTGGCACAGCTGAAAGAAACTCCGAACATCCACTTGCAGAAGCCATTGTGGAAGGTATCAAAGAAAAAGGAATTAATCTTGGGTCATCGGAGGCATTTGAAGCTATCCCTGGTTTCGGTATCCAGTCAACGGTGAAAGGTAAGCAGTTATTAATCGGGACACGAAGACTCATGGCTAAATATAGTGTCAATGTTCATGAAGTATTGTCCAAAATGGAGAACTTGGAGAAGCAAGGGAAGACAGCTATGTTAGTAGCAATTGATGGCAGCTATGCAGGTATGGTTGCCGTTGCTGATACCATTAAGGATACATCTAAAGAAGCCATTGCCCGCTTAAACAAAATGGGCTTAGAAGTAGTAATGATCACAGGGGATAATACCCAAACAGCAAAAGCTATTGCGGACCAAGTTGGAATTAAGAAAGTCATTGCGGAGGTTTTACCAGAAGGCAAGGCTGAAGAAGTAAAAAAGCTTCAGCAAGCTGGTAAAAAAGTGGCCATGGTTGGGGATGGAATCAACGATGCCCCTGCACTTGCGACAGCTGATATCGGTATGGCGATTGGTACAGGTACCGATGTGGCAATGGAAGCAGCCGACATCACCCTCATCCGAGGCGATTTATCGAGTATTGCAGATGCGATTTTCATGAGTAAGAAAACAATCACGAATATTAAACAAAATCTATTCTGGGCACTTGCCTATAACGTCATAGGAATTCCAATCGCAGCAGCTGGTTTCTTAGCTCCTTGGTTAGCGGGGGCAGCGATGGCATTTAGTTCTGTATCGGTTGTTCTTAACGCACTAAGGCTTCAAAGGATTAAGTTAAAAGCTTAAATGTAGAAAGGAGGGACCTATTTTGAAAAAGGTATTTTGATTTGGACGCTTTCGGCTATCGTGTACCTTGGGGCAGTTATCGCAGGCTACAATGTGTATGCAAGTATAAATCCAAAAACTGAGGAACACGCTAATCAAAAAACTACTAATCAGGAGGGAGAAAATATGAACCACGACCACGGGGACCATAGTACAAATACTATTAGCGAAGTTACACCAAAAGTATCCTACGCTAACGGAGAAATCACCATTGAGTTAAAAGATAAAAATAACCATGTTCCGGAACTGGAAGTTTCCCATGAAAAATACATGCACTTTATTGTCGTAGGTTCAGACTTACAAGAGTACCATCATTTACATCCAGAGAAAATGGGAGATGGAATCTACAAACAGAAAGTAAGTTTAGAGGGTAATTCATATAAAGCTTTCGTTGATATAAAACCAAAAGGTCTTCAATATTCAGTAATGCCTATTGAATTCCATGCTGGTGAAGCGCATCATGAACACGGTAATAACGATCTCGCTGCCGATACGGATTTTACAAAGACAATCAATGGTAAAACGGTTGAATTAACTGCTGAATCATTTGAGATCAGCAAAGAGGTAACTCTTAATTTTGATTTGAAGGATGCAAAACCTGAGCCTCATTTAGGCGCCTTAGGCCATGTTGTTGTCTTGGATGAAGATGGAGAAAAATATATCCATGTTCACCCTGTGGCAGATGATAAAACAGTATTTGACACGAAATTTGATAAGCCGGGCATTTATAAGGTTTGGGCTGAATTCAAATTTGAAGGACAAGTGAATGTCTACCCATTCGTTATAGAAGTTAAATAAACAAAAAAGGGGAAGTGATTATGACAATAGTTCAGCTTGAGCTTTATACAAGACCTACATGAACAGACTGCCAGGCGGGGAAAGAGTTTCTTTCCCAAAATAAAATATCCTATATTGAATACGATCTAACAAAACAACCGCATAAAGAGGAAGATCTAATTAAAATTACGGGTACTAGAATTGTTCCAGCTTTTGTGTTTAAAAATAAATCCTTATTAGGATGGATGAGTAAGCCTAAGGTCCTTATTGGGTTTGAACAAAATATAGGTGAAATAAAGAAGATACTAAAAATTTAAAATTAGATATTTCCTGCAGCTAGATACTGAGGAGGTTATACTTTTAACCATTTATTATACCCTCTGTTGGTAGGGTAAATAAAGGAGTATAAAGGGGAGAAAAAAATGGAGAATGATTCAAAAAAATAAAGCTAGCTATAAACGGAGGAATAGGATTTGGTGCAAAACTCTCCTCTAAACAACTATTGATGATTTCAAAGTATATGGATGAAGATGAAGAACTTGAGTTAACAACTTTTCAACAACTCTATATAGAGATTCCAGAAAATAAAAAGGAAGAGATTATAGCGGAATTCCAGCATGTCGGATTAGCATGTTATCCAGTTGGATCCTTTGTTAAAAGCTTGAGGACCTGTAATTTTTGCAAAGGGGAAGAGGAAGAGGGAATGCCAGTAGCAAAAGAGATAAATCGCCGTATAGCCGGCAAGCCTGTTCCCTTTACCTTAAAGGTTGCGTATACTGGCTGCCCTATTGGCTGCGGTGAGCCCCTGTTAAGCGATATAGGTATTATGAAAATTAGAGAGCATTACAATTTATATGTTGGAGGCAAAGCAAAAGGCAAAGACGCTGAGGTTGGTTCCTTGTTGGTGGAGAATCTTACGCCAGAAGAACTGTACGCTGTTGTAGAAAAGATTATATCTGTCTACTCACAAATGGGGAAAAAGCGGGAGACATTCTATAAATTTTTGAAACGGATTGGCAGAGGTCAATTAATCAGTTAATAACAACTGAAATATAGCTGCCAATTAACCTAACGGGAATTTTCATTCAATCTCTATAGTGATGAAAGATTAAAAGTATCCTGCTTTTGCACAAGGTGGAATTTTTTTGAGAAGAGTACCCCTTTGTATTTCAATTAAGTTCTGATGAAAAGGCCCATTTCAACATTGCAGATAGTGGCAGTTTCTAATTTTTTTATAATCAAGAAAAACATGACTGGATTGTGTACTGTGATTTTTATTAGACCTTTTTTAGTTAAAAAGAAAGCCATCTGTATTAAATACAGGCGGCTTTCTGTCAGCTATTAATCTCTATTTTATCTTCTTTATGAATATCTTCCGTTCCGGCTTCCAGTGCAGTCTTGTAGTATAGGCATTTATGCTCGATGACTTCCATTGTTTTTCTTAGTTCTTCCATTTGTGCTTCTACATTTGCTCTTCGCTCCAGAAACATGTCATATCTTTGCTGCAGTGTGGCATCCCCTTCAGAACACCAATCAATGAAATTTTTAATCTCCTTTATAGGCATCCCGGTGGCTTTCAGGCATTCTATTACTTTTAGAGCGCTAAGGTCGGATTCTTTAAACAAGCGGTTTCCGCTGGGGGTCCGTTCTACAAAAGGCATCAGACCTTCCTTATCGTAGTAGCGGAGGGTATATACTGTCAGATTCAATTCCTTTGCCACTTCACTGATCGTGTATGTCTTCATTATTTATCTCCTATTCTTATAGATATAGACCTAGAGTTAACTATAAGGTTTGACGTGAGATTACCATGGTATTTTGTAAATGTCAAAGTCACTTTAATGAGCATGAAAAAAATTTTAAATTTATCGCTTGACCTAGAGTTAACTATAAGCCTTAACATGGTTGTGAAAAGAGATAAATGATGGGACATAATTGAGTACTATTTTAAATCTATCATTCTCTTAAAAAATACAGGAGGTCTTATTTATGATAACTGCTAAAGCGCGGGCTGTTGATGGTCCCGACAAGCCGTTTAGAGCGGCTGAAATTAAAAGGCGTGATCTGGATTTGCATGATGTTCTGATTGAAATTAAATATGCCGGCATTTGCCACTCCGATATTCATACTGCTCACGGGGAGTGGGGGCCTGTGAACTATCCACTCGTACCCGGGCATGAGATTGCAGGAATTGTTGCGGAAGTAGGAGCTGAGGTGACAAAGTACAAGGCAGGAGACCGGGTAGGAGTCGGATGTATGGTTGACTCCTGCGGTGAGTGTGAAAACTGCCGTAAAGGAGAAGAACAATACTGCCTCAAAGGAAATATCCAAACCTATGCGGGTGTGGACAAATACGGCGAGCCTACTCAAGGCGGCTATTCTACGCACATTGTAGTACAGGAAGAGTTCGTACTCAGAATTCCTGATAGCATTGAGCTTGATGCGGCAGCCCCGCTGCTTTGTGCGGGTATTACTACTTATTCGCCGTTAAATCATTGGGAAGCTGGGCCGGGCAAGAAAGTAGCGGTTGTCGGTATGGGCGGCCTTGGCCATATGGCTGTCAAAATTGCACATGCCATGGGTGCAGAAGTGACAGTCCTTTCGCAAACATTGAATAAAAAAGAAGACGGCCTGAAATTCGGAGCAGATCATTACTTTGCCACAAGCGACCCGGAAACTTTCAAAAAACTTGCCGGAACGTTTGACTTAATTATTAACACGGTAAGTGCGAAAATCGACATAGATGCTTACTTCTCACTGCTCACGCTTGACGGAACATTGGTTAACGTGGGTGCTCCTGCAGAGCCATTGTCAGTCAATGTGTTCTCACTCATCGGCCATCGCCGTTCCTTTGCGGGTTCAATGATTGGAGGCATCCGTGAGACTCAGGAAATGCTGAATTTCTGTGCAAAACATAACATCGTTCCAAAGATTGAAGTCATTACAGCTGATCAAATAGATGATGCTTACGAACGAGTATTAGCTTCAGATGTGAAGTATCGATTTGTAATTGATATTAGTACAATGTGATGTGTGAATGATAAGTTAATCATTGTAAGGTGTCTTGAAAGGCTGGCTTTCAAGACACTTTTTTTCGAATGATCGTACAAAAAGTAGCGTTGAAGCCATTCTCCAATAATCCCCCAAACTACAGATAGATCCCATATGAATAAAGTGCTGACAAAAGCAGGTCAAAGTTTCGCTGTCCTTTTTTATTTATAAGTCTTTTAAATTAGATCCTAAATCTATGAAAATGAGAATCTTTTTAACGCCTATTTCAAGATCCTAACCAGTTCATCAATGAAAAATTAATCGATATTTTTAATAGGTTTTTACTAAAGCCTTACATATATTTAATATTCATTTAAGAATAGTCTGATAACTTATGATAGTGGACACGGAAGCAAAGGATCATAAGTCATCAAATTATTTATCAGGAGGCGGATGAGATTGAACAATAGCGGCATGAACAGACGGGACTTTTTAAAAGCTGGAGGAGCAGGTACGTTAGCAGTTGCTTTAGGAGCGTCGGGTGTCTATTCTTTAGGCGGCATCACAAAGACATTAGCTGCAGCACCAGGCAACAATCCAACTAGTGGTTTTGGCGGATATGGCCCATTAGTAAAAGATCCAAACGGAATATTAGATCTTCCTAGAGGGTTCCATTACAAAATTATATCCAAAACGGGCGATAAAATGTCAAACGGGGACCTCGTGCCTGCCATGCTAGATGGAATGGCTGCTTATAGAGGAGAGAAAAACACGACCATTCTTGTACGGAATCATGAAAACAGCACAAATTCTCAATACCCTGTAAACGGAAAAAATCCTTGGAGCAAAGGTGCTGCAGGAGGTACAACTGCATTAGTCGTTGGTTCGAACCGAGAGGTTATTCAGGAGTATGTGACAAGTTCTGGTACAATCCGCAACTGTGCCGGTGGCTCCACAACCTGGGGGACTTGGTTAACATGTGAAGAGACACGGGAATTGGGACATGGCTTTGTTTTTGAAGTCAACCCGCTTGATCCGGAAAACGAAATGTCGAAAACCCCAATCCGTGATATGGGTTACTTCTCTCATGAAGCCTGTGCAGTCGACCCTGCAACAGGGATATGGTATCTGACAGAAGATGCGAGCCCAAGCTTCCTTTATCGGTTTACTCCAAATGACCGTACCCGGACTCTCGGCTCCCTTCAAAAAGGAGGGAAATTGGAGGCATTGGCAATCGATGAACTTCCGGCATCTAAAGCAAGTTCGTTTGAAAAAGGACAAAAATTTGGCGTCGTGTGGAAGGAAATCAATCCAGAACGCGCACAGCAGGATGCCAAAGACAAAGGCTGTATTCAGTTTAGCCGCTTAGAAGGTGCGTTCTTTTCTGCTGGTGTGTTCTGGTTTGACGATACGAGTGCCGGGGATGGCAGCCTTGGCCGTGTTTACCGCTACATTCCTGCTACAAATACATTAGAACTTTTTTATGAATCCACTGATAAAAATGATTTGGAAATGCCAGACAATATTTGTATGAGTCCCTGGGGTGACCTTTGGATTGCTGAAGATGGCGGCGGGAATGACAGAATCATTGGCCTGACACCTGAGGGAAAGGTTTATACCTTTGCTGAGAACACATTGAATGGCTCTGAATTTGCCGGACCGGCATTCTCCCCTGATGGAAATACGTTCTTTGTAAATATTCAAACCCCAGGTATCACATTTGCGATTTGGGGACCATTTGCGAGGCGAAACTCTGCCCGCCAAAGGGCCATGGGACATGCTGCTCCGCCTGCCGGCCTCGGCCCGATTGTGTCCGGCAAAGTCGCATCACTTGCCGAAGAGCAAGGAATGAGCATACTGGAAGCAGCTGCATTAGAGCGTCATGGAATGCCAATTCTATAAGTGCTAAATTTATATGAGTTTTAATGGGAATTCTCTGGAGGATAATAGCCATCCAGATTACGGAGGTGCAGGATGCTGCAGAATATCGGGATACCCGGGCTCATTTTAATCCTGGTGATTGCGTTAATTATATTTGGACCTTCAAAGCTTCCGGAAATTGGACGAGCTTTTGGCAATACGTTGAAGGAATTCAAGAAAGCGACCCGTGACTTAGCAAATGGTGCTGAAGAGAATGAAGAAACGAAAAATGTGAAAGAGAAAGCCCATCTAAAGGCAATAGAGACAAAGGAAAGTAAGACTGTGAATTAAAGCCTGCTTTTTACCGGAATTCTCGCTTTTTTAAAGAACAGGGAGGGGGATAGAGACAATTTCTCTCCCTGTTTATCAAATGAATTGAAAAATTTCAACCTGTGTCCAATAGAAAGGGTGTTCTTTTAATGACTGCCACTAGTCCACTCAAATTAAAAGAAGAAAGCAAGGAGACTTCCGTAAAAGAGATTCATTGCAATAAGTGCTTCACCTGCCGTCTTTGTTCCAAAACAGGAAAGAATATAGCAAAAGTGATGGAGGCTGTCCCTGAAGATCGTTAAGTTACGGTCTTTTATGGACAGCCTTTAATTTTTTTAAAACCTATACGATATAGAACCAAAATCATTTGAATATTCGATGGAGAACCAATAGTTGTTTTCGGGCCTGTACGAAAGATAGAAAAGGCAGGACTTATTCAACTTCCCTTAGTCCCTTCCCTTCAAGTATCATTTGACCTGCCTTCTTCACAAATCCATATACGCCAGGAACAACTTTTACATTGGCAATCAGAGAGTTCGACATACTCTTGAAGGTGCGATTTAATGTCCATAACAGAATGGCCATTGCGGCCTCTTTCCTTTGTTCGAACCAGAATGAGAAACAAGTACTAAGAGGGGATTATGCGGGTGTAATATTATCTTAAATAGTTCTTATATTGGGCGCTGCCGTGAAGGCGGCTTTTCTTTTGGACTAATGAATATAAAAATTGAAAAATATGGAACCCTCGACAATGAAATTCGTAATAGTAATAAAGAAATGTATAAGGGGGATTACATGGTCTGGTTACTCATGCTTCCAGTGGTTATCTGGTTTATTTTATTTTTGCGAAAAAAGGTCTCATTTAAATTTGGTTTATCTCCAAAATCATTAGATATAAAGCCGATTAAAGGGTTAAAAAAGCTAAGTGATCACCTGGAGAGATCTCTTAGTAAAACTTATATGGGGAACGTAGAAGAGAGGGTAATGAAAGAAATTAAACTAAAAGAAAATGAGTACAGCTGGCGTTTGCTGGATTTAAAACGCTACTTTATTTTGACTTCTCTTTTAAAAGAGTCCCCTATGTTCAGCGAAAAGGTTGATGATTTGTGGCATCAGATGCTCATGTTTACCCGTGAATATGATGATTTTTCAAAAGAATATTTAGGAAGCACTCTTCATCATAGTCCGAATCTAAAAAAGTCGCCTGAACCTGATTTACGCGGATTTTTTGATTGGGTGTATGGTGAGCTCTTTTTCATAAGAAATGAAAATATCCATCTTTATAAGGGATTTTACAGATTCCCTGTACCTCCAAATATAATTGATGAGTTTAAACGTTTGCCGGAAAATGAACTAATAGAGCTCTATTTTAAGAGTGATAGCAAGTATATGGCTACTGTGATCTCACTTATTTCTGCCATGAAAAAAACAGCAAAGAAAGTAAAAAATTACGAAAAAAGCGCTATACAAGAAATGATGAGAAAAAGAAAAAATCAGCAAAATTATAACGCAATGCTTGTTCCTTTTTTATCTGTGTCCTATTTTCATTATGATGATTTTTCCAGTTACATGAAAATCAGCAGCAAGCTTTTATCAAGCAGTACAAGCTGCGGGTCGGGCAGCTCCTGCAGTTCCTGCTCATCCTGCAGTTCCTGTTCAAGCTGCGGCGGGGGCGGAGATTAATAAAAAGAGAGCCGAGCTGGTCGAAAGGTCAAGCCCGGCTCAGCTGCCGGTAAAACATTGACTGGGGGAACATCGCTCACACAAATGAGGGGGAAAACTTATTTATCCTGAGCAAGCTCTTTTCTATTGGGAGCAAGTGGCGGCTGTTCAAACCACTTGTTTTTCGCCATGATACCGAACCATTTTCTGGTGATTCCCAATGTCTTTAGATTGGCTTCTTCATAAGCTAAGGCCAAGTCTGTTCGCTTGGATTCGGCTAGGCCTGTTCCGTAATATCCTTGAGCAGTTTGAGCCAGAAAACCCATATGGTACAACATTGGTGCTTACCGTCGAGTTTGATACGGCACCACCATTACGCAACCCTTAAGTTGCTTGTGTTGACAAGTAACCACAAGGTTGCTTATAATCGAAATATGAATTGGGACAAAGACGCTATATTCAAAGCACTTGGTGATTCGACTCGGCGGCTTATATTGGACGAACTGTCCGAACGTAAAGAGATGACGCTGTATGAATTAACGGCTCGTCTCATTATGAAGCACGATCTTTCCATTTCGCGGCAGGCAATAGCTAAACATCTTTCTGTATTGGAAGATGCAGAGCTTATAAAATCCGAACGAAAGGGAAAATATCGCGTAATTATTTTCAATAACCAGCCACTTAAAAATTTGCTGAAAGGATGGCTAGAGTAATTTACTAAAGGCGGAATAGGTATTCTAACTAATGTGCGGGCTTGTTTTGCTGGGGCTCAGATGGTTAGTACAGAATCATCCGTCACAAATATCAAAGGAGGCAAAAACATGATGAAAGTAATTGTTACCAGTATTTTCGTCCAGGATCAGGATAAGGCATTAAAATTTTATACAGAAACGCTGGGGTTTGTAAAAAAGCATGACATTCCAGTCGGGGAACACAGGTGGATCGCCCTTGTTTCTCCAGAAGATCAAGAAGGTACGGAACTATTGCTGGAACCGAATGCACATCCGGCCGCCAAAGAATACCAAAAGAAGATATTTGCAGAAGGAATTCCGGCAACAATGTTTGGCGTTGCTGATGTTCACGAAGAATATAACCGATTAATAAAACTGGGAGTGAAGTTTACGATTGAGCCGACAGTAATGGGCGATGTCACATTGGCTGTCTTCGATGATACATGCGGCAACCTTATTCAAATAGCGCAGAATTAGCTTGAAAAAAGGCACTTTTTGTGATCTTTTTTCTCATTATGTCGCGTAATATTTACTCAGACAAAATAGAACACATTATTTCAAATTAATGGATTATACAGGGCCGAACGTTGTGATTCTGCTTTCTATACACGAATAATGTCATTTCCTCCCGAATTCTTTTATGTAAAAAGAAATTGGGGAGGATTTTTTATGTTAAAGAGATGTAGAAACATGCTAATGGTTCTTGCGGCTGGAGTTCTCATGCTTGCCGCTCCTTCATTTACAGAAGCGGCACTTGGAGATCGGACACTTGCCAATGGATCATCAGGGTCAGATGTTGCCGAATTGCAGGATTACCTGATGACAAAAGGGGTTTTCCCGTACCATACATCGACAGGATACTATGGATCTATCACAGTGGAAGCCGTCAAGGATTTTCAGCGTAAGCGGCATCTGAAGGTTGATGGAATTGCAGGATCGCAAACAAGCCATGCGTTAAAAGTGCTGAGATATGGAGACATTGGGAAGCAGGTCATCCAAATTCAATATCAATTGAAACAAACAGGTCACTATGAATCTAATTTAGATGGAATTTATGGAAATGGCACAGTGAGCGCCGTCAAGAGCTTTCAAAAACAGCGAGGTCTAACTGCAGACGGAATTGCCGGCCCGAGAACAAGAGCAGAGCTGGACCGAAAGGCCAAGCGCGGTTCAGCAGCCGGTAAAACATTGACTGTGGAAAGCACAGCGTACACGGCAGATTGTGAGGGCTGTTCAGGTGTGACACGGATGGGTCTGGATTTAAATAAGTACCCTGATGCGAAAGTGATTGCTGTCGATCCCAGTGTCATTCCGCTAGGATCTATCGTAAAAGTTGAAGGCTATGGAGTTGCGATAGCAGCGGACATAGGCGGCGGCATAAATGGAAGTTCAATAGATGTGTTTATTCCTAATCGCAGCGATGCCCTCCAATGGGGGCGAAAAAGCGTGCGTGTGGAAGTAATCGAATAGGTATGGGCTGTCCCGCACAATCATGCGGGGCAGCTTTTTTGTTTTGGAAAGTCCTTAAGAGGTCAATACGTTTAAAGCAGTAGAAAATATCATCCATATTGTGGACGAAATATGGATCCGTTACTGGTATATTAATGCTAAGAAAATGAAGGACAGGAGTGAAAAAATGATTAAAGGACTGTACGAAGCACATTTACCGGTAAGTAATATCAGCAAGTCAATTGAGTTTTACAGGGGCTTGGGAATGGAATTAGCCATAAAATATGAGAAAACTGCATTTTTTTGGATCGTTAAGAATGAAAGCTGGCTTGGGTTATGGGAATGTGAACAAGTACAATTTTCTTATCATCCATCCATCAGACATATTGCATTTAGAGTAGATTTAGAAGATCTAAAGAATGCCAAAACGTGGCTGGAAAAGCGCGGCATTGAAATGCGTGAAGAATTCGGCTTTAAACCTCTTGAACCCATTGTAATGCCAGACCAGACACATGCAATGGTTTATTTTCATGACCCAGATGGAAACTCATTGGAGTTTATCTGTAAATTACCATCTAAGCCTGAAGATAAATCTATGATGTATCTAAGCGATTGGGAAAGGTATTTGAAGAATAAAAACTAAAATTTTTCTTTTTTAAATGAAATGGGCAGTGGAGTGGAACAAGGGTTATAATTGGAGAAACAGCTCATTGAAAACTTGTACAAAAAAGGGTGCGTACCATGCCGACTAATTCTTTTGAAAACTATCCTATGACGTGGAAGCCATTCATTGATAAAACAGAAAAGCCCATTTATCAAGCGCTGGCAGGGCAATTGGAACAGGATATTTTAAACGGAGTGCTATTGCCCGGAACCAAGCTCCCTCCACAGCGGGAATTGGCTGATTATTTAGATTTAAATTTGAGCACTATTTCAAAAGCATTTAAAGTTTGTGAGTTAAAGGGCTTATTAAGTGCAACGGTCGGAAGCGGCACTTTTGTATCGTATGGTGCGTTATCGAATGCGTATTTACTAGAAGATACAAAGCCGAAGCACTTAATTGAAATGGGGGCAACACTTCCGGATAATGCTTCTTTCGAGCCGCTGATGCTCCAGCTGAAAAGTATGCTGCAGGAGACAGATTATGAAAAATGGTTTGGTTATGGCAGGGGAGGAGAAAGCCATTGGCAAAAGGATGCAGCGGTAAAGCTAATCCGCAGAGGCGGGTTAGAAACTACCGCTGATCACATTTTATTTGCGAATGGGGGTCAAAATGCCATTGCTGCTGCACTGGCAAGTCTATGTATGCCCGGAGACCGCATTGGAGTAGACCAGCATACATACCCTGGCTTAAAAACGGCTGCAGCAATGCTTAGTGTGCAGCTGGTGCCAATAAAAACAGAGAACTATGAAATGTGTCCAGCGTCTTTTGAATATGCGTGTAAAACTGAAAATATTAAAGGCATTTACTTGATTCCGGATTATCATAATCCAACAGCTTCCTTTATGTCGGTTGAGACTCGAAAAATGATCGCAGCCATTGCCAAAAAGTATAATCAGTTCATTATCGAAGATGCTTCATACCATCTTCTCAGCAAAGAACCACTGCCGGCAGTCGCATCATTTGCACCAGAACAGGTCATCTATATTGCAAGTTTATCCAAATCGTTTGCACCGGGTCTGCGGCTGGCCTATGCTGCAGTGCCGAGTCAATTCAAGGAGCCAATTTCAAGGGCACTTTATAATTTGAATGTTTCCGTTTCGCCATTATTGGCAGAACTGGCAGCACGTACAATTGTATCAAATCAATTTGAAGCCTTGATTGAGGGCCATCAGGAGCAGACGATTCGCAGAAATCAACTTGTAAACAGGTACCTGGCAGACTTTACGTGCTTAGGTGCTGAAACAGGCATCTTTCGCTGGCTGCTATTGCCAGGCAAGATTACAGGGGCTGAATTTGAAGCGTTAGCTAAACAGCAAGGAATTCAGGTATTTGCAGCAGAACGGTTTGTAGTAGGAAACAGTTGTCCGGAGAGGGCAGTAAGAGTTTCTGTTTGTGCCCCGGAAACGCTTGAAGAGCTTGAGAGAGGATTGATTATCCTTAAACGACTGTTAGACAGTCTTATCTAATATTGTTTGCCATACAATTATAATATTGTATGGCTTTTTTGCACGTGTTAAGATGATTGAAATCTAGTTGGAATATTATGAAAATAAGGGAGGTTAGATTTTGCCGGTTAAAAATAGTGAAAAAGTTTTAGCCCCCAATCTGCTTGGCTGCAGAGCTGCATAAATTCTTCAGAAAAACAGCAGCAACTATACAAAAGAACATTAATTGTCATTGTCATATCCCAGATTTTTGGTGGAGCAGGACTTGCAGCCGGGATAACAGTAGGGGCACTTCTGGCGCAAAACATGATGGGGACAGATAGTGTAACGGGAATTCCAACAGCGTTATTTACTTTAGGGTCAGCAGGGGCTGCGCTGCTGGTAGGACGGCTTTCTCAGCGGTTTGGCCGCCGGCCTGGACTTGCCGCCGGATTTTTGGCTGGAGGCATCGGTGCCATTGGGGTAGTGGTTTCATCATTAACAAATAGCATTCTGCTATTATTTATTTCACTGCTCATCTACGGGGCTGGAACGGCTACAAACTTACAAGCACGCTACGCTGGAACTGACATGGCAAACCCGGCACAAAGGGCAAAGGCTATTAGCCTGGCCATGGTCTCCACCACATTCGGAGCTGTTGCCGGGCCAAACCTGGTGGATGTAATGGGGGATTTTGCTATATCCATAGGAGTTCCTGCTTTAGCAGGTCCCTTTATATTAGCGGCTGCAGCGTATATACTTGCTGGTTTCGTTCTATTTATGTTCCTCCGTCCTGATCCCTTTATTGTGGCAAAAGCAATATCAGATGCACGAAATAAAACGAATCATTTAGAGAAAAGTTCTAATTTGGCATCGATAAAAAGGCGAGGCATTTTTGCAGGAGCTGCCGTAATGGTTTTAACTCAATTTGTGATGATGGCCATTATGACGATGACACCCATTCATATGGGACACCATGGCCATGCTTTGAATGAAGTTGGGCTTGTCATTGGATTTCATATAGGTGCGATGTTTTTGCCTTCGTTACTTACTGGTTTCCTTGTTGATAAAATTGGCCGTGCTCCTATGGCTATTGCTTCTGCTATTACGCTGCTTGCTTCTGGCATTCTGGCTGCAGCGGGACCTGCTGATTCAATGGCCGCACTCAATTTAGCCCTTGTTTTACTCGGACTTGGCTGGAATTTTGGCTTAATTAGCGGAACGGCCATTCTTGTAGATTCAACTCACGCTTCTACTCGGGCTAAGACGCAGGGTTCTATCGATGTATGGATTGCTTTATCAGGAGCATTAGGAGGAGGTGTGTCGGGAATAGTTGTAGCATATTCCAGCTTTGCAGCCCTTTCAATTTCTGGTGCTATTCTTTCATTACTGTTGATTCCCATTGTTTTTTGGGCAGGTATCCATCAAAAAGAGAAAAGTATAAGTATAAGTGACTGAATTTTCAGTATGATCATTAACTCCAAAAAATATAAAAGGAATGTTTATAAATGGAACATAAATTTGCTGAGAGAGCTCGATTTGTAACATCTTCTGAGACACGTGAAATATTAAAAGTAACAGAAAGACCAGAAGTAATCTCTTTTGCGGGAGGACTGCCAGCTCCAGAGCTGTTTCCTGTAGACCCTTTAAAGGATGCTTGCAGTGCTGTATTGAACGAAGAAGGTGCGGCTGCCCTTCAATATGGTACGACTGAAGGATATATTCCTTTGAGAGATGCTATTTGTCAGAGAATGAAAATGGCTGGGATTGACTCTAGCCTTGAAAATGTTCTTATTACATCAGGATCCCAGCAGGCAATCGACCTTACTGGAAGATTATTTATCAATGAGGGAGATACTATTATTTGCGAAAGTCCGACTTATCTAGCTGCCATTAATGTATTCAAGTCATATAAGGCCCAATTTATTGAAGTGGCAATGGATGATGATGGAATGCTGATGGAAGAGCTGGAGAAAAGGCTGCAGGAGCATCCCAATGCAAAATTTATTTATACGATTCCTGATTTCCAAAACCCTACTGGCCGGACCTTAAAACTCGAAAGGCGAAAAAGAATGATTGAGCTTGCTAATCAATATGATGTGCTGATTGTTGAGGATAATCCCTACGGTGCTGTAAGATTTGCTGGAAAGGAACTCCCTCCAGTAAAACATTTTGACACAGAAGGCAGAGTCATTTATTTAAGCACTTTCTCGAAGATTTTCACTCCCGGTCTTCGGCTTGGATGGATTTGTGCACACACATTTTTCATTGATAAGTATGTTGCTTTCAAGCAAACAGCTGACTTGCACACTGATAGTTTTGCTCAAAGAATTACGGCAAAGTATATGGAGCTTTACGATATCGAAGAGCACATTCATAAAATAAAAGCTGTTTATAAAGAAAGATGCACAGCTATGTTATCTTGCATTGAAGAATTTTTCCCCAATAATATATCTTACAGTAGGCCGGAAGGCGGATTATTTATTTGGGTTGAGCTTCCAGAGGGCATTGATTCAGCACATATATTTACAGAGTGCCTGAAAAACAATGTTGCTTGTGTACCTGGTGCTCCCTTTTTCCCAAATGGCACACAAACAAATACATTGCGTTTAAATTACTCTAATATGCCTAAAGAGAAAATCATTGAAGGGATGAAGCGCATGGGAGATGTATTGCATCGGGAATTAGCAAATGATTCAATGCTGACAGTCTGACGGAAACAAGATGCTGTGTCACAATCCTGTATAGTTTATTGTATGTAAGCCTCAATAACTACTCCATTCCTGCATTCAATCTGAACCTCAACAATATCGACAAAATCGGGGGTACATTCATGGAGTTTGAAATTTGGATGAGCGGGAATACTCAATCAGAAAGAGGCCCATCTTTCACACGTGCATTCATACAGCATAGACACTGCAAGAAAGAGGAATGTAAAAAAATCCTGGAAGACCCATAAGTTTCCTCACCCAATAACTGGCCATCATTAAAGGTAAGGTGCCGTGTATATTGTTAAATAATGATAAGAAAAGAAGAGCCCAATTTTTTCATAAAAGCGGGCTTTTCTTAATTAAGTTAAAAAGCGGCAGTTGGAAATGATAGTGAAATTCCGATATCCATTATTTCCTTATCTGCAAAAAATACTTCAAACATTATTTATAGTGCTCCCAATAAAATCACTTTTGAAAGTATTGAAGGAGACAGGAGGGTTTTAAGCCGTGTGAAATCAGGATTTTAAACCGTTGAAAACTGTTCTCTCTTGAAATATGGACTCTATTAGAGGATTCGGGAGTTATATTAAGATTATGTCCTATAGAATCTTTCTGAGCAGGGAATGAAAGTCTAGAATCCCAAATAAGCCTCTTTTTTGTATGTGATTGGTTTAGCGCATTTTGTTAAAATTTAAATATTCCCCAACAAGCCTGTAAAATAATTCACAACCAAAATACCTCTGCCGTATTTATCTATCTATCTATTTTTCCAATACCCAAAAGATGGACAATGGTGATTTTATGTTAGTAAGAATGACGAAGATAATAATAAATGAATTTTCGCAAATTTTTTAAGGGTGCGTTTCGTAATACTTCACAAAAAATATTTTTGTTTGTTTTGCATTTTTATTTGTTCACCATTCGAAGTAACCCACTGCGAATATATCAAAGATGGGAGTTAAAACTTTATATGAAAAATGCTTCAACTGTTTTTTATGTATCATTAGCAATAATGGCTGGTCTTGTTCTTATGGGAATTACAATGCCAGCGTCGTTAGAAAAGGTCACGAGCAGTACACAAGGCGTGATTACGGATTCGTTTGGGTGGTATTACCTAGTGATTGTTTCGCTATTTGTGTTCGTCTGCTTCTATTTATTAGTAAGTCCAGTTGGCCGGATAAAGCTCGGGAAGCAGGAGGATAAGCCTGAGTTTTCCCGTCCAACTTGGCTTGCGATGCTTTTTAGTGCAGGTATCGGGATTGGGTTAATTTTCTATGGAACATTTGAACCCATTAGCCATTACATGATAAGTTCTCCTACAGGCCAAGAGGGTACTGATCAGGGAATTAAGGATGCAATGAGATTTACCTTCTTTCATTATGGGGTCCATGCATGGGCTATCTATGGTTCGATTGCGATGGCTCTGGCTTATTTTACTTTCAGAAAAGGGGAGCTGAGTTTAATAAGCCGAACCTTACGGCCGCTGATTGGAAAACATGCGGATGGGGCAGTCGGGAAGGCAATTGATGTCATTGCGGTTATTGCTACGGTTTTAGGGGTATCTACCTCTTTGGGATTTGGTGCCATGCAAATCAACGGGGGACTGTCCTACCTTTTTGATGTACCTAGTACGATAACAAACCAAACCATTATTATCCTCATTGTGACAGTCTTGTTTATGATTTCGGCTTTAACAGGTCTAAGTAAGGGAATTAAAGTGCTAAGCAATTTGAATATGGGGCTTGCGGCTGTCCTTTTCTTGATTGTCTTTAGCTTTGGACCGACACTTTTTATCCTTAATTTATTCACCGATACGATCGGGACTTATATGCAAAACTTCATTGACATGAGTTTTAGGATAGCACCCCTGAATGAAGAGGGACGCAGCTGGATTAATGGATGGACGATTTTTTATTGGGCATGGTGGATTGCCTGGTCTCCATTTGTTGGTGTGTTTATTGCCAGAGTCTCAAAGGGCCGAACAATTCGTGAGTTTATTGTAGGTGTCCTTCTCGTTCCGTCACTAATAGGATTCCTTTGGTTTACAACTTTTGGGGGGACAGCCATTTTCACTGAATCTACAGGGCTGCTTTCGATTTCGTCATTATCTCCCGAGGAATCTCTTTTTGGCGTGTTAGAAGGGTTTCCGCTCAGCATGGCAATATCTCTGTTAGCCATTTTGATCATTGTTACGTTCTTTGTGACATCAGCTGACTCTGGTACATTTGTTCTAGGGATGATGACAACGAATGGATCGCAAAATCCAAGTACACCCATAAAAGTAACTTGGGGAGTTCTTCTCTCGATTATTGCGATTGCTCTCCTTTATTCTGGGGGCCTGCAGGCTCTTCAAAACACCATGATCATCGCAGCTCTTCCATTCTCAGTCATTTTAGTGTTAATGACAGTCAGCTTGCTAAAATCTTTAAAACAGGAAGCAAAACAGCTCGGACTAGGTCAGATTAGAATGAATCGGAAGGAAAAGCAAAGCAAAGAGGATGTTCAGGAAGCTGGATAAACAATATTTATTAAACTGGCAACATGTCAACTTCGGTTGGGATGTTGCTTTTTTTAGTAAATCAATAATTTGATCGTATATCGTAATCTGTTTCCAAATGGCCTTCTCTTTTGTACAACCGGGACAGGTTGGTTAATATAATATGTGAGTCTATTAATTTCCAATATTAACAAATTATGAAAAACAGAACGAGAGGTGTATTATTGAATGATTTTAGATTTAAAAGGCGAGCTAACAATGGAACCTATTGTAGGGCTGCTCTATTCTATGGTGGATGGGAATTATCGACGGCTGAAGTCTATCGTGGGAGGTATGTCCCAAAGGGAGTTGGATTATAAAGGCCCTAAACAGAATTATAACAGCACAGCCCAATTGCTTAGACATCTAGCTTTGGTCGACCTGAACTGGGTGTTTAGAATAAAGGGTGAGATAATGCCGTTAAATCTGGAGAATAAATATGGACCAATATTGGATGAAGACAACCGATTACCGCAGTTTGATGGAATCCCCCTGGATGTGCTGCTTAAAGAATACGATGACGTTATGGATATGATTAAGACGTTATGTCAGCAGTTAACAGATTTGCAATTAACTCGAATAATTGAATATGAAAATGGAAACCAAGCAACAATCCAATGGGGTATATGGCATATAGCAGACCATAGCAGGTATCATCAGGCTCATATAAATCAATTACGCAAATGGTTTAATGAAAGTTGAAATTTTCACTTTGATCAACATAAGGGGTGAGTCTTCTATAATGGAGGAATCACCTGTATTATTATCCTAATGGGCTGCATTCCTTTAATAAATGAAGTATGGAAAATAATTAGAACATTCTCTTGTAATCATTAATCAGAAATCGGAACTATACAGTAAATGAACAATCAGGGAAAGGGGATAATTTACATGATTTTAGAAGCAGTAATGCTACAAGTAAAAGAAGGGATGGAGGAAGAATATGAACAAGCATTCCGTGAGGCATCAAAAATTATTGCTTCCATGAAAGGGTACATATCTCACGAGCTGCAGAGATGTATGGAAATTAAGGGGAAATATCTATTACTTGTGAAGTGGGAATCATTAGAGGCCCATACAGTTGGGTTTAGACAATCGAAAGAGTATCAGGAATGGAAAAGACAGCTGCATCATTTTTATGATCCGTTTCCTGCAGTTGAACATTTTGAAAACGTTCCTCTTTAATTGGTTTTTAATTAAACAGCCTCCATACAGACATAAGGAGGCTATCATTTTAATATTTAGCTAACCCATTGGCGGATCATCCAGTTTCTCTCGTATGAAGGAAACCTCATCATTGTCTGAGATCATATAGGAGGTCCTGCTATTCTGGTTTATTATTTTGGGTCAGGTGTAAAACTTGGGTAAAATTCATCGTCTCCATGATTGGAGATTTCTCTACTGGTTTTCCAGTCTTGCTTACGACCCGAAGAAGTGGCCGTAAAGGTACAAAGGTTATCCTTCATTTTCTTGGCCAGATTTGTTGAAAAGTGCCATTCATAGTTTTTGTCGAGTTTATATATCTAATATACAATTAATAATATATGATACTGGATCAGAAACTGTTTGGAGGAATTATTTTGACAGCAGATAAAAGTTTAAGGGTTTGTGAAAAGGGACATAAGTTTTACAAAAGCAGTGAGTGTAAAAGCTGTCCTATCTGTGATAAAGAGAATAAGCCTAAAAGTGGCTTCCTTTCGAAGCTCAGCGCTCCTGCAAGGAATGCATTGGTTCACGAAGGAATAGACACTTTGAAAAAACTGTCAAAGTTCACTGAAAAAGAAATATTAAAAATTCATGGTATTGGACCAGCTTCCTTACCTATTATGAGAACTTCCTTAAAAGAGGAAGGGCTTTCATTTAAAGAATAAAAGCTTCACTGGCAGGTTTTTCAAGAACTGCTGCTGATCAGGCAGTTTTGTTCTTTTTATACTAAAGGGCAAGATTGTTGAACACTTTATGATTATTGTTTTTTTAGTTAAAAAAATGTTTTGTAAAAGAAACAATTCTGAATATAGTGATGTTTTTTCTGAACCTATACAAATTTTTAATTTTATTTGTTTTAGCAATACCTCAAGGATTAGAAGAAGGAGGATGAAGGGATGAATGAAATTGGTGCATTACATGAGTCAAATGGCAGTTATGCTTTAAGATTTGAGCGATTTTTTTCCCATAATCCAGAAGATGTTTTCCTTGTCATTACAAATCCCAATTCCTTCTCTCAATGGTACCCTTTTGCAAAAGGGGAGATGGATCTCAGACTGGGTGGAAAAATTGCCTTCGATGATGGGGAAGGAACGACATATGAGGGTATCATTACAGAATTAGAAAAGCCATATTTATTTGGTTTCCGTGAAGTTGATGATCTGATAAACATTTCATTGCAGGAAGAGGGGAAAGGATGTCGAATGATCTTTACCCATACTTTTAAAGATGATTCATGGGCAGTTAATACAGCGGCAGGATGGCATAGGTGTCTGGATGTATTGGTCCAAATCGTCAATGGTGAACCAATTAAGTGGGACGATAACTCAATTAAGCTGCGTAAAATCTATAGTGAAGCATTTAATATGGGAAATTAATATAGTGCGCCTTTCTTATAAAGAAGGCGTATTTCGGTGTCCCCTATACATTAAGAGTTTAGTTATTATTACGGGAGGGCAATATAGTGAGTATCTCACTTAATCAAACAGTGGCGTTTCTGCAAGAGTGGAGACACCATTAAGCTTCAGGGCAGATAAGATGAACAAGGGTGAGCGGTATTCATAGATGAATCATAAAAAGGTCTTAAGGTGTTTTCCTGTTAAAAGGGGCAGGTTTATTAGGATACTTAAGCTGTCTTTGTTGAATGAAGGGCTGAAACAATAATTAATTCTTGAGCCAGTATTATATATAGATATTAACTACTACATTATTTGCAATGACTATAAAAAACAGATCCAGCTGCCATCTTAGGCCGATTTTCTATTGTGCTGACAGTAAGCAGCTTAACTGTATTATTGACATTACGGTCACGTTTCCACAGGACGTGTCTTTTTTATTTGGGCCAAATTATTGAAGATGAATGGGGAATGATAAAGAAAATATATGTTAAGGAAACGATATTTAAGGAGAAGGTAACAGATGATCCTTGATATGTTCCTTTTTAAGGAGTGGCTGGGATGGACCTGCTAACTTTTACAGAGGAATTTTTTAATTATATAAGGGAGTTTTTACTTTTAAGATTTACTCTATTTGCTTTGGTTCTCATCACCTTTTCATTTGCCATAAACCGTATGATTGATTGGTTCTTTAGGAAGTCTAATTTCTTTGATGAAGAGGTAGAACAGACGATACAAGGTGTGACCCGATCCATTTTTAGGTATGGAATTGCGATTAGCCTTGTTATTTATCTAATAAGTCAATTTGTTGATATAAAAGGCATTCTTGCAGGTGCAGGGATTGCCGGTGTGGTCATCGGTTTTGCAGCACAGCAGATGCTAAAAGACGTTATTTTGGGGTTCGCAAGATTAACGGATAAAGAGTTTCGTGTCGGTGATTTTGTTACTTTCAACGGGACAAGTTCAGGTACCATTGAGGAGATAAGTATTCGCTTTATGCAAATTCGGGAATGGTCGGGAAAACTCCTTACGATCCCGCATGGAGAGATTAGAGCGATACAAAATTTTAATAAAGGCTGGATGCGGGTTATTGAACGGATTACGGTAAGTTATCAGGAAGATCCAGCAAGAATAAAGGAATTGTTAGAGAAAGCAAGTGTGATCTGCAATGAAAAATTAGTTCATAGCCTGTATAGGCTAGGGGACGAGGCTGTTGAACCCTTTCAATATATCGGGATTACAGACTTAAATCCAAACCATAAACATGTCGGGTACGAATTTTGTATTGTTGGCCTGGTTAAGCCTGAAGAGTATTTTGAAACGTCCAGGCAGGTAAGATTTGAACTAATGTCTTTATTTCATAAGAGTCAAGTACAAATGCCAACCGCGAACATGTTCGTTCAAACTGAGAATTCACAGGACACTCTTGAGCAGCCTTCACCCAGCACGTAAAAGAACCAGCTGATTTGGGAGCCCAGCCGTTTATGAGGAGCGGCAGCAAATTATTTAAAGTGTGGATTTCTGCAGTGATCTTGGTCTATTCACAGTTTTAGAAAGCACTTTTGAACATAATTTATGGTGATAAAATTTTGTGAATCAGAAAAAAATAGGTTTAGGAAAGGAGGGATTGCGAATGTCTGTGAAAAAGCGGGTAACAGGATTGGCCTTTGTGTTTGCAATGCTTGTGGTTTTGTCAACTCCAGGCTCATTCGGCGTATTTGCCGAATCCGATGTTTCAACTAAGGGGAAATCGATTGAGGTCGAGTTGAACGATGATTACTTTAATCCGAAGGTCATCACTATTCCGAATGGAACATCCACAACATTAATATTGAAAAATAAAGGTAAGAAGGAGCACACCTTTACAGTAGAAAAGCTCGGAATTGACGCCGAGATTCAGCCAGGAAAAGAAACGAGTATCTCCGTGAAGCCAAAACAGCCCGGTACATATGAACTGATATGCCGGTACCATTTCCAGGAAGGAATGGTTGGAAACGTAATAGTCAAATAATAACCGGGGCCAATAAGGCCCTTGTTTTTTTATGGTTGCAGGTATTTGCATAGTATTATCCAGATAGCACCATAACAGCTAACTTTCCTCTGCAAATGGATCATAAAAAGTTGTTCCGCCTCTATAAAATGCAAATATAATGTAGGGTAACATATAACCATTATAGAAGAGGTGAACAGGTGTATTTTTTAAAGCCTATCACGGATGAGGTTTATCTATTTCAAAAAATATTGAATAAATATAAAAAAACAATGAAGCTCATTCTAGTGTCTATTTTTACCTGTATTGCTGCTATTCTGCAGGCTGCTGGAGGCCTCTTGCCAGGTATAGGATATTTTTTAAGTCCGCTTGCCACTGCACCTATTCTGTTATGTTCCATGTTTTCCATTCCATTTGGAGTAATGTCCTATTCTCTGACAATTATGTTGTTATTGATCCTGCAGCCATCTGAACTAATTATTTTTCCTTTTACTACAGGATTGTTAGGGCTTGGCATCGGAGTATCTTTTTCCTTTTTCAGGATGAGAATAAGTATTATTGCTGCTGGTGCAATCCTTTTAATGCTAGGAATTATGGGTTTACTATTTATTTTTCACTTTCCAGTTTTAGGTCCAGCCGTCTCTGATTCCTTTTCATTTCTTTCAGCGGGAGGTATCTTTTTATTTGTTTTCCTTTATAGCTGGTTATGGGTTGAGATTGCTTTAATCATTATTAAAAGATTAAAAATGATGATCATGTAGTGGTTTTCATTTAGATGGCAATCCATATAAGATATTTATCAGATTAAGCATAATTCTATCATTATACTTATGGAACTATTTCAAAAACAGTGCCTTGATGTAAATCAGTCACTTTCATAGAGCCATAAACCCCTAAATATAATCTGGTCTGTTTCAGATTCGTCCCCAAATTAACATAATAGGCTGATTGCGACCCAAAATTATAATCGGTTTGTATCACACTAAAGTCATTTTGTTTACCATTAGGTCTAATGATGGTATAAGCTAAAGCCCCTCTAACCTGAGGCTGTGATTCTTTCCGGGCAAGATCGGTAAACACAACGCTTCCTGTTAAAGCAGGGATTTTTTCCCCATATAGACTTGCACTCCTGTCAGTGCAGTTCCTCCAAACTTATCGGGTCTGGGATCTTTATGAAAATAACTAGTTAAAGGCTGAAGACGACTCGCTGAAAGTGCTGCTGCTTCATTGTAAAAAGCCATTGTCTTCTCATCCAAATTCTGATTATTAGTGCAGTCTCTTATAATCGAAGCAGGAAAATCACCTTCCCAGCCCCGCCAGCCAAAGTTTATAAATCCTTCCTTGTCAGGTTCAGAATTCATCAAAGATGCTTGAATAAGCTGAGTAACCGGTATGGGTTTATAATGAACAAATGAATAAATCGACTCGGCCAAATCCTGGCCGACATTTCCTGCATATTTAATATACTGATTATAAAATCTTTGAAATGAAATACCTGGAATATTGCGAACCCCTTTGGCCATTACCGTGAGGGTTTCCTGAATCGCTGCGGGAAGTTCATTAAAGCGTGTGACAATAGGGGGATTCATGATGTAAGTATTCTTATCTACATCAATTTCAATTATTTTACCGGCAATCTCCAGATCATCCTGGCTTAAGTTAAATGGATCATAGCCTGATCCGCCATCTCCGGTTGTTAAAACAAGTCTGCCTGTTTCTGGTGAAAAATTTAAACTATTGACCCCATTATGATTTGAAAATGGCCTTCTTAAGTTAAGTAAAGTCCTTCGTTTTTGGGGCCCGCCATTGGATTGTATAATCCATTCTTCGATTGTATCAATATGGTCATATTGTGTTTCCCTATTCATCCACCTTAGGTTTAAAGTTTTAGGATCACAAGGGTCAGGATTAAACGATTCAGAAAGTGCACCCGGTCCTTGTGCTCCGGCTGCTGAATAATGAAGATAAAACAGACCGTTATAATAAAATTCGGGATGAAAGGCTAGTCCCAGCAATCCCCGTTCATCATATCCGCCACCAGAAGCACCTAGTTTTAGGATTCGGGGGCGAATATCTAAAAAGTCCTTATGCTTGAGTCTCTTATGTAAAAGACCTCTCCTACCTGGGTTGCAATAAATAGCCTTTCCTTGGAATCACCAGGAAGTATAGCTGTTTTCAAAACAGTAGGTAAATTTATCTTACTGGCAATGGGCCGTAAACCAACCTTAACTTTTATCAATTGACTTTGCACCCCTTCATTTTTTTCTTTTATAAGAATATGATTAGAACTGGCTATTAGTACCAAATTAGGCAGGGAACAAATCGGAACAAGATAACGGATGTAAGTTCTCGTGTTAAAATGAAATAAAAAAATCAAGGAGCAGCAATGTTTATGAAAAAGGATTACATAAGTTTAAAAGAACAGTTCATTGCATGGCCACGCTGCGTTTAAGTGACAGAAGGCCAGCATCGGATTGTCATTTTAAGTGAGGATGAGCCTGCAGGCTTCTTCTATTTACCTTCAACAGAACGAGTAAGGAAGTATTAGATAATCCGAACACTATAATTGCACTGCACTATCTGTTAATCATGGGAAAGTCTTTAACTATATAGCGTGAAAAATAATGTCTAATGACTTAAAATCGCAGGGGGCAAATATCATAGAGGGTGGGGGAAGTCGAATGAACATACATAATATATTGGTTGCAGGAAGCTATGAAAAGGAATTCCAGGAACAGCTGCCAGCTAATACATCTCAGAGCTTTCGTTTTAAGCAGGTTGCTGATATTACAGAAGAGGATTTATCATGGGCAGATGCCTATGTCGGTTCCAAGCCGTGTCGTGGCTTCCGCTTGGCCGATATGAAATGGGTACATTCCTTTAATGCGGGTGTAAATAATTATTTGGAAATTGATGGATGGAAGGAACATGAGATTCTTCTAACCAGAACTGTTTGCTCGTTTGGACAAAGAATAAGCGAGTATTGTTTAAGCTATATTTTAAGAGATCTTCAAGCTCACCACTACTTTGAAGGAAAACAAAGGGAGAAGGAATGGGCTCCAAAAACTCCGAAAATGATGAAGGATCAAACGATTGTTATCTATGGTACAGGGGAGATTGGGCAGGAGGCGGCCAGAGTATTTTCAAGCTTTGGATCCGCCGTCTATGGTGTCTCGCAAAGCGGGAAACCAAAGGAGTATTTCGAAAAGGTGGCAAAAACCAGCACTGGAAGCACGCTGGCTGCAGAGGCAGATTGGATTATCAGCACATTGCCTTTGACAAAAGAAACAAGTAAGCTATTTAATCGTGAGTTTTTCAGTCATTTAAACGGAGCGGTCTTCATCAATGTCGGCAGAGGCCAAACAGTGGACGAGCAATCCCTTATTGAAGCGCTCAATTCCAAAAAAGTCCGTTATGCTGTGTTAGATGTTCTTGAAACAGAACCGCTGCCAGGGACTTCCGAGTTATGGGGAAGAGACGATATCATCATCACTCCTCATATATCGGCTGTGACAGAGCTGAATGAAGCGATCTCATGCTTTTGGGATACATTAAAGAGAATCGAAAATAATGATGCCATACCTAATAGGGTGGATTTTTTGAAGGGGTACTAATAAAAGGCAAGTATGCCGATTGGAAACTGAAAAAAACGAAGCAGATAATAAAGGTAAGGTGAATTAATAACTGTTATAAAAATAAAAGGAGGAAGCCCTTCTCATTTGAGAAGGGCTTTTTATGTCTAAAAAAACGAAATGGATATTAGTAAGTATATGAATTTAAAGGGAGGAAATATTAAATAAAAAAGGAGGTGTTCACATGAAAAAGATTAAACCCATTAAATTAAGTTCTTACAAAACAAACACCTCCGAAAAACTAACATCAGCAGAAATGGGAAAGCTTTGGGCTACTTATATGGGAAATAGCATGGCATCATTTATTTTAAAATACTTTCTGCAGCATGTTGATGATAAACATATTAAGACCTTATTAGAAAATGCCTTACAACTATCAGAAGAATTCATGAAAACCATTAAAGGTATTTTCGAGAAAGATGGATTTCCCATCCCTAAGGGTTTTACGGAAGAGGATGTGAATTTAGGTGCTCCCAGACTGTTTTTGGATGAATTCTATGTCCACTACTTGAAGTATGCATCAAAAGCTGGATTGAGTATTTACAGTATTGCAATACCTCTTGTGTTTAGAGAGGACGTAAAAGAATTTTTTAGGCATTGTATGGATTCCACCATGGATTTGATGGAGCAAATCAAAGAAATATTAATGCATAAAGGGCTAATAAGTAAACCCCCATTGATTCCAGTTCCAGAAAAAGTGGAATTTGTTCATAAGGATTTTTTAAACGGCTATCTTGGAAATAAACGCCCTTTGCATGCTATGGAAATCACACATCTTTACGATAACATAGAAAATAATGTAACAAGTAAAGCACTCATTATGGCATTCGCACAAGTAGCAAAGGATGAAAAGATACGCAAATTGTTCGAACGAGGAAAAGATCTTACCACAAATAATATTGAGAATTATAAGCAAAAACTGCATGATGAAGATTTGCCTTCCCCACCTTATCTGGATGACTTAATAACTAATACCACTTTTTCACCTTTTTCTGATAAGTTAATGCTCTTTCATAAGATGGATATGTTTTCAATAAAAGTTAGATCCTTCGGAAATTCTGTGGCTGTAAATGGCCGGCATGATATCGGGATGGTTTATTTGAAGGCCATTATGAAAAATTCATATTTTGTTGAGAATGCTGCAAGAATTATGATTGAGAAAGGATGGTTTGAACAACCTCCAGCTGCAGCTGATAGAGACAAGTTATCCTAATTACTGCTATGATTTTGAGAGCCCCCTCGCCGGAGAGGGGCTTTCTTCGCATTAAATGGTGCAGTATAGTTAAAAAGGTCTTCTCCTAATAAAGTCCGTCAGAAATCCTTTCTCTCCACGGCCCCTATTCGCCTCGTATATTACGAACGGGTGCATTAATATAGAGTTCCAGCTGCCAATTGGCGGCTTTTTTTATTGTACAAATGGTGCAGGCAGTTCAAGAAGGTAATGGTTTCATTAAACAAGAATATATATAATAACCCGAGACTAAGACGAGGTGGATAAAAATGGATAAAAGAGTGATATTCGACTTTGAAATCGAATTTACTAATGGGTGGATTACAAGGACAGGATTTTCGTCTTGATATTGATGGTAACGACATTACTGATGAAGAGTTAGCGAATTATATTGTAGAGGATATGAGGTTGCTTATGGTTGGAGAAGTTAGAATACTTAACAAAAAAATAATTATTGAAAAACACAAACGTAAATCATAACAACTTACAAGACATGGAATTAAACTTTTACATCAAGCTGCCAATAGGCGGCTATTTTTCTTGTCTAATTAAAGGGGCAGGCTAGTAAAGGAGGGAATAGAGTGTATCGCTCTTGTTTTTTTATATTTGTAAATGTTGGTATGGCTTTTGGGAATAATACATGTATCTGACAGCTATTTAAAGGATGATCACTATGTCAATCGCTGTTTTAGCAATGTTTGCCTGGTTAGTAATGATTGTATTCGCTATTGTTCCCAAAGGATTTACTCTTACTGAGATGGTTTTTTTGTACTTCATCATCGGAATATTAACTATTACCCAATTCACCATACTTGATGTCAATCTGCACTGGGTTCCAGTCACCCGAAGTGTGGAAGGGTCTTTCGCGATTTATATTTGCCGCTTTATTGTGATACCTTTTCAAATTCTTTTGTCAGCATGCATACTAAATTCGCACATGAAAGCAAAATGGCGATGGGTTTTATCAGCCACAATCGTAATCTCCCTATGCTTGGGAGACCGGATATATTTGTGGGCTGGCCTCATTACTTTCCAAAGGTGGAATCAATTGTACTCTGCTCTTATGTATGTGGTATCTATTGCCTTAGTATGGTTGATAGCCCGCTGGTTTGTTTGCCTGGAAAAAGGAGAATTTAAAAAACATGAATGGAATTCGTTATTATGATCATAATTTTAATGCTAATGAGTGGTTTATCGTCATTTCGCTCATTGTTGGAACTTTAGTGGTGTTAAAACTGCCAAAACGTTTTACAAATAAGACAACCTGTGTGTACCTTTTATGTGGCGTGTTTACTGGTTTCTTTTTCGATCACATTTTAAGTGTGCTGCCAGTTAGTTATTATGATATTAATGATAATTCTTCCTTTCAATTGATGGATTTTTTATCTCATGTGATGTATGCACCATTCAGCTATCTATTCTTTTATATATATGACTTCTTTAATATAAAGCCAAATTTATCTCTGTTATTCATTTTGGGATGGGCGTTTATAAGTGTTGGGATAGAGCTATTTTCTGAGTACATAGGGATCTTTCACTATCAGAATGGATATAACAGCTATTATTCTTTTGTTATTTATTTGGTGGTCCAAAGTTTATGGGTGAGATTTTACAGGATTATTAAAGCATATGGAGAAAAACAATTTTAAATTGAAATGGAGATGTTTGGGAATTGCCAGGAATTATTTATAGAAAAGGTATTCTTAAGCTAATCATATTTTGAAATAGAACAGCTCTGCCACAATTTCCTCCAAAGTTCTTTTAGTTATGGCATATCTATATTGTTCCAAATCTTTGTTAGCAATTTGCTTTGATAGCATTTTCCCTCCTGCATCCATAAAAATACAGAAAAATAAATCAAATTCATTATGATCTGCATCTAGAGCCGATATGATAAGGGTGCTTTTATCTTCCTTAGTAGTAGGAGCATTTTCATTATTAATAATTAAATACAAAGAGTGCAGCAATAAAGACAAACATCTTCATTCCTATTTATAAATGGGCAGGTAACTTCCAAAGCAATTATGGGTTTCTATTGTGAAGTGAGTTGAAAAATAGTATTCGCTCTGGATATAAAAGGTAAAGTTGGAAAACCTATAATGAATGAATTCTAAAAGGAGGGATTCGAATGAAAGACAATGAGCAGGAAACTAGCGAAGGACTGAATCAGGTATTTGAAATAATAAATGCCAAAGGCGATGTTGGCGAAATCAATGAAATTCTGAAAAATAGAAGTTCTGACTCTATAGCGGAAAACTCCTCTCCTAATTCCTAAGACAAAGAAAACCCGTTAAAAAAGAACCGGCCACTGCAGCAATGGTTTTTGAGAATATAGATAGATGCAGAGAAGCTGCCTTTTTTTATCTCTTTAACGACTTTGTCAATACTTGTACTTAATCTAATGGTGCTTATGCTCAAGATTAGCTGCCAAGTAAGGCAGCTTTTTCTTATTTAACCAAATCTTTTACATAACGGTTCCTTTTACTGAACAAGAAAAATTTTAATAAATTTGTTTATAGTATAATAACCATTTCGCTGAACAATAATAGTAGCCCAACGAAATGATTAAGGTTTCCTATTTCAAGTATTTTAAATCTATTGCTGCTTGATAGGGTTTAATAGGGTGTCCTTCTTTTATCTTATGAACAAAATCAGGATTAGCTAGTAGAGGGCGTCCAAAGGCAGCAAGGTCAATTGTACCATCCTTAATCGCCTTAGAAGCAATCTCTGTATTTAGATTTCCCACCCCAATAATAATACCATCCCAATGTTTCCTCACTAGTTGATGAAAAGTCATGCCACTAGCCATTTTTTCAGTAAAATTATTTGTTGAGGGGTGTATAATTTGAATTCCCACTTCTTTAAACACTTGAACTAAAGCCTTTATATTCACTTCAGGATTGGTCCACTTATAACCGGGGATATCATCTTTTATTTCAGAAAATCTAATAATAGTTCTATCTTGGCCGACCTCTTGAATAACCGCATGTAATACTTCCTTCATAAATAATAACCTGTTCAATATATCCCCACCATACTCATCAGTCCGTTTATTGGTAACTTCAGAATTAAATTGATCAATTAAGTAACCATGAGCTCCATGTATTTCAACTCCATCAAATCCAGCCTTAATTGCGTTTCTAGCAGCCATAGCATATTCTTGGATGACATTTTTTATATCATTCAAAGACATTTCTTCAGGTGTCTCATAAGGTTTTCTCAATCGGTGAACTAAACCATCAGCCTTTATAACGGAAGGTGCTTGTGGTGGGAGTCCTCCAGTCAGTTCGTGATGTGTTAATCTTCCTACATGCCAAAGCTGTGCCACAATATTTCCTCCTTCCTCATGAACAGCTTCAGTTACTTTCCTCCAAGCATCTACTTGGCTTGTTGTGTATAGGCCAGGAACACCAAAAGTTCCTTTGCCTCTAGGGGAAGGGTTAATACCTTCTGTAATAATGAGACCAATACCATCTTTAGCTCTTTTGCGATAGTAGGTGACAATATCATTACCAACAGTACCTGTATTGTTATTTGCAAAACTTCGTGTCATTGGAGCCATCACAATTTTTGTTTTCAAGTACCAGTTACCGATATTAATTGATTTTAATAACTCAGTGTTTTCCAATTTGCCTTAACTCCTTTATAGAAGTATTAACTTCGTAAATAATCTTATATAATTTTAAAAAGAAGTTATATAGAAAATTTCAGTTAAAATGTCTTAATTAGTTTTAAATTAATTTTATTTTAAATATTTTACTTAGAAATTAAAGGTGGGGATCATTATGGATAAACTGGATAAAGAAATTCTTTTGGTATTACAGGAGAAAGGAAGAATATCCATGACGGAACTGGGGAAAGAGGTAGCTCTCTCTCAGCCGGCAGTTACCGAGAGAGTACGAAGAATGGAGGAAAAGGGAATTATTGATCACTATCGTGCTATTGTAAGGCCAGAAAAAATAAACAAACCTATAACAACCTTTCTGTTATTCCATACTAAGAGCTGTGAAAACTTTGTGGACTTCTGTAATAAATCAAATGAAGTAGTAGAATTACATAGAATAAGCGGTGAATATAACTTTTTGGTAAAAGTAGTTACTGAAACACTTCAGTCGCTAGAGGTTGCAATTAACGAGATGGGTACCTACGGAGATTCAACCACATTAATAGTACTATCTTCACCAATAGAAAATAAAAAATTGATTCCAATAATAAACAACTAAATCACAATAAATACTGAGTAAACAGATATAGTGGCGGTAAAAATTACTATTTTCTAACGAGTCAAGGTTGAATAGATTGTGAAAAATGCACTTAAACAAAACGGGTACATTACCTTAAGATCCAGCTGCCACTTAGTGTTTCTATTCAAAAAGTGATTAGCTTAGCAGGAGTTACAGACTTAGTAAAGATGTGGAATATACATGAACAAAGGAAAATAAAGAGTCACATAGCTGCACTATTAGAGGGTCCCCTGAAGAAGTCCCTAAGCGTTATAAATTATCTTCTCCAGCTGAATTATTGCCAATGAATGTTGAACAAGTATTAATACATGGTGAAATGGATCAACATGTTCCAGTAGAATTAAGTAAGGATTATTACAAAAGTGCTGTTGAAAAGGGGAAAATGTAAAGATAGTTATTCTCCCAGATATAGACCACTTTAAAATTATTGAACCAACTTCTTCAGCATGGACTTCGGTTATTAACTCGATATAGTTGCTTTATTGAACTATAGAAGCAGGTTAGTGAAAGAAAGCAAAACAGGTAAAGAAATCACTGTAACTATAAAAGGGAAATGGGGAGAATCAAATGTCGCAAGATGGAATTGTTCTAGTAGCAAGTGTGTCAATTTTTAATGACGATAAAGTCTTGATTATAAAAGAGAATAAACCTACTGCTATTGATAAGTGGAACTTTCCAGGTGGTCATATCGAAAACGGTGAGGACATTATTTATTCAGCTCAGAGGGAAGTTAAAGAGGAAACAGGGTTTGAAGTAAAACTGATTGGAACTACTGGAGTATATAATTTTGTTAGTAGTACAAACGATCAAGTTATTTTATTTCATTTTGTTGGTGAGGTTACAGGGGCTCCCTAAATCTCGAAGAAAATGTAATTTCTGAAAGCAAGTGGATAAAAGTAAATGAACTTGTAACATTTCAAAACAAAGACCTGCGAGAACCCAGTGTAATAAAGCAAATAATTAATAACTTATTACAAGAGAAAATACACCCAATTAGCGTGTATAATGAGCAAATAATTTGAATCGCCCTTGGTCAACTAAAGGGTGCAAGAGTTGAAGATCAATTTGGATCGGCAGCTCTTTTTCTTATTCGACTAACCGGGCAGGTTAGTGGAATAAAAAGTGAATTAATCTATTATTATTATGTTAACTGCATAAATCATTTGTACAGAGATAATAAAGTTGTTTAATTTGCAATTATTTTGCGGTAATGAAATTAAATATCAAAAATAAAGGACATATCTTTTTGACAGTCGAATATTAGCCTAGAACCATAAATAACTATTCCGATGGGGAGGATTCTTGTGCGTCCACGACCATTATTTATTGAAAATCCAGAGCAGGATAGGTATGTTAGTCTTGTGCCAGATGGAGATATTGAAGAAATACTTAGTAAGCAACGAACTAAGACCATTACCCTCTTAAGCAGCGTATCAGAGGTTTCAGCAAGGAAGGCGTACGCATCAGGGAAATGGACTTTAAAAGAAGTGATTGGGCATATGACCGACTCGGAACGTGTGATGTCGTATCGAATGCTTGCCATTGCACGAAATGAAAGTGTACCACTCCCAGCAATGGATCAGGATCAATACGTTTCTGCGGCAAACTTCAACAAATTATCCTGGGAGCAGTTACTAGCTGGTTTAGACACGATACGCTCCAACACCTTAAGCCTTATTTCAACCATTGATGATGCAGCGTGGGTTCGTAATGGAACTGTAATGAACAGCCCAGTTTCGGTAGGTACCATTGCATATGGCATTGCCGGGCACGAGTTACACCATATGAAAGTGATTCGTGATAAATACTTATAAGTCTTTTTCTATTAATAAAAAAACCTAATTTCTCATTTAATGCTGAAAAATTAGGTTTTTTAATATTGAAAATTCCTTAACGTTGTTTTCCTGACGCTACCCTTTATAGCGAACTTATTATACTTTCAATTAGAACTAAAGAGATAATTTATGTTGGATTTAGAAAAACAAAAGAAAAGATCATTGCCTTAGATGAGTCAGAAGTTAAATAGCCTTAAAATGATGACCGCCGCTTATTTGGAAATGGCAAAAGACGGAGAAGGTGGTGATTCAACTTAAGGGTGCTTATATTCGAGATCAGCTGCCGAATTGGGCAGCTTTTTTTATTCAACAAAACGGACAGTTTAGCACAAGAAGGATAATGTTATATCCAGTGAAAGTAGGAATAGATACCTCAATATTACGGAGAGCGAATTATGGGAATTTTAGCACTCGAGAAGAAAATAGAATAATATTTATATTTAGAAAACGTCTAATGATATGGTTATAACAAATTAAATGAGTATCACTGGGGAGAAATTGCGTTAGGAGGTACGCTGCGAAACCATTATAAAGGCATTGAAAGAATCCATACGAGGCCTTTTTTTAGGTAAAGGGTTAGTAAAAGTAAACGCTCCGAACTTTGCCGTGAACTTTGAAAGCTCATATAAATTCGGAAGTTTACTTCTAAGGTAAGTACTGCACGAGAGTTATAACAAATTAAATAGGCCACTCGTAACCTATGTTATAATATTAAAATTCTCCTCCTGGCAGCTTTTTAAATTAAAAAATGGTCGGGACCATTCCTCCATCCATACGGATTGGTGAGCCTTTAAATGCAGATGCATAGGGACTGCATAAGAATGCAACTAGTCTTCCTATTTCAAACGGTCTGATAAATCGCTGTATTTCAGATTGTGGCAGATTATTGACCATGAATTGTTTTTCTTTTTCTGAAAAGGTTATGTTTTCATTTCTGTAAATACCCTCAATTATATCCTGGACATTTTCAGAAAGTGTTGGTCCCGGCATAATCGTATTGACGGTAACTTCTGTTCCTTTTGTTAGTATAGACAAGCTTTTTGCCAATGATAGCAGCATTGATTTTGTCATACAATACTGAGGCATTTGTCCGGAGGGCATTACTGCTTCTTCACTTGCAATAAAGATGATGCGGCCATCATTATTGTCCAGCATTTTTGGCAGATAATGTTTACATAATCCATTTGCGGCTAATACGTTAGTTTCGAAGTATTTTTGCCATAGTTCATCCGTAACATCCTCGTATTGCATGATTTCGTAAATACCCATATTGTTAACTAAAATGTCTACATTCGGGAATTTTTTAAATAATTCCTCTCTTTGTTGAACATCCACAATATCGGCTGCAGCATTTTGAGGAGAAGTTAGCGGGAATTCTGATTTGATTTCCTGTACAGTTCGTTCTACCTCCTCATAATTGCGTCCATTTATGAGAATATTAACTCCTTCTTTAGCCAATTCTTTCGCTATTGCTTTACCTATGCCTTTTGTAGAGCCTGTTACTAAAGCGGTTTTTTTCAATAATTCCATTTCCAAGATACATTTCTCCTTTAAGCTGGTTATCAACTTAGTTCGTTTATAAGTGCATATTCAGCGCGCCAATTTAATGGGGTCATACCTTCCCAGCTACGGAAGGCTCGATAAAACGAGCTCTGATCTTTATATCCAACAAGAAATGCCACTTCTTTAATATCTAGATTAGGATTAGCCAAGTACTGTCTTGACTGTTCATGACGGGCTTCCTTTAGCAGCTCCTTAAAACTGGTCTCTTCATTAGTAAGCTGGCGCTGTAAGGTTCGTTCGCTCATGCCGAGCTCACTTGCTATATCTTGTATGTCGAGTCGTTCTCCTGTTAAATTGCGTTTCAATATCCACTTAACTATCTCTGTTATGGAGTGACTGTGTCGCTGTTCCTCTAATGTTTGCTCCAATACTGGTGTTAAGATCTCCAGTAAGTCAGCGTTGTAGGAAGTAAAAGGGCGATTAAGGTCATCACTTTGCAATGTAAGACTATTACGTTCTGCTCCAATGTGGATAGGGCAGCCAAAGTATTCTTCAAGCGCCTGTACTTGACCAAATGAATGTGTAAATTCCACTAATTCCGCTTTTATAGAATAACCGGTGCCTCGTCGTCCAAGTTCCAATAAAAACGCGAGAGTGGTCCCAACAAGTAGGGGTGGTCCCGCATGCTCCGTATCAAACCATTCCAGTTCAATTACACAATTTGTGTCTTCCTCCATAATGCGTAATTTTTCAGGTGGACACATTTCTTTGTACCGAGCCATTCTTTCAAGAGCATCCCGATAATCGCGGGCATGGTAAGCTGCCAGTACAGACGGGGGATACTGCGTTGTTTCAAATACTGTCGGAAGTTGCAGCATTCCAACTTCCATGTCACCGATGATATCGGAATATGCTTGCCATAATGCGTAATATTGGTCAACAGTGACAACTTGTTCAGTTATTACAGTAAGAGGCAATTTTGATTTCCGAACCAAATCATGAGCATTAATTCCAAGTTTTTTAGCCCCCTCCAAAGTCCATCCGGTATTCTAATACGAGAATTTATAGTCATTCCTATTACACCTCTCTATCTATCAGCACATTACAGCCAGCTCTGTTAACGGGATAGTTATTTCATTTTACTTATATATTGTCTTTCTGTAATTAGCAAGGAACGACAATCCATTTGCAAAAGACGCCAAGAATGAGGAATTCTATTGTAATTATAACAACTTTAATAATTGCTTAAAGCTACTCACTGAAGATATAGATGTCATTTCACTTAATAGTTCAGTAACCAGTAAATTAGAGGAATACTTAATTTGATTTTGTTATGTTACGGTAGATATTACTGTTTATTCGATGAATTAGAAGTTTTCGAGTGACACGATATATTTTTTATTGAATTTCCTTCTGATTAGAACATAATATACTGTTAGAAAGTAAAGTTAGCGAGGTTTCTTCATTATCTAGTTACTTATTTGGCAAAGTGGCAATCAATTAGTATTCCTTTAATAACTGAAAATATTTTTGAGTTTGTGAATTAATGTACTTAAACAAACGGTTGCCTTACTTTTAAGATTCAGCTGCCAATTGGCGACTTTTTTTAATTGAACAAACGGGGCAGGTTTTTTGAATAAGAGTTTTTAATAATGTTAAATTTTAACTAAGGATAGTTGGCAAAACGAGAGGAATGAACCAATGGATAAGGAGATGTTTATACATATAAGTAAATGTAAACTATATGCTAAATTGGTGGGAGAAAATAAAGGAAAGCCAACAGTCATAATGGATGCTGGATATGGAGACTTTTCTAAGGCCTGGAATTCAGTATTAAGGGAGATTTCAATGCTCTCTAGTGTACTAATTTATGATAGAGCTGGACTTGGGAAAAGTGAATCAAGTTCTAATCCCAGAACCAGCCGTGAAATGGTAAAAGAATTAAAGGAACTGCTTAGTGAAGCCAAGATTAAACCTCCCTACATATTAGCAGGTCATTCATTTGGTGGAGTAAATATGCGGATGTTTGCTACAGAATATCCAAATGAAGTTTGTGGACTAGTCTTGATTGACTCTACTCCCGAAGATTACAGAGAACGATTTCTCCCTACTATGTCACAAGATTTTCAACAAGCATATAACAAGCAATTCGTTTACGAAGGAAATTATGATGAATTTATGGAAAGCCTAAAGCAGTTGAAAGACACTAGACAAAAATTAAATGTACCATTAATTGTTCTTTCAGCGGGTAAGAAAGCTCATTATTCTGTGGAATCGCAAAATTTATGGAATGAAATGCAGAAAGAAATTCTTGAAATATCCTCTGATGGAGAATTGGTAATTGCTGAAAACAGTGCTCACTATATACAAAATGATGAACCGGAAGTGGTAGTCTGTGCGATAAAAAAGTTAATTGAGAATAATTAGTTCAGCTGCTGATCAGGCGGCTTTTTTCTTAATTAACAAAAGGGGAGGTTAGTACAATAAGGTAAAAGAGTAACGCTCTTGATAAAACTTAGTTAATTGGAGTAATAAATAGAGTGAGGAGTTTTGATAAGTGCTCAAAAATAGAAAAATAATCGTAACAGGTGCGGCCTCTGGGATAGGAAAAGAAGTTGTCAAGCAATGCCTACATGAGGGTGCTTCAGTTATTGCATGCGATATTAATGAACATTCCTTATATGGCATGAAACGGTCAATGGATGATCGCTCTGATCTACATACATATCAATTAGATGTAAGTAACTATGAAGAGGTCGCTAAATTTTTTGTATATGTTGAAGCAGAACACTCTGATGTAGATGGTTTAGTTAATAATGCGGGATTTATTTGGCGCAAAATATATTGGATTATCAAGTAGATGAAATTGATAAAGTCTTAGATATAAACGTTAAGGGATTTATTTATTTCTCACAAATGTTCGGCAAAAAATTGTTCCAAAGCCATCGTAAGGGAGTCATCATAAATATGTCTTCAGTGTCAGGCATGGAGGGCAGCTCAGATGCAATTTATGGGTCATCAAAAGCTGCTATACTAGGTTTAACTAAAAGCTGTGCCATGAATTTCTCACCATACATCCGGGTTAATGCTGTTGCTCCTACGATGGTTAATACGCCAATGATGGGTATGATACCTAATTGGAGAAAAGAGGAGTATTTAGGTCATCAACTCATCGACACGCCTGTCCTGCCTGAAGATGTGGCTGATACTGTTATCTTCTTATTATCAGATAATGCCAAACATTATACAGGCGCAACGTTCGATATTAATAATGGAGGTTATCTACGGTAGTTCTGGTTCTTGTTATACTAACGGGGCAGGTCTGGTTAATTAGAATTAAGATAAGTATTTAGATGTAAGAGAAGGGACTTTTATGGAGAATAACACGTTTAAAATAGAACAAATAATGAATGCTTTGTCTAAATCTTGGTCTTTAGAATCAAGTTCAAAATGGAGTAAGTATAATCCTGCAAAGGGGCAATGTGGTGTAACCACATTAGTAGTAAATGATCTATTAGGTGGAGAAATAAAGAAAACTAAATTACCTGATGGATGGCATTTTTATAATATGATTAATGGAAGACGACACGACTTTACAGCTTCTCAATTTATAGAAGACATCTTATATATGGATATTCCTTCAAATAGAGAAGAAGCATATAAAGATACTAATGATAAACAGTATAATTATCTAAAACAGAATGTTTTAATCAATTTAGATACTTTATTCATCTCATGGTGAGTTTTATTTCAAGAACAGCTGCCAAGTAAGGTGGCTTTTTCTTATTCAAGTAAAGGGGCAGGTTAATTCAATAAGCGGAAGGAAAAAGGTATATAGAAAGGGAACTATTTGATTTACCGGATTAAATAAAGGAGAGAAGGCTATGGGTAAATCATTTATTGATCAAGTACATTATATTAGAATTCCCGTAAAAGATTTAGAACTGTCTGCACAATGGTATAGAGATATATTAGGGCTCCAGTTACTAAACAATACTGAGGAACTTGCAATTTTAAAAGTAAATGAAGGACCTTTCTTACTTATCTTAGTTCCTACCGAAGATGAAACATTTGCACATTTTACAATTGATAATGAACAAGAATTTAGCATTGGCTTTACAAGTCCAGAATTATCTAAATTTCATCAACACTTAATTGATAATCAAGTTAAGGTCGAGGATATAAAAGAAGATAATGGTCATGCCTTTTTCCACTTTTATGACCCAAATGGTAATAAACTTCAAGTACATTGGTAAGATTACAATAAATTACCTTATTTCATTAACGGGTCCTTTAACGGAATATGAACGGGAACGTCCAAATCAGACGTTCCCATATTTTTTGCCTGAAAAACAACAATACTATTTAACAAAGCCTTTCTTTTTAAACAAACGGGGCATTTAGTTGAAAAAGGATTACTTCAACTAATATAGAATTTTTAACCTCAGAATTATACTTTGGGGAAAATAAATGACAATTCGAATGGACGTATAAATTTGTAATGCATGGGGAAATTTTCTCACCTGCATTATTAGACAAGAAAACAGGTTGGATACTATCTTGAAAAGATTTTGAGTGTGCAATTTTTTGTCCAGCGAAAAGTTTGTCTAGTAGTGATGACGGAGAAGCAGGCTTGAAGTGGATTGTGAAAAAAGTTGGTGCGGGTATAAGTACCATAATACAATGTGGTGCAGAAGCAATTATTTAGACATTGCCGTATATTTCGAAGGACAATGCAACGTGGCTTTTGAACCAATTTCAGAACTGAAGGTCCCCTTTATAATAAGGTGTTATGAAGATGAAGTATTAAACTAAAGGGGCAGTTTAGTAAAAGAGGAATCTAAGGATAGGAGTTGAAATACTCATATAATTGAAATCAAGGGAGTGAATAAATGGGTTAGCTATGAAAAAACTAGTGATACTTTTGGTAATTCTATTTGCAATTATTATCCTTGGTGACCTCGTTAATAAAATCGGTGCAAATGAAAAAATGACAGTAGAAGGATATATCCTAAATAAAGAAGGAGTATGGTATTTGATTACAGATGAGGACTTTGATGTTAAAACTGCTAAGGAACAATCAAATCAAGAATTCATCCGAAGCTATGGAGGAATTTATAAATTAGATAGTGTTCCATTTTCTTTTTCCCCGTATAAAGACGGTCAAAAAATGAAGGTTTGGTTCGGTGAAGTATTGGAATCACATCCTGCCAAAATAAAGGTTCTTAAAGTCGAGAAGAAATAATAGGGAAAGTGGTTAAAGAATGATTTCTTGTTTAACTAAAGGGGCAGTTTAGTTAAGAAAGGATTTCTGGGAACAGGGTCGAATCATTTACATTATCCCTAAAAGGAATTGTTCTTCAGCTAACGGTGCGATTCTTCAATAATGGAGGATCGCTTTTTCTTATTCGACTAACGAGCGGGTTAGTGAAAAAAGGGATTGTTTTATAGAGAGAAGAATTATTAACCTTGACGGTTAAAAACTTCAATAATAAAAGGGGAATACTATGAATATCAGACCATATAAAGAGACAGATAAAGATTTTCTTGTAAGTCTTTCAACACGATTTGCTGAATCCAACCTAATGGGCTGGCGTGATCCTGAAAAAATGGAAGAGGCACAATTAAAAATAGCTAAAGAATCACTAAACGATCCTGCCCCTGGTACAGAGATCTTTGTGGCAGAGGAAGAGACAGGTGAATTATTAGGTTTCATAGAAGTAAAGCCACATAAAGATTTTCTAAGTGGTATAGAACAAGGAAATATTGTAGCCATTGCAGTTTCATCTAAAGGTGAAGGCAAGGGGGTCGGTAAGAGACTTATGGAGAAGGCAGAAGAATGGGCTCATCAAAAAGGGTACCATCAAATCATCCTGAATGTCTTTGCCAAGAATGATCGTGCGGTAAATTTCTATAAGCATTTAAACTACGAAACGGAAGTTCTAAAAATGGTAAAAGAGATTTAATGCAATGTAGTGCCAAAGAATTTTACCTTCAGAAATCTGACCTTAATACCAGCTGCCAATCCGGGCAGCTTTTCTTTTTAAACTAACGGGGCAGGTTTGTGGAACAGGAAAGGGGGCGTATTTGCGAGATGAAGAAGACGCTCTCTTCAAATGGACATAAATAAAATAGAGAAATGAGAGTTAATGATGATTAAATTAATTCAAGAAATCAAACACTGGATCGAGAACTCGGAGAAGAAGCTGATTATTGGAATTTCTGGCCATGGAGCTGCTGGAAAAACGACTTTTGCACATAAATTAATGGAAGAGTTAAAGTACGATGTAAACTATCTTAATACGGACCCATACATAGTGAGTTCATCAATTCGGAAATTCGCAGTAATTAACTATAAATATAAAGAAACAATACATCATTTTAAAATGACAGCATGCCATCCCGCGGCACATCATGTACCTTCCTTAGAAAGAGATGTACTGATGCTAAAGGAAAATATGAATTTACGTACGATTGATACACATTATTTAAAAAGTAAAATACTCTCTTCACAAAATAAATTAACCATTATAGAAGGTATGAGTGTTGCTTTTGCTAATCCTAAGCTATTTGATTTACTAATTTATTTTTATACTGATGGCGATACAGAACTTGAAAGACGATTGGGTCGAGATATAGAGGAAAGAGGAACAGACATTGATTATTTAAATCAATCTCACAATGAGCGACGTATTCAGTACGAAGTATTTATGCATCCATACAGTAAGCATTTCGACATTATTATTAAAAGTACCAAGGAAACAATTTTTGTCGAGAAAAATACATTTTATTAAAAGAGCGGTGCGTTGATATCCATAAGAAGGATTGGTGCATTTTATATTAAATCCCTTTTAAACTAAAGGGGCAGGATAGTTCAAGAAGGGTTTTATAAAGACTAGTCGAATTTTACTCAATAGTAAAGAATACCATTAGAGTCAAAAACTGCTTCTATAAAAAGGAGAAGTTAAAATGAAATACTTGTGTTTGGGTTACTTCAACCCAGAGAAAATGGATGCCAGCCCCAAGGCGGAGATCGAAACTGTCCTGAGCGAATGTCAACCCACCTAAAGGAACTTTACAAGAGCGGTCAAGTAATTATGGATGTTGGTGTTGACTTAGAAGTAAAATGCTTGAAGCGGATGAACGGGAAGGTTGAGGTTACTGAGGGTCCTTTTGACAAAACAAATGAGATGATAGGCAGTGTGTTCATCATAGAGGCACTTGATATTAAGGATGCAATTAGGGTGGTCTCCTTACATCCGACCACACAATTGGATGCAGGTGAGCAGTTTAACTGGAGGATTGAAATCCGCCCTATCCACTACTTCGAGAAGAGAGAATAATGGTCAAGTCATTTTTCTTCTAGTATCAGGTGTAAAACTCAATAGCTATTAGTCGCATTTACCTTATTCAACTAAAAGGTGCGTTAATTCAAGAAGGATAAACACATTTTATAATGAATTTATTAAAAGATGTAGCAGTTCGTGTAAGAGGTAATTAAAGACCGCATCGGTAAGAACAGTTTGAGTATAAAGGATCTGGCACTTTTTTATCACTAATAAAATAATCCATTAAAAAATCTCAGACTGGCAAATAGTCTGAGATTTTTAGTAATGGCTTCTTGCAGCATTGAATCCATTATGGGTTGCTTTTAATTACTTTGCGGACCGTGAGTCAAGGAAACTGTCTCCTTGGTTTTTCGTCTTCTATATACGCTTAGAATCAGTCCTGCGGATATCATCTCCAGCAATAAATGTGAACCTCCATAACTCATGAATGGTACGGGTACACCACTCAGTGGAGATAAACCGAGATTCATCAGTAGGCTTAGTATAAACTGAGCTGAAAAGACTGCTGCCAATCCTGTAATTAGCAATTTACCATAAGGGGGATTCACACTTTTGGCGGTAATCGATATTCTACAAATAAAAAATATAACCAGAGCTAAAGCCGTGATTGCGGCTAGCCACCCAAACGAATAGATGATGTACGCCAAGATAAAATCTGTATGGACCTCAGAAATGAAACTTGGGGTCACCTGAAGGGCACTTCCTATAAAATAAGCCTCACCTATTTTAAGATCTGTATAGGAGTTTACCATGGAGTATCTCTGAGAAAGAGACAGCAGATTCCAGATGGGCCATATAGAAGCAACAACTGCGAATGTTATAGTTTGTTTAAGGCTGGACCTTGACGTATGCATGATTACAGCGCATACAATGATGCTAATAATAGTAGCTGCGAAGGCTCCTGTAGTCGCCATTAGTAAAATTGGTATTGACATAATACCTAATCCAAACCAAGACTTTCGATTATCATTCCAATCCCAGGAATGAAACATTCCAGCAAAGGCAATGACCAAAAGGAATGGAGTGATTTCGGTGAAATTAATAGTGGCAAAGCCTACATTTAAAAATGGCACATCATCGACTCTAACACCAATGAGAACGGTCAATAAAAGTATGAGGATTGTTGCCGCATAGAAGTGCTTGGAGTATTTCATCAATCTCCTGTAATCAAACATAAATAGGCTTAGCATGAGCACGACACCCAACGAGTAGAAGCTAAGACTTTTATTGAAAACTTTCAGTTCTTGAAGCTCTGTAAAAGCCGAATGGAATTGCAAATAATACATAACCAGTAGCCCAAATAGAGAAGCTGTCAGCACTGGCAACAAGGTTTTCACATCCATAGGGGCTTTGTGTGTTTTGTTAAGCTGCTTTCCCAAAACTACTGCATCTCCCATACGTGCCAATGCTTGATCTATAGCCTCTTCTTCTGAAAGTCCTGTACTCATGGCCTCCTCTTTGAGCGTATGAAGGTGATCGTTAATTTCCAGTTTTATATGGGCATGTACATCCTTATTTTTTATCCGTTTACACAAATCTCTAATATAAATTTCAAACTTATTATCTAATCCCATACGATTTTCTCCCCACTTAAAACTTCGTCAACAGCATTCTTGAAAACGGACCATTCTTCTTTTTTTCTTGAATAAATTCTTTGCCCTGGTTATTAATCTTGTAATATTTCCTCTTTCTCTTTCCGTTCCCTTCGCCCCAGTAAGATACAATTAATTCTTTTTCCTCAAGGCTGTGAAGGATGGGATAGATCGTGCCTTCCTTAAAACTAAAAATTCCATTAGACTTCGATTCCAGTTCTTTGATAATTTCATAGCCGTACATTGGTTTAGAATTAAGCAAACTCAAAATAAGAGTAGTGGTACTACCCTTTAGCAATTCTTTGCTTATCTTCATAAACAGTCCACCTTCCGAATGCATAGTAAATCTATGCATAGTTTTTATATGTATAATTTATGATATAAATTAATTCCTGTCAATATATCTATAAAGAAAAACGGCTTGATTTATATAACAAAGATTCTTTAAGTAATTGTTGGAGCACATTCTTTTCATATTACAAGTTACTTTTAATAGTCGAATGTGGTCTCAGTAAAGAAAGGTATAACAAACAATAAGAATTCCTATCAGATATGCTTTTTATGATTATGAAGTAAACATTGCTTATTCAACAATAGGGTGCATTACTTTAAGATCCAGCTGCCGTACCAGGCAGCTTTTTCTTATTAAACAAAAGGGGCAGGTTTGTTGAATAAGAGAACTATTGGGGCTCTTCATAAGAGGTAACTGCGGTGAAACAGCGGTTAAATTAACGTGTGCATTAAACAGGAAATTATATTGTATACCCAAAAATCTGTAATATAATGGATATAGGCATACGAGGAGGTATATTTTACTATGTGGAAAGTGATAGTTAAATTCTTTATTGAAAAAATTTGGCCAGAGGTTCTAAAGTTACTAGTTAAATATGGGAGAGAATTGGCTGAACTTATTTTTTCCAAAGCCTTTGGATTTATAAAAAATTGGTTAAGTAACTTAGGAAAGGAAAAAGCAAAGCAAGCAGAAGAGGCTTACAGCAAGGCAGAAAGTTCTAGTGATCCAGATGAGAAGAAAAAGTATGCGCAAGAGGCAGAATTCTATAAAAAAGAAGCTGAGTCTTATGCTCGTAAAATGGAGGATTTAGAGCGACAGTTTAATGAGTTTAAACAGTCTGTTCAAAAGGATGTAGAGAACAAGACTAAGGACTTGAAAGCTGAAGATCTATTTAAAACTAATAAGGAAGACTTTTCGTTTAACTCGTCTAATAATATTTTACGTTTAGAGGATAGTTCGAAAAAGTAAAATGGCTATAGCAAAGTTTACACTTCATCAATATGTCAAAAAATTCAACTTCGAAACTATAAGTATATTAATATGAAGCGAGGGTATACTGAAGAGTAAGACCAGGTAGAGATGAGGAATATGAATGACTGAACAAGAGAAAAGGTTGCTATACAAAACTTCAATCATTTTAAATAAAGATACTAGTCAGATGAGATTAAACGATATTATTGAAGAGCTAGTCTATGTGATTGAACAAAAAGATATGAACAAAACAGCAGAACAGATTGCTAGGTCTTAAAAACAAAATGGACTGAAAATTGGCATCCTTTACAGATGGATGCTTTTTTTATTAAAGTAAAGGACTTTGTATGCTCTTTATTAAACAATGGGGCAGGTTTATGGAATAAGGATTCGGCAATTCTTGTAACGGAGTAGACTCTTACTGCGCAATAATTTGTTTCATGAATTTAAGAGTGTATTTTATAGTAAAGCCATTGTATTATTTGGGTGGTAGATTTTATATAGTTGTTAACTGCGTCGTCCAATAGCTTTATGTAAGGATTTAAGACAATATGTCAAAATGGTTTAAACTATTTTGACATATTGTCTTCCGTTAGAGCTAGAACCTCCCTTGCTGCTTCAATGAAAGATAATATAATCGGTGAAAGCCACTTGTCTTTATGCCATGCCATATGTGTATACACATCCAAGTTTTGAAATCGCCAAGGAAGAGCAACAAGTTCGCCACGTTCAACTTCGACTGCAGTTACTATTTTAGGAAGAAAGGCAATACCGATTCCCGAGATTGCACATTGTTTAATGGCTTCTGCACTCTGAAACTCTAATGATGAAATACTATCAATGTCTCCTTTCTTAAACGTTCGGTCAAACATTGTTCTATAGGGACAACCCTTTTCGTTTATCAGGAACACCTCTCCGTGAAAATCGTCAAGCTGTAATGCAGTTTGTTTAGCAAGTGGATGATCTGGAGCAACGAAAAAGCGAAAAATTTCTTCTGTCAATGGCTCTACTGCAAGTCCCGTTGATTGAATGGGTTCGTCGAGTATAAAGGTGACATCCGAGGTTCCCTCAAAGAGTGTTTGTTTGAGTTGTTGATTTGGAACCGAGCGAAAGATGAGACGAACACCAGGATGCCGCGAACGAAAAAGCTTAAAGATATCTGGAAGTCGATAGGCGCAAACAACTTCGTTAGCACTAATCGTTAAGGTACCACTTAGAATTTCATTGTCATGAACGACACTCCGAGCTTCGTCCAATTTGTTTAGAACCTCCTGGACGTGAGTTAAAAAACGTTTACCTGCAGTTGTGAGAACAAGCTGCTTTCCCAAACGATCAAAGAGACGAACATCTAGTTCTTCCTCCAATGCTTTTATTTGCATCGTAACATTGGAGGGTACGTAGTTTAGTGCTTCAGCAGCTCTACTGAAATTTAATGTTGTTGCCACCGTGTTGAACGTATTCAGCTGGCGCAATTCCACCATAATCCCCCTTCAATTTTCAATTTTATTGAATGCTGCTTTTAATTCTCTTCACTTTTATTGAAAGTAACACGACTTTATACTAAATACAAGAAATACATTCTAAAGTGTTTGTGTTTCATTTAAAAAGGAGTGACAACTCAATGGATAATTATGAGATTTTCAATTTAGGTGATGTAACCTTACAATCGGGAGTGACGTTACCAAGCGCTTTCCTTGCTTATAAGACTTATGGGAAGTTGAATGAAACTAAAGATAATGTTGTCATTTATCCAACCGCTTTTGGCGACCAGCATGTTAATAATGAATGGTTGATTGGAGACGGCATGGCACTAGATCCACAAAAATATTTCATTATCGTTCCGAATCTATTAGGGAACGGTTTATCCTCTTCTCCAAGCAATACTCCTGCACCGTTCGAAAAAGCTAATTTTCCGCATGTAACCATCTATGACAACGTTCAGTTGCAGTATCGACTTGTGACCGAAAAATTCGGCATTCAGAAAATCGCTCTTGTAGTTGGATGGTCAATGGGTGGTCTTCAATCTTTCCAATGGGCGGCCAGTTATCCTGACATGGTGGATCGAATTGCCTCTTTCTGCGGGAATGCAAAGACTTGGCCGCAAACCTATGTGGTTCTCGATGGACTGAAGGCTGCACTCATGGCCTCAGTCGGCTCGGAATCTACTAAAATAAACCAGTTGACTTCTAAAGATATGCGTGCAGTGGGCCGTGTCTATGCAGGATGGGGATTATCGCAAACCTTCTATAAAGAGGAACTTTATCGTGAAATGGGATTTGAGGAATTGGAAGATTTTGCGGTTGGAGTTTGGGAAAATAGCTTTATGAGTATGGATCCACACAATGTTCTAGCCATGTTATGGACGGGACAACATGCAGATATTAGTGCAAACGCAGCATATAACGGAGCGTTTGATGAGGCACTCAAAAGCATTAAAGCGGTTACCTATATCATGCCAGGAAGTACTGATCTCTTCTGTACGGCAGAAAATAACGAATATGAAGCTAATCTTGTACCTAATGCTGAATATCATCCTATCAAATCAGTCTGGGGTCATTTTGCTGGTCGCGGAATTAACAGAACCGATAATAAATTTATTGATGAAAATTTAAAACGCTTATTAGGACTTCGAAAAAACAGGTAAAGTGTTTTTTATATACTATTATTATGAGACGGTTACCCTAGAATTAATCGTCTCTTTCTTTTACTCAAGGGCTATTGCTTAGTACAACGATACTGGGCAGTAATAGCGCTAACTTTGTGAACATATGCACTTAAACAAACGGGTGCAAATACTTAATAAAATTCTATAAAACTAGTATATTTTTTAGTTTTCAGGCGGATAATGTTAATAATAGAACGGTCAGGGAGTTGTTCATTATGCTTGTATCTGAAGCCTGGAATCTTTATAAAGCAGATAAACAAATTCAGGGATATTCTTCTCAAACCTTAAAGGTATATAAAGTGCAAATGTCTTTATTAATCAAGTACTTTGGAGATATTAAAATCACTGATATTACAACAGAATCCATTAAATTATATCTTGGAGAAGTTGCTGCGGAGTTAAAAGCTTCTAGTCTCTGTCATCGGATACGTTTTATAAAATCATTGTTTAAATGGGCTCAAGAAGAGAAATACGTTTCGATTAACCCGGTATCTACTATTAAAGAACCTAAGCCAGAAAGTACAATTCCTAAGTTTCTTACGGAAGAGGAAATTGAGTTATTTCGTGAAGCATGTAAAACAACTTTTGAGAAAGCTTTATTTGAATTTATGTATTCAACAGGCTGTAGGATAGGAGAAGCTGTCAACTTAGATAAGCACTCAATAAATATGGCAGAACAATCCGTTATCGTTTTTGGAAAAGGAAAAAAGAAAGAGAAGTGTATTTTAATACTCGATGTAGTATTTGGTTAAAAAGATATCTAGAAGAAAGAGCTGATGATCAACAAGCTTTGTTTGTTACGATTCGAGCACCACATCGAATGAGTATTGCACAAATGAGATATGTCATAAAACAGATTTCCAAAAGAGCAGGAATAAATAAGTGCATTCACCCACATCAACTTAGACATAGCTATGCAACTACACTTATTAATAATGGGGCACCATTAGAGGTTATACAAAATTTAATGGGACACGAAAAAAGCGAAACCACTAGAGTCTATGCATACCTGAGCGGACACTTGAGACGTGAATTATATAAGAAATTTTTTTAGGTGCTGCTGATGCAGAATTTTTTATTGAACTAAAGGGACAAGTTTGTTGAAGTAGCCAATCCAAAGGTAAGTTCAAATGCTTAGGAACTTATGATAAGTGATAAGCGTCTTGTTAGAAAGGAGGTAATGAATTGAAAAAGGGTGGAATGATTTTAGGTTTATTTATAGCTGTTATTGCAGTGTTCGTATTTGTAAATAAATTGCATTACCCTTCTCTTCCGATAGCTGATAGGTCTGCAAAAGAAGCGATTGATATACTGAAAGAATCGGAAAGTAAAATAGCAGAAATTGCAGTAGAAGGCGATTCTATTTGGTATATCACAAGTAGTGAGAACCAAGGTGTTTCGATTGCTGATGAAAATATAAAACAAATGATTAGTTCAAATGGATGGGAATTTAAAGAAAGAGATGGTGCTGGTCTGTTCTTTGAAAAAGACGGAAGGATATTAATTGCCACCACTCAAATGTGGACTGGAAATTATGTTCTCGTTAAAATCCCAGGTAATTTCAAAAAATCTTGAGAGGCTTTTTATTAACCTATCGGGTGCGTTGATCTAGGGGAGGATTAACGCCTTTTTTGTTGAATTCCTTTTTGAATTAAAGGGGCAGGTTAGTTCAACAAGAGGGATATAGAAAGTTGAACAAGCTGCAAAACAATATGACATTTTGTTGGTGAACATAAGTAACAGGTTGAATTGTAATGTCAAAATAAAAGAAAAAGACCGTTGAACCGGTCTTTTTCCTGCAAGTTAAAGATAAATTTTTAATGTGTCTTTATGAGTCCCTCTTGTTTCTGAATCTTTTTCCAACAAATTAATAACTTTACAACTGATTACAGATACCCTCATAGACGATTTATTAAACCGATCACCTTAAATTTATGAATAAATCTTTTATAAAAATAAGCAATTACTATACTATGAATTAGGATTGTTTTAGCCGTGTTAATTCCGACTGGTGTACCAGTTCAATTCTCCTGTTTTTTGGATTTCTGATTTCTACGTAGCCAGAATCGTATTGATGCACAATTATATATTCTTTTCCGTGATAAATGACTATTTCTTGGTTCGCCAAAAGAGATGCCTCCAGTGATTAAAGTTTTAGATACTTATACCTAAAAACTGACTCATTGAAACTTAAATTTATGTTCACTGAAAGAAAAAATTTTAAAGGATGTAAAGGGATATTGATCCAAGGGTTAACGCCTTTTTTATAGAGGTTCTTATTGAACAAAAGGGCAGGTTTGTTGAAGAAGGTATTTGTAATCGAAAATTGAATAATTAGTAACATATACAAAAAAATGTAAAATTTTTAGATTTGAGTTAATTAATATAAAGGAGGATATAAATTGAGCGAACTTAAACTAATTAAGACCTACAAAAACGAGCTTCAAGATTACTCGCTGGAACAGCTAAGATATAAATCTGAAGAAACAGTTTGGTCTATTGGGCAAATGTATGACCATTTAATCCTTGTTGCCCATGAGTATCTAGATAATATAGTAACATGTTCCACCTTAAATGATGAACGGCCCCTTGGGAAAACGGAGTTTGGTGAGCATTTATATAAGATTGGAGGGTTTCCGCCAATTAAAATTAAATTACCGGATGAACTAAATACTCCACCTAATAATTCAGATGGCAAGGACGATCTTATCAGCAGAATGGATCAAGTAATTCTAAGGTTAAGTCAATGGGAATCGAAAGTGGACAATATAAATCCAAATTATAAAGTCGAGCATGGAGGGTTCGGATGGCTAAATGCAAGGGAATGGTATGATTTGGTTGGTATGCATTTTCGTCATCACTTGCGTCAAAAAGAAGAGTTAGAACAAAGGCTTGTTAAGTAACGAGTGTGTAAGTTGAGGATATGATTGTTTTGGCGAGCCTGTTTTCTTATTCTACTAAAGACCTGCGGTAATATGTCAACTCCAAAAGTTTAAAGATGTTTAGTTTTCAATTTACTTGTGACTAAAAAAGACCGTAAGGAACTACACCAGTAAATAAATGTAATTTACTGGAAATCAGGAAGGCTTGCGCTGACAAAGTATATTTGTCAGATCTTCACGCACCTTTCTTGCGCAAAGACTTGGCGTTTGCGAAGCAGCGCATCCACCAATCGCACGAGTTTTCTTGCTGTTAGGACGAGGGCACGTTTGTGTTGATGTTTTGGAACTTCAAGACATTTCTTTTGGTAAAACTCGCGATATTCGGGAATCTGTCTCCTAACCGAGTTGGCGGCTTCAACGAGGTAGTAGCGCAGATATTCGTTTCCTTGTCGCGAAAGAGAAGTGTCTTCAGCTGTAAAGCGGCCAGACTGGTGTTTCCGCCAGTATAGACCTGCATATTTGGCAATCTTGCTTTCATCTTCAAAACGTTCAATCTGGCCGATTTCGGCAATAATGCCTGCGGCATATACAGGTCCGATGCCCGGTATAGTCTCCAAGGTCTGGGAAAGGCCTGTCATTAGACGGGTAATGGCTTTGTCGATTTCCTTGATCTGTTTCTGAAAGGAACGGATCAGCTCAATGGAAGTACCTAAAAGGAGATCCATTGAGTCTTCTACCACTTTATCTAAGCGGTAGGAAGAGCGGACTGCCCGTTGGATGGAAGTAGCTACTTTATCGGGATCAGAGAAACGATTCTTCCCGTGTTCCTGAAGGAACGCAGCCAATTCATCTAAAGGCATCTGGGCCAGTTCTTCCAGGCTGTATCTTTCGAGGAAGAGGTCCATCATCGCATTTCCGAAGGCGGAAGAGTCCACCTCATGGGAAAAGTTGCTGCACTTGAAATTCAGATGTTGGAGAAAGTGCTGTTTCTCCTTTGTCATCATCTTAACCAAGTGATAACGTGAACGGGTCAACTGTTGGAGTGCGACATACTGGCTCTCCTTGACAATGGACATCTGGTTACGGCCGAATCGGACATAATCGGCAATCACGAATGCATCAATTTCATCCGTCTTATTCATATCCGAATAGCTTTTCTTGAAGTTGGCAATCTGTTTCGGATTAATGACGAACACTTGAGTGTCAAAGACCTTAAGGTCTTCATCATAATGAAGGAACATAGAAGGATGGAAGCTATAGACCGAAGTGGACTCCAAACCGATCTTAACGCTTTCAACTTTACGTCCTTTCGCAAGGCCGAGGATTCGTTCCTTCAAAACTGTGGCTCCTGGAAGGTCATTTGATACCGTGAAGGTATCCACTTTTGATCCTTCCTGATCAAGGATACAGCCTTTCATGTCAAACGAACTTACGTCTAAACCAACAAATAATCGCATGGGGGTTACCCTCCTTTCATTGTGGAATCATTGGGTATTTCCTTGGACGCCTCGAGATATCTCTAGTATGGACGCCGATCATCAACCTCGTGTATCAGAACTGCATCTGCATCGAAAGCCGCCTCAGGGCTGCTTGTCACCTGAGTTCGAGAGGCAGTGCGCTCAGCCTGCGAGTATGAAGTGCCGCACGTACACTGAGAAACAGTCTTTAGATGTAGTCAAGCTACAGGGGCAGGAAGAATTGTCCCAAATGATCCTAAGACCATTATCTAGAAATATCTCGAGACGTCCAAACAGACCACCTTATATTGATAGAAAAGATGAAAAAGAGAATGGTATTTAAGGAGTTAAACATAATATACGAGGGGCAGGTTAGTTGAAAAAAGATTCTTGAAATTTAAATTACAGCATGATACATTTAATGGAAATTAGGATTGGATAAATATGCGTTCAATAAAGAAGATAACTATATCGTTCTCACAATTACATCATCATATCTTGTAGCCTTTCTATTCGATTTATAAAAATCGTAAATAGGAAGGCTATTTACATCTGAGAAGGAATTAAGAGAGAATCCGAATATAGATTATTATATAGTTCCACTAGGTACTCAAAAAGAATCCTTGTTGGTAGCAAATTATTTAAGAAATAAAGGCTATAAAGTCGAATATGAAATGAGCAACAAAAAATTAGGCAAGGCTCTTGATAAAGCAAACAAAGAGAACATTCCTTACGTAATAATTATTGGAGAGAATGAGGTGAAAAATAATCAATACAAAATAAAAGATATGTCATCAGGTGAAGAAAGGATTGAATCATATCTGTTTAAATGATTTAAAAATTCTAATTCAAGTAGCCTGTACTGAGTTTATTGAATCCCTCGAAGAAGATGAGGAATAAACAAAATAAGCAATTAGCTTCATTTCCCTTTTTCTCAGCTCTAAAAGTCCAAGCAACTACTAAGAGCCAAAAAGCTGACAATATACTTGGAACTCCAAGTGTCACGAAATATACATTTTTAAAAGTATATTGATCAATCCAGTTAAACATATTTTCACCTCATCAGTATGCGAGCAAGGACCTAATCTAAGGAGCTTTTTGGATGTGGAGGATTGGTCTTGCTCGTGCAGCTAGTTTGTCCAGCTGGAGAATATTTTATACCAATAAAAAAACCGCATCTCTGCGGTAATTGAGCGATTCATGCTTTGTAGTATATGTTCATACCTTATTACTGGTGCGAGCAAGGGTCAGAATATGGAGACAAAATTTTTAAGAAATAAAAAAATCCTCTAAGAGAGGCAGGGTAATATGAATTATATTTTGGAAAAAGAGTCAGAATTACTACTTACATTTGGATTGGAACCTATAAATTAGTTCGTCCAACATCTGACTATGTTTTATAGTTTCAGGATGTTTCAATCCTTTTTGGATACCAGTTTTAACGAGTGCTTTTCTAAGAAATTGAATCTTTTTGCTAAGCTCTCGGCAGAAATCACACATTAATTCGCTCCTTTAAATGATAAAAGTCCAGGAACTATTATTACAGATTTAGGGTGAACTATGAATGGCTTCGACAAAACTTGCCTAGAAACGACAAATTCTTAAAAAACACAAGATAGATTCAGTAAAATAGTTAAATCCAGAGCAAGGATAGGCAAGTCCTACTTTAAATGACATAATATTGGTTGGTTAATTTTTGGTTTAACAATTATTGTCTCTTATATTATTGTTCCACAGAAATATGGTTTGATTACTATTTTTGTCAATAGACCCGGAGTTGAGATGATTAAATCTATTCTTAAAGCATTTAATAGAGATTTGACAAGAGTAGGCTGTTTGAGTCAGCCCTTTTTTATTTCTAATTAGATTTGTGAAACATTGCACTTAGACTATAGGATGCTTATGTTTCAGAACAGCTGCCAAAACAGGCATCTTTTCTTGTTCCATAAAAGACCTGCGGTAATATGTCAACTCCAAAAGTTTAAAGATGTTTAGTTTTCAATTTACTTGTGACTAAAAAAGACCGTAAGGAACTACACCAGTAAATAAATGTAATTTACTGGAAATCAGGAAGGCTTGCGCTGACAAAGTATATTTGTCAGATCTTCACGCACCTTTCTTGCGCAAAGACTTGGCGTTTGCGAAGCAGCGCATCCACCAATCGCACGAGTTTTCTTGCTGTTAGGACGAGGGCACGTTTGTGTTGATGTTTTGGAACTTCAAGACATTTCTTTTGGTAAAACTCGCGATATTCGGGAATCTGTCTCCTAACCGAGTTGGCGGCTTCAACGAGGTAGTAGCGCAGATATTCGTTTCCTTGTCGCGAAAGAGAAGTGTCTTCAGCTGTAAAGCGGCCAGACTGGTGTTTCCGCCAGTATAGACCTGCATATTTGGCAATCTTGCTTTCATCTTCAAAACGTTCAATCTGGCCGATTTCGGCAATAATGCCTGCGGCATATACAGGTCCGATGCCCGGTATAGTCTCCAAGGTCTGGGAAAGGCCTGTCATTAGACGGGTAATGGCTTTGTCGATTTCCTTGATCTGTTTCTGAAAGGAACGGATCAGCTCAATGGAAGTACCTAAAAGGAGATCCATTGAGTCTTCTACCACTTTATCTAAGCGGTAGGAAGAGCGGACTGCCCGTTGGATGGAAGTAGCTACTTTATCGGGATCAGAGAAACGATTCTTCCCGTGTTCCTGAAGGAACGCAGCCAATTCATCTAAAGGCATCTGGGCCAGTTCTTCCAGGCTGTATCTTTCGAGGAAGAGGTCCATCATCGCATTTCCGAAGGCGGAAGAGTCCACCTCATGGGAAAAGTTGCTGCACTTGAAATTCAGATGTTGGAGAAAGTGCTGTTTCTCCTTTGTCATCATCTTAACCAAGTGATAACGTGAACGGGTCAACTGTTGGAGTGCGACATACTGGCTCTCCTTGACAATGGACATCTGGTTACGGCCGAATCGGACATAATCGGCAATCACGAATGCATCAATTTCATCCGTCTTATTCATATCCGAATAGCTTTTCTTGAAGTTGGCAATCTGTTTCGGATTAATGACGAACACTTGAGTGTCAAAGACCTTAAGGTCTTCATCATAATGAAGGAACATAGAAGGATGGAAGCTATAGACCGAAGTGGACTCCAAACCGATCTTAACGCTTTCAACTTTACGTCCTTTCGCAAGGCCGAGGATTCGTTCCTTCAAAACTGTGGCTCCTGGAAGGTCATTTGATACCGTGAAGGTATCCACTTTTGATCCTTCCTGATCAAGGATACAGCCTTTCATGTCAAACGAACTTACGTCTAAACCAACAAATAATCGCATGGGGGTTACCCTCCTTTCATTGTGGAATCATTGGGTATTTCCTTGGACGCCTCGAGATATCTCTAGTATGGACGCCGATCATCAACCTCGTGTATCAGAACTGCATCTGCATCGAAAGCCGCCTCAGGGCTGCTTGTCACCTGAGTTCGAGAGGCAGTGCGCTCAGCCTGCGAGTATGAAGTGCCGCACGTACACTGAGAAACAGTCTTTAGATGTAGTCAAGCTACAGGGGCAGGAAGAATTGTCCCAAATGATCCTAAGACCATTATCTAGAAATATCTCGAGACGTCCAAACAGACCACCTTATATTGATAGAAAAGATGAAAAAGAGAATGGTATTTAAGGAGTTAAACATAATATACGAGGGGCAGGTTACTTGAACAAAGAGCTAGTAGTATGGAATTATTAGAAGAATAATATTAGAATACATAAATTATTTAGATGTGGGGGATGAAACATTGCAAATTCGTGAAATTGAAGAAAAGGACAATCATACAATGGAGCAAATTATAAAACGCTCATTGGAATCATTTAACTTAAATATTCCAGGAACAGCATATTTTGACCCCCAACTGAGCAGTCTAGCACAATTTTACAAGCAACAATCAAATGCAAAGTATTGGGTTGCAGTGAATGAACAAGATGAAGTGGTAGGCGGTGTGGGTATTGCAGCATTTGGACAGAAGACGTGGATTTGCGAGTTGCAAAAGCTATACATTACACCCGAAGCTCAAGGTATGGGTCTGTCGAAGGAGCTGATGAAAGTAGCACTCGACTTCGCCAAGGAACACTATACACACTGTTACTTAGAAACATTGAAGAAACTCCAAGCAGCTAATCTCCTTTACATCAAATTAGGTTTCCAACAACTTGAAAGACCACTAGATGGGTCAGAGCATAATGCTATGGACGCTTGGTATATAAAAGAATTATCGTAAAGGAAGGTATAAGATAAGAAATAAGACAATTAAATTTTACTGATGCTGATAAATTAAAATCAGTAGAGATTGTGATAGTCTTTCAATTAGATTTACTTGGTATATTAGCATAAAAATTTCAAGTTCTTTTATATCCTAAACGGGTGCAAGAGTTGAAAATCCACTGGAACGGCAACCCTTTTTCTTCTTCGACTAACGGGGCAGGTTAGTTTTTCAAGAATAGCTATTAAAGTAGATTTTTTTCTGATTATTATCTTTTGTTAAATTAAGGGATAATTTTTAGTCTATGCAGAATATATTTATGAAGTATTCAAGTGAGGAGGATGAATATGTTTCAAACATTAGATGGTTTCTTTAAATTATGGAATTTTGAAGCAGATGCCACTCAGAAAATTCTTAATCAACTTACAGATGAGTCCTTATCCCAAGAAGTTACATCTCAAAATTGGACATTAGGAAGAATAGCTTGGCATACTGTAACAGCGATTGGTGTTATCTCATCTCGAACTGACCTTACCCTTGACGCACCTACAAAAGATTATCCTGTGCCAACCTCAGCAAAATTCATCTCTGATAGCTATCAACAAGCAAGGAATGCTTTTTCGCAAGCAGTAAAAAATCATTGGAGTGACAAAAATCTTAGTGATGTACAAGATGTTTTTGGGCAGAGATTGTCCAATCTAGAACTGTTAACTTTTTTGATTCAACATCAAATTCACCATCGAGGACAAATGACCATTTTGATGCGACAAGCAGGTTTAACCGTCCCTGGTCTTTATGGTCCATCAAAAGAGGAATGGGCTATGACAGGAAGGGAAGCTCCTAAAATGTAATTAAAATTTTGGGGAGATAAATAATATAAACTTTAGAACAAAGAATACGATAATATACATTAGGGTTGCTAACTGTAGCAGCCTCTATTTTATTAATACAAGATTGTGAAAGAATTATACTTAAGCTAAAGGGTGCTTTAGTTCAATAAGACATAGTAATTAAGAACTTCAACAATCGGGCGCTTTTTGAAATAAGAAATGCGTATTTTCTTTGTGAAAGGAGCAAAATTGCTGGATAGGCTTTAGCCCTTTTCTGATATAGTGTAATCTAAAATTTTTAAACAAATGCATTTATCACAATGGCTGTTTTATTTTAATGCCGTAATTCTGAAGTAAAAGCAGCCCAATTTCCCGCTCATAACATTGAGAAATTGGGCTTTGAACTTTCCTTTAAAAAAATAATTCAATACAACTAAACCAAGACTTCTTGTGTGAAGGTGTATTTTCTTTCCACTTATTCTTCTTATCTCGCACTAAGCTTTATAACAGAATCTATAATCTGATTCCAGTCTTCACTATGAATCTCATGCCCAGTTCCATCAAGTGTCACTAATTCAGAATGAGGGATGGCTTTCTTAAGAGCAAGCCCGTGCTCGTATGGGAGAGCTGGGTCTTCTGTGCCATGAATAATGAGCACCGGTACACTGATCTCATCCATTCTATCGAAATATACGTCTCCACCTTGCAGCATGGCATGGTTAAATCTGCTCGGCAGATGTTTGGCGCGGTCTGCTTCTCTTGAAGCAAGTTTATATATTCTTTCCTGCTCGAAAGGTTTGGAGCCGGCTAAAGTTTTCCAGCCGCCCGCAAGAAAAGCAATTGCAGCATCCCGATCCGACCAATTGATAGAAGCACTCTTCGCGTGGTAATCCAGTATGTTCTGATCCATTGGAGGCAGCTTTTCCATCTCAGTCCCGAACACACTTGATGCAATCAGCGTAAGCGTCAGTACACGGTCCGGATATCTTAAGGCAAGAATTTGGCCAGTTAGGCCGCCCATGGACATGCCAACGATATGTGCCTGCTCTATATGATAAGCATCCAGTACACCGGCCGCATCGTCAGCCAAGTCCGTTATTGTATAATTTGAAGTACCAGGTTCATAAATGGTCGATCGTCCCAGATCCCGGTGATCGTATCGAATCACAAATCTACCCTTATCAGCAAGGCGGAGACAGAATTCCTCATCCCACCAGTCCAGTGAAGTCATTGCGCCCATGATCAAAAGGATGGCTGGATCCTTAGCATTTCCAAAGCTTTCTGTACATATATCCACATTATTTATTTTCAGAATTCGTTCAGTCATTTTTTACCTCCGTATTATCTAATCATCGTTACTATGTGGCAGATCAAATTCTTTCCGGAGCATGGTTGCCCTGCCCCTGTTAATTATCTGTGCCGAATCCCCTTGATAATCATGACGAGGCCTCCTTTTAAATCTTATTTAACAAGGGACTCATCTCTATATTTATTCCTTAACATATGTCTAATCACTAAAAAGCCAAAATTCCCATGTGTTTTTTTCTGGATATGCCACTTGTCATACTATATTTAGGCAGTGAATTAAATAGGTACCTATCTATGAGTTGCAGACTTCGTATAAACAGCATAGGGAGGCTGCTTATACGTATGTTTTCTGAAAAAACCTCTCCCTATATGTAGGTTACATGGACTATATATAAAATTCCCCTCAAATAAAAAAATGGAAATCTTTAGCCGAAATTACTCTTTTTAAACTACTTTGTTTAGAGTAATGTAATACGGAAGGTACATTTACCTTAGTAGATTATTAAATCTTATTTTGGTGCAGCCCAGTGAATCCCCATCATCTTAAAGGAGGAAAAGAAATAGTATGTTGAAAGAAGTCATTCCCGTAAATGAGATTACTAATTTTAAGTCACGTGCAGAAGAGTTTTTTCCTATTGAGTGGTATAAGGACATGCTTCACCATCATCCCGTGTATTATCATGAACAAACGAATACATGGAATGTGTTTACCTATGAGGGTGTGAAACAGGTGCTGGGCAACTATGAATTTTTTCAAGTGCCGGACCGAGAACAACGATATTTGTTGGGGCAAATGACAAGCATGAGAAAGCGTCGCCTTTAACAAATCTTACACTTGTAGATCCGCCGGATCATCGGAAAGGGCGTTCCTTGTTAGCAGCAGCTTTTACTCCCCGCAGTTTAAAGAATTGGGAGCCGCGCATCAAGCAGATTGCCGAGGAGCTAGTAGAAAACATCCAGGATAATAATGAAATTAATATTGTTGAGGCTTTAGCAGCCCCGCTGCCAAGTATGGTTATTGCAGATTTATTCGGCGTGCCGATACAGGACAGAGCTCAATTCAAAGAATGGGTGGATATCCTTTTCCAGCCTTACGATAAAGAGAGACTGGAAGACATAGAGCTTCAAAAACAGAATGCTGCGAAAGAATATTTCCAATATCTCTATCCGATTGTTGTTCAAAAGCGGTCGAACCTTTCGGATGATATTATCTCTGATTTAATTCAAGCTGAAGTAGATGGTGAAAAGTTTACCGATAATGAAATTGTGCAGGTGACCATGCTGCTTTTAGGCGCAGGAGTGGAAACAACCAGTCATGCGATTGCCAATACGTTTTATTCATTGCTTTATGATGATGAGTCTTTATATGGAGAACTGCGTAATGACCTGGAATTAGTGCCAAATGCAGTTGAAGAAATGCTCCGCTATCGTTTTCATATGTCGAGAAGAGACCGAACTGTGAAAAAGGATAACAATTTAATGGGCGTTGAGTTAAAAGAAGGGGATGTCGTTATTGCCTGGATGAGTGCATGCAATATGGACCATCGGATGTTTGATGATCCTTTTTCTATAAACATACATCGTCCTAACAATAAAAAGCATCTAACATTCGGAAATGGCCCGCATTTCTGTTTGGGTGCACCTCTGGCACGCCTGGAAATGAAAATAGCGCTGGAGACCTTCGTGAAGAAGTTCTCCAGCATCGAACCAGTGGAAGGGTTTGAATTAGAAAAGAATTTAACGGCATCAGCCACTGGCCAGTCTTTAACGAATCTGCCGATGAACGTGTATAAGTAAGGAATAAAGGCTCCCTTAAAGCAGGCACACTGACTGCTTTAAGGGAGTTTTAATATTGGAGAGGTAAAGGATGAGGCTGAAATGCCAGATTCATTTTGCTAAAATAAGGGTAATTCTCTTGAAGGAGCATAAAGAATGACCATTCAAATATTTATATTAACCAAACTGATGGAGGGTAAGAATTATCCTTATAAAATAAAAAAGCAGCTTTCAGAGCCTATTCCATTTGATCAGCTAGCTGGATTGACAGAAAGCAAGCTGTACTACCATTTCGATTCATTAGCGAAACAGGGCTTAATTGCAACAGTCGAAATAATTAAAGAAGAACATCGGCCGGATAAACAAATATTTGAAATCACAGCTAAAGGCCGGGAAGAGCTGCCGAAAAAAATCTACAAATTGTTTGAAACGGCCGATTCGATCGGTGAAATGTTGGTGGGTTTAGCCAACATCAAATATGTAGATCAAGATAAAGCAGTCGCTATCCTTGAAGAGAAATTAAAGAGCTCCAAGGCTAAGTGGGAGTATTATAAAAGTTTTGAACAGCTGATTGAAAAAGACAAAGATAATGAGAAACTGATCGAGTTTCTTGGCGGGTATGTGTCGACCAAAGCAGAGCACGCTATTTATTGGCTGGATAAGCTGATTGGGCAGATTAGAGAAGGGAAGATATGAGGGGTGTTATAACTAATGTATTCACATGAATGTTAGATTAACAACCTTTTTTGTGCTATTGAGACAAGTTAAGAAAGCACATATTCATAAATAAAAAGGATATGTGCTTTCATTTTTATGTTCTTTTCTCTTTAGTGATAAATAATAAAATCTGGGTGATGACTGCCAGGATAGGCAATTCCAGCAGAGGGCCTACTACTAAGGTCAACGCAATCAAAGGCTGGTCTGGAAATGCAGTCATAGCAATGGCTAAAGCAATCGGGGAATTTCTGGCTAAAGTGGTCAAGCTTAAACTGGCTCTGTCGGAGTTCGGGAATCTCATAAGCTGTCCAGCTTTTTGACTGACAAAAAGATTAATCATAAAAAATAAAAGGATAGGTATTGTTATTTTCCACAGTAAATCTAAATGGTTAAGCAATAATTGTCCCTGTGACGCAAACATTGCCACGATGGCAAAGCTTAGAAAAATAATTGGCAGCACGCTAAGGCTGGATACAAGGCTTTCTCTTAACTGATCCTTGTTTTTTAAGAGTATCTTTGTTAAAACAGCCAGAACTAACGGTATGATTAATGCAACCAGAATACTTTCAACTAAAAACCCCAGTTCTATTACTCCTGTCGTTCCGCCAAAGATCAGAAGGCAGATAGGCAGCAATATGACCTGTAAGATTAAGTTTAGAGGCAGGATAGCAGTTGATAAGGCAACATTTCCTTTTGCTATGCCTGTAAAGATTAGGTACCAATCAGTGCATGGTGTAACCATCAGCATAATAAATCCAATATATAGTGATGGATTATCGCCTAAAAATACCATTGCCAGCAGCCATGCCAGGATGGGTGTCCAGACAAAGTTTATGAGGATTGAAGTGTATGTAAATTTTATGTTCTTAAAAGCTATCTTGATATCTTCAATAGGAATTTGTAAAAAAGTAATATATAGCATTGCTACTAATAAAGGCACAATAAAACTTTCCGCATTAGCCCTTATTAACTCTGCTTGCCCTATACTAATACCAAAAATCACTGCTAAAAATATTATAACAGTATATAATTTTTCAATTAAGTTCAATTTGACTCACAGCCTCTGAAAATATCTATGCATGATAACTTTAGCATAGTTACATTCGAATTGCTTATTTAAGCAGCGGGTGCTGCAAATCATTTCTCCATAATTTCTCCATATTTATTTGCTATTGTTTACTTTGGCAATAGTCATTTAAGCATGAAACTGAATAAGGATGTGAACAAAGGTGAAGGTAAAACTATTTCTGTCTGTCTTACTCATTTCAATAGTATTAGCTGGCTGTGGACAAGCCGATTCAAATGATGAGGCCGCTTTGAAGGCTGATAACATCAAGGAATTGGTGAATGATTATAGTGCAGGAAACGTTAAGAGCGAGTCTGCTTCGATTACCTCACAGCAGCTACTGGTAAAAAAAGCGGATGGTGAAGAATTAGTCTATGATCTGCCGAAAGAAGAGTTTTTCGTTTCAATTGCACCTTACGTTAATGAAACCCACCCTTGAACTAATCATAGCTTGACAGGTTGTCAAGGTGAATTAGCTGATAAAGAGTTTGATGTATATATCGAAGATACGAAAGGCAATGTCATTTTGAACGAAAAAGTAAAGTCCCAAGCAAATGGATTTTTTGATTTATGGCTCCCAAGAGATGAAACATATCAAATAAAGATTAAGTATGATGGAAAAACATCGGAATCAGAAATTTTAACTTTTGAGAATGAGGGTACTTGTATTACAACCATGCAATTAACTTAAAGGGGCCTTCGGTTCATCGACAAAGAAGGTCCATTTTTTATGAACAGCTGCCAAGAGGCAGCTGTTTTTATTTTTAAAATGTGTATTCCTTTTTCTGGTTATTATATAATAATATTCAAATCAATATTTGAATAACTTTTGTGTGAGAGGAGTGAGAACATAATAAATTATGAAGTGGCCATTATTGGTGGAGGTCAGGCAGGATTAGCAATGGGATATTATTTAAAAAAAGAAAATGTATCCTTTGTCATATTGGAAAAAACTGGGGACGCGGGGGACTCCTGGAGGAAAAGATACCATTCCCTGGTTTTATTTACCCCACGCCGATATAGCAGTTTGCCTGGATTACAAATGGGAGGTTCATCAAATGAACTTCCAGCGAAAGATGAGATGGCGGACTATTTGATTGACTATGTTAAGCATTTTGATCTTCCAGTCATGCTTAACACTAATGTAATTAAGTTAAATAAACAGCCTGATGGTTCATTTCTCTTAGAAACTAATAGCGGGAAGATGATTGCTAAGCAAGTAATCATTGCAACTGGAGCATTTCAAAAACCATATATACCTAATGCCATAAAAAGGGGGCAAATACCTTTCAGCTTCACTCTTCTGAATATCATTCCCCAGGTGAAGTGCCAGGAAGTAAGATATTGGTTGTGGGCGGCGGCAATTCCGGGGCACAAATCGCCGTGGAATTAGCAAAAGATAAGAGCGTCACAATAGCTGTTGGTCACAGTATGAAATTTTTGCCATTAACGATACTTGGAAGAAGTGTTTTTTATTGGCTGGATAAACTCGGTCTGCTGTTTGCAGGAAAAGATACAGTAAAAGGCAGCTGGTTTCAAAAACAGAAGGACCCGATTTTTGGAAAGGAACTGAAAGAACTCATAAAAGTCAAAAAGGTTGATGTAAAACCTAAAGTTTTACACATCAATGATACAGAAGTTCTATTTGAAGATCAGACTCGGAGGAAATTCGATAGTATTATCTGGTCCACTGGTTTCGTTCCTTCATACGACTGGATTAATATAAAAGGTGTCATCTCCAATGAAGGAAAACCAATACATAAAAGGGGGATCACTGAAGTTAAGGGCCTGTATTTTATAGGCTTACCCTGGCAATATCAGCGAGGCTCGGCTTTGATTTGCGGAGTAGGATTGGACGCTGAATATTTGCTTTCGGCAATTCTTTCTATTAGATCCCAAAAGTCAGGGTGCCTTTGTTGAGTAACTCCTGTGATGAGATTGAAAGAATTTAAACGGTATCCTGGTCTTTATTATTTTTTCATTTGATTGTTATTGATTGCAAATTTTGGCTTTTTATTTTCCCTATGGGGCATGATTACATGGATTATTTCGATCGAGTCGGGACTTACCCTTTATAAACAAATAAGAGAGCCAAAATTGGTATTGTATTCTAGCTTTTTCATGGTTTTTTAGTTTTTGCAATCGTTTTTATTGATTTGGCTGTATCTTCTATGCCATAAAATTGTTTCTTTTAGTGGAGAGGAAAAAGCGTATATGCAAAATATTTTCACCCGTGTCCTGATAAAAGATGTGGACCATCATATTTTAGTAGTACAAGATAGAGGGGATCTGTGGAATTTTCCAGGGGGAAAACAGGAATTAGGCGAAACTCCATCAAAGTGTGCAAAACGGGAAGTAAAAGAGGAAATCGGATTAACCGTTCATGCACTTACTGAGGTGTATCAGGGAAATTTCTATTTCAGAAATATCCAGTGGACGGGTTACTTCTACTTTGCAGATTCTGTCAGCGGTGTACCTTGTATGAATGAATTAAATAAGATAAAGGGAATCCGATTTGTAAGTGATGCTGGGATAGTGAAATTTCCGGATGAGTTATCGGCTGTATATGAAGAATTATTTAAAAACGATCTTATCTTGAGGAAAACTACTTATTGGGTTGAAGGTACATAATATCGCTCCTTAATTATCATGTGCTTTTTCATAGCAGCTGCCAAATCAGGCAGCTTTTTGTTTACTTAAAGGAGCAGGCTGGCTTAACTTAATTGTAGTAAAGAATACATTCTGTTAATTGTTAAGGAATTACATTTACAAAAAAATAAAAAACAATTATAGTTATTAAAGAGTCATTATGTCTGTTATTAAAAAATATATAAGTGTTAAGCCGCTAGTGCTGCAATGAAAATAAAACATAAAGGAGATAGAGATCTAATGGAATTCTGGGAATCCAGTTTTATAGAAAAACAAACGATGTGGGGATTTGAGGCTGCAGATTCCGCTATCTTAACAAAGGACTTTTTCCTTGAAGAGAATGTTAAGGATATACTGTTGCCGGGTTTTGGATATGGAAGAAATGCGAAGGTTTTTATTGAAAATGGCATAAATGTGACAGGCATTGAGATTTCAAAAACAGCCATTGATCTGGCAAGCCAACATGGGATTGACAGCAGAATTTTTCATGGCTCAGTAACTGACATGCCTTTTGATGACCAGCTTTACACTGGTGTATTCTCCCATGCCCTTATTCACTTATTGAATAAGGATGAGAGAGAGAAGTTTATTAAAGATTGCTATGATCAATTAAAGCCAAATGGCTATATGATTTTTACAGCTGTTTCAAAAAAAGCCCCCATGTTTGGCAAGGGCAAACAATTGGATAAAGATTATTTTGAGATCATGGAAGGTGTGAAAATGTTTTTTTATGATTCTCACACCATAAAACAAGAATTTGGACATTACGGCCTGATAGAGATTTCAGAAATTGACGAGCCAAATAAGGATATGAAAAATAAACCATCAATAAATTTCTTCATGATAAAATGCAAGAAAAAATAGTGCCAGCTGCCATCACGGCAGCTTATTGTTTGTTTTGGTTTAATAACTAAATTTTAACTGTACAAACATTTGTTCTTATCATACTATTGTACCGAGGGGGAGAATAAATGAAAAAGACAAATTATTTGGAATTGAAACATTTCTCTAATGAACATATGGATATCTTGAATTCTTTTGAGCTTCCTAAAGAGCAGGTTCAATTCACTTCACTGCCAAGCAATTATAAAGAAGTAACAGAAGGCCAGCATCGGATCGTTATCCTTTTTGATGGAGAACCAGTGGGCTTCTTTTTATTGCATTCAACTGAAAGAGTAAAGGAGTATTCGGACAATCCGCAGGCGATGCTGCTAACATCATTATCCATTAACCAGGCTAAGCAAGGACGAGGATATGCAAAGCAGGCTATGTTATTATTAAGAAAATTTGCTGCTGACGAATTCCCTGACTGTAATGAAATCGTGTTAGCTGTTAATCACAAAAACATTGCTGCTCAAAAACTGTATGTAAAAGTTGGGTTTCAGGATACAGGACGCAGAAAAATGGGGCCAATTGGCGAACAGTACATAATGAATTTAATGTTGTAAATACATCTTTTCTAATTTGCCATTGGGAGGTTTCTACTATAACAAATCTAAGAACTCATCAATTCAATGGGGCTGAAATAATAGAAAGAAAAATAAGGTATGATTCCGAAGTCGTGGAATATAATTGTATGCTGTTGACAGTGCAAAATCAAAGTGCGGTGCTTTTTCATATTATTGAAGACACTTTTACAATGAAAGCCAATCAAACTCAATTAACAATACCGAGAGGCAGCTATACAATTGCTTATTACTGGGAAAATCGCCCATATAATCTATATTTCTGGAGAGACCATAAAGGAAAGTATTTGGGCTCATATTTTAACATTGTAAAAAATACATTGATAAGCGATAGAATGGTATGTTTTGAAGATTTAATAATCGATATTTTAGTACTTCCGAATGGAGAATATTTTATTCTAGACGAGGATGAATTGCCTGAGTCATTGGAGAAATTTGAGAATGGTTCTGTCCAGCAGGCTTTAAACTTATTAACAAAATCTATTCATCATGTTCTTCTTCAAACGATTTCAGAATCTGAAGGCATTTATGCGCATGAGAAATTTATTCCTTTGTTGGAGCAGTTTGTGAAAAAGCATACGTAAAGTCATTATCCCGAAATCATAGGGGATTTAAGTGATATTTATATAAATAAAAGTTCATGGATGTTATGTAATGTAAAATTGCCTGACTGTGTGTCTTTTTCGCTGACCTCATCCTGGAGAATCACGGCAAGGACCACATTAGTGAAAAGAATTTATGAGGATTCTGCTAAAGTAAAAAAATTGGAGGAATTAGTTCAGGCCGAAGCTTGTCAGCATTTATGCGTTTGATAAAAATATTCAAGTTAATGAAAAGTAGCCGAGCATGTCTTGATAATGACTGCGACCCCAGGCAGATTATAAATGGATGCAAATGACCAAATGAAACCATAAGTAAATATCTTATTAAATAGTGTGCGATTGCTCAATAAGGCAGTCGCTTTTCTTGTTTAAAAATATTTATAATAGAATAGCGGGAATTATAAAAATATTAAACTGGAGGAAACAATGTATGAATGGAATTGTAAAAACTCCTGAACCACCTTATTACGCAGTAATATTTTCATCACAGAGAACTGAGGGAGATAGAGGTTACGGAAAAATGGCGGAAAAAATGGCAGAGTTAGCTTCTCAGCAAAAGGGATTCTTAGGCCTGGAAAGTGCTCGTGATGAAGGGTTGGGAATTACAGTTTCATATTGGGCTTCATTGGATGCAATAAAGAATTGGAAGGAATACTCGGCACATCAAGTTGCACAGGTTAGAGGTAAAAATGAATGGTATAAGAGTTTCGCACTAAGAGTGTGTAAAGTAGAACGCGATAACTTTTTCGAAATATAATGATTCTTGTCTTATACAATGGTGGATGCTGATGTTCGAGTTCAGCTGCCAAACCCAGTCGGTTTTTTTGTACAGCTGAAGGTGCAGGTTAGCTGAAATAAAAACATAGTAATGGAAGGGAAGTTAATGAGATTTAAAGAAAAATAAATACAATTAAATATTGGGGGACTTAAAATGTTTATTGTAAATGTTGAAGGTGCTATAAGGAAAAATGACAAGTGGCTAATAATTGAAAGAAGTAAAAAAGAGGAACACGCTGGAGGTCTGCTTTCCCTAGTTGGAGGTAAGGTGGATATAGAAGGAAGTTCATCTAATATACTAGAAAGAACTGTAAAACGTGAAATTTTAGAAGAAGTCGGTGTAAAAGTAAAAGACAGTTTAACTTATGTAAATAGCACCTCTTTTGTAACAGATACTGGTCAAAATGTGGTGGATGTTGTTTTTCTTTGCGAATATGAATCTGGTGAGGCGTTACCTATTATTCCTGATGAGGTAGAAAAGGTGTTTTGGTTAACTTCAGAAGAAATTTTAAACCACCCAAAATCACCTATTTACTTAAAAGAAAATATTAAGAAAGCCGAGGCACTGATTCCAATTCAATTGACATGACTCTCATTGTGAAGCAAAAGGACTATCGTAAAATTCAGCTGCCAATAGGTGGTTTTCTTTTTGTTGAACAAAAAAGTTAGGTATGTCTTTTAAAGGTATAAGCAGAAGAGTAATTTATGTTAAAGGGGAACATAAGGACTTGAAGGTTTATTCTATATTTAGATGTACTTTTATAACAAACATTTAAAACAGTAGACGATCATTACTTAAATCGCGTAAAAAACATAAAACGCAGCATCTGACTTTGGTTCATTTTATAGCTGTAAAATAAATAATGTTAAATAAGATTTATGTAGAATTATATTTAAACTATAGGATGCTTTGCAGATTTATAGGGTGATACAAATAATATGCATCACCCTAACTATTAAATCGAAATAACGCCAAATGCAATGGCAGCAATAATCATAAATACTGAAGAGCCAACTGCCCATTTTAAAGCAAAACGCTGATTCTGGCCATAGTCAATTCCGATCATGCCGACTAGAAGGTAACCTGCGGCATAGAGCGGGCTTAACACGTGAGCGGGCTGGCCGAGTACTGATGCACGGGCAATTTCAGCCATAGGAATATTGTAGCTGGCAGCAGTTTCTCCAATGATCGGGATAATTCCATAGTAATAGGGATCGTTTGCCATGAAATACGTAAATGGCATGCTCGTGATAGCTGTAATTAAAGGCAGCTGGGTTCCCAATTGTTCTGGAATGACTTGAACAAGTGCTGTCGCCATTGCATCTACCATTCCAGTCCCGTTCATGATTCCTGTGAATATACCAGAGGCAAAGACTAATGCGACCACTGCGAGAACATTTCCAGCATGGGCGGCAATGCGTTCTTTTTGCTGTACCAGGTTTGGATAGTTGATCATCGCCGCAATCGCGAACCCTAACATAAATAGAACAGGGAGAGGCAGCAATCCGGCAATTAAGGCAATCAGCAGGCCTATTGTCAGTCCGGCGTTAACCCAAATTAACTTTGGACGCTGCAGCTCTGCGGACTTTTCTCCATGATCTATAGCGGCAGCGGTTTGTTCCTTTGCCGCTTGAATCTCACTGGCAATTGGATCATCCATTTTGAAGATCCCAATCCGTTTCCGTTCCTTTAATCCAAAATGCCAAGCAACGAGAAAGGCAAAGGCTATTCCAGCTGCCATTACAGGAATAAGCGGAAGGAATACTTCCTCGGTTGTGAGCTGCAAAGAACTGATGACTCGGGCTGTCGGTCCGCCCCATGGTGTCATGTTCATGACGCCGATGGAGAGAAGTGCGAGTGTTGAGAGCATGTATAAATTCATATTTAGCTTTTTGTATAGAGGCAGCATGGCTGTGACAGTAATAATAAATGTTGTTGTCCCATCTCCGTCCAGGGCAACAAGTGACGCGAGAGCAACTGTTCCGAGGGCAATCTTTAGCGGATCCCCTTTTACAATCCGCAAAATCGTATTCACAATTGGTTCAAATAAGCCGGCATCAATCATGATACCGAAATAAAGGATAGCAAACACAAGCATAACGCCTGTAGGAGCAACTTGCTTTATCCCTTCGAGCATCATCTCCCCGATTCCGGTATAAAAACCTCCAATTAAAGCAAAGACAATTGGTACAATAATTAATGCCAGTAGTGCAGACATTCGTTTTGTCATAATTAAAGCCATAAAAACAGCAACCATAATATATCCAAGCAACGCGAGCATATGAACCCTCCTAAATAGTTGTAAGCGCTTCCTTTCGAATTACTTTAACAGGGCTGCTCTCGTAAGAATAGATTAGTTGTTTTATTTGAATAAAAAGCAATAGTTTCATAATTTTCATACTTTTTATGAAAATAAGAGAAATACCGTAATATGTTAGATATCTATCATTCACTAGGAGCTTTCTCCTTAAACTGAACTTCTTGGTCAGGCAATGTTTATCCTATAGAAGCTTTCTTTAAGACATAGCTAAAAAAAGCAAGCCCCTTTATAAGAGGGCTTGCTAAGGTTGTTTGTATCGGCGTTCCGGACGGCCCACGCTGCCATAGACAATATCGACTTCCACCAAGTTAATAGAAACCAGATACTCTAAATAGCGCCTTGCCGTGGAGTGGCTTGCTCCGATTTGCAACCCTACTTCTTCAGCGTTTAGGCTTGTGGATGCAGCTTTCATTGCTTGTGTAACTTTGCGGAGTGTGTGTTTGTCGATGCCTTTTGGCAAATTCTCGGCCTCGTGCTTTGTCTCGGCAGCTGGAGTGTTTTTTTGAAAGAGCCGCTGTATTTCATCTTGTTTGATATGGGCATTTGTTTGCCGGGCATGCCTCGTTTGGCTGTACTCTTCAAATGTTGAAAAAAGCTGTCAACCATAATCGGTTTCAGCAGATAGCTATATGCTCCTCCACGCATGGCGTCTCTTACTGTTTTGGCATCATTGGAAGCGGTTATCATAATGATATCTACATGACGGTGTGCGTGTTTGATTTGAAATAGCAAATCAATTCCATTTGCATCTGGCAGATGAACATCGAGCAGGATCAGGTCGGGAGTGATAACGTTTAGCAATTGAATGGTTTCTGAAGCTGTTTGTGCTTTTCCGATGACAGTAAAATCTTTTCTGTTTTGAATAAGCTGTTCATATACAGACGAAGCGACAGGGTCATCTTCAACGATCAGCACCCCGATGGATGGGTTAGTCATGATTTTTCTCTCTCCTTCGCAGTTGTGAAATCAGGATTAGCTTTTGGAATGGCGATTGTCATACATGTTCCTTCTAAACGATCTGTACGATACCATTCCCCGCCAAGCTGGCTCAATGCATGCTGCATAATGGTCAGGCCTAGACCATGCTGGGGGTCATTTTTGGTTGTCGCTCCTTCTGTAAAAAAGTAAGCTTCTTCTTCAGAGGTCATGCCTTTGCCATTGTCTTCAATATCCATAATCAGCTCGTCTCCGTAGTCTGTAAAGGACAGGTGGACAGTGGCGCTTTTTCCTTTCCATGCAGAAGATGCTTCTAGAGCATTATCAATCAAATTACCAACCACTGTCACGACATGTTCGCTTTGTATGGTGTCAGGGAAGTCTAACCACTGGCTGTTTTCGTCAAATGTGATCAATACTTTCATTTCTTTGGCACGGTTCACTTTCCCTAGAAGAAGGGCAACAATCAAAGGATCTTTAATTGTAGACATTAAAAAGGTGACAGTTTGCTGCAGTTCTTGCACTTCCATCTTCATAAGCGCTTTTGCTTCTTCGTAACGCTCCAATAGCAGGAGACCGTTTAATGTGTTCAGTTTATTTAAATATTCATGGGTCTGCGCCCGAATATGGTTGGCATGCTGCCGGATTTCAATAAGTTCATTCGCCAAATCTTCAACTTCAGAGAAGGGGCGAATAGTCAGGACGAATCCTGTTATTGCCGTTTCTTCAGCCTGGATGGGCGATATGTCTACAATGTATATCGAGTTGTTTATGAGTACTTGTTTCTGGATGAAAAGGTTGGGATTCTCCAATGCATTTTGTATAAGCGCTTTCAAATGCAGCTCAGTCAGCGTATCTTTTGCATGCTCACCTAAAATGCTGCGCGCTTTTTTATTGGCTGATAAAATTTTTAGATCAGGGCTGATAGCAAGCGTGGCATCCCCGATTGATTCCAGAATTGCCTGCTTTTCAGAGAAGGCATGAGAAATTTCCTCTGGCTCCAGGTTAAATATAAGCTTCTTGACACGGCGGGCGATATAAAAGGCTCCTGGTATGCCAATGAGAAGGGCAAGTCCTCCGAAACCGGCTACCCGCAATTGATAGACGAAAATTTTCCCTTCTAATTCATTCGTCAAGAAGCCAACGGAAGAAACACCGATAATCTTACCTGACTCATCATAAATGGGTGTTTTCGCTTTAACTGCTTCTCCTAAAACGCCGTTTCCAATAAAAACAATAGAATCTCCTGCCAGCGGGGCTTTATTGCTTGTTTCTGTAGGCCTGCCAATTTGATTCAGATAGGGATGGGAATAACGGATACCATCCCCGTTCGCTATTACAATATAATCAGCGCCTGTCCGCTCTCTAAGCTTCTCGGCAATAGGCTGAATCAATTGTGCTGGATGATCTGTATTAAACGCATCGATGATGGAATCGTTTTCGGCAACCAATTCCGCAACTGTCAGCGCCTGCTGTCCGGTGGTTTTCTCAATCATTTGGTCAATAATGGATGAAAAGGAAATGATAATTAACAAGATGCAAATTAAGAGTACAGTAAGCACGAGCAGAACCATTTGCCCGAAAAGCCCAGGCTGCTTAAATATAAAAGGTTTCGACAAAATGGCCACCTCTAGCAATTTTATTTTACTACTAGATTAAAGGAGGCAAATGCTTTCGGCAAGGTAAAGTTCACTTACTATAAATGAATAAAGCTTTGGATGCAGGACAAGACTGGTGATCTCTCCTTAAAAGGCCAGACTATTCGTTAACAATGTAACGGATGGGGAAGCTATTAAGAAATTGTCCTGATGGTTAACGGGGAGGGATCAGTACAAATAAAGATAGGGGTAAATAAAATTAAAAGAGCCGTACTTAACATTGGGGAACGTTAAATACGGCTCTGTCGAAAATCGACAATCAAAGAATTAAGTAAAAACCATTGAAAAAAGTGAAACCCTGTGGTAAATTTATATAGATGTGCATTATGTAATAAAAAATAAATATATTTTCCCTATCTTAATTATATAATGCAATCAATTCGTTTGTCAACCCTTTAATAAATTTTTTAAGGAGTGTTTGCTATGAATTCGAAACTTCAGCAGGAGCAAGTACGATTGGACAGTGTCATGGGGACAATTGCGGAGGAAGTCAGCAGATTGGAAGAGGAAACCTCCAGGCGTAAAAACGAAGTGGTTCATATCCGCAAACACTTTTGGGATGAAGTCAAGGTGAATATTGATACCTTTGATGATTACCTGGAGACCATCATCGGGTTGAGGCAGGAGGCTCAAGCTCTTTCGGTCAGCCAAAGCACCCACAGACATGCATCCAAGCGCTTGTCCACGCTGCGAAGGATGGAGGAGGTTCCCTACTTCGGCCGTATTGATTTTATGGAAGAAGGTTCATCAGATCAGGATCAAATCTATATTGGGATCAGCTCGCTAAGGGATGCCAGCGGCGAAAAATTCCTTATTTACGATTGGAGGGCACCGATCTCCAGTGTCTACTATGATTACCAGCCCGGTCCCGCCAAGTATGAAACACCGGGAGGCACAATCCAGGGCACATTGGAGAAGAAGTGGCAATATCTTATCCGCGGCGGCGTTTTGCAGTCCATGTTCGATACAAGTCTCACCATTGGGGATGAGATCCTGCAGGAGGTTCTGGGCAAGGGTACTGACAAACATATGCACAATATTGTAGCTACCATTCAACAGGATCAAAACCGGATCATTCGTCATGATCGCGGAAGGCTGCTCATTGTTCACGGTGCGGCTGGGAGCGGCAAGACATCGGCTGCCCTGCAGCGGATTGCTTATTTGCTGTACAAAGATCGGGATAATTTAAATGCGGAGCAAATTATTTTGTTTTCGCCTAACTCAATGTTTAACAGTTATGTGTCCAATGTGCTCCCGGAACTCGGTGAAGAGAATATGCAGCAGGTCACCTTCCAGGAATATTTGGACCACCGGCTGAGTAAAGAGTTTGAAGTTGAAAATCCATACGGGCAGCTGGAATACGTGTTAACTGCAGACCATACCTCTTCCTACAGGGCAAGGGTTTCGGGCATTCAATTCAAAGCATCTGTCCGCTTTTTTGAAGCGATCCATGCATACATGAAGTCGCTGGAGTTATCCGGAATGCTATTTAAGGACATAGTCTTCAGAGGAAAGCCGATTGTCTCCGCGCAGCAAATGGCAGACAGGTTTTATAGCAGCGACACTTCACTTCGCTTTCATAACAGACTTGAAAAGCTGATGGAATGGCTTATTAAGCAAATTAATGAAGCTGAAAAGGCGGAACGGAATAAGCCGTGGGTACAGGAGGAAATCGAGCTGCTCAGCAATGAGGAATATCATAAGGCACATGCCTATCTCGCGAAAAAACGCGGCTTTAAAGGAGATTCGATTCATGATTATGAAATCGAGCCTGAAGCGTTAGCCCGCTTGATTGTCCGGAAAAAGCTGAAGCCGCTGCGAAAACGAATCCGGGCGTTGCGTTTTGTCGATTTTAAGGGAATATACAAACAGATTTTTACTGATCCCATAAAGATCAAACAGTGGATAGAAGGGGAGATACCAGCAGAATGGACGGATATTTGTCAGGCGACGCTGAAAATGCTGGATGAAGGTCACCTGCTTTATGAAGATGCTACCCCGTTTTTATATCTGAAGGAGCAGATTCAAGGCTTTCAGACGAACAGCTCGATTAAGCACATCGTCGTTGATGAGGCACAGGATTATTCGCCATTTCAATTTGAGTTTCTAAAGCGCCTGTTTCCTGCGTCCAAGATGACGGTCCTCGGCGACTTTAATCAGGCGATCTTTGCCCATGCCAGCGAAATGGCTGATTTTCAACCGCTTGCTGGCCTGTACGGACCGGATGAAACAGAAGTGATCAATATAGCACGAAGCTACCGCTCCACAAAGCCGATTATTGAATTTACGCGAAGACTCGTTCCAAACGGCGAAAGGATCATCCCTTTTGATCGCAGCGGCAAGCGGCCCGAGCTGAAACAAATAACCGATCACGCACAGCTGCACAGCTGCATCGCCTCTAAAGTCGCGGATTTACGAAGCCAAGGGTTTAAAACTATTGCAATCATATGCAAATCGGCTGAAGAAAGTTTGCGTGCATATGGGGCTCTGTCCGGCATCGATGGAATTAAACTCTTGAAAAGCAACTCGACTGAATATGAACAAGGAGTGGTTGTCGTACCGTCGTATTTATCCAAGGGCATCGAATTTGATGCCGTCATTATTTATGATGCATCAGAGCATGTCTATGGTGATGAAAGCCTGCGCCGAGCTTTCTACACCGCCTGCACGAGAGCAATGCATGATTTGCAGCTTTACAGCGTAGGGGCACCGAGCCCGTTTTTGCAAGACGTTTTGCGGGAAGGTTTCATCCAGGTCTGACTCGGTCGGGTGTATCCGATTAACAAATCTATATTTAACATAGAAAGAAGGATTGATTCTATATGCCGCAGGAAACCAATACGGGTCAAAACAAACCGCCATATGGCATGATCGCCATTTTATTTATCGGGGCTTTTGTTGCGATATTGAATGAAACATTACTGAACGTTGCCCTCCCATCCATCATGGAAGAATTCGGTGTGAATGCAACAGCCGTACAATGGCTGTCTACAGGCTATATGCTTATTAACGGGATTTTAATACCGGCGAGTGCATTCTTCATTCAGCGATTTTCTGATAAGAAATTATTCATTACAGCCATGGCATTATTTACTTTGGGAACATTCCTGGCCAGTATTGCGCCTGCATTTGGTGTGTTATTAGGGGCTCGGATGATTCAAGCTTCAGGATCGGCGATTATGATGCCATTATTAATGAATGTCATGCTTACCGCATTTCCGGTCGAAAAAAGAGGGGCGGCAATGGGGATGTTTGGTCTTGTCATGATTACTGCTCCAGCGATTGGGCCGACTCTTTCAGGATGGCTGATTGAACATTACAGCTGGAGGATGTTATTTGACCTTGTTCTGCCAATTGCCCTGTTAACCGTCGTTTTGGCAGTCTTTAAATTAAAAGATATCACACCCCAGAGAGCTATTAAGCTTGATTTCATCTCGCTGGTTTTATCAAGCATCGGATTTGGCGGCTTGCTTTATGGCTTTAGTTCAGCAGGGGAAAAAGGATGGGATAGCCCCTCGTGTACGGCACGATTGTGATTGGGGCACTTGCTTTAATTACCTTTGTACTCCGTCAGCTTCGGATGGATGACCCTATGCTTGAATTTCGCATCTACAAATATCCGATGTTTGCCCTGTCATCGGCCATTTCAATCGTGATATCCGTCGCCATGTTTTCAGCGATGATTTTGATGCCCATCTATGTACAGACCATACGGGGAATTTCACCAATGGAGTCGGGTCTATTGATGCTTCCGGGAGCGATTGTCATGGGGGTCATGTCTCCCATTACAGGGAAACTCTTTGATAAGTATGGGGCAAGAGTGTTGGCGGTAATTGGGCTGACCATTACCGTTGTAACATCTTATTACTTCAGCAGAATCGGCATGAATACGGCCTATTCTACTCTTGTTCTGCTGTATACCTTTCGGATGTTCGGGATGTCAATGGTCATGATGCCTGTCATGACAAATGGATTGAATCAGCTGCCGGCGATAAATAATCCGCACGGAACCGCTATGAATAATACGCTGCAGCAGGTATCCGGCGCCATTGGATCCGCACTGCTGATTACCGTCATGAACAACCGTACGAAAGAAAAAGCAGAGGAACTGGCTGCTGACTCACTGGCCAATATGAGTGCCAGTGCAGCTCAGCCATCTGCACAGGCCGCAGCTGACATGCAGCAGCAAATCATGAATGAAGCGATGCTGCATGGCATTAATTTCACTTTCTTCATTTCTGCATTGATTGCGGTGATTGCACTCATACTTGCTTTCTTTATTAAAAGAGTGAAACCCCATTATGAAAATCAAACAGGTGAAGAAGCGGCAGTTAAAGATTGATCAAAAGGCCGAAACCCGGGCGGTATCCAGTTCTGATCCCGCCCGGTTTTTTATTTACCCACTATTTTTTTAATAAAAAAGGGGCGGTTGCGATAACGCCAATCACATATAAAACCAATGCGAAATAAGCAGGAAGCAGGTGGATAAAATCCGTATAGTTAATAAAAAAATGAGTTAAGATCCCGGCGGCGAATGCCGGAATCGCCCCAATGGTGAAGGTCCACCACACCCATCTTTCCCCCTCGCGGATCCCCCATAAAGCCAGCATCAAGACGAGCAAGCCTACACTTAAAAGTGCGCTCCCAAATCCTGCACGGTCATGTGCGATCACAGGAATTAACCGATCGTTAAACTCGTTCAGAGCTTCAGGAGTCATGCAAAGATAAGTAAGATCAGTTGGTACAAATACATGTGAAGCCCCAATGACGGAAATGATCATCCCGCCAATAGCTAATGAAACCCCCAGAATCACAAAGCAAAGCTGGCCGAATAAGCTCAGCTTCCACTGCGGACTGTTGAAAAGATTTGAACTGGAGGGAGATGCACTTGCTGTTCTTGATTTTGCATATCCCAATATAAACAAGGGCAGTAATATAAGCCAAAACAGCCCATGGAGCCAATCGAAATAACCGTAGCCAATAAACAGGACAATGCCCAGGAAGCCGATAGCTCCTGCTATATTTACCGCTTTTCTTGCCCAGTGGAGGCCATTTCTTATTCCATGCCTGGCAAGCTGCATATAGATGATTCCGCCTGAAATCATTGTTCCTGACAGCGTCATTCTGTCATGAGCCATAAAGTATAAAATGGCAGGGTTAAAGGAAATAATATCTTTCCTAAAGATCCCCAGAAAGCTCTCGTCATAGGGAAGGATCACCGAAGTCATGCTGAAAAACAGGGCAATGAGCCCTGCAACGGCAATAGCTAAGCCGAACAGCCAGTACCAGCGCCATCCTTTCACTTCGACAGGCTCCTTCGTAAATGTGCTTGTATAAGCCTCGTTAATCCTCTTCGGCAATCCAGGTCCAGTGAAAATGTACTCATCGCCTAACATGATTAAAGAAGTTCCGCTTTCCAGCAGTTTAATAGCATCTGAAGGCTCTTTTACACAGCCTGAAGTAATGATGGGCAATTCTTCGCTGTACAGCTTTCTGAGAGCTGACAGCTTATGAATGAGTTCTTCTGGTGAAGCATTGCCTGTAAGAAGAATTCCGTCCGGGCCATAGTCCAGGCTGAGTGTATCATCCTGTGAAATAGAAAGGATGATAGGTTTATTTAATTCATATTTAAATTGGTTAAATTGACTCGCTGATTGAAAAATATGGCTGCCCAAAATAAATCCGTCGCTAAAAGGAAGCAATTCTTCACAAATTTGCATAGCTTCCTGATAAGTTCCTTCAACGTTTATAAGAAGCGGAATCTTCTTTTTCTTTAAGGAAAGCAGCTGTTCCTTAGCTGCCATTAACTCCATTGAAGCGTCAGTTAATCTATATATCTTCTCTAGTTTCGGGTCCATAAATAGTTCTCCTGATGACCCTCGAATGGAAACAGGCCCAACTTCAATAAAACCAAAGCCCAGATTCTGAAAAGCCTTCATCCCTGATAAGTGAGGATCAATCCTGCCGCTAAGTCCGACTGGAGTGGAAAAATGAACGCCAAATAGACTTTTCGCATGCATGCCGGAGGGTTCCATATGACTAAGAAATTCGATTAATCCTTCCCCTATACGGCTGGATGAAATCATGCTCATTCCGCGATGGATAAACTCCCGGCTGAAGGAAGGCGGGAGCTTCTGAAGTATGGGCTTAAAAATAGGATGATACGACCAATCCGACAAATAAAACACCTCCCATTTTTATCTATTTTAGCATACGAGTTTGGATGGATAGGCAGTTTATTGTGGTGAAAGAGTGCTCCTTCTATTTAAACAGACCGTCAATAAAGGACTAATGACAATTGGATCATTGAATTTCATAGCAAGTAATACAAATTATATTATTTTTATTGCAAATGCAACAAAATTAAGGTAGATTGAATATATAGTATTATTATTGCATTTACAACAAAAATTCATGTTGAGGAGCTGAGTACACTGGAAATTCTCCGTGAAATTGGCATGATCGCTAGGGCATTGGATTCCATAAGCAATATCGAATTTAAAGAGCTTGACCTTACAAAAGGGCAGTACCTGTACCTGGTGCGAATATGTGAAAATCCAGGAATTATTCAGGAAAAGTTAGCTGAGATGATAAAAGTTGATCGGACAACGGCAGCCCGTGCGATTAAAAAGCTTGAAATGAATGGCTTTATAGAAAAGAAAGATGATGAACAGAACAAGAAAATCAGGAAGCTCTTCCCAACAGAGAAAGGGAAAAAAGTTTTTCCTCTTATAAAGAGAGAACATGAATATTCCAATGCGATTTGCTTAGAGGGGCTTTCCGAGAAAGAAGCAGAAACCATTTTCAAGCTGCTTCAAAGGGTTAGAAAAAATGTAGAGAAAGACTGGGAATATGTGAAAAAGGGGAACAAGAGAAATTATTAAAGGAGAGGCATAATGACTATTAATATAAAAAAATGTACACTTGAAGATTTAAGCAGACTTCAGGAAATTAGTTATGAAACCTTTAATGAAACGTTTAAGGAACAGAATTCTCCCGAAAACATGGAAGCCTATTTGGAAAAGGCGTTTAACCGAAAGCAATTAGAGACTGAACTATCTCAACGTTCATCACAGTTCTACTTTGTTGAAATTGATGGCGAGACTGCCGGGTATTTAAAGGTGAATACCGATGAGGCTCAGACTGAAGAAATGGGCGATGAAGCACTCGAAATTGAGAGGATATATATCAGAAGCCCATTTCAGAAACAGGGGCTTGGTAAATATCTGTTCAATAAAGCCCTGGAAGTTGCGATGGAACAAAATAAAAAGAAAATTTGGCTGGGTGTATGGGAAAAAAATGAAAAGGCAATTGCCTTTTATAAGAAAATGGGATTTGTCCAAACGGGAGCCCATTCCTTTTATATGGGTGATGAAGAACAAACGGATTTTATAATGGCCAAGATTCTCAATTAATTTTTTGAAGGGCGGATGATCATGTATATTCCTAAATATTATAAAGTCACAAATGCGGATGAAATATGGGAGTTTGTTCAAAGTAATTCGTTTGGCACGATGGTCACGACCAAACATGGAAGACCCATAGCCACTCATCTGCCATTGCAGTTAATAAAAGAAGGAGATACGTGCTATTTAACAGGGCATATGGCTTATGGAAACCCGCAATGGAGAACATTCGAAGCCTCTGAAGATGTTCTGGTGATGTTCCAGGGACCACATGCTTACATTTCTTCCTCCTGGTATGAGGAAGAAAATGTCCCGACTTGGAACTATCAGGCTGTCCATGTATATGGTCGAGCCAATATTCTGAGTGAAGAGGAATTAAAGCAGGACCTGGCCATGCTGCTTCAAAAATATGAAAAGCATCGCAGGAATCCAGTTTTATGGGATAAGCTTTCTCCGGAGCTTTTAGAACAGCAGCTAAAAGGAATTGTTGGATTCAAGATTAGGGTAGAGGAAATTCAAGCTGCCGATAAACTAAGCCAGAACCGCAATGAAAGAGACTATCAAAATATAATTCATAAACTCCATGAAGAGAATGATCTTAATTCTAAGCAAATGGCCCAACTGATGGAGGGTAAGGTAAAAAAGAGATTGTAAGTTTATAGGAAAAAACAGAGGAACCAGGATGTCCTCTGTTTTTTTATCATCTGGAATATTATGTTAGTATAGAGGCGAGGACGTTGATCTTATTTTTCATGAAACGAATTAATATCATTCTCATACAGTAGTTATTAAAAGGGAGTGAAGCATCGAATATGGAAATCATTTTATTTTTGGCCATACTCGGTTTATGCTTGATTGGTTTTAATTGGCTTATGGGCTATAGAAAAAATCATATCACCATTGATTTGGATGAGAGGTACGTGGACTTTAAAGAGTATGTTGAAGCGATTCAGAGTGAACTTATCAAACAAGGGCGAGAGGTCAGTTATATGGGGAATCGAAAATTTATTATTGATGGCCAGACCTATATTTTCATAGAACGCAATGTTTCGATGGGAGGCGTTCCCCTGCAAAGAACTATTCTGAAACCGGAAAAGTGACTGACCTGAAGGTGCTCAGTTAATCAATTCGATAGCTGGATTCTGGACTGTCATTCGGCAGCTTTTTCTTATGGAGATAGCGGGATATTTGGACAATATAAGTTAATGAGTTTAATAGGGGGATAGGAAGGGACTTGAGGTTATTTATTGTTATTTTACTAATTCTTTTTGGGAGTTTTTTAATTGGTTTAACCATCGATAACTTTGGTAAGATAGGTAACTTTATTATGAATTTAATTGGGGCTGGGATAAATTTATTAGCTGTTATTATTGCGAGGAACAAGAAAGAAAAACAGCATTCCGTTTAAGCAGAACATAATTTAATAAGCGTGACCTACTAAAGTGCTAATTGGAATGAAAACAAACAAAACATCTTCCAGCGAGGAAGATGTTTTATTTCAGATGGGGAAATCCTGCTGGCGCAGAGCCTCATACACCAATATAGCAGCTGTGCTTGAAAGGTTGAGTGAACGGACATTATCATTCATGGGTATTCTTAAAAAGTGATCCTTATTTTCTTCCAGTAAGTCTTTTGGCAAGCCCGTTGTTTCTTTTCCAAACATGAAATAATGCTCCTTTGAAGCATCGCTGAAATCAAAGGATGAATGTGCCTGTTCACCAAAGGTTTCAATATAGTAGAACTCGCCTTGGTTTTTTGAAAAAAGTCATCCATTGAATCATAATACGTTATGTTCACAGAGTTCCAGAAATCAAAGCCTGCCCGTTTGATCATTTCTTCATCTGTTGAAAAGCCAAGCGGCCGAATTAAATGCAAGGATGTATCCGTTGCAGCACAAGTTAGAGCAATATTTCCGGTATTGGCCGGAATATCCGGCTGATATAGTACGACATGTATGGCCAAGGATTGTCACCTCTATCTTCAATTTACCCTCCAAATTATAGCATATTGATTGGGCGTATTAGTAATATGCTAACGGGACAGGGATGTTAGTTAAATAATAGGATCTGCTGACGATTAAAAAACACGCTGATGGTTAGCGTGTTTTATACTTCTTCAGGCATAGGTGTTGGAGTAGATTCTGTCCCCATGCTTTCGTATTTTTTATCAATCATATGACGAATATCTTTTAAGCTTGTGCCTTTTTCAAACTCTGATTTAGCCTCACGGGCTATGTCCACACAAACCCCTCAGCCGAAGCCCATGGTATCAAGTGTTACCGTGGTCCCTTCTACGTTATCAACAAAGCAATTCGTATTGCTGGTGTGACCATCTTCTTCATAACAGCCGCAATAACATGGCATGTAATCCAATACCTCTGGATGTGCGACAGCGAACTGATATGCTTCTAAAACTTTAGGGCTGTCGCTGTATGTGGTGACGGCTGACCAGTCATTGCTGCCGATTTCATACGTTAAGACAGGAGCAGCCTGTTCTTGATGGCCGCTATGTGAATGGCTATCCTCTGATGCCTGATCTTCTGCCGGCGAACAGCCAGAAACTAGCGCAATGGCTGTTAGTATAGGGAAAATGAAATTCTTCATTAAACCTTCCTTTCTATCAAATTGCTATTTTAATGTAAGAATACCTAATTCTAATTACTGATTCAATGATTCTATGCCTAATAATAATTACCAAGGGCACAATGAATTCATAGAATAGTCACAAATAAAACACCAGCCATCGCTATAATGAAAAGGTACATACAATTTTTTGAACATGTAAACAAAGGAGACGTGCTATATATGAGGAAAGCCATTTTTCTTTTTGCCTGTGTTTTATTTTTGCTGGCAGGGTGTTCAAAGGAGAATGACGCTGCTGAAAAAGTTCCTGATTTATTGGAGGTTTCGGTTAACATTCCAGAAGTGATACAGGTAAATCAAGAGGCAGTCATCCAGGCCGCCGTCACACAGGGGGAGGAAAAGGTTGAAGATGCCAATGGGGTTAAGTTTGAAGTGAAAAAAGCAGGTCAAGATACATCAGAAGAAATGATTGGGGAGCATCAGGGCAGAGGTGTTTATTCTATTACAACAACGTTTCAAGAGGCGGGAACCTATTCAGTAACAGCACATGTAACGGCAAGAGGTATGCATAATATGCCAACAAAAGAATTTAAGGTAGAATAAAGCAAATAATAATTTTCAGTTAATGGTTCATCCTTCAATTTGGATGAACCATTTGTGCTGTTGGATACTCATTTTCTTATGACATAAAAATATCTTCCTAATAATCAAATGAATGTTTGACTGTTTGATAATAGATGCATATACTAATAATCAAATAATCGTTTGATTAAGGAGGTGGCTTCCTTGAAGCACGAAGATGTTTGTGAAGTAACCTGTGTAGATGAAGAAAAAGTAAGACGTGTTAAAGAATCTGCCTCACACCACAATACCTCTGCTGTTGCCCAAATATTTAAAGCATTATCTGATGAAACTAGGGTTAAGATTGCCTTTTCCCTATGTGAGGAAGAAGAACTGTGCGTCTGTGATGTAGCCAATATTGTGGGGTGCACAACGGCTACGGCTTCTCACCATTTACGGCTTCTTCGGAATATGGGATTGGCGAAGTATCGTAAGGAGGGCAAATTGGTCTTTTATTCACTGGATGATGATCATGTCAAACAGCTGATTCAAATTGCCTTTACACATCAAAAGGAGGTGGCGCACTATGAGTGAGGCTTTAGCGAAGTCAGATGAAAAAACGGTCTATCGTGTGCAGGGATTCACCTGAGCAGGCTGCGCCACAAAGTTCGAAAAGAACGTAAAACACCTGGATGGTGTTTCTGATGCAAGTGTAAATTTTGGTGCTTCAAAGCTGACCGTTTATGGAGATGCAACCATTGAAGAACTGGAAAAGGCCGGAGCTTTTGAGAATATAAAAATTATCCCTGAGAAGGAGCGGTTTGAAGAGAAGGAAGAACCTTTTCTGAAAAAGCATGCGACTGTCATCGCTTCCTTTGTCCTCCTCGTTATTGGATGGGCTGCGGGGGAACTGAATGGGGAAGGGAGCATTTTCTCCGTTTTAGCGTATGGCGCATCGATGGTTATTGGCGGATACCGCTTGTTCACAACAGGGTTAAAAAATCTAATCCGCCTTCAGTTTGATATGAAAACACTGATGACTATTGCTGTCATTGGTGCCGCCTTTATAGGGGAATGGGGCGAAGGAGCGACTGTCGTCATCCTCTTTGCCATCAGTGAAGCACTTGAAACATATTCCATGGATAAAGCGCGTCAATCCATTCGCTCTTTAATGGATATTGCTCCAAAGGAAGCCTTAATCCGAAGAGGAAATCAAGAAATGATGGTTGAGGTGGATGATATTCAGCTTGGCGACATTATGATTGTCAAGCCCGGGCAAAAGATCGCGATGGATGGCATCGTAGTAAAAGGGGTGTCATCCGTCAACCAAGCGGCTATTACGGGTGAGTCGGTCCCTGTTGCCAAAACGGCTGAAGATGAAGTCTTTGCAGGAACCTTGAATGAAGAGGGACTGCTTGAGGTTAAAGTAACAAAGCATGTAGATGATACGACAATTGCGAAGATCATCCACTTAGTGGAAGAGGCTCAGGCTGAGCGAGCACCTTCACAAGCCTTTGTCGACAAATTTGCTAAATACTATACGCCGCTTATCATGCTTATTGCCTTAGGTGTGGCCGTTGTTCCTCCGCTGTTTTTTGGAGCTGATTGGGATACATGGATTTACCAGGGGTTAGCTGCACTTGTGGTTGGATGTCCTTGTGCGCTCGTAATCTCGACCCCTGTTGCAATTGTGACTGCGATTGGGAATGCGGCAAAAAATGGCGTACTGATTAAAGGCGGTATTCATTTAGAAGAGATGGGCGCAATCAAAGCCATTGCCTTTGACAAAACGGGAACACTAACAAAAGGGATTCCCATGGTAACAGATTACCTTCCGCAATCCCATGCAAATTCTAATGAGCTTTTGTCCATTGCTGCCGCATTGGAAAAAGGATCACAGCATCCACTGGCTTCAGCTATCATGAAAAAAGCGGAAGATGAAAATGCGGCATACCAGGACATCAGTATTGAAGAATTTTCTTCCATTACGGGAAAAGGTATTAAAGGAATCTTTCAAAATCAGATGTATTATGTTGGAAGCCCGAATTTGTTTGAGGAATTATTATCAAACGGCGTTCCTTCTGAATTAAAAGCAACCATTGCCCGCCTTCAAAAGCAGGGAAAAACGGTCATGGCAGCAGGTACCTCAAAGGAAGTATTGGGTCTGATTGCCGTAGCGGATGTGTTAAGAGAAAACAGCAAAAATGTTATTGGAAATCTCCATTCTATGGGGATTCAAAAAACCATTATGCTTACTGGCGATAACGAAGGAACTGCAAACGCGATTGGAGAACAAGTCGGCGTATCAGATATTAAAGCCGAATTATTGCCACAGGATAAATTAAGGTATATTAAAGATCTTAGAAAGAAATATGACCGTGTGGCGATGGTTGGCGACGGTGTAAATGATGCCCCTGCATTGGCTGCTTCTGCTGTTGGAATTGCCATGGGGGAGCTGGAACAGATACGGCTCTTGAAACAGCGGATATTGCCCTGATGGCAGATGATCTTGGCAAACTGCCATTTACCGTGAAGTTAAGCAGAAAAGCCCTTAGCATTATTAAGCAAAATATTACGTTTTCATTAGGGATAAAGCTAGTCGCATTACTTCTGGTCATTCCAGGCTGGCTAACGCTTTGGATTGCGATTTTTGCCGATATGGGTGCGACTCTTATTGTCACATTAAACGGCTTGAGATTACTCAGAATTAAAGATAAATAAGATAAGAGCTTCCCATTTTTCATGGGAAGCTCTTTTGCTAGGGGGATACTTTGGGATACGACGTTTTGGTTACTGGGGCAGGCCAAGCAAGCCTTTCTGCAGGCTAATATCCTAAAAGGAGAAAAATTTGCTCAAAGACGGAGGAATAAAGCAGAAATCGAAGGCTTTATCTGCCAATGATCATAGCCCCTTCTTTAAGGACCAAAGCACAGTGAAAGTAGGAAATCTGATTTGGTCCACTGGCTTTAAATCGGGTGATAGCAGGATAAAGCTTCCCGCAATCTTTAAGGAGAAAGAGATGCCAATACATAAAAGAGGAGTTACTGATAGTCAAGGGTTATACTTTTTAGGGCTCCCTTGGCAATATAGAAGGGGTTCGGCGCTGCTCCAAGGGGGTGGGGAGGTTGCTGATATTTAGTTCATGAAATGGTTAAGAACCTGCAGCCTCTCCGTGATGATTAAAGTCAAAATAATAATGGTATACTTCTGTTGGGAATTAAGTAAATGAGAAGGGAATTTTACTATGAATAAGATCCTAATGTCATTCCTATGTTTTTTCATCATATTGCCATCAATGGCAACTGCTCACACTGGGCTGGAATCTTCAACTCCAAAACCAGGACAAATAGTAACGGAAGATCTAAATGAAATTACTCTTACCTTTGCTGGTGAAATTGAATCTTTGAGTACAATGACGCTAGTCATGGAAGGACAAGAAATCCCTTTTTCCGATGTTGAACCAAATGGCAAGCAAATGAGCGGAACATTAGAAGCACCACTTGAAAACGGATCCTATGTTATTCGCTGGAAGATAGTCGGGGAAGACGGGCACCAGATTACAGGGGAAATCCCCTTTACTGTAAAATCTGAAGAAAATACAAGTCAAGAATCAGAAATGGAAGAATCTCAAATCTCTGATGAAGAAAAGATGCAGACAGAAGAAACAGAGAAAAGTGCAGAGGGCGAAAAAGAATCCTCTCCAAATAGGATTATGAATATCTTTATTCCAATTTTGACATTGGCTGTATTAGTGTTGGGATTGTTCCTTCTGTTCAAAAGGAAGCGTTAAAATGAGTGTAGCCGTACCGTTAGCCGAAGTCGTTACGTATCTTTTATTTTCGATTTTAATCGGAAACACAGCACTTCAGTTTATATCTGAAAAGAAAAAGCCCAAAACATATATCTCTAAAAAGACGCTGCTTTTATCATCGTTAGGCATTTATATTTTTACATTTGGACCGGTCGCACAGACGATTTCTTATTTTAGCGATGACGTAGGTCTTACACTCGCAGCGTATTCAGTTCTGACAGATTTTCAAGTAGGTAGAGCCTGGATCTTCATTGGGTTTATGTCGGTATTCCTATGGATGACATTGTTATTAAATGGTTCAAAATATCTGCAGGCGCTTTGGCTGCTGCTGATGGTTTTTGCCATTGGGTACTCCAGTCATGTTGCCTCATTGTCCTTTTGGAACGGGTTTATTGCACACTCCATCCATTTTCTTATGGTGACACTTTGGACAGGGATTCTAATCCACGTCGCCTGGTTTTCAAGTGATGAAAAAAGTGGCCATTGTTCCTGCGGTGGTTTACCCCATTTGCCATGATAAATTTAATGATCTTGCTTATAAGCGGCTTTGCTCTAATGTTCTATGTGGTTGAACCAAAGGATTATGTGAATTCATGGGTTCTCCCATATGGGCAAATGCTTCTGTTAAAACATCTAAGCATTATTCCTTTATTGGTATTCGCATTTTTAAATGGAGTGCTAACCAGAAAATCATTAAGAGTTTCCTCTTTTGACCCTCGGCCATGGATTAAGGGGAGGGTATTATTATTTTCCTTGTTTTTTGTTTTACAAGTGTATTGGGAACTTTATCGCCACCCCACGAAGTTGAATTTACGGTCCAGTCGGAAGGTGCTTCGATTTGGGTGGAATGGCTTTTGGGGACTGACATTCCTTCTGTAAATAATGTTCATTTAACACCAAATTTTTTATCATTATTTCTATTGGCTAACTCGCTGCTTTTCTTAGCTTTAATTGTGATCAGCTTTAAGAAAGTAAAACCTTATATTGCAATTCTTTTCGGAATGAGTTTTGTTTTTGCCCTTTATTTTGGTTTGATGATTTCTCTATCTATATGATATGCGGTGTCAAAAGATAAGTGGTCAAAACCCCTGGAACAAACAATGAATTAAAGTTCGGAGCTGTCATTATGGCAGCTTTTCTTCTGCTATCGGTGCAGTTCATATGAAGGAGGAATATTTGGTAATAGTCAAGAATAGATACCATTAAAAACTTAGGAAGTGAGTAAACGGTGACTAATCGCAGTATTGCTGGTTCAAAAAGTATTCCTTTTAGATTGATAGAACAAAAGAGAGAAACAAACAGTTTAGTTATTGTCTTGCCTGGGGCTGGCTACACAACAAAAGCTCCGCTGCTGCACTTTGCCACAGGGTTATTTTACTCAAAGGGTTTTGATGTATTACACATTAACTATACACTTAGCAGGGAAGAGATGTCTGTTCTAAGTGAAGAGGATTTCTCGAGAGATGTACAACATGCAATCGATAGCGCCATCAAGAACAAGAAATACAGTAATTATTATGTAGTGGCTAAATCAATCGGAACAATAGCTTTGAGTTATCTGCTAAATAATACTATGTTGAAAGATGCAAAAGCCGTATGGCTGACGCCATTGCTGCAAAGAGAAGACGTATTTAACGCAATGGGTAATAGTGATCATAAGGGACTTTGTATAATTGGAGATCGAGATAGTTGTTTCATTGAGGAGCGCTTTGAAAAATTGAAAAAGAACCAAAATCTTATATTAAAAGTGGTTGAGGGTGGAAATCACAGTCTAGAGCTTGATGAAGAACCTATAAAATCAATTGAAATATTAAAAGGTGTCATATCAAATATTAATGAGTTTTAATATCTGAATAGGCTAATCTTTAGTACTGCTTTTTGAACTGAGGAGCTTGTTAGTGGAGAAAGCTGGTTGAAACTAGTTAGGGATACTTGATAATATAAGGCTGTTTTCGCAAGGTTTGTTGCTTTTTGTATATTATTTGCTGAGTTGATTGCAGCGGAAGGTGCGAGATCCTCGAAAATGCATTTGCATTTTCTTCGTGCGGTGTTTGCTCGAGGAAGCATATTCAATGTCCTGCGGGAGTAGCGGGACAGATGAGACCCCGCAGACGCGGAGCGTCGAGGAGGCTCACCGCCCGCCCCGCGGAAAGCGAGCAGCCTGGAGCGGAAATCAACGGACAACATTGATAGGTGAAAAACAACAATTTATACGAAAAGAGCCTAATATAAAGAAATATTTAATAAAAAAGGATGACTGTTATGAAAAAAGCAGTGAATATAGCCTCCTAAGATAAATTTGATTATATTAGGAGGCGTTGAGTATGAAATTTAACAGTATTAATCGTGACAATTGGGATCGAAAGGAATATTTTGAACACTATATACAGCAGCAGACAACATTCAGTCTGACGAATGAAATAAATATTACGATGCTTATGAAGAACTTAAAGAAAAAGAATTATAAGTTATATCCTGCGTTTATTTTTATGGTGACAAAAATCGTTAACGCCCACAGAGAATTTAGAATAAATTTCAACTCAGAAGGTAATTTAGGTTATTGGACAGAGATATGCCCTCTCTATACCATTTTTGATAAAAAGACACACACATTTTCTGGAATCTGGTCACCAAACTTATCTATTTTTTCTGAGTTTCATTCTCAATATGAAAAAGATGCAGAAAAATACAATGGTACGGGGAGATTATTTCCAAAAATACCTATACCAGATAATACTATTCCGATCTCTATGATTCCTTGGAGTTCTTTTACCGCATTTAATTTAAATATAAATAATGGCGGGGATTTTCTCTTACCCATAATAACTGGAGGGAAGTATTCACAAGTAAATGATGAATTTTTCCTGCCTGTCTCTTTACAAATGCACCATGCTGTTTGTGATGGCTATCATGCTGGTGTTTTTATGAATGATTTACAAAGGCTTGCCGACGAAAGTGCAGATTGGATTTAACTGGTCATTGGTGGAGTATATCGAAGGAACTGTGTGCAGCAGTTCCTTTTTTATAGAAATACTAAAGTTTGTAAATAAAAAAGACAGGAGTTAGTTGCGATGATAAAAGGTTTCGGCGGAATGGAGAACTAAGAATCTTGATGCTGTGAAAAAATGGTACAGTGAAGTGCTGAAGATTGAAATAGAAAATTGGAATGGGACCTTGATTAAACCCCCATTAGGCAATGTGACTATCTTTTCTTTCTTTGCCGGGAATGACAGTTATTTTCCAGCAGAGCAACAAGTGATGTTAAATTTTCAAGTAGGTGATTTAAACGAAACTATTAAGTATCTTGAACAAATTGGTGTCCCTCTTGCTAAGGAAAAAGAGGTTAGTGGGTTTGGAAAGTTTATTTGGATCGAAGACCCTGATGGCCGACTGGTCGAGCTTTGGGAGAAATAGCTAGTTGTCATATAATTGTTACTGAGCTATCGTTGCTCATAAGCTACTAATCAGGCAGGTTTTTTTATTATGCTTGTGGGGCAGTTGACCAAATTAAATTATTCTTATGAAAATAGTTGACACTCTTTGCTACTCGGTGTTACGATATACCTGTAATAAGCAATACTGAATAGCGGAGTTTTACAAGTGCTGTTCAGTAAAAAAATTTTCCCTGGTACTAAGTATCACTGAATATAAGTCAGACACAATAGAGGAGGCTCTGAATATGGAAAATTTAACTGAAATGCTGAAGGGATCGCTTGAAGGCTGTGTGCTGGAAATCATCAGCCGACATGAAACCTATGGCTACGAGATTACCCGCCGGCTGAACCAGCTTGGTTTTACCGAAGTAGTGGAAGGGACGGTGTACACCATCCTCGTGCGATTAGAAAAGAAAAAGCTGGTGAACGTGGAAAAGAAACCTTCAGATATGGGACCGCCCCGCAAATTTTACTCACTAAATGATGCTGGCCGCCAGGAACTTGAATTATTTTGGGAAAAATGGGATTTTGTATCTTCAAAAATCAACGTCTTGAAGTCAACCTAGTTTCATAAGATATTCTGTCGGATATTTTTGGAGTGTCTTGTTCAGCTTTATAAAAAAAGGAGGAAAAATAACATGTTTGATATGTTTAAAAAAATGATTGGTGATAAAAAAGAATACAAGATGATGATGGCGAGGGTTGAAGCCCTTCCAGAGGATTACCAGTTTGTATTTAAGAAAATTCAAAACTATATGTGGAATTTCTCAGCGGGCAACGGGATGGATATGCTGCACATGCAGTATGAATTAATCGATTTGTTCGAAGCCGGTGCGGCGGAAGGCAGACAAGTGCTGGAAATCACCGGAGATGACGTGGCATCCTTTGCCGACGAACTAGTGGCAAATGCTAAAACCTATGTTGCCAAGTATCGTGAGGATTTGAATGAGAGTATCATGAAGCGATTGGGGAAAAAATAAATTCTATATATAATACCGACTGAATAGGTGTTTTACAAATGTGATTTGTCACCTGCACTATTCAGTTTCATTTTTACCTCGGTACTAAGTTATACAGAATATCTGTTAGACTAAGTAGGGGTTTGTAGGCAATCCAGCTCCGCAAGGCGCTAATTATAAGGAGGAAAAAGTATGAGCAGTGCAGCGATTTCTGTAAAAGGGTTAAAAAAATCCTTTAAAGATAAGGAAGTCTTAAAGGGGGTGGATTTTGAGGTGAGGCGCGGCGAAATTTTCGCCCTGCTGGGTTCAAATGGAGCGGGCAAGACGACGACCGTCAACATCCTCTCGACGCTGATGAAGTCTGATGGCGGAGAAGCAGGTATTTGCGGCTTTGACGTCCAGCGGCAACCGGATCATGTTCGCCAGTGCATCAGTCTGACAGGGCAGTTCTCAAGCTTAGACGGCATGCTCACCGGGCGGGAAAACCTGATGATGATCGCCAGGCTGAGGGGAGTTTCCAATCCCGCAGAAGTCGCTGACAATCTGCTTGCAAGATTCAGCCTGGCCGAGGCGGCCAACCGCCGGGCTGACAATTATTCCGGCGGGATGAAGCGCCGGCTTGACATTGCCATGAGCCTGATCGGGACGCCGGCAGTCATTTTTCTCGACGAACCAACGACAGGGCTTGACCCGGAAGCGCGGATTGAAGTCTGGGATACCGTCAAGGAGCTTGCCGGCGGCGGCACGACCATCCTGCTGACGACCCAGTATCTGGAGGAAGCCGAACAATTGGCGGACCGAATCGCCATTCTGCATGGCGGAAAAATCATCACGACCGGTACTCTAACCGAACTCAAGGAGATGTTCCCGCCAGCGAAGGTGGAGTATATCGAGAAGCAGCCGACATTGGAGGAAATCTTCCTCGCAATCATCGGCAAAAAGGAGGAAATGTAAATGAAAAGCAAAACAGGGGTATTACTAGGTCGTTTAATGCGCAACATTATGCGCAGTCCGGATACGATTATCACGGTGGCGATTACGCCGATTATGATGATGCTGCTGTTTGTCTACGTATTTGGCGGCGCCATAGAGACAGGAACGGACAACTACGTCAATTATTTATTGCCGGGAATTCTGCTGATGGCTATCGCGTCCGGCGTTGCTTACACTTCCGTCCGGCTGTTTACGGATGTAAAGAGCGGGCTGATGTCGCGTTTCATTACGATGCCCATCAAGCGCTCGTCGGTATTGTGGGCTCACGTGCTGACCTCGCTTGTTTCCAATGCGCTTACTATCGTGGTGGTTATCCTCGTTGCTCTCTTGATGGGTTTTCGTTCCAGCGCTGATGTCCTGGAGTGGCTTGCGGTAGCTGGAATACTCGGGATGTTTACACTGGCGCTGACATGGCTGGCGGTCATTCCCGGATTGAAAGCGGGGTCTATGGAAGGGGCGACAGCCTACTCATACCCGCTGATTTTCCTGCCGTTTATCAGTTCGGCCTTTGTTCCCACCGACACCATGCCTAAAATAGTCCGTGCGTTCGCTGAAAACCAGCCCGTGACTTCAATCGTGGATGCGATCCGTGCCCTCTTGTATGAAGGGTCTGTTGGCAGCGGCATCTGGATCGCGCTTGCCTGGTGCGTCGGCATCATGCTCATCTCTTACTTCTTCGCTGTTAAGGAATTCAAACGCCAGTTAGGGTAAGCACACCATTATAGGATAACGGATTCATAGCCCTATAGGACCTTTTGGCTAAAGGTTAATGAAGCATACAAATTATGAAAAAGGTGAATCTGCCGTGGATTCACCTTTTTCTTATTGTATGATACTTTTTTCAATGACAAGTGACATGCTTTCAGCTATTTGCTGATAAGTAGCATCATTCGGATGAAAGACATCACTGGAAAGATGGCGTTTGGCGTCTGTGACCAGATTGAAAGTATCCACTACTTGAACTTTGTATTTCAAGCCTAGTGTACGGGCAGACTCATTCCATTTTTGGATGATGGAATCAAATGAATCCCCGTTGGGCGATTGCTTGAATGGATTATATAGCCCCATATAGAGTATGACTGCATTGGGATTACTTTCACGAATGTTTTTAAACGTCTTTTCCAAATTCGGAATTTCGGTCTCCAGGATGCCAAGGACGGTTTCTTCTGAATATTTTTCGAGGATCTCCCCGCTATTAAAAAGGTTATTTCCCCCTATTGTAATGGTAATGATTTTGGCATCTTTAAGAGATCTCTTGACTTCTTTTTGTTCTAACTGGGCCAGCAAATCTTCAATTCTGGCACCTCTCACACCCAGGTTTTGGAAACGCTCTATAGTATTATTTTCTTTAAGTTCATTTCCAACCGGCTGGACAAAACCTTCCCCATTTGATGAGCCGACACCTCTGGTCAATGAATCGCCAAGTGCAACATATGTATCACCAGGTGTGACAGGAACTTCTTCTGTTTTAGCTAATATCTCTGCTCGAGGCGGACTGGTAACATCCATGTAGGCACTGACTAGGCCATACCCAAAAAGAACTGTCAGCGCAAGGGACAATGTTAAAAATAACTGCCACATCCATTTTTTCATCGTTTGACTTCTCCTTTTAATGTAATTGTATCTAAATTTTTCTCAAATTGAGTATTTAAAAGAGTCATTATTCGAAAATTTAGTTAGAATAGAACAAGGGTGATGCTATGAGCTTAAAGCCGATAGTTCAATTGGAAAATGTAACGAAAATCATTGGAAAGAAAACAATTATTGATAATATATCATTTGACATTTATCCAGGAGAAGTATTTGGGTTCCTGGGTCCTAATGGTGCCGGTAAAACCACCACGATCCGGATGCTCGTTGGGCTCATTAAGCCAACGTCCGGGAAGATTCACATCTGCGGATTTGATGTGAGAAAGCAATTTGTTCAAGCGATGCAGCGGCTTGGTTCTATCGTCGAAAATCCAGAGTTATATAAGTATTTGAGCGGCCGCGAAAACCTGCAAATCTTTGCACGGATGCTGCCTGATGTGGATGAAGAACGGATCCAAGAGGTCATTGATTTGGTTGATCTGACTGTAAGAATTGATGATCAGGTTCGGACCTATTCATTGGGAATGCGTCAGCGCCTTGGTATTGCACAAGCATTGTTAGGCCGTCCGGATGTGCTTATACTGGATGAACCTACAAATGGACTGGACCCGATGGGAATCAAAGATCTGCGGACATTTATCAGGAAGCTGGTCGATGATACGGGCCTTTCGGTGCTCGTATCCAGTCATATTTTAAGTGAAATCGAGTTGCTGGCGGACCGTGTGGCTATTATGAGCCATGGGAAGATCGTGAAGGTCGGCAGCGTCAGCGATTTAGTTGGTGCACTGTCATCTGGTGTGGATTGGAGAGTCAGTGATTCTTTTCGTGCATTTGCTATTCTTAAAGAATCCCCATATGTCCAGGCTGCAGAACTATATGATGACCATACTATACACACTCTTATGGATGACAGCAAAACCTCGCTCCTGAATGAAGCTTTAATGAAGGCGGGTATTGATGTATGGACGATCGAAAGGAAAGTGCAGACATTGGAGGATCTATTTATTAGTTTGACAGGAGGCGATCATATTGTCTAATCCAAATATGATTGGCCTGATTCATAATGAAGTGATGAAGATTGCTTCCAAAAAACGCATGGCGGTTGTCACCGTCATTTTAGTCATTCTAGTCTCTATGTTTACATACGCACAATACCGGGAGATACAGGAGAAAATCGAAAAACAGGGCACTCTGGACTGGAGAGTGGAGCTTCAGCAGGAGATTGTCGATCGGCAAAATCGGCTGGCATCGAGCGGAATCCAGGACGAGTTCAGACAGTTCCTTGAATTTGATCTGAAGCAAAAGCAGTATTATCTGGACAACGATATTAATCCAAACTATCCTGGAGCCCCTACGTTTATCCGCATCTTTTTCTCACAGGGAATCACGCTTGTCCTGCCTTTATTCATTATTATTATAATGGCTGATATTGTGAGCGGGGAATATAATGATGGCACCATCAAAACATTGCTGTCCCGGCCGGTTAAACGATGGAGAATCCTAATGGCTAAATGGCTGACGGTTTTGCTTTATACCTCCATGCTGATGGCGGCAACCGTGATTGTCTGTTATGGGGTTTCAGGAATCGTACTCGGTTATGATGGCTGGACTGCACCTATTTTGACCGGATTTCAAGCTTCTGCATCTGGTGAGTTTTCAACGGAATACATCCATACCCTGCCGATGTGGGAATACCTGCTGATGTCAGTTGGGCTTGCCTGGGTGGTAACAGCGGTTGTTGGAACCATAAGCCTCATGATATCGGTTCTGGTGAAAAATACAGCGACTGGAATTGGGGCGATGATGGCCGTGTTAATCGCAGGCACCCTGTTATCTTCTATCGGTTCGAGCTGGACGAGCTCCAAGTATTTAGTGAACTTGAACTTTGATCTGATTAACTACTTAGAAGGTCAAGCTCCGCCGATTGAAGGGATGTCACTGCCATTTTCATTAACCATGCTTGGGATTTGGGCTGCCGCCTGTCTTGCTGTTGCGTTTTGGAATTTTACTCAGAAGGATATGTATTAAGAGTGTCATTATATAAGGATAATCCTTATTAGTATTTAGAGTTCAGAAATAATTGATTGACAATTGGGTGAATTTAAATTATTATCGCTTTAATTAATTAAAAAATTGAATATTTTCTTCTTATCCAGAGAGGTGGAGGGACTGGCCCTTTGAAGCCTCGGCAGCAGGTTCTGATGAATACTGTGCCAATTCCAGCAAGCGCATCGCTTGAAAGATGAGAAGAGGGTTGATAAAACTCTCTTCTTAGGAGGAGAGTTTTTTAATTGCTTATAAATCCAACTTAAGTTATGCGAAAAGTAGATATTTAAAAATGCAAGAGGAGAGAAGAAAAATGAAATATGGTTTCTGGTTGCCGATTTTTGGAGGCTGGCTGCGAAATGTAGAAGACGAAAATATGCCGCCAACCTTTGAATATGCTAAAAACGTCATTCAGTCGGCTGAAAAATGGGGATACTCGACTACGTTAATAGCTGAATTATATTTAAATGATATTAAAGGACCGGACCATGATTCTCTTGAAGCCTGGTCCACGGCAGCCGCACTTGCAGCCGTGACGGAAAAAATTGAAATTATGACCGCGATCCGCCCTGGTTTTCATAATCCTGCTGTAGCAGCAAAAATGGCAGCCAATATTGATCAAATCAGCAACGGCCGTTTTACTCTAAATGTGGTTTCTGCCTGGTGGGCCGAAGAAGCGCGTCAATATGGCGGTATTTTTACAGAACATGATGAGCGTTATGCCCGCACTGAGGAGTTCATTGATGTTCTAAAAGGGTTATGGACGGAAGAAACCTTCCATTATTCCGGTCAATTTTACGACTTAAGGGACACGAAGCTTGCTCCAAAGCCAGTTCAAAGACCTAACCCGATTCTTTATGCAGGCGGTGAAAGCGAAAAAGGCAAGCAGACCATTGCAGAAAAATGTGATGCTTATGTTATGCACGGCGGAACGGCTGAGGAGATTGATCTGAAAATAGGAGAAATGAAGGCACGGCGTGAACAAACGGGCAATGCGCCATTCAGTTCTTTCGGAATGGCTGCTTATGTTATTTGCCGTGATACAGAAGAAGAAGCTCTTGCTGAGCTTGAAAAAATCACGGCTGTGAAGGATTCCAGCGGTTACGCCGGTTTTAAGGATTTCACTACAAAGTCACAATTAGAGCAGCAGATTCAGCTGCAGGATTACTCTGTCTCTAACAGAGGTCTGCGGCCAAACTTAGTAGGAACACCAGAGCAAATTGCTGATCGGATTTTACAATATGAAGAAGCTGGCCTAGACTTATTATTATTGCAATTTTCACCTCAGCTGGAGGAAATGGAACGCTTTGCAAAGACGGTTATGCCATTAGTGGAACAAAAACGCAGTTTAATAAAGAGCTAGAAAGGGGCCATAATAATGAGCAAGGTATATGTAATTCATGAAAATAGTGAGTGGACAGTCCATTTGACAAAAAGGCTGGAGGAACTGGGTGTTCCTTATGAAGAATGGCATTTGGACGAAGGAACGGTAGATTTATCGGCAGAACCTCCAGAAGGAATCTTCTATAGCCGGATGAGTGCTTCTTCTCATACCCGTGATCATCGCTTTGCAGCTGAATTTTCGGGACAAGTATTGGCCTGGCTTGAAGCACATGGCCGTACAGTGTTGAATGGAACGAGCGCTCTGAAGCTTGAAGTTAGTAAGGTTTTGCAGTACTTGGAATTAAACAAATCTGGTGTCAGGACTCCCAAAACGATTGCAGCGGTTGGAAAACAACATATTATTAAGGCGGCCGAAGCATTTGCCGGACAGCCGTTTATCACGAAGCATAACCGTGCCGGCAAAGGCCTGGGTGTTCAATTATTCCATAGTATTGAAGCTCTAAAAGCTTATGTGGAGGGACCTTCCTTCGAAGAGCCTGTTGATGGCATTACCCTTGTTCAGGAATATATTCAATCTCCCGAAAGCTATATCACCCGCTGTGAATTTGTCGGAGGCAACTTTGTTTATGCCGTCAGGGTTGATACATCGGAAGGATTTGAACTATGCCCTGCGGACGCATGCCAGATTGGCGACTTATTCTGTCCTGTTGGAGAAGAAGCAGAAGAGAAGCCAAAGTTCCAAATCATTGAAGGTTTTGAGGACGAAATTTTAGAAAAATATAAAGACGTTCTGGCCAGGAATCATATTCAAGTCGCTGGCATTGAATTTATCAGAAATGCTGAAGGTGACATTTTTACTTATGATATTAATACAAACACAAACTATAACTCTGATGCAGAAGTGAAAGCTGGAAAATATGGAATGCTTGAGTTAGCTTCATTATTAAAGAAGACATTGGAAGAAAAATACGCTGCAACTGCAACGGCTTAATTTGTGAGGACCTGCTATAGCAGGTCCTATTGTCTTTTACTGCAGCATGTTTTATAAAGAAGCAATCCCAATCAATCTTGCGATGAGAGGGATTGTTTCTTTAGTGCTTAAGAGAGCTGCCTAAACCAGGCAGCTTTTTTTACAAACTGGGCAGGTTAGAAATTGGAAAAATAGGTGGATTTTATTGATTTAGCTTTAAAAATATAGATATGGTTGTTAAGAGATAAAGGAATTATCCATACATAGGATTGGACTATAAATGAAAACGCTGCAGGAGATGACAGTGTAATCTTGAATATTAGACAGAAATGAAGATTGCGGAGGAATAGTATGATCTCTGATTTAGAATTGATGGAGCTTCATGTGAATGTGTTATTTAGACATGATAGTGAAAATCGACTGATAGCTGTGAATGAACCCCCTTACGGTGCAGCGCCACGAATTTTCATTGGTGCCACTAGAATGGGTAGTATAGTAAGGTATTCAAACTCACTGGATAAGAGTACTATAGAGAAGTTAGACCAAGTTATAGGAGCTAACCCTGGTGCTCATCCAGGGAAAATAATAAAGGCATTAAGCATTGACCATCTTTTAAGCAATGTATGGACTGGGCCCGCGTATGTATTTCCTGATGTAAGGGACAGGACTTATTCAAGAGCAATTAAAATAACTCATGAAAACAAAGAAATTTTAAAGTCTCAGTTTCCATATACCTATGAAGACTTTGAATACAAGCAACCCTGTTTTGTAATAATTGAAGACAATATACCAGTTTCAATTTGCTGTAGTTCAAGGAAGACTTCAAAAGCCGACGAAGCAAGTTTGTTTACAAATGAAGACTACCGTGGAAGAGCATACGGTGCAGATGTTGCAAAGGCCTGGGCTGCAGAAGTTCAGATACAAGGACGCATTGCTCTATATAGCACTTCTAAGGACAACTTAGCTTCTCAATCTGTGGCAAGGAAGCTGCAATTAGCTCAGTATGGAACAGACATTCATATAAGCTGATTACACATGACTGCTTTTGCATCTAATAGGGCATTAATCCAGGAGGGATTAGTGCTGCTTTTGTTAAAGTCACTATTGGACAAACGGGGGAGGCTGGTTGAAGAAGGAATTTGTTTTTATTTCTTGAAATCATAAGAAATAACTATATTGAAAGGGTGAGATTATTGAAGTTATCAATTATAAATAGCATGAGAACGAATAATTTTAATGATGAACGTATAATGCAAAAAATCACGGAATTGTGGAAGGAAGCTTCTGAACGTCTAACTAAAAATGAAAGCATTACATACGGTGTGTATTATGAATATGAGAGTGACTACAAAGGTGATTATTCATTAAGCGTTGCTATTGAAGACAAAAATGGGGAAACTATTATAGACATACCGAAAAACGAGAAATACGAAATCTATAAAGTGGATTCATCTAAAGAACAAGGTATTTATAATACTTGGAGAGAAATATGGGATCAGGAAGAAACAGGTTCGTTAAAAAGAGCTTACTCATATGATTTTGAAAAATACTACTCGAATGGGGAAGTTGAAATTCACATAGCAATAAAGTAGTTGACAATTTTTTATTGAACTTTTGCCTTGCTTTTAGATCTAGCTGCCATTCCAGGTGGCTTTTTCCTTTTTCTTAAGAAACGGGTTTGGGCGGGAGAACATATGCAGCGTAAATGAAAAACGGAGTGGCTTAAGGTGCGCTTTTCCCTGGTAAGGTAAATAGCTCTCACCAAATTGGTGAATTTATAGAAATCGATGATTTAATCAAATCGACAGCCATCTATGCCAAAGATTATTTGAATTAAGCCAATTTTAAAATCAAAGGCCAGGTATTTCGTTTAGCCAACAGTCAACCAGAAAAATAAAATGTACCCTATTCCTCACTGTTTAGTTGAGTAGACAATTAATAAGGTCTGCCCTATAGGGTACTTTATTTGTCATGATAGTATTTAATTAAGATTATTTTTTCGTTATGGCCGACAGTCGAAAATGAAAAATTACACTAAACAGTGAGGAGATTGGTTGTATGCAAGTTGTAACCAAAATGTTTTTAGAACAACTCGAGATGCATTGCCATGAGAATGATTGGTTTGCATCTATGGATCAGGCGATTCATGGAGTGACCGCAGCTGACCCAGCATGGACAAGTTCGGGAATCAGCAATTCGATTTGGCAGATTGTCAACCACTTGATACTTTGGAATGAGGACGTAATCCATCGAATTAAGGGCACAGAGAATCCGCATAAGGCAGAAGACAATGAAGAAACCTTTGGAAATCCGGGGGATCCAGAAGACGAGATTGGGTGGGCTCAGACAGTGCAGCGCCTTAATAAAGTCATGAATAAATTAAAAACGGTCATGGCGGACCTTGACGATGAAAAGTTAAAAGCTCCGTATGCAGCTAACAGGTACTCTATTGAGCGTTTACTCAGCAATATCATGATGCACGATGCGTATCATCTCGGCCAAATTGTTCTGTTGCGAAAGTTGCAATCCTCTTGGGGTGGCGTTGATTGGTCGTAAAGCACCATAATTCAGCGACTTCCTCGCCCAGCGGTAGAAGCAGTATTGACGGTGTGAAGCTCTTTTCATTCTCTATGGTGAAGCGGGTGATATTCCTGCTTTATGGATGGCTAAATGGGTGTGTTAGTCAAATAAATAGAATGTATTTGCAGAGGGATCTTTCTCCTATTTCATTGTTTAACAGTCGGGCGCTTTTCTTAAATAAGAAGGGGTCTTTTTGCGTGTACAGCACATTTAGGGATTGAGTTTATTGATGTGTAAAAAAATTGTGAAGTCCTGTACTTAAAGTAAAAGGTGCTTTTGTTGAATAAGCTAATACTAATAAAGACCACATAATATCGATTATGTGGTCTTTTAAATTATATCTTATTAATAATATCAGAGTCCTTCCATGAGTGAGCTGTATTATTTTTACGTAGCATTTTTCTTTGTAAGAAAATCTGGGTCGTCTTGATATCAGAATGACCAAGACTCTCTTTTATGGTCAACAAATCCGCACCCTGATCAGCACTAATAAGAGCAAAAACATGTCTGAAGCTATGTGGTGTAATATAATTTTTTACGCATTTTAATAAAGTCCAGATCAGCACTATTTATTTTTTTGATTAAATAATTCGATAGATACTTATATCCATATGCTTTTCCTAAAAAAACCTCGATTACGTTTATTTCTTTCAGATGAACTAAATTTGATCATTTACTCTGTCTTGTAAACACAAGAATCTATATTTAAGAAAGGTCTTTATCAGAGGATTGGATTTAAGAGAAAAGGAGAAAAGTTTGCTACCTTAAGTATGATCGTTAAAGGTGCTTTCTTTTTTATAGTTCAGTCGAAAAAGACCCAGGGAAACAAGCTTTTAAAAGCTTGATTTTCTAATATGTGATTTATTAACAGTTTAATAGAAAAAGGAGTAATTTCTTATTACTCCTTTTTTAGCAACTTTAACTCTTTTACATTTGCTTGTTACTATTGCTCTCTAACAAACGGCATAGTTAGACAGCGAATGCTACCAGCGCCATGCTGAAGTTGTTTCACGTCTACACCTATATACTCTATATGTGGGAAAATTTCCTGATAATAAGAGACTGATTCATTGCTGATCAGTACCGTTTGCTTATTAAGATTAATAAAGTTTGTATAATCAAGCAGGTAATCTTTGTTTGGAAGCCAAAATACAGAATAACCATGACGTTCTATAAAATTGTCAATTGTGCTGTATTCAGGTTCATAACTAACTGATGATGATTTAAAAATAGAGACGGCTGAAAATCTTAAAAAAGAAGCTGCTATGAAAATATCTTTGCCCAGGATATTACAGACAACATCCAAATGAAGAGACTCTATAGTTTTTGGGAGTGAAACAAACCCAACTTCTTCCACACCTATTGAGAATAAAAAATTTGCAAGCTCAATTCGGTTTTGTGACCGATGTCCAGTATTAATTAAGACACATTCAGGGCTAATTATCAGGAAATCTCCAAACTCAAGTGAACTCGAAGAAGGTATTGACAGTAGAGCCCTATTTTCTGTAAAACTCTTTAAAAAAATTTGAGAAAAGTAAAAATCCGGCTGTCTTAACTCGTTGCCAGGAGTACCTAGAATCATATTTTCTCCGAATACAGCGCCAACATCTCTAATGAAAATGCGGTTTACTAACCGATCCCAGAGAGGAGATATCACTTCTGTACTAAGATCATGGACGGTACAGCCGAAATTTTTTAGTTTCATTTTCATTTGATAATGTTGATCATATGCTTTTTCGGCAATAAATTCCTCCGCAAACCCAACTGCTGAAACTTCAGATCCTAATACATTATGATTCGCAGGGGAACAAACAAAAACCTCTTTTAAAGTCCCATTCTCAGAATAACAATAAGGTTTAAGCTTCTGTTTTAACAAGTATCCTTCTCTCCTTCACAAAGCAATAGTAAAAACTAAAGTGTATAAGGCAGGAATAGGCTAAATTATATAAAAATACAGAGAGAATATCGTGTTCCCTAAAGGATGAGAAGGGCAGTGAAAACCTCATAGGACTTAATAAAGAAACAGGTTCTTTAAAAAACTCTTTTAATTATTGAAAAAATTTGCCATAATAACCAATTAAAGGGGAAAGTAGTGTATATGTTAGATTCTAGAGTTTCAATTTGCTTTCGTCAATCTATTTTCTTTTTAATCTTAAACCCATGAAGATGGAGGTGAATATTCTGGAGGTTATAGCTGTTAAACTGGATCAATCTTTGCAAGTAGCTAAGATGCAAACCTTATTAAATTATATTGATAGTGAAAAACAATCGCGGATAAAATCCTTTTATCGATATGAAGATAAAGAGAGATGCCTGATTGGCGATATTTTAGTCCGCTATATGCTTGCCAGCTATCTGCGAATTTGCCCACAAGAAATAAATTTTTCTCATAATGAGTTCGGTAAGCCATATTTAAAAGAATACCCTTTATACTTTAATTTATCTCATTCAGGATACTGGGTAGTAGCTGTGCTGGACACTAATGAAAATGGCATAGATGTTCAAGAAATGGGTGATGTAGATCTTGCATTGGCTGAGCGATTTTATAGTAAAAGAGAATATATAGAACTGTTGGGAATGAAAGGAAACCAAAGAGCGCATTTATTTTATGACTTGTGGACCTTAAAGGAATGCTACATAAAAACAGCAGGAAAAGGCCTGTCTCTGTCGCTGGATTCTATTATTCTAGAAAGGATCGATAGCAGTATTTACAAATCTTATCTAAAAGAAAAGGAAATCTATCTTAAGTTATATCACCTTGATTCATCCTACAAGCTGGCAGTCAGCTCCGATTCTGGTTGCTTCGAAAATCTTAAAGTACTTACCCTCGAAGAACTATACACCTTGTTTATGGTTTCTCTTAAGACCCCAGCCCTAATAAACGGCAAGTAAGCACATATAATTTCAAAATTATAAGAAATAATTTGAGGGAAGGTGAATTTGTGGAAAAGACCAGATTAATTTGTTTGCCCTATGCGGGAGGGTCTGCTGCATCTATTTATTTATCATGGAAAAAAAAGCTTGAAGAGTATGTTGAGGTAATACCTTTGGAGCTCGCTGGAAGAGGAAAGAGAATCCGGGAGCCATTATTTCAAAGCGTTGACGAAGCCGTAGATGACCTAATGGAAAAAAATATTGACGTTCTGCAAGAGGGGAAACCTTACAGTATATTTGGACATAGTATGGGAGGGCTCCTGGCATATGAATTATGTCAGAGGATAAATGAAGAAGGACTATCTTTACCTGAGAATCTGTTTGTCTCTGCTTTTCAGCCTCCTCATATCAAGCTGGAGGGAGATATCCACTTGCTGCCAATGAATGATTTTGCAGAGAAAATGAGAAAAAGCGGCAATATTCCTGAAACTATTTTTCAAGACAAGGATTTGTATAATTTATTTATTCCAATTTTGTATGCAGATTATAAATTGGTGTTTCAGTATATCTATAAACCGAAGGCGTCAATAATGAAAAATAATCTACATATTTTTACTGGAAACAATGACTTAAAAGTCTATCAACTGAGGAAGGAATGGTCATGCCATACACAAGGGTCTTTTGAGGATCACGTATTTGAAGGAGGCCACTTTTTTATTAGGGAAAATGAAGCAGAAGTTCTCAAGAAAATAGTATCTATTTTATTGCCTACTAAAGTTCTTTTAAATTGAAATAATAAACCCTCTAAATGGAGGGGTTTTTGCTTGTCATATTATGTTCTCAGTATTCAGGAAGTTCTTCTCCGTACTCAGGAAGTTCTTCTCCGTATTTTAGGTAAATCTTATCAGCCGGAAGTCCAGCTGTATCTGCAGAAGCACTAGCACCAAAAGTAAAAAGAGAAGAGAGTATAATTAAACCTAATATTTTTTTCATCATTGTTCCTCCTAGGACATTTTTTTCTGAAGGTGCAAACAGGATTCAAAATAATAGCTACTTTTTTTGTATTGATGCAGTCTCTTATAGATGTTCCCCAAAAGTTCATAGTACTTTGAAAGCAAACCAAATTCATTTATTTCTAAAAAACAAGGAATTGCGGTGTTTTCTAAAAAATCAATGAGCTCATCAGTGTTTTTTGAGATTTGGAATTCCAATACTTTTAATTGGATTAGCTTACTAGATTGTTCATTGGATGGTTTGTACTCTTTAAAGGCTAGTTCTATCCACTCTTTTGCTTCTTTAAGTCGGTTATTTTCTTTTAAAACAGTCGAAAGTTCAATTATTGTATTGAGATAAAAATCTGTTTGTGAATCGGTGTATTTAAGAGTTTTCAGATAGTAATCAATAGCTTCATTAAATCTTCCAATCTTACTATACAAATAGCCGAGATTATGGAGAGCCTTGGCAAAAGTTAACTTTTCGTCTAAGCCTGGAGCGACTTCGGTAATCTGGGTTAGAATTTCAATAGCCCTATTATACTCTTTAAGCCGACCTAGGTTTACTCCTAAAAGCAGCTGGCACTCCAAGCTTCGTTTAAAAAACAATTTGCTGTTAAAGATAGTTAGAGCTTTTTCCACATAAGTCACTGCCATTCTTGTATTGTACGTTTTTGTGTAGGTCAAAGACAGATGATAGAAAAACTCAGGATCTTCGTGCTGAGGGTCATTAAAGAAGTAAATTATGTTTTCAAAGTACTCGAGGCCTTTTGGAAAATCCAACAGAATAGTACATAAATAAAGACCATGTAAGTAGGTGAAGTAAGCGCTTTGGTGCTGATTTAACTTCTCCTTGCTTTTGGTTAGTGTCTCTAGTACAGTGGTTGCCTCATTTTTCTTTTTCCTATGAATATAGTAGCGTAACTTCACCAGGTAAGAATAAAAAATGAGATCTGTTGAATATACGTTCTTGATCACTGAATCATTAATCTCTTTCAGTTGCTCAATTAATTCTGGCTCATCCCTTTTTATAATCGAAAGGTACCATAATTCAAGGTTTTGGATGATGTCAAGATTATTATGATGGATATCGTGGATATCAATATCCAGCCTCTTTAGCAGCAAGGCCAAGGTCTCTTCATTTGGATCAATCTTAGAATTTTCTAGTTTGCTTAAATAAGTGATGGAACAGATCCCCAAGGATAATTCCTGCTGAGTCATCTCTTTTTTTGTCCTTGTGTAAAACACCAGCTTTCCAAAGTCTATTTCGGAGTTCCTTATTTGCATAATTCCTCCCGTATGTATTTTATAGGATTTTAGAAAATTTCCATATTGAGAAAATTAATGGAAATTTTTCCATTTCCTATTAATTCTAACCGTGCATTTTCTCAATAGTCAACCAATTACAATTCAATTAATATAAAAAGTGTAAAAGGTTACAGGATTATCTTATAGGTAGGCTATCTGAACTATATTGGAGAGGATTAATGTTTCAGCTTATAAAGGAGATATGGGTGCTTTGTAAATTTAAAAATTAATGATTAAAAGGGAAAGTGTGTATATAGAATCATTACTTATATTGTGATAGTAAGTTAGGTTAAATGAACTAAAAGAAATCAAGACAAAATTTCGTTGGTGTTGAAATAATGGTGAAACTTTTAGTATGTAAGCGAAATTTCTACAGTTTTTGATAGTATTCATTGCCAAGATTTCTTTTAAGTACTTTATTAAGCCTCTAGAAACTAAGTTACATTTTGATACCTATATTACTTTACTGGTTTCCCATACATTATCTGCCTTAACTCTAAAAGAAGGCATTTATCTTTAAAGGAGCGTTAATATGACTATAACCGCAGGAAAAAGTTATTCCTTGTCTCCAAATCAGGAAAATCTCTGGCGTTCTCACTATCTGTCCTCAGAGCAGAACCATTTAAATATGTTTACATCTTGGCTGTTACCTGCGGATGCAGACATATCTGCTTTGAAACTTTCTTTTCAGAGCGTTTTAGATCGATATGCTTCATTACGGACGATTTACGAAATGGTAGATGGAATACCTGTTATGAAAATAATGGAAAATCAAACACTTGATTTCCAGCAAAAGAACCTTTCTCACTTAAGTCTTGAAGAATTTAACAAGAGTCTAAGCGAGGAAGCTCATACACCTTTTGATCTAAAAAAATGCACGATGAAAGTCAGGATCTTGGAGAATTGTATTTTTCAGAAAGTTCTTTTGATCAATATACACCACATTGCAATAGATGGAATTTCTATGATGGTTATAATGAAGGAATTTGGCAGGTTCTATGATTTGTATTCTCAGGGAAAGGAACCGGAAGAGCGGGAAGTAGACTTAAAATATTTTGAATTTTCAGCAAATAAAGAAGGACAAGCATACCCTAGTACAGAGAGTCTAGAATATTGGAAGAAAAGGCTTCAAGGAGGTAAGGGTATACATCCTGTTAATCTCCCTGCAAAAAGTTCTGATCATCATTCGTTTAAGGGGGATTGTTTATTCTTTTCAATTGATGAAAAGCTTGCAAACGCATTAAAAGAAACAGCAAAAATGAATGATTCGAGCTTATATATAATACTTCTTTCTGCTTTTCAAGTTTTACTTCACAGATACAGTCAGCAAAAGCATATCTGGGTTGGCACTCCCTTCTTTAATAGAACCAGAAAAACATTAAAATCCGTAGGTTTCTACGCTAACACACTTTATATAGATGGAGCTTTTACAGAGGGCTTAACCTTCTCAGAGTTACTCAAACAAATCTCTAAGAAATTCGAAGGAAGCAAGGAGCATAAAGAGATTACCTATTCCAGCCTTATGAGACTGATGCAGGATAATGGACTGGCAGAAGAACAGGGTCGTGCGAACGTAATGTTTAATTTTCCAAATATGAGAAGTGTTACGAAGAACAATCTGGGGCCAGCTTTTCTAGGTATAGGCGGGGCAAAAGGGAAGTTCGGATCACTTGAATTCGAAGTTTATCCACTTAAAAGAAATATTACACAATTTGAAATTGAGTTTGATGGTATTGAGTTTAATGGGGGGATTACTTTCCGCTTATTATTTGATCCGGAAAAATATGATGGGAACTTAATGAAACGCTTCACCGGCCACTTTATCCAGCTACTTAGAGGGATTGCTAAAAATCCATACGCAGTACTGGAGGAATATCCCCTACTGCTGGAGAGTGAAAAAAACACCAGTTGAATTCCCTTAATCACCCCCAACTTCTTAAAAACACCAATCAGCCAAATCTTATACTTGAAATTGAAAAGCAGGCCCGTTTAAATCCCGATTCTCCTGCTGTAACTATGGGAGGAGATACCCTTACATACCGTGAACTTTCTGAGAAATCCAGCAAATTGGCTGGAGGATTGAAAAACTTGGAATCTGTCAGGAGGAGAGGATAGGGCTTGCAGTTTCCCAAAGTGTAGAAGCCATTGTTGGGATCATCGGAATTCTAAAGGCCGGTGGAGTCTATATTCCTCTAGACCTTAAGTATCCCAGAGAACGACTCGAATACATGATAATGGATGCAGGCATTTCGAAAATCATCACAGACGGAATAATGGACTTATCTGTACCTAATATAAATTTTCTATTATTGGACGATTTGTTTCATACAGCGGAAGAACCACTAATGGAACTAAATCCAAAGCAGCTGGCATACATCATCTATACGTCAGGCTCAACTGGAAGACCTAAGGGCGTTATGGTGAGCCATGAAAACATTTATTATTCTACCAAGTCAAGAGAGCAAGTATATAAATTGAACAAAGCTTGCCGCTTTCTGCTGCTGTCCTCGATATCCTTTGACAGCTCAATGGTAGGTATTTTCTGGACACTGACGGTCGGCGGGGAAATTATCCTGACAGACTTGAACAATCAGCTTGATGTACCGGAGCTGCTTGGTAAAATTCAAAAAGAAAAAGTAACTCATATGTTAAGTGTCCCCTCGTTTGTTCAGTTAATGCTAAACCAGGCAGGAACAGCACAATTGAGAAGCCTTGAATGTGTAATTGTCGCAGGAGAACCTTTTCCTAAGAGTCTACATACATCTCAGAAGGAAAAATTCCCGAATATAGACCTTTATAACGAATACGGTCCCACGGAAGCTTCAGTGTGGTCCAGCTATTACAGACTCGGTGAAACATGCAATCATCCTGCGGTTCCAATTGGATATCCTCCTGCACATGCAAGAATATATATTCTCGATAAACATCTTAATATGGTTCCTCAAGGCACTGAAGGCGAAATATATATTTGCGGGCGTGGCATCACTAGGGGTTATAATAATCGGCCATCTCAAACTGCAGATAAATTTATTCCAAATCCCTTCGGGTTAGGGGAACGTCTGTACCAAACCGGTGATTTGGCTCGTTATAACGAAGATGGAAGCATTCATTTTCTTGGAAGGATTGACGGACAGGTTAAAGTGAATGGATTCCGCATTGAGGTAGGGGAAATTGAAGCAGCAATTGAAGAACAAGTGGATGTTGATAAAGCGGTCGTGCTCTTAAAAAAGAAAATAATCTATCAAGAATAGCAGCCTTTATTGTTGTTCCTTTGGGCATATCGCTTAGTAAGCTAAAAAGAAAACTTGCTGCCCGCCTGCCTCATTATATGGTACCTTCACAGTTTATAGTGATGGATGAACTTCCATTAACTCAAAATGGAAAAGTTGATAAAAAGAAACTATTGAAAATTAAAATATCCGCTAAGGAAGAGCGTGAGGATATTCTTCTCCCGGAGACTCAAGAAGAAAGAGTTCTTAGTAACGTAGTTACCGAGTTGCTCGGAGAAGAAATAAGCATGAATGACAGCTTTTTCGAAATAGGAGGAGACTCGATTTTCGCTATTCAGATATCCTCAAAACTCCTAGAAAAAGGGTGGACATTAAAGCCCAAGGATATTTTTGAAAAGAAAACAATTGTCAATATGGCAAGAGCAATGAAGAAAGTAAAGCAGAAGTCAATAAATGCAGTAGATCATGGAACAGTTCCGTTAACACCGATTCAGCAGTGGTTTTTTGCTCAGGGGTTCTTATATCAGAATCACTGGAACCAAGCACTTCGGTTAGAGGTTCAAAAAGATATCGAATACGGCCTATTACAGGATGCTTTCGATTATTTGATGAAAGTACATCCATCTTTGAAACTGAGGTTCTTCCAACAGAATGGTAGCTGGGTACAAAAATACAAAGACGATAAATCTTCTTTTCAGATTCTATATAAAAATGGATATGTCTGCGGACATTGAAAGTGAAGTCAGCAGGTTTGCTAAAGAACTTCAAGCATCTTTAAACATTACAGAAGGCCCTCTATTAATAGCTGCGTATATTGATTGTGATGGTAAACGGGAAAATGAACTCATAATAATTGCCCACCACCTGATCGTTGATATGATTTCCTGGCAGGTCCTGTTGCAAGATCTGGATTTACTATTAGAACAGAAACTGAAAGGTGATCGACTGGCACTGCCGCCTGAAAATTTCACCTACTCTGAATGGTCTCGTTATTTAAGAGAATTGGATGAAGACGAATTAAAGAAAGAGAATCAATGGCTTGTAACAAGGTCTTTTAAGGCGGATGAAAGCGTCTTGGCTAACGTGGATAAAGGGACTGAAGGCAGTAAAAGCAAGCAGAAGGGTGGCTCGAAAAAGATTTGACCCTTTCCCTTCTAAAAGAGGTTCCGAAATATTTTGAAACAAAAGCCAATGAAGTCATATTTGCAGCGGTTGCTTCGTCTTTGAAAACTTTTACAGGTGACAAAAATTTAGTGATTGATCTCGAAGGCCATGGGCGTGATCCTTTTACATCTGATATTGATCTTTCAAGGACTGTAGGGTGGTTTACAAGTGTTTATCCAGTCTTTCTGGAAGGTAGCCTTTTAAAGGCTCAAGATAATGTGTTGTTAAAACATGCGAAAAACAGCTTGAGAAGATTTCCAAATGGAGGAATTACCTATGGTGTCGCACGGTGGCTAAAAGAAATGGAGGGGCCGCAGCTTAGTAATAGCCTCTTCAGCTACAACTATCTTGGAAAAGTGGATCAGACTTTTTTCCGTTCAAAACACTTTTCTTTTCACAGCTATCTAAGCGAGTCTGTAAAAAACCCTTCTGAAAAGAGAGTCTATCTCCTAGAATTTGAACCATATATCTTCAATGAGCAACTATGTGTGCGAATACATTATAGTCCAAGTTTTTCTGAAGAAGATATTGGTCGCCTTTGTACAGATATTCTAACTAATATCCGTGAGTTGATACGTTTTTGTACAGTAACGGAAGAAATTGGCCTGGTAGCAAGTGATTTTCCTGAAGCAAACCTGGACCAAGGAGCTTTGGATAAATTTTTGCTTTCTCTTAAACAAAGTAACTAGTAAGGAGTCCCTTTATGGATATAAAAAATATTGCAAATATTTATGAATGCTCTCCCTTGCAAAAAGGTATGCTGTTTCATGCTGTACATCAGCCAGAAACAGGCTTATATATTGAGCAGATTCGGTTCTCATTATCAGATGCTCTTGAAAAGGAAGTTTTCCGTCGGGCTTGGGAAAAGACCGTCGAGCGGCACGATGCTCTAAGGACCACTTTTCATTGGAAAGGGATTAACAGCCAACTTCAGGTAGTACAAAAAAAATAAAAGTTCCGTGGGAGGAAAAGTCATGGGATTGCCCGCTATATGAAGCCGATGAAAAACTTAACAAAACTGCTGAGGATATACGAGTAGAACCTTTTGACCTTGAGAAGGGACCTTTGATGAAGTTTTGTTTAATAAAGCTAACTGATGGATATGAGTTCATCTGGACCTTTCATCACCTTTTGATGGATGGCTGGTCTATGCCCCTTGTACTAAAGGATGTTCTGGACTTTTACCATTCAACAATAAGAGATGAGCCACTTAGTTTAGAAAATACTCCACAGTACGGAGAATATATTTCTTGGCTTAACAAACAAGAGCTTAGTGAAGCTCTTGAATTTTTCCGAAGAAAGCTGGAAGGATTGGAAGAACCCAGTTATCTCAAAACAAAACGGGGTAATAGTATGCACTCCGTTCAGGATCAGTACAGGGATTGCTTTATATCTGAACAGGAAAGAACAAGACTTGAATCACTTGCCCGTGATCATAACGTAACTCTGTTTACGGTTTTACAGAGCCTATGGGCTTTATTGATAAACAGCAGGACTGACTTTACGGATGTGGTAATGGGGACAGTAATGTCCGGTCGCAGGCCTGAAGTGAGAAACTCCGATAGAATTGTCGGTCCATTCATAAATACACTCCCCTTAAGAATTCGACTTAAAAGGGAAGATACAATGCTGGAAGTAATCCAGCAGGTTCAAAAAGAGCAGACTGAATTGCTTCAGTATGAATATACCCCATTGTTCGAAGTGCAAAAAGTCAGTGGGCTAAGCGCAGATAAACCGCTATTTGACAGCATCATTGTTTTCGAGAACTATCCATTTGATCCCAAGCTTTTTACAGATGAAAAAGCAGGCCTAGCCATTACTCGTTTCCAGGTAGAGGAAAAGTCCAATTTTCCTGTTAGTTTAGCGGTAATTCCATATGAAGGGAAACTCCTTCTCCGCCTCCATTTTTCTTCCTCTGCAATCAATAATGATGATGCCGAGGCTATCTTGAACAGATTAACTTTATTTATGAATCAGGTTCTTGATGATGTAAACAAAACAGTGGATAGCCTTCAGCTAAAGGATGAAAAAGAAACGAAAAAAACAGTAATACATGGAAGAACTTTAAAACAGAAGATAACGGGACCATTTACATTACATGAACAATTTGAGAAACAGGTTCTTATCTACGGGAACAAGATTGCTGTGAGAAGTGAAAATGATGCTTATACATATAAAGAGCTTAACCGCCGTTCCAATCAGTTAGCAGCACATCTGGTGGAAAAAGGGCTAACTACAGGACAGCACGTTGCTGTCATGATGGAAAGGTCGGCCGATCTTGTAATTGCCATATTGGGTATCTTAAAGGCAGGCGGAGTTTATGTTCCTATTGACAAGCATATGCCAGAAGAACGGATAAGATATATTCTTCATGATTCAGAGGCTCGTTTCATGATTGTAGGAAAAAAGGGCAGACTGCTAGTTTCACTGGTATTACTTGTATCCCAGTCTCGGTTAAACAAGACATTGGTGGTAGAACAGCAAAAGCGGAGGTAAGCAGTTTGCATTCCGCATACCTGATGTATACCTCGGGCTCTACAGGTGAGCCTAAAGGAGTGACGGTCACCCATAATGCTGCTCTACTTCACTATCAATCTTTCAAGGAAACTTTTCAATTGAAAGAATCGGATAAAGTGCTTCAATTTGGCACTATAACATTTGATCCTTCAACGGAACAAATTTTCCCGACATTATTTAGTGGGGGAGAAGTATTTATCCGGGGGGAACATTTGTGGGATGCTCAAGAATTTGTAGACAAAGTGAATGAATATGAAATAACTATTGGGAATCTTCCAACCCCATATTGGACTGAAGTTGTACAGTATTACCGTCTAACCAATAGACAGCTGGAAATGCCTTCGTTAAGGATGCTGGCAATTGGAGGGGACAAGCTTTCCAAAGCTCACGCTGAAGCATGGAACCTGGTAAATAAAGGGAAAACAGAACTTTATAACTTTTATGGACCAACAGAAATTGTGACAACCTGTACTTACTATAAAATTAGCAAAGAACTGCCTGATACACCAATTGTGAGTATAGGTATCCCATTCCCAAACAGAAAAACCTATATTCTGGACAACATGGACAGACTAGTGCCCGATGGGAAGCCGGGGGAACTTTACATTGGAGGACCTATCCTCTCAAGCGGTTATCATTTGAAACCAGCGCAGACCGCCGAACGATTTTTGCCGGACCCATTCAGCACAGTTCCAGGAGGGAGGATGTATCGCACGGGGGATATAGTAGCATCTTCTCCTACAGGGGAAATCGATTTTCTTGGAAGAAACGATGACCAGCTAAAAATACGTGGCTACAGGGTCGAGACAGGAGAAATAGAAAAAGCACTGTTAACTATCCCTGGAGTAAGGCAGTCCATTGTAAAAGCAGAATCAGTTTCAGGAAGAAAAACACTTTACGCTTATGTAACTTTGGACAAAGCAATATCTAATGAGGAATTAAAAGCATCACTCAAAAGCGTGCTCCCGGAATATATGATCCCTAGATCGATTATAGTACTGGATGAACTGCCAATGCTTACAAATGGAAAGGTTGACCGTAAAGCTCTTCCGTTGCCTGAAGTTCTTGAAAATACACGTACTTCTATTGCTGTTCCGGTGAACTCTCTTCAGGAAAAAATGGCCTGCATATGGGAAGAAGTACTTAGGGTTGATAAAGTAGGGATCCATGATAATTATTTTGAGCTTGGCGGAGATTCCATTCTAGCACTTCAAATTGCTGCAAAGTGTCAGGAAGTAAACATTCATCTAACAACTAAAGACTTGTTTGAACACCAGACCATTGAAAATATTTCACTTGCTCTGGAGAACGAGAGCGACGAATACTTGAATTCTAATTTAACAGATTTGGGAGGAGCAAATGGCCAGCCGTTTACACCAATAATGAAATGGTTCTTTGAAAAGGAACTTGCAAATCCACATCACTGGAACCAATCTGTCTTTATCAATTCAAAAGAAGATCTTGCTGTTCGTGAATTTAAGCAGGCTCTAACGTGTATGGTTGAAGCCCACCAAGCTTTCCAAACAAGGTTCATCCATAACGGTGATGAGTGGGTACAGATTCCGGATGATAGTCCTGGTTTTACATTTGAAGTGATAGACATAAATGGTGAAGCTGCGTTAGATTCCCAGAATAAAAGAATTCAGGAAGCCCAGTCATCTATTGACTTTAGTAATGGTCCATTGATGAAGGTTCTATATTTCAGAAATGAAAAAGAAAAGAAATATGAAGTTTTCTTTACTGCCCATCATCTAATCGTAGATGGTGTTTCCTGGAGAATATTACTAGAGGACCTGCAATCAGCGTACAATCAGATATTAAAGAATGAGCAAGTGAAATTGCCTAATGAAGGAATGTCTTTCAAAGAGTGGGGTCATTTTCTCCAGAATTATGCGAAAAGTGAAAAACTGGCGAAAGAGTATCCCTATTGGAAAAAAACAGCGGCATTCAGTACCAAGATACCTAGAGATTTCATTAACTCGGATATTCGAAACACAGAGGGAAGCAAGGTCAAGAAAACGATCAGTTTTACTGAAAAAGAAACACAATATCTATTAACCGGTGTCAATCAAACTTTGGATGCCAAGATTCAGGAGATACTTATTACAAGTTTAATCCTTACTTTAAGAAAATGGACCGGAAATAAACAAGTCAAAGTAGACCTAGAGGGACACGGTAGAGAAGAAATAAATAAAGGCGTTCAACTCAGCAGGACTGTTGGATGGTTTACAGCACTTTTCCCTTTTTTGTCTGACACAGGTAAAAATCAATCACTTCTCGAAAGCCTGACAAGTACCGTAAGACAAATCCGAAGTATACCGCAAAATGGTATCGGGTTTGGAATATTGAAATATTTAACAGATAAAGAGCTTAAAGACAATGCATCTGATGTCAGTTTTAATTATCTAGGCCAAGTAATGCACTCTAGGGAAAATGATTTCTTTGAAATTTCCAACAGGAGTGCGGAACCGATCAGAAGTAAAGAGTCCAGAAGAGCATATCTAATTGATGTCGAGGGGGCAGTCATAGGAGGAAAGCTTTCTTTAGATTGGATGTACAGTAGTTATGTCCATAAAGATGAAACGATTGAAATACTTATTTCCACTTTTGTTTCAACTGTGAAGGACATTATTGCCCTCGCCAAGCAATTTGAATATAAGCTGCTATTGCCAAAATCTTTTCCAAAAATCAGCCTCAGAGAGGATGAATGGGAACTTGTTAGTAGTCATTCTACTGATATAGAAGACATTTTTCCTTTATCGCCGGTCCAGGAAGGAATGCTTTTTCATACACTTATGCACCCGAATTCAGGCGTCTATGTAGAACAGATGGCGTTTAGAATCTGCGGGGAGTTCTCTGTACAGGCGTTCTCAAAAGCATGGGATCATGTATTGGCTTCTAACAGTATTCTCAGGGCGGACTTTTTATGGGAAGGCTTCACCAAGCCGATTCATGTAATAAATTCAGAACCTAAAGTGCAGGTGGAGTATGAAGACTGGTCAGGAAAATCTAGTTTGAGTGCCGAGACTGATTTAGAAGATTTAAGAAGAATGCAGCGATTGACAGGGTTTATTCCAGGTAGGGATCAGATGCTAAAGCTTAAACTGATTTGCTTAAATGAAGAAACCCATTATTTCATCTGGACCTATCATCATCTCCTTCTTGATGGGTGGTCAATGCCTATGGTAATTAACCAGCTATCAGAAGCATACAGAAATATCATTTCAGGCATAGAGCTAAGAAGAATGGCATCCCTTTCTTTTGGCGAGTTTTCTTTCTGGCAAAGCACACAGGATCGTTCAAACACAGACGAGTTCTGGAAAGAGAATTTATTAAATTACGATCAAAGGGCGATACTTGTTGGAACTGCAACTAAATCAAACTTGGCGAGCAGTGGGCATAGGGAAATAAAGAGGAAGCTTTCACTGGATCTCACTGGTAACTTAAAGACTTTAGCTTCTAGAGAAAAAGCTACGTTGAATACTATTGTTCAATGCGGATGGTCACTATTACTTAGCTTTCTCGGGAAAAAGGAGCAGGTAATATTCGGTTCAGTATTTTCTGGTCGATCAGCCCCTGTAAAGGGGATTGAAGAAATGGTTGGGATGTTCATTAATACCCTTCCAATCGGGGTTAAAGTCACTAAAAGGAAGTCTGTAAGGAGCCTTTTGTCCGAAGTTCAAAACCTGCAAGGAAAAATAAGTCAGATTGAGCATATGCCGTTAACAGAAATTAAGGAAATAATCGGATATAAATCAAAAGATCCCTTATTCGAGACATGTCTTATTTTTGCCAATTTCCCTAATATGTTGTCATCGGATGGAAAACAGCAGCTTCTTGAAGGTGTCAGCGTGCAGGATGTGGAGATTGCTGAGCAAACGAATTTTCCATTAACAGTTTCCATCGTGCCTGAAGATAGCCTCTCGTTGGATATTAACTACAGTTGCTCTCACTTTAATGAAGATGACATTAATTTGTACCTGGATCTTCTTGTAGCAGTCCTTTCACAAATGGGAACTGATTCAGGGTGTGAAGTAGGAATGCTGATGGCAGAAATGGAAAAGCTTCTACTTTATCATAATCAATCACAAGAGTCCCAAAAAAGGAACGGAATCGGAGCAGATTAAGCAGCCGGAAAAGAACATCTATATCAATATTAAGTTAAAAGGGAGCCCAAACAATGACAAAAACACTAAAAGTGGAACGGAGAACAAGGCAGACTGTACAGATGAATAAGCCACTTGTTACCAAGAATCTTCTAAAGGAAGGAAAGTTCTTACCTATTGTAATCACTCCGAACTCTGAGGAAGTAGACTTATTCAAATGGGCCAGTAAGAGTCGTGAAGAACTAAATGCTTTCCTGCTAAAGCATGGAGGAATACTTTTTAGAGGCTTTAAGGTAGAGGGTATTAGGGATTTTCATACCTTTATTCGTGAAATAGCAGGGGACCTCCTTGAATACAAAGATCATGCTACTCCAAGAAGCGCAGTAAAGAATCAAATTTACACTTCAACTGATTTTGATTCAGATCAGTGGATAGAGCTGCATAATGAAATGGCCTACAGCAACGAATGGCCAATGAAAATCTTTTTTTACTGTAACATCGCAGCTGTTTCAGGTGGGGAAACACCAATAGCTGATAGCCGGAGAATCTATCAAAAGATTGATCCGCAGATAAGAAAAAAGTTTGAAGACAAACAAGTAATGTATGTAAGAAATCTTGGACTTACCCTAGGAATGAAATGGCAAGATGTATTTCAAACGGAACTTAAGGAGGAAGTAGAGGAGATTTGCAGACAAAACGCAATGGATTGTATCTGGAAAACGGATGATCACTTGAGGATAGAACAGATACGTCCCGCTATAACAGATCATCCTGTGACCGGAGCACCTCTCTGGTTCAATCAAATAACCGCTTTTAACCTTACTACACTTAACAAGGAAATTAGGGAAGAAATTTTAAGGCAATATGATGTCCAGGATGTTCCCAAAAATTCTTTTTATGGAGATGGAACAGAGATTGAGCCAGAAGTACTGGAGCATATCCGAAAAGTGTACGAAGAAGAAACAGTGATGTTCTCCTGGCAAGAAGGCGATATTCTGATGCTCGATAACATGCTTACGGCACATGGTCGTTCACCATATACCGGAAACCGAAGAACACTGGTGGGAATGACAGAAACATGCAGTTGGAATAAATAATAAGGGGGACGTTTATGAAAACGATGGAAGGCTACTCTTTGTCAAACCATCAGAAAAGGATCTGGAAATTGCAAGGTGTCTATGAAGCTCCGTTTTATAGTTTTCTATCTGTCAAAATGAATGGGATCCTTTCTATCCCAAGAATAAAAGAGTGCTTAATAGAATGCATGAACCGCTATGAAATCCTGCGAACAAGGTTCCAGGAGGTTGAGGAATGGAGTACCCTCTTCAAATAATTGATGAAAAAGTGCCTTTTAGTTTTTCATATTCTCCTAGTTCAAATAAAGAGGAAGACCATAACTTGTCCATCCAGCAGATTGTAAGCAATAGATTAGATGTTGGGGCAGGCAAAAACGTTCATATTGAGATAAGAAAATTAAAAGATAAAGAATATGAAATTAATCTTTATGGATTAAGTTTATGTACAGATCTAGCTTCTTTAAAAATGATTATCCATCAGGCTATCAGCCTTTATGTTGGGAACACTCAGTTACCAGAAGAAGAAATTATTCAGTATGTAGATTTTAGCCAGTGGCAGTATGACATATATGAAAGTGAAGAGGTCCAAATAGAAATCCCGCGGCAAGCGGTGCTTCCTTACGAAAGACTTAATGAGCAGTCAAAAAACCTTAGTCTCCAAAGAATTAAAAAACAGATAGACCAGACTCTATCCTCTGAAATAAAAAATTTAGGAATGCGGTATAACCTTTCTGTTTCCTCTCTTCTTCTTTCCGGGTGGAAAGTGTTCTTATCCAAACTGTCTTGTTTAGACATGCCGGTCGGGGTTGTAGCAGAGGGAAGGGAATATGAAGAGTTGAAAGAAAGTGTTGGTCAGTTTGAGAAAGTGTTGCCTGTACAGCTTGATTATAACGACTATACGTATATCGAATATGCGGAGAAGTGGCAAAAGCATACAAAGGCTCTGTTTGATAAAGCAGAATATGTGAATCCACTGACACTTATGTCAAAGTCTGAAGACTTTATTCCGTACCAGGCGCGTTATATCGATAAGATTGACTGGCCAGAACCATTTTCTGTATCTATCGAAGATTTGGCCACCTATTCTGAAAAGCATAAACTCTTTCTGACAATTTTTCCTGCTGAAGAAGGATATAAAATGATTCTTCAATTTAATGCATGCAACTACAGAAGAGATGATGCAGAAAAATTGCTAAATGAATTTATCCATCATCTTAAGGTTTGTGCTGATTCCCCAGAGAAAAACTTAAATGCCTGTCTTTCTTAACTGAGACAGAAGAGAATTTCCTACAAGACCAACTAAACAGAACATATAGTCTAGATTCTGTTCGAGAAAGGAGTTCTATCTTAGAGCTATTGGAAGAAAGCTTTCAAGCCCATAGTGATCTACCAGCTCTAGTTGTGGATAGCAAAACGCTTTCTTACAGGGAACTTAACAGCAAAGTGAACTGTTTGGCAAGATATATTAAACAATATATCAATCCAGAGGACCGTGTAGCTATCTTTCTTCCAAGATCTGAAGAGGCTGTCATTAGTATATTAGCAGTTTTAAAGGCGGGAGGCTGCTTTGTTCCAATTGACGTGAAGTGGCCTGTTAACCGAGTACAATACGCTATTAAGAACAGTGGCGCATCCTTAGCGATTACAAAAGAACAAGCTGGTTTGAAAGATATTAACTTAGGCATTAAAGTCCTGGACTTGGAAGCAGAGCGATTAAAAATTCAGCAGGAAGTTGAAGTGCCTTTCGTATCTTCCGTTCTTCCTGAACAACTAGCTTATGTACTTTTCACTTCAGGTTCAACCGGTATGCCTAAAGGCGTTTCAGTTCAGCATGACAGCCTGCTAAATTATATTTTATGGGTGGATCAGCAGTTCAAAAACGAGGACTTAAAGCTACCTTTTATTTCAGAACTTGGATTTGACGCCTTTTTAAAACAACTGTTTTATCCGTTGATGAGGGGAAAAAAGGTAACACTCTTTTCAGAAGAAGATGTTCTTGAGCCAGTTCGCTTTCTTGAGAAATTTTTAGAATATGAACTGAATACTTTGAACCTAGTTCCTTCTCTATGGAATGTTCTAGTGGGGGAAATACTTAAAGATGATATCCTAGCAGAAAAAGTAAAAACAGGAATAACTCATCTGTTGGTAGGTGGAGAAAAAATCAGCAGTGTTCTGCTCAAAGATACATGGGAGCTGTTTCCGAATATACAGGTTATTAATCTATATGGCCCTACAGAAACTACTTCGAATTCAACGTTCTCCTCTATCAAAAATGAATTGTTTGTGCCAATGGGAAAACCAGTTAGAAATACGAAGGTGTTGGTGCTGAACAAGGAAATGGAAAGAACAGCTGTAGGGGAGACTGGAGAGCTCTATATAGGAGGGACATCTGTTTCCCGCGGCTATTTTGAAAACCGGAGCCTGACCGCAACTCAATTCTTGCCTGATCCATTCGAACACGGAAAAAGGCTTTATAAAACTGGAGATCTTGCCCGCCTCATGGTAAACGGTGAGCTTGAATTTGTCGGACGCATTGACGAACAGATAAAAATTAATGGCAAACGGGCTGATTTAAATGAAGTGGAAGCGGTGTTGAGGACACATCCTTCTGTGAAAGAAGCAATCGTCTTTCCGCTTGTCCAAGAAGGAACAACGATCCTTGCTTTCTGCACTGGGAATGCAGAAGAAGAGGAGATAAAAGAGTACTTAAGAAAGTGGCTGCCGGTGTATATGGTGCCAGCCAAAATTATCGTTTTAGCCGAGTTTCCGCTTAATAATAACGGCAAGACAGATAGAAGTTCACTGCTGGCCTTATACAATAGGCTTGAGAAAGGAAGGTATGTTTCTCCGAAAACTGAATTGGAACAAGTAATAACAGGGATATGGAAAAGTGTCATTAAAAAAGAGCAAGTAGGAATCAGAGACAATTTTTTCGAACTGGGCGGGCATTCATTGAACGCTACGCAAATCATTTCCCGTATAAGGAAAATTTATGAGCTCGATGTACCGGTCAGTCTGTTATTTGAATCAGAGACAGTTGAAAATCTGGCAAAGGGTATTCAAGAACTATACCCGCATGAAGATAAGTATATTCGACTGGTTTCCGAAGCTTATCTAAAAGCCGAAAAAATGGCTTCCGAAGAAGCAAAGATATGAAAGGAGGGTAACCTTTGAGTCTGGAAAAAGAACTTGAGATATTAAAGCAATTGAAAAAGCAAATGGGACTAAGAACGGCAAACACCATTCCTAAGCGGGAGAATCAAAATGAATATCCTTTATCTTATGCGCAGGAAAGAATGTGGTTTGCTTCCGAACTTAAAAGTTCAAGTGCAGCTTATAATATTCCGCTTGCCATGAGAATGACTGGACCGGCAGATTTTAATAAATTGGAACAAGTTTTTAACAGGATTATACAAAAACATGAAGTTCTGAGGGCGGGATTCGAAAATTCTAAGGGTACACCAACTCAGCACATCAATCCTTATCAAGAGGTGAAAATCCCTGTAATTAAAATCAATGGGGAAACATTGCAGGAAAAGGAAAAAAAGCAAATGAACAGATAAAAAAATCAGCATCTGTCCCATTCAGTCTTTCTTCCGGCCCTCTGTACAAAATAGAAATTTACAAGCTTACTGAAGAAGATCATATCCTGTTATTGGTTTTTCACCATATAGTATTTGATGGTTGGTCTACAGGAGTCCTGATGCAGGAGATAACAGACCTCTTTACAGGGAAAAAGTCTGAGGAACTGAACATACAATATGCCGATTATGCACAATGGCAACGTGGAAGATTTGAAAATGGGGATTTAGACAGACAGTCTGCTTATTGGAAAAAAAGATCGGGGAGAATCCTCCTCTCCTTATGCTTCCAGCAGATTCTGGCATGAACAAAGAAGGGAAATCTGCAGGAAGCATTAAAAGATTTGAAGTAGACAGCGTCATTGTAAGTGCTATTAGAGATGCGAGCGTGGAGTATAAGGTTTCTCCTTTTGTTATTTTCATAGCAGCCTATTATGTTTTTTTATACAAATACACTAATCAAAAAGAGCTTATACTTGGGGTTCCGGTTGCCAATCGCCAGCAGATGGACACTGAAAGACTGATAGGATGTATTGCCAATACTCTACCTCTTAAAGCAGATATTGATCACCAAGAGACATCCGTTGCCTTTATGAGGAAAATATCCGAAATAGTACGGGAGGCACAGGATCATGAGGAGCTTCCATTCGATAAACTGGTTGACCTCTTAAATGTGACAAGAAGCCTAACTAATAATCCCGTGTTTCAGTCTATGTTTGTTTACCAGCGGAAAGAGCAGTCCACACTCCGGCTGGATAAATGCCTTCTTCAACCTTATGAAGTAGAAACGGGAACTAGCAAATTTGACTTGTCACTATCGTTATTGGATACACCAGAGAGAATAGAAGGTTTCTTTGAATATAGCACAATTTTTGAAGAAGAAACTATCAATAGAATGATTAATAGTTATCTTCAGATTCTATCAGAAATGATCCTTTCTCCAAATGAACGATTAGGAGAGATTAAAGCCATTACTCCTATTGAAGAGAGTTATCTGCTTGGAGAAAAGAGCTGCAAATATCCAAAAGAAGGTAATATACATGAACGATTTGCTGAACAAGTTAAAAAATTTCCAAATCGGACAGCTATCGTCTATGGAACAGAAGAAATTACATATGCTGAGTTGGACCAAGAAAGTAACAGGATGGCGAACTACCTAAGAAAAAACGGGGTTGGAAGAGAGACAAGGGTAGCTATCCTGCAGGACCGTTCAATTTCATATATCATCAGCATTCTTGGTGTTCTGAAAGCAGGCGGTACCTATATACCTCTCGACCCTGAACAGCCTGAGAGCAGATTGCTATATATAATAGAAGATTCTCGGTGTAACATTGTAATTTCTCATGCAAAATTCAAAAATACTTTTAGCCTGGGTGGGAATTACAAATCAATCATTTACGAGGAAGATCCTTGGAATTTAGAGGGCAGTGGTGGAAATTCCATGGACGTTTATCCGGAACAGGTGGCATATATTATATACACTTCTGGTTCGACAGGAAAACCAAAGGGAGTCTTAAATACGCACCATAACGTCAGAAGACTTTTTGGAGCGCCGAGGAACATTTTGCATTTTCTGAAAATGATGCTTGGACACTTTTTCATTCACTGGCTTTTGACTTTACAATTTGGGAGATATGGGGAGCTTTGTTTTACGGAGGGAAACTTGTGATTGTTCCATCCGAAGTGAGAAGAAGCCCAAATGAATTTTTAAACTTGTTGCTTCAGCAAAACATCACCGTATTGAATCAAACTCCTTCAGCATTCAAAGAGCTGTTACATGAGATGGAAAAGGTACCTGCAAACCTCAACTTAAAATATATTATCTTTGGCGGCGAAGCGCTTCATTTTGATGACCTCTCACGTTGGTTTGAAAAGTACGGAGACAGGACTCACCTAATCAATATGTACGGCATTACGGAGACTACAGTGCATGTGACTTGGCGGGAGGTACGATTAGAAGAAACGCATGAGGGATCTAAAAGTTTGATTGGCCGCCCACTAAACGACCTTAAGATTTATATTCTTAATGAGGATTTTCAGCCTGTTCCAATTGGAGTACAAGGAGAAATATTTGTTAGCGGAGATGGCGTTGCCCGAGGTTACAATAACCGATTTGCTCTGACTGCAGAGCGGTTTATCCCGGATCCATTTTCTAATAAGGGCGGGCGTCTTTACCGTACAGGGGACGTTGGCAGGATACTCCCGAGTGGTGATATTGAGTATATCGGGAGGGCGGATGACCAGGTAAAGATCAAGGGACACCGGATTGAGTTAGGAGAAATCAAAAGCTATATATCTAACGATCCTTCGATAAAGGATTGTGAAGTAACTGTAAGGATCAATGAAAATAATGAAAAAGAAATAGCGGCTTTTGTTGTTTTTAAAGAACTTGCTAATGACATAGCAATTAAAGGACTGAGGCAAAGGCTTCTTCACGATTTACCGAAGTACATGTTCCCTGCACATTTACATTCTGTTGATTCAATTCCTTTAACGACTAACGGAAAAGCGGATAAGGCAGCGCTGCTAAAACTCTGCGGCCAACATCCTGGAAGAACGGCCAGGTTGCCGGAAACTAACAAGGAAAAAACACTTGCAGGCATTTGGCAGGAAATATTAAACAAAAAACAGGTATACCTCGATGATAATTTTTCTCTCTAGGTGGTGACAGTATCCGCTGCCTAAAAGTGATATCAAAAGCGGAAGAGGTCGGATACCTCTTCACTCTAGAGGATCTGTTTCAAAATCAAACCATAGAAGAGCTTGTCCAGTTGTTGAATGAGCCCGGTCGCCAAGTGAACCGAAAAGCTTCTCTTGAACCATTTGCTCTTGTTCCTGAAGAAGAAAAGACTCTTATTCCTGAAGGAGTCAAGGATGTGTATCCTCTCGCAAAAGTTCAAGAAGGAATGTTCTTTCACATGGAACAATATCCTGAACAGCCTCTTTATCATAATATTGACAGCGTGCTGCTTAAAGGGAAGTTTGATTACTCCTTATTTTCAAAAGCGGTACAGAAAGTGGTTGCTGGGAATGTGATGCTTCGTACATCGTTTGATCTTAAGAATTTTAGCATTCCCATGCAGATGGTTCACGAGAATGCACTTCTGCCTGTTGGCTTTATGGATATAAGACATTTAGACCATCCGGATCAGGAAAATATTATTGATGAATATGTGCAGGAAGAGAAGAAGAACACTTTTGACCTGACAAAGCCAAGCCTGCTCCGTTTTTTTATTCATCAGCGTTCAGAGGAAACTTTTCAGTTCAGCTTAACTGAGTGCCATCTTATCTTTGATGGTTGGAGCCTGACTTCAACACTTGCTGAGATCTTTGAGGTGTACTTCAATTTGCTGGAAGGGGAAGAAATAGCCAACAGGGAAGAACTGGCCATTGACTACAGGGATTTTATTTATCTTGAGCAGGAAGCTATTAATAGTGCAGAGCACATTGAATTTTGGAAAGAATTTTTAGCGGAGTGTCAAGTTCTTAAGCTCCCGGTTTATGAAGAAAAACGGAAGCAAAAAGGCACTTTTAGAGTGAGAAGAAGGATTGTAGAACTGTCAAAGGAAACATCCAGAAAACTAAAGCAAGTTTCAGAGGAATATCGAATCCCTGTAAAAAGTATGTTGCTTGGATCGCATATCAAAGCTCTGCAGTCTATCACGGGCCAAAGCGATATAGTAACAGGAATGGTCTCTAACGGCAGAATGGAGGAAAAAGACGGGGAAAAGGTCAAAGGTCTTTTTATAAATACACTGCCATTCAGGCAGCAGGTATTTTCAGGAAGCTGGATTGATCATATGAAGATGATTTTTGAAACAGAGCAAAAGATCTTACCATTCAGGAGACTTCCTCTGCCGGAGATACAACGTCATATTAACCAGTCTACGCTCTTTGATACAGCTTTTAATTATGTGTATTTTCATTCAATGGAGCCACTGCTGACTTCTGACAAAATACAGGTTGAAGGATATAACAGCCATTCAGCTAATGATACCCATTTTAAATTAATGGTCACATTCTCGAACCATCCGCCAGACTATGAAATTCGTCTAACGCTGGCCTACGATGAGAGTACATTTACAGAAAGCCAAATGGATTTGATCGCAGGGATTTATCATACTATTCTGAAGTCCATTGCGGAATGCCCAGAAGAACCGCATAATGATCGACCTTTTCTGCCTGATGATATTTATGAAAAAGTAGTGTTTGGTTGGAACTCAAATGAAGAAACATTTAATGATGAACACCTTTCCCTTCATGAGCTTATTCAAAAACAGGATGGAGGCAGGGTGGCACTGATTGAAAGGAACAAGGAGTACACTTATCAATGGCTTGACCGAGAAAGTGATAAAGTAGCTGCTTACTTGCAAAGTAGGGGAATGACCAATGATTTTATCGGTATCTATATGGATCGTTCAGCTGAAATGATCGCAGGTTTGGTTGGGATATTGAAATCTGGTTGTGCTTATGTACCTTTGGACACTTCTTATCCCGAAGACCGAATCAAATATATGCTGAAGGATTCAAAAGTAAAGTGCACCCTTACTACAGAAAAACGCTCAGCAGAGCTTGAAGGAATCACTGACAGCCTTATCGATATAGAAAATATACTGCATGCATCTCGCTCGCTTCCTATTCAAAAATCAGCGCCAAAGCTTGCTTATATGATTTATACATCGGGATCAACAGGAAGGCCTAAAGGGACAATGGTTGCCCACAAAGGGGTTGTTAACCGGATTCTCTGGATGCAAAAGCACTACGGGATTTCACAGGAAGAACGGGGACTTCACAAAACGCCATTAAGCTTTGATTATTCCGTATTTGAAATCTTCAGTACACTTTGCACAGGAGGAGCTCTTGTACTTGCGAAGCCTGAAGGCCACAAAGACAGCAGCTATCTTGCCGGCCTGATTAAAGAGCACCAAATAACTACACTGTTTTTTGTTCCAACAATGCTACAGGAGTTCCTGAAGGCACTGGAAGCTGGTTCTATTACTACGATTAAAAGAGTAATGTGCAGCGGGGAACCTTTAACTTCACAAATAAAAGATTCATTTTTTAGAATGTTTGATGCTGAACTTTACAACCAATATGGACCAACTGAGGCTTCAGTTGAAGTGACATCTTTTGCTTGTAGGAGAGAGGATGCAGTTGTTCGGATTGGACGACCGATGTCCAATACAAAAATATATATATTGGATGATAACTTACATCCTTCTGGAATTGGAGTACCTGGAGAAATCTATATCGGAGGACTTGGCTTGGCTGCTGCTTATCACGGAAAACCAAGTTTAACAGCTGAGAGTTTTATCCCAAATCCTTTCTCTTCATTAGGAGAACGTTTGTATAAAACTGGCGACCTTGCTCAGTATAGCCCCGAAGGAGAAATTGAATATATCGGCCGTAAAGACAGTCAGGTGAAGATGAGAGGCCTGCGAATAGAGTTAAGTGAGATTGAATCTATCATAAGAGAACAGCCTGAGTTTAAAGAAGGTGTGGTTATCTACCGTAAAGATGATTTATCTCCTTATGGAATGTTGGTTGCTTATGTAATACCTGAAAATGGAGAGCAACTAAACGAAAAAGAAGCCAAAAGAGTTCTGAGAAAAGGTCTTCCACGCTTTATGGTGCCAGAGAGGATCATTTTGATGGAAGAGCTTCCAGTAAACCCAAATGGAAAGTTGGACAGAAGTAAGCTGCCAGAACCGATGCTTGGAACTGTAAGTGAGAGAGACATAACACCTGCTACTACTGTTATGGAAAGAAAAATGGTGAAAATCTTTCAGCAAATTCTCGGAGTGGACCAAATCGGAATACACGACGACTTCTTTGAACTAGGGGGAAATTCCCTAAATGTTGTTCACTTAATGGGGCAGATTGAAAAGCTGCTTGGTCAAAAAATTCCATTAGATGTGATTTATGAAAAGCCGACTATTCATGAGATTTTGGAAGAAGCGACTGGAAGAAACTCCATTGTCGGCCGAATTAATGCATTTGCTAAGAATGAACTTACTAGTAGGCATGGTGAATTGTTTACTGAAGTGACAGATTTGGGTCCAACGCTATTCTTTATATCAGAGATGGAAGCCATATACCCGTCTTCAATGATTCCTCAAGCAACAGATCTCGCAGAGGCAATTGGGTCAGATTACCGGATAATTGCTATCCAGCCACCTCCATTTCTGAAAGATCTTGAAGAGGCAGACTTAAGAAAAGTGGGAACCTTAAAAGTTGAATTGGCTGAACCATATATAAACCTAAAAGAAATAGCGCAACTAACGGTAAATGGAATCAGGAAATTTAAACCGCAAGGGCCATTTATAATCGGTGCGCAATCAACAGGATGCTTGCTTGCATTAGAGGTTGTGAAGATTCTGGAGATTGAAGGAGAAGAGATAGAGACACTGTTTTTAATAGAAGATAACGCTATTTCGGAACCGTTAAAGAGAGAAACAGACGATCCCTTAGTGAAGGAAGAATTCCTCCGGAGGGCAATCAGCAAGACAGGAGGGGATGAAAGCTATCCTCAATCCTTAAAGGAATTACCGGAAGATGAAATATGGGAAAAAACAAGGGAGCTTCTTGTTGACCAGGATTTGATTAGTGAAGAAGTCCAATACCAGGATATTTATACTATATTCCAGCTTGACCATTTCAATAGACAGATAAAAAAACAATTGTGGAATAGTGGTTTTCCTGGGAAAGTACGCTCTAATCTTCTTATCCTTACTTCTGGTGCCAAGGAAGGAAACTTCTGGACAAGTTTAACAGAAGGAAAGGTTATGTATGAAGAATTGCCAAAAGATACTATTAGATTTTCTCCTCTACATCTTGAGGGATTAAAGACAAAGCTGGTCAAACCAAAGAATTCCTACCAGGAACAGGTGAGAAACGAACTATGAAAATATTTAAATTCTTATTTAGCACCTCAAAGGTAAATGTAGTACTTGCCATTGTTGCTGGCATTATCTCTGGAGGCAGCGGTACTCTGGTAATTGCTCTGGTCAATCATATTCTGACACTAGAGAATCCTGGTATGCTCCGTATTATTTTGGGGTTCGCGGGTCTATGCCTAGCTATGTTGCTGACTAGTTTTGTGTCTGGCTACCTCCTAATACGTCTGGCACAAGGTTCGATCATCGAGTTAAGACTAGATTTAAGCAAAAGGATTCTTTCTACACCTCTTCGCGTTCTGGAAGAAAAAGGTCCTCATAGACTCTTGGCTAGTCTTACGGATGACGTAGCAGCGATTATGAATGCAGTTAGTGTTAGCCCTATGCTCATAACCAATTTGGTAATTGTCCTTGGATGTCTTGGGTATATGGGTTTTCTCTCCCTGCCTGTTTTAGGCATTGGTCTCGGTTTTATGCTGACAGCTTTTCTAAGCTACCAGCTATTGATGAAATTCGCCAATAAGTATTTGATTCAGGCTAGGGAGAAACAAGATGAGCTGTTTAATCATTTTAATGCCCTTACCCAGGGTACAAAAGAGCTCAAAACCAATAAAAAAAGAAGACTGAGTTTCTTTCAGGATGAACTAGAGCCAACGGTACATGGAGTTTACCAAAGTACAGTCCGTGGGATGACACTGTATACATTTGCTGGAAATTGGGGGCAGCTGCTATTTCTCTTCTTCATAGGATTCGTACTCTTTCTGGGTCCTGTCTTCAGTTCGGTCAGTTCAGAAATTTTGGTGGGGTATACATTGGCGATTTTATATATGATGACTCCGCTTATAACTATTTTAAACATTATGCCAAACTTTGGACGGGCAAATATCTCACTGAAGAAAATAGACAGCCTTGGCCTATCCCTTGGAGAAGATGTACTGACAGAAAACAACCTGGAAAAAAGAGGTTATGAGAAGTTGGAATTTAAAGGGCTCACTCATCAGTATTACAGAGAAAAAGAAGACCTGAATTTCACTTTGAAAATAGACAACTTAACTTTTACACCAGGAGAGATTGTTTTTCTTGTCGGTGGGAACGGAAGCGGTAAGACCACACTTGCGAAAATGCTTACCGGCCTCTATCTGCCAGACTCTGGGTCTATTATTCTTGATGGCGAAGAAGTGACAAAAGATAGTATAGACCATTACCGTCAACTCTTCTCCGTCGTGTTTAGTGATTTTTATCTATTTGATAATCTTCTGGGAATAGACTTAGAAAAACAACAGGAAGAGGCTCAACATTATCTGGAACTGTTACAGTTGGACCACAAAGTTACTATCCGAAATGGGAAGCTATCGACTACGAGGCTGTCTCAAGGGCAAAGAAAAAGACTAGCTCTTTTGACAGCTTATCTTGAAGACAGGCCATTTTATGTGTTCGACGAGTGGGCTGCAGATCAGGACCCGGTATTTAAGGAGATTTTTTACACGCATCTTCTCCAGGATCTTAAAGAACGTGGGAAAACAATTCTAGTTATTTCGCATGATGACCAGTATTTTCACTTGGCCGAAAGAGTTATTAATGTCGATTACGGACGGATTGTCAGTGATGAACGGATGGAATCAAGTAAATACCGCCACTTAGTGGCTGAATATTAAATTTTTTAAGGAGGTGAGAAAGATGACTCAGGAATCGCTTTTATACAAAGTTGTTTTTAACCATGAAGAACAATATTCCATCTGGCCAGCGCACAAAAATACACCACCAGGCTGGACGGAAGAAGGCACAGTAGGAGAGAAGGAGGTTTGCCTGCAGCACATTGAGAAAGTTTGGACTGACATGAGACCTCTTAGTTTGCGTAACGCTATTTCTTCTGTTTATGCAGTTAAATAAATTAAATATCTGTAAAACCATAACACGTTTTAAGTATTAGTAAACGGACCTGTATAATCAGTAAAGCCACCGGCACCGAGGATGTATATGCAGAGCGGAATATGATTTTCAAAAACAAATCTCAAAATACAATAGGGAAAATCGTTAGAAAAAGAATACAGTTTAAGAGGAGCGATAATATGGCTTTTGCGAAGATTCATACAGATCTACCAGGACCAAAATCCGTAAAAATATTGGAAAAACAAGGTTCTGTGGCACGTGCATTCGGAACTTTTGTCCCTTCCATTGTTGATTATGCCAAAGGAGCCCGTGTGTGGGATTTGGATGGAAATGTATTTCTGGATATGGCAGGTGGAGTTGGATGCCTCAATGTCGGTCACAGCCATCCAAAAGTGGTTCAGACCATTCAGAGAGAAGCCGAGCGTTTTACACACACTGATTTTACTGTTATACCCTATGAATCTTACATTGAGCTTGCAGACCGGTTATGTAGAATGATGCCGGGTGAAGAAAGAAAAAGAGCTGCCTTTTTCAACTCAGGAACAGAAGCGGTTGAGAACGCCATAAAAATTGCACGAAAGGCAACCGGAAAAAGAGGTATTATCTGCTTTGAAGGGGCATTTCACGGAAGAACAATGCTTTCACTTTCACTGACAAGCAAAGTAAAACCTTATAAGGAGAAAATGGGTCCGTTTTTTAATGATATATACCGTATTCCTTATCCGAATCCCTACCGCTGGATGGGTACAAATGACCCGGAGGAAGTTTCAGAACAAGCGATAGAAGCTTTGTTAAATCTCTTTATAACACAGATACCTCCTAGTGAAGTGGCCGCCCTAATTATTGAACCTATCCAGGGAGAGGCTGGTTTTATTACTCCGCCGGCTAGCTACCTGAAGGCTTTACAGAAAATATGCAATGAAACTGGAATAATATTTATTACTGATGAGGTTCAAACGGGCTATGGTCGGACAGGTGAATTCCTAGGCTCACATTATTTTGGCATTGAGCCAGATATCATTACACTCGGGAAATCTATTGCTGGAGGACTTCCATTATCGGCTGTTATCGGTAGGAAAAGCATAATGGACACAGCAGGTGATGGAGCCGTTGGTGGAACATTTGTTGGTAATCCGATTTCATGTGCTGCTGGGCTTGCAGTTCTGGATATTTATGAAGAAGAAAAGCTAGGAGAAAAAGCTCAGCAAATAGGTAATCAGATATTCGAAAAAGTAAGGGCTATGAAAGATAAATCCACTCTCATTGGGGATATTCGGGGAGCTGGGGCAATGTTAGCATTTGAGCTAGTAAGAGATCACGACACTCTTGAGCCGGCTGATACTGAAACCTTGGAAATTATTCAGAAATGTCTGCGAAAAGGAGTCATTCTCTTTAAAGCAGGTCTTTATAATAACGTAATCCGCTTTCTTGTCCCTTTGGTTATATCCGAAAAGGAACTGGAAGAGGCTTTAGATATTATTGAAGAATCAGTAATGGAAGTTACCGAGAATTTCTATTCAAACAGGCTTAGTATGGCAGGTGTGTAGGAATGAAAGAGTGTGAGAATTATATAGGCGGGAAATGGAAAAGTGGAACTGGAGGAAGTCAGTTCATCAACAGCAATCCAGCTACATTAGAACAAATATCTACAGGAGAAATTTCTTCTAGGGAAGATGTATTAGAGGCAATTGAAAAGGCGCAAAGCGCTTTCTACAAGTGGAAAGAGATTCCTGCTCCAAGAAGAGGTGAGATTCTCTACAAAATTGGAGATGTTATCAAAAAAAGAAAAAAGAGCTTGCTAATATCATTGTTCAAGAAATTGGCAAAACGAATATCGAGGCTGAAGGAGAGGTCCAGGAAGCTATTGATATGGCTTATTATATGGCCGGAGAAGGACGGCGAATGTATGGCAATACAATTCCTTCTGAGTTGCCGAATAAATGGGCAATGACTATTCGGGAACCTGTGGGAGTCATAGGGGCAATTAGCGCATTTAACTTTCCTGTAGCTGTCCCTTCGTGGAAAATATTACCGGCTATAATACTTGGAAATACTATAGTATGGAAGCCTTCACCTGAAACAGGAGCTATTGCAAATGAGTTTATCCGCTGTTTTGAAGAAGCAGGATTACCACCAGGAGTTGTAAATCTTATTCTTGGATGCAAAGAAATCGGAGAGATAATTGTTGAAGATCCGAGAGTTGCTCATATTTCTTTTACGGGTTCAACTGAAAGCGGAAGAAATGTATATGAGCAGGCAGCACGAAACTTAAAACGAGTCTCGCTTGAACTTGGCGGAAAGAATGCCGTCATTGTATTGAAAGATGCAAACCTGGATCTGGCTGCAGAAGGTGTAGTATGGGCTGCATTTGGAACAAGCGGACAAAGATGCACATCTGCTAGCCGCGTAATAGTAGAAAAAGAAATTTATAATGAACTATTGGAAAAGATTATTTTAAGGACAAGTAATTTAAAAGTTGGTAATGGAAGTCACAACGATGTTAACGTTGGTCCTCTTATAAATGAGGCATCTGTTCAGAAAATGGAGTCCTATGTGAATCAGGCAAAAGAATCTGGAATTCCGGTTTTGTATGGGGGAGAAAGATTTGAAGACAAAACAGGATACTTCTTCAAGCCCACAATTCTCGGACCCATTAGTGCTGAGCATAAGCTAGCAAGAGAGGAAATTTTTGGCCCAATACTATGTGTTATTGAAGCTGATAACTTTGAGCATGCAGTCCAAATTAATAATAGCAGTCGCTATGGTCTTTCAGCAGCTCTATTCACAGGAAATGTAAATAAGTCATTTATGGGTATTCGCGGAATAGATACTGGAATTGTTTATATAAATCATGGAACGACGGGAGCAGAAATTCAGTTGCCGTTTGGCGGTACAAAAGATACTGGGAACGGATTAAGAGAAGCCGGGCAGGCTGCGTTGGATGCATTCAGCGAATGGAAAAGCATTTATGTTGACTACAGTGACCGGCTGCAGCGAGCCCAGATTGATACAGAGAATTTGTTAAGCAGTATGATTAAAAACTAGTAGCATATGAAAGGGGTGCCGGGGGCGGACACCCCTTTCAGGTGATACTCAGGAAAAACGGTAACGCCTGCCTAGAAGTTTCATAGTCATGCCGCTAAGTCCTAAAGCAAGGAGCGCATTTATACCAATTACCAAAAGATTCCACCAAAGATAATCTGAGACTTTGAACAAATGAAACTCAGAGCCAATTCCTGGAGCCAATACAGGTGTAAAAGCCAAAACAGTTATAAACTGAAGTCCAAAATAATAGAAGCCAGCAAGCAGAATGAAAGCAAAAGGAGTCTTAAAGGAGACGGGCTTTTTGTAAGAAGAAGATGGGTATTCTATCCGATGTCCTGGAAGTTCCTCTTTTGTGATTGCAGTATCCATAAAATGAAGAGCAAAATCTTCGGGGGAGCCGAGATCCTTACGGAAGTCTTCATTATGTAATCGGGCTTCGCGGATATGCTCGATTAATTGAATCTTGGCATCCTCTCGATAAGATGGACTGACTCCGCTGGATTTTAAAATATCAAGGATTTGATTTACATATTGCTGTTCCTGGACAGTTAGGTCAGATTTCATTATTTTACTTTTCCTCCTTAAGATTACTTGCATTCTTAGCTAGTAGAGCTTGTATGTCATGCTGGATTTCGAACCATTCATTCAATTCCCGCCTGAGAAACTCAACTCCTAAGTCGTTAAGCTCATAATAAATACGCGGTCTTTCGTCATCACCAAATTCTTTGTAAACATTTACAAGCTGTTTTTCTTTAATACGGGTGAGTATGGGATAAATACTTCCTACTCCTTTCAATTTGATGTTGAATTGTTCTAATTCTTTCATGATTTCATAACCATAGCTCCTTTTTTTGTAAAGAATACTTAAAACACAAATTTCTAGGCTGCCTTTTATAATCGTTATTCTATCCATGATCTCATTATAACCAAACTATATACTTCAGTCAAATATATATCTTTTTAAAAAATATAATTGTTTTAAGTAGTTGTGTGTTGTAAACTATTTACATATTTTAAAATTATTTCATGAAAGAAGGGACACTATGGGTTGGCTAAAGCTGTTATTAGAAAGAAAATTAATTGTGGGATTTTCTCTCCTGCTCCTTGTTATTTTAAGCTTTGTCTTTATTGATAAGCTTGAGAACCAGTTCTATCCAGAAATCAATTATGACACAGCCACAATCTCTGCATATGCCGATAATATGCCGGCACTCGATGTGGAGGAACAGATTACTTTTGCTATTGAAGAGAAGATTGAAGGGCTTGAAGGGATTAAAAGCTACGAGTCTATATCTTCAGAAGGTCTAAGTACTATAGAAGTATCCTTCCAGGAAAACAGTGGGGATGAAGCATATGACCAATTAAAAGAGGCCATGAGCGAAATTCAAAGGGATCTTCCAAAGGTGAGTGAACTGGAGACTACTCGAAGCACCACTGCCCAATTCTATGAGATGTTCATGGATTTACATGGCGGGAAACTTAGCTCGATGACAGCATTTGCAGAAAATACCTTAAAACCAAGACTAGAAGCATTGCCTGAAGTCCTGAAGGTGCGAATTGTAGGACAAAATGAAACAAGAGTTCAAATTAAATTAGATCATGAGCAGATGAAAAGGTACAATCTAGATTTCAATGATGTCGAGAAAGTATTAACACAGCAGAATACCAACGTTTCTTTAGGAAAAAGTGATGATAACGGTAGCCTCCCTACTTTAAGATGGGATACTAGGCTAAAGACAGTGGAAGAAATTGAGGACATAATCATACCGGCTGGACGGGGAATCGTCTATCTGGATAATATCGCAGAAGTCACATTGGAGGAGAGCAGAAACAGCCAGGAACTATGGCGGGACGGAAATGCAAATTATGTTTGGGTATCCATTGGCCGCACGAATGATGTTACACAAGCAGAAATGACTGAGGCCGTCCGTGCTGAATTGGACAAGATCAAAGGAGAAGGCCAAGCGGAAGACTTCATAATAGAAGAGACAATTGTACAGTCCGATTTTGTCAAAGATTCTATTGGTAGCCTCCAAACAAACGTGATTTTCGGGGGCGTGTTAGTTGTGGTGGTTCTCCTGCTCCTTCTTCGCAACTTCGGAGCAACTGCTATTATCGGAATGAGTATTCCGGTTACGGTTCTTTTGACATTCTTATTGATGGCTCTGTTTGATCTCAGTGTGAACTTGATAAGTATTCTTGCGTTGGGGATTGCGCTCGGAATGATTGTAGACTCATCCATTGTAATACTTGAGTCTATATACAAGAAAAAAGAGTTGGGGCTAGATGACAGAACAGCTACTCTACAGGGAACAAAGGAAGTATTCACACCTGTTCTCGCTTCTACAATGACAACTATGACCGTCTTCCTGCCAATTGGCTTGATAAGTGGAGAGATTGGGGAATTTGCTAAAATCTTATCAATCGTCATTGTGTTTAGCCAGATAACTTCTGTAATTATTTCTTTTACACTTATCCCGGTGCTGTCTGAAAAGCTCTTGAAAGTGAAAAAGAAGGAAAAAAGGAAAAGGAAAACAAACTTTTTACTAAATATAATCAGTATATTGACTGGATAAGCAAGAATGCCAAGAGAAAGTTGGGCGTAATGTTTCTGTTCATTCTTGTAGCAGCCAGTTCACTTTTGCTGACTTTTGCAGTACCAGTTACCCTCGTCCCAGATTTCTACAACCGACAGGCCGAGTTTTATGTAGGGCTTGAACAGAATACAACACCTGAAGAACGCGAAAGAGTAGCGCAGGGAATATCAGATTTTTTAACTGATACGCCTGATGTTGAGGGTTATAATGTTCGTAAACTTGACCGAAACCGCATGTACATCTATGTGAAAATGACCCCAGAAGAACAAGCAACGAAGTCCCAAGATGAAATAAACCAAAGTATTCATGAAAATTTAAAAAGGATGTCCGACGAGTACCCTGTTACGTCTTCTGGATCTGTCACCTATCCGATACAAATAAGTATCAAAGGCTTGGAGTTTAATCAGATTCAATCAATCACCGAAAACGTTATAACGGAGCTTTCCAAAATTGATGGGGTGCAGGGGCTTACGAGCACACTGGAAAACAGCCAGGAAGAAAAAATTGTAAGAGTTAATAGGTCTAATCTTCTGGGGGATGGACTATCACCAGCGGATATAAAGGAAGAGCTGGAGCTCCTCTCTGTTAATAAACAGCTTGGAAGTATTACGACTGAAGGAAATGAGTTGCCGGTATATCTGTCTTTTGGTACAGATTTAGAGGATCCCGCTGTACTAGAGGATGTAACCATCACTACAATAAATGGTGATGAGCCATTAAGTAAATACGTTAGTTATGAAAGTGTTTCTTCTCCTTATGAAATTAAGCATCAAAATGGCGAAAGAACCATTCAGGTTGTAGGTGACATTGAAGGTAGGGACATGGGTGCCGTTAGCAACGAAATCGAAAAAGTTGTGAGCCAATTTCAGCTTTCCCCTGGATACTCTATTGAATTAGGTGGCGGTATTCAGCAGCAACAGGAAAGCTCTAACGAGATGTATCTGGTTCTAGCTTTAGCACTGCTACTAGTGTTTGCGATAATGTCTATTCAGTTTAATAGCCTGATTCATCCTATAGTTGTAATGTTTGTGATACCAATGACTCTGACAGGGGTCTTAATCGGACTATTTATCACCCAGACAGAGCTAAACCTCCTATCGGCTATGGGTATGCTAATTCTAATCGGTATTGTAGTCAACAACGGCATTCTATTGATAGACCGCATAAAGCAGCTGAGGCTAAAAGATATGCCGCGCTATGAGAGTATTAAAACAGCATGTAAAGAAAGGATTCGACCTATCTTAATCACTTTTATTACAACAGTCTTTGGTGCCATTCCACTTGCAATTACAACAGGTCATGCTGGACAATATCAGAAACCAATGGCAATCGCTTTAATTTTTGGATTATCTTTCTCAGTGTTCGTGACACTCATGTTTGTACCAGTTGTGTACGTATTGTTTGAAGATGCTGTTAACAAAATTAAAAAAACTATAAGTAAGAAAAGTCACTCTGTATCAGAAGATATAGAGGATGAAAAAACATCTATCTAATATGCAAAAGCCCCTGTACTGCTAAAAGTATAGGGGTTTTGTTATTGACTTAAAACAAATATTTAAGTTGAAATAATGGAATATTCCCCATTTGATGAACACTGATTAAATGTATGGATTTTTTTAATACAAAGTACAGTAAAGGTCCTATAAGATTTAATTAGTCTTACACAATTTAATTCCCTGCATTTAATAAAGTCACCTAAATGAGTTGTGACTTTTAACTAAGGGAAACCATATAGTCACAACTAATGCTTTTTATTTCCTTTTTGATTATAATCCAAGATTAATCAAACACTTTACCCTTTAACTAATGCTCAAAAAAGGGTCTGGTTTATTGAAAAAATGTATCCTGGTTCAGGGCTTATGAACTTAGCTGGATCTGTAAGATTTTCATCCAAAGTTTACCCTGCCTTATTAAAAAGAGCTGTTCACCAATTTATTGAAGAGAATGATTCAAATTGTGCAACATATACAAAAAGAGAAAGGAGTCTACCAAAAACTACATTCAAAAAATGTTCCTATTGATATCCCTCTCTTGGATTTCTGTAGCCAATTAGACCCTAAAGATACGGCGGAAGCATGGATTGAAGAGACTACTCAATTGGCTTTTAAGTTTAATTCGAGTCCGTTGTTATTATTCAAAATACTCAAGATGATTCTGAAACTGAATTCGATTTATTAATAATCTAAAGATTAACTAGAATAGCAGATGGCATGAAGCCTTCTGTTATTTATATATGGAATTAAACTTAATAATTGCAACTAAGGAACTTAAGGAACTTGATCTTTTCCTATAGAAAATGGCATTAAGAAATAACAACATCTTATTGAAAAAAGAGAAAAAAATACAGGTATAGGTGTGGTTATTTACATGTTATTTCTCAATACACAGGTAAGGTTACTCTAGACTACAATATAAATAGATAAAAATTCCATTTTTATCATAATATTCCTAAAAAGGAGGAAAGAAAGGTATGAAAAAAAGTAAAAAAGCCTTAGTAGCACTTGCAGTAACTTTAGGACTTTCACTTTCGTTCTCACCTTCAAGCTTTGCTAAATCCTCAGAGATCAGTACTTACCTCAAAGAAATAGTTAAACTTCAGCCAGGTACCACAGAAAAAGAAATTCTTGAATCTGTCACTGAGTATGCCAAATCTCAAAAACTATCAAAAGATGAGGTTATAAAAATGGTCCACTCCGAGCTGATACGAGATAAAGAAGAAGGCGACAAAGTTGCCAAGGAAAATGGCAACGACAAAGAGAATATTGTCATTTTTGGAGGATCTGCTGGCTCTTATACTCTGCCGATGAGTAGTAAAGGAAACATCTATTATACAGATTCCTATACAGCTTATTATAACCATGGGCATGTTGGTATGTATTCTACTTCCGATAAAATTGTAGAGGCAGTTCCGGGTGATGGAGTTCGGCAGATTAAATATAATGGACGTAATGTTGAAAAAAACAGCATTATTCAAAAAGTTAATGTAACCTCCACCCAAAAAAGCAATGCAGCGGATTGGGCGGTTAGCCAGGTAGGAGACTCTTATTCTTTTAACTTTGCTACAAATAGGTTAACAGGCCATGATGGAGACAAAAACTGCTCAAAGCTGCTTTGGTCCGCGTTTACACTTAAAGCAAACATAGATATTGACAACAATGGTGGTCTTGGAGTATATCCGCGCGATATTACTGCCTCATCCTACACTAGTACGATTGCTACAATCAATTAAAGAACCGTAATACACTTATGGATAGGATATTCATAAGTGTATTTCTTGTTCTTACTATAAAGTGAGAAGGGATTATTATGAGGAAAAGTTGGATGGTACTTGCAGGGTGCCTTTTTGTACTAACGCTGTTGATCGGTTTGTTCTTCGCTTTTTCTGACTCTTTTGGGCAGACAAGCGAAAACGATATGGATCAGAAGGATTTTCTAGAAGATAAGAAAGCTGCTGTGTATTTCTCGACTACTGCTGATCAGGATATGGATGGCAAGGGGAAAAGTTTTGCCGTGTTTTTCGATAAGATGGGAACCCCAAATACTTTTGAGATGAAGGGGCTTGAACTGGGTAGCATTGGTGTGAAAGATGGGAAAGTCCTTCTAGAAGACAAAGAGAATTTTTATAGTATTGCTAATGGCTTTAGGAAGATTCGGAAAGAGGAATATCAGCATACAGGAGACCATATTGGCTATCTAGACCAAAAGAATGGTTTCTATGCTCTTTATAATTCCGGTTATGATAAAGAGTCAGGCGGATACCGCTCTGATTATTACTGGGAAGAGGATGGAGAGTTTAAAAAAGGTGTTATTCCATTTTTTATAGAAGCATCTGTTATGCATAAAGGTACTCTTTATACACTCTCATCTTCAGAAGATGAAAAAACGTATAAGATCAGCGAGGTGAAAATTGGAGAAGAAACGCCTCCAAAGACACTTTTTGAGATAAAAAAGAATGAGAATAGTACAACTTTCGGCCAGCTACAGGCAGATGAGAAAAATCTGTATTTCATCAGACAGACAGGAAATATAACTGAAATGGTGAAAGTTGACCGAAAGACAGGGGAGAAAACCTTTACAAAAGTAGCTTCCTATTCCAACGATGAGGAAACCCTGTATAAACAGACACCTTTTAGCTTTAAACGATGCGTTTTTCTTCATAATGAAGATCTTTATTTTATAGACGGTTTTGGTGATGTATATCGAATTCAAACAGGGTCTGGAGAAAGCGTTAAAGTCTTTTCTCTATCGGAAGATAGTATGGCAGGAAGCTTAGAAACTTTTTATCGGGACGGCAATCTTTATGTTTTTTCTATTAATCATGAAGATAACTCTGCTAAAATTGAGCAGTACAGTCTTCCTGAAGGAAGGAAATCAGGAGAAATGCTGATAAAGCATTTTCCAGAGCTGAATACTTTTAATAAAAAGGTGTATCTGTATGATTTTGTTATGTTACAAGACCTGAAATGAACCGGTTTCAGGTCTTCTGTTAAATTAATTGTTTATCAAAGTAAGTTTAAGTAAAATAGGAGACTAATGAATTTTTAATAAGAAAAAACATTGCCAGCAATAAGAAGGACTTTCTTAAGTGGAATTTATTATTCTCAGGCAGTCTAAAAGATTATAAAGAAGTTTTATAAGCTAGCGGGCTTTTATTATGTTAATCCTATATTATTCTTTTCAGTTTTTCATCTCTACACTTTCCATAATCCTTTTTCCAAATACGTCCTTAGATTCTTCATCAATTATTTTATAAACACTGTATACGTACAATATTCTTCTTACTTCCTCTGGGGAATATTGGTCTTTGATATCTTCGATTAATTTATTCCAATTTTCCATCCTGACAGCTCCTCTTTAAAGATTTACTATATATTAATAGACTAAATCTAATTTCCAGAAAATACAACATACTTTAAATTTATATTGATACCCAGTTTCACATAGTTATCAAACAGTGAAAAATTGCGCTTATTAAAAAATTTATTTAATTCATTCGAGTCAGCATCGCCTTGCGCCTAAAAAACATCTTAAGAAAGAAATGGTTATTGTTGAGCATGATCAGGCATTTCAACAAACAGTTGCTACAAAAATAATATCTATGTAGAAAATATGGAGAAATTCTTTCTTTTTTAAGACCGGCTGTAATTGCAGCCGGTCCTTTTTTATTCAGTAATGGAATTAAACAATGGGAAAGCAGACAATTAAACTAAATTTTATGTTACAGGACAAACATAGGTGAACAAGGATTTTCTATATATTTGATGAATTAAATCTACATAACCATTTTAATATTGATAGTGGTTAGGGAGGCAGCGAAAATGAAAACAAGACTATTACATGTTCGAGCAAATGTTAAAGAGTTAAGCAGAGCTTTGGAGTGGTATAAAGATGTTTTAGGCTTTTCTGTTGGAGACTCCTGGCCCCGGGAAATCCAAATATATACATTTTGAGCATGAAGGAGAAGCAATGTTTGCAATAATGGAACACTAGATTTAGATGGCAATGAAATAGGTTTTGTAGACAAGATGAAGTCTATAAGACAAGTAAAGAAGAATTGGAGAAAATTCATTGAAGCAGTGAAATACCAATTAAATGGGATCACTTACAAAGTAAATGAATTATATTACATTTATATCAAGGAGGAACAAATGGAGGAGTTAATTGAAGAGTACAGTTAAGGACATAAGATGTTAAGAGGATCCATTAGAGAGTTGTCTGGGGAAGAGATTAGGTTCAAGCCAGGAAAGGATAAATGGAGTATACACCAAATTATTATTCATATAACAGATTCTGAATTGGTGTCTACACATAGACTGAAAAAAGTTATGTCAGAACCTGAACCGCTTTTAACATCGCCTGACCAAGACGCTTTGGTGAATTCATTGAATTATGATCAATTAGACCGTGAACAATACCTTCTTCTGTTTAAAATGCTTCTCTCCAGTATGCTTCCTATCCTCCATAATTTGAAAGCTGAACAACTTGAAAGAGTTGGAGTGTATGCTGATGCTTTGCGATTTACATTCAAAGAATTACTGGAACTCCGAGTCGAACCATATACAAGGACATATCGGTCAAATTGAAAGAGTAAAAAAGGCTTTTAGGGAGAAGCACGGTTAAAGAACAAGTGCTAAAGATTCAACTGGCAATCGAGGAGTTTTTTTCTGTTGAGCATAGGGCAGGTTAGCAGGAGAAAAGCATAGATAATTGAAATACAAAAACAGAAACTGTTCACTAATAAAGGTGTTTAAAAAACATCAGGCAATTTACCTTAGAAAATCAATTGAAAATAAAGCATGATCGAAAAAAGGAGGGGTTTAAAATGACGCATCCCGTATTAAAAATGTACGATTACCACGTATGGGCAAATGGAGTTATAATTGACCGTTTAAAAGAACTTCCCCAAGACATTTATCATAAGGAAATTCAAACAGGTTTTTCTTCAATATCAAAGGTGCTGACTCACATTTATACCACAGATTACACATGGTTCAATATTATCTCAGGAGAAAATATGAAAGAAGCATTGGCGTATGCAGAACAATTAAAAGAGCAGGTAGAAACAAAAAGTATTGAAGAAATGAAAAAGACCATTTTAGAGTTATCTGAACGTTACAAAGAACTTTTGAACAGCCAGGAAAATATTGAAAAGGTGATAGTGGTTGATAACCCCTATGCTGGATTACTTGAAACTTCTGTTTCTGAAACGGTGCTGCATGTTGTTACTCACGGATCTTATCATCGTGGCAATATAGCTACCATGTTACGGCAAATGGGACACACCTCCGTGATGCAGGATTATGGACTTTACCTATTCATGCCCCAGACTTCATAATGAAGATATATTCTTATTGTGTTTGTTTGCAAATGATGAAACAGTTGAGAAGTATGAACTAAAGTTTCCGCATCTAACATTAAAAGATGGCATCCTTATGTGTTAAATGTTTTGCAGGAGGATGTTTCAAAGTCTTAAGCTATTATGAAAACTTTAGATTTCTTTGAAATCGATAAGTCGGAAGCTATCGTTTTGGTGACGGTGAAAACGATATTGATATGTTGGAATTGGCGGGGTTAGGTATAGCAATGGGGAATGGAAACGAAAAATTGAAAAAGGCTGCCGATTTTGTCACTAAACAATCAAGTGGAGATGGAATTGACTATACATTAAAAAAGTATGGAATTATTTAATTATTAAGCCCTGGTCCGGACAGCGATTGTTCAATTTAGAATATCGCTGTTTTTCTTATTAGGCAAAAGGGCAGGTTTGTTTAAGAAGGTATATGTTTTTACTAATAGTGCTAGCTAAAACAATAGATAGAGGTGAAGAGGATAATATGGTAAGAGTTGATGTCGTTTACGCCCTTATTTACAACAAAGATAGTGAACAAATTTTAATGGTTAATAATAAAGGACAAGGTTGGTCACTTCCTGGTGGTGCAGTTGAAAAAAATGAAAGCTTAGAACAAGCTGTTGTTCGTGAAGTCGAAGAGGAGACAGGACTAACTATTAAGGCAGGAAATGTTTTAGCAGTTAATGAAGCATTTTTTCAGGAGAAAGGTCATCACGCTTTATTTATTACATTTGAAGCAAATATATTGGAGGGAGAATGTGAATTTAGATATGAAGAGGAAATCACAGAAATAAAATGGGTTGATTTACAAAGGGCAAATAAATTAATGCCCTACTTTCCAAACGGTGTAGAAGGTCTGCTTAAATCGTCTTCTGCCTACACTATCCAATCATAGTCACTTGATTTTCTTTGCAAAAGGGTGTTTTGGCTAGGCTCAGCAGCATACGGGGCCGCTTGTTTTCTTAAATAAACAGGGCAGGTTTGTTTAAGAAGCATTGTGTTATATTAGGTGAAATTTTTAATGAGGTGAAAGAAATGATTAGAAGGAGAAAGATAGCCTCCTGAATTAGATGCTGTTTTAATTTTAGGAGGCTAACGAATATTTTAGGAGTTGTATAAATTGAAGCAAAACAAGTATGATGATGTGAATTTCTTTTCTGAATATAAAAAAATGGCACGTTCAGTCAAAGGACTTGAAGCTGCTGGAGAATGGCATGTATTAAAAGAACTTTTACCCGAGCTCCGAAACAAAAGTGTACTAGATTTGGGATGCGGTTTCGGTTGGCATTGCCGTTATGCTCGTGAACAGCAGGCAAGGTCTGTTATTGGAGTAGATATATCTGAAAAAATGCTTGACCAAGCTCGTGAAATGACTCATGATTCCTTCATTTCATACATTAAAATGCCAATTGAAGACATTGATTTTTCAGACTCTCCATTTGATGTTGTCATCAGCTCATTGGCTTTTCATTATATTAAGTCCTTTGAAGCAATTTGTAAGAAGGTCTATGATTGTTTAAAGCCTGGAGGTTCTTTTGTCTTTTCAGTTGAACATCCAATCTTCACTTCTCGGAACGAACAAGATTGGCATCATGATGACAAAGGGTATCGTTTGCATTGGGCAGTTGACAATTACCAATTGGAAGGATTACGTGAAACAACATTTCTAACTGAAAACGTTATAAAATACCATCGCACATTTTCAACTTATATCAATGCCTTAGTTAATGCTGGATTTAATATAAGGACAATTAAGGAACCTATTCCCTCTGAGGAAATGTTAATCAGTATTCCTGAAATGAAAGATGAACTCCGTAGACCTATGTTCTTAATTATCTCAGCAGAAAAGTAATTGTTTAAACGTTCCTGCGCAAATGCAGGACGTTTTTCTTATTTAACAGGCGATGCAGGTTAGTTAAAGCAGTATTTTCCAAAATACAGGAATTCCTTTAATTAATACAGAATAATTTATTAAAAATTACAGGTATTTCGGAGGAATTATTTTATGTTTTTACAAGCAGTTTTTATGGATAGGGATGGAACTATCGGTGGAAGTGGCAGTGTTATTTATCCAGGAGACTTTAAATTGTTTTCCGATGTTGCAGAGTCAATACAGCAATTGAAAAAATCCGGGGTTTTAATTTGTTCTTTTACTAATCAATCTGGTAATTCATTTCGATTAACTACCATTTTCCTTTGACCTTCGTCCTTTTGGTCGTTAAACCTCCCGATTAACTATCATTTTCCCTCGACCCATGTTATTTTCGTCGTTAAACCTCTCGATTAACTACATTTTCCTTTGGCCCTCGTCCTTTTGGTCGTTAAACCTCCCGATTAACTATCATTTTCCCTCGACCCATGTTATTTTGGTCGTTAAACCTCCCGATTAACTACCATTTTTCCTGGCTCCATGTCATTTTCGTCGTTAAACATCTCGATTAACTACCATTTTTCCTCGACCCATGTTATTTTCGTCGTTAAACATCCCGATTAACTACCATTTTCCTTTGGCCCTCGTCCTTTTGGTCGTTAAACCTCCCGATTAACTACCATTTTCCCTGGACCCATGTTATTTTCGTCGTTAAACATCCCGATTAACTACCACTTTCCCTGGACCCATGTTATTTTCGTCGTTAAACATCCCGATTAACAACCATTTTCCTTTGGCCCTCGTCCTTTTGGTCGTTAAACCTCTCGATTAACTACCATTTTCCCTGGACCTTCGTCCTTTTGGTCGTTAAACCTCCCGATTAACAACCATTTTCCCTGGACCCATGTTATTTTCGTCGTTAAACATCCCGATTAACTACCATTTTCCCTGGACCCATGTCATTTTCGTCGTTATTCCTCTCGATTAACTACCATTTTCCTTTGACCCTCGTCCTTTTGGTCGTTAAACCTCCCGATTAACTACCATTTTCCCTGGCTCCATGTTATTCTCGTCGTTATTCCTCTCGATTAACTACATTTTCCCCTCGATCCCCGTCCTTTTCGTCGTAATACATCCCGATTAACTATGATTGCTGCTGGTTAAAAAGGGGCAAGTAGTTAAAGAAGGCTTAGTTTCCTAAGCCTTCTTCAGTTCATCGATTTTATCTTGAATTGTAAAATGGTGATATATTGTTAAAGCAATAATTGTGATACTAAGAGCACTAGATAAAATTGTACTTCCAATAAGCAGTCGGTTAGTTCTTGAATTAGCCATTCGGATTCACCACTTTTTTCTTAGTTTAATTAGCAGGTATAAAAATTATGTACTTTACTTTTTAAGTTAATTAAAAATACGAGGCAATTAATGATTGGAAATCCCAAACTTCTGGGGTGCAGCCATGAAAAAAGAGGAGGTAATTTAAGTATGAGAGAGAATGTTAATATGAGTATAAATTGAGAGGAGTCTGAAAATGTATCATAGCTTAAGCGATTTTTTTAAATCCTGGGAATTTGAGGCTGGGGCTACAAGCAGGGTTCTTAAGAATCTCACAGATGAATCATTAAAGCAGGAAGTCACTTCAAATCAATGGTCTTTAGGGCGTATAGCGTGGCATACCGTCACTGCTATTAAAGTGATTAGTTCACAGGCAGGTTTAAGGTTTGCAGCTCCTAGTGAAGACTGGTCTGTTCCATCTTCAGCTAATTTCATTGCTGAGAGCTATACTAATGCTTCAAATAACCTAATTGAGGCGTTGGAAACTCAATGGGCCGATGAGACCCTGTTGGAACAAATTGATTTCTTTGGCATGAAAATGACAAAGGGAAGTCTGTTGTTATTTTTAAACCAACATCAAACTCATCACCGGGGACAAATGACTATACTAATGAGACAAGCAGGACTTAGTGTTCCAGGGATTTATGGTCCCTCAAAAGAAGAATGGGCACAATTTGGAATGGCTGAACCTAGACAAACTTTATTTGATTAAACTCTAGAGCCACTATTGTAAGTAGGTTTAATCAATATAGAAAGACATAATAACCGATTTAAGATCCAGCTGCCAAACTAGGCGGCTTTTTATTTTTAACTACAGGGGCAGGTTAGCTTTAAAAGGTATAGACGATAAAATATAGAATATATTCACTGTAGAAACTATTGGTACTGAAACGCCTGAAGATAAAAGAGAACGATTAAAAAATAATCATGCTGGTTCTTGACACGATTCATTAAATATAGAAAGGGCATTTACCATAAAGGTAAGGAAGGAATTCCTAATTGAATGGGGGATATAAAGGTGTTTGGAAAATTTAATTTTGACTTGATTTATGGTGAACGAAATAATTTAACCCCATTAGTGGTGATGATGTGTGGTGTGGCTGGTTCTGGGAAAACTACTTTCTCAAAAAAATTGGAAAAAGAAGGTTTTGTACGTCTTTCTATTGATGAAGAAATATGGGCTGTTAATGGTCGTTATGGGATTGATTTCCCAATTGAAAAAATTGAGGAATACAAGAAAGATGCAGAAAAAAATTTACGCAATCGTTTAATTAATAAAGTTAATACACGATAAACAACAGGTGGTAATCGACTTCAGTTTTTGGGATCGTGCAAGAAGGTACCAATATAAAAAACTTATTGAGGATTCTGGGGGTAAATGGAAACTTATTTATTTAAAAGTTCAGCCTAATGATTTACTTGAACGGCTTAAGTTACGCAACAAACGATTTGATGCAAACGCGTTCCCTATTTCAGAAGAAATCTTAACTTCTTACCTTAATGGTTTTGAAATACCAAATGGTGAAGGAGAAATGGTGATTGATAATTAGAACTATCAAAAAGGAAAAAATTATTCAATTAACTGAGCAGGTTTGTACTCTATAAACAACAGCCAAAAAGGGAATTTGTTTTTAAACAAACTCCCATTTCAATTTAATTAGTTGTTCTGCTGCAGGAAATCCTCGGTCGAAATTACATTGGCATACATACCGTTAAGTGCGCTGATAAACGCATAATGAACCTGTTCAGCTGGCACGACCTTGTCTTGATAAGATAAGTCTCTTGTCGCACACGCATCTTCTATCAATGTAGTTTCAAAGCCTAGATCCACAGCAGCTCTTACTGTTGCATCAATACACATATGTGTCATCATACCTGTGATCACTAACTTGGTTATTCCTTTTTCTTTTAATTTGCTTTCTAATTGTGTCTTTAAAAAGCTGTTAGCGAAATTTTTAATAATAATGCTTTCGTTTTCTAATGGCAGAACAGCTTCATTTAGTTTAACTCCCTCCGTATTCGGAAGGAAGAAGCCTAACCCTGGATCACTTGCGATATGCTGCACATGGAAAATATTATCTTTGTTATTCAGTCTAAACCAATTGAGAACTTTAGCAGCATTAGCGGCTGCTTTTTCAGGATTGCTTAATTCCATCTTTCCATTAGGAAAATAGTCATTTTGAATATCGACAATGATTAAAGCTGTGCTCATTTTTTCCACCTCATTTAAAGATTCAGTATAATAAAATGATAAATAATATCTTCATTTTTATCGATACTTTGATGAAAGACTTTTATATCAAATAATTTCACGGTGAAAGGATTTTATTATGGATATTGATCAAATTGATTTTCAGATCCTCCGGTTACTAACTGAAAATTCACGTATTCAATGGAAGGACTTAGGAGAACAAATTCATATGACTGGCCAGGCAGTAGGGAATCGTATTAAAAAACTTGAGGAAAGTGGTGTAATTAAAGCCTACTCCCTTATAATCGATGAACTGAAACTAGGGCTTTCTTATACAGCGTTTGTCATTGTTCATATGAAAACAGCTAATCATGATGCGTTTATCCGTTTTATTCAAGGTCGAATAGAGGTAGTTGAAGCTCACCGAGTATCTGGAGAAGGCTGTTACCATTTAAAAATAAAAGTTAAATCCCAAGAACAATTAAATCTTTTTCTTAATAAACTTCTCGAGCATGGAAACTATAGTTTACACCTATCAATACAAGAGATAAAACAGCTTCACCCATTGATTGCTGCAATACAATAGAAATCTTAATGAAAAACACAGATTGTGATGATTTGTACTTAAGCTAACGGGTCCAAATGCTCAAGATCAGCTGCCAAACTAGGCGGCTTTTTATTTTTTAACAAATGGAGCAGGTTAGTGGAATAAGGAATTTAATTTTACACCATAGCTGCCTTTGAGATTATATATAATGAAAATAATAGTAAAAATAGCAAATGATATCAAAAAAATCGTTTATAATTCCTCTAAAATCAGTAAGTGAGGTGAGCAATATGTATAGCGAAGTAACTCAAGATGTAATTTATTTTTTAGAACAAAGTTTATTAGATGATTGGCATTTAGATGATTATGCATCGCAAATTGGTTATTCGAAATACCATTTATCACGCATTTTCAAACAGGAAACTGGATTGACGATAAGCGAATATATTCGAAAACGAAGACTGGCCACAGCAGCAATGTATTTATTACATTCAGATGAATCGATTATTCAAATTGCGTTTAAATTACATTTTCAATCACAAGAAGCTTTTACACGTTCTTTTAAAGAGCTATATAATATGCCGCCTGGAAAATATCGCAAACAAATGCGAACTCTTCAAGGGATGGAGGAAAAAATATGAGTGATTTTGAAGCAATCAAAGGCTGGATTTTGAGTGGTTATCACCCAGCTTTTTATGAAATGAAAACGGATGGACAAGTATTTCATACGGGTACGAAATCAGGTTTACTGACTTCAAAAACGGATGCAGGTGAAGAACATTTCGGGACAATGATGCAAAGCTTTTCAGCAAATAACTGGAAAGGAAAACGCATTAAAGTGTCTTGTTTCTTAAAGACAGAGGAAGTCGTAAAATGTGGAGTTTGGTGTCGAGTAGATAATGCTTCAAGCGATGTGATTCAGTTTGATAATATGGATAATCGTCCGATTCACGGTACAACGGACTGGAACTATTATTCGATTGTATTAGATGTTCCAAAAGAAAGTGCTTCTATTCACTTTGGTATCCTATTAACGGGAACAGGCAAGGTTTGGGTTGATGGATTTAAGTTTGAAGAAGCAGATTTATCCGTTGCATCAACAAATATGCTTACACAGGATAAATTACCATTAGAGCCGATTAATTTAGGATTTGATGAAGATTGATTATTATTGATTTAGTTATTGATTTATTTTTTACACTCTATACATCACTAGGCTTTGGGACAAAGGAATATAAAATTCAAACGAAAATGGAAAAACTAGGTGAAGAGTATCCTAATATGCTGCAATGCTATCAGCACAATCAACGAATTTTTGAAACTGACGATAACCTGGCAGAGTTAGTTCTAAGTCTAAATTTAAAAAGCGAATTAGAAAAAAGAAATTTGTCTCGTTAGTTAATCAGCGTTTTAAAGATTACACTTAAACAATCAGGTGCAAGAGTATGGCATGTAACAGACGTCAGCAATCAGGCGCTTTTCTGAAATAAAGGAAGCGCCTTCCATTAAGTTGTCATTTAAAAGAGGTTGTGAGGGACTGATTAAATAACAGATCGATAAAAAAGAGTGTTAGATTGCATTTCAACAACATTCTTTCGACCATTTCAATTTTATTTCGATCTATTTTAAAAAAACATTTTTTCAACCTGGAAAGCTGGGAATACAGACTTATGGTCCGCTCTTATTCAAGAACGCCTGTTTCTTCAATTACTACATTGCATTTAACATCGAAGCTTAACATTTTGTAATCGTCTTCCCACTTTTTAAAGTCAAAGTTCCGATTCCGGTTTTTTTCTTTTGACCGAGGCCAACAGGATCTATTCCGAGATCCTGAAATTGCAGTAATAATCTTAAGCATTCCTTTTCAATTTTTTCTCCAGTTTCTTTTCAACCTCTCCAACAATCTGTGGGGTTAAAATATCTCCCGTATATTCATCAATAATACCTTCAAGATTAATGGTTATGGCGGCATGATTATTAGTCACCCTTGTTTTATTCTTTGATTTAATGCTCTTTACAGCAGCATATGCTTCTTTTTTAACTTAACATCGAAGTTTCCTTCGCTATATTTATCTACCAGCAATTTAAAAAAGAACATGTCCTTCACAGGGAGGATGGCCACTTCTTTATCCTTTTGGAAAAGACTAATTCCAGTTATCTTCACCTTATCATTCCCGGCTTTCTTTAGTCGGGGCAAGAAGGGATCCTTACCATCCTGATAGTAATCACGGGAAAAAATATGTAAATTGGTTATTGGAATATCGCGATGTTCAATATTATGCTGAATCAAATTAGAGATATACGTAGCGTTTCCCCTGGTTCCATAATCGCCGTTTAACAATTCTTCTGATTTTCCCTCTGCGGTTGCAACAAATACGCGTGCCCCCATACTTGCATCTCTCTGAAAAGAATCTATCAAGTCGAAAATTCCTTTTTTGGAAATTTCAGGTCCAAATATAGCCAGCTTTAATCCACCTGTGACTACTGGTTCTGATGTTTGTTTAGAAACATCGAGACGTACGTCCTGCCCAAGTTTTCCATTTCCAGAAAATGTTCTGTTAATTACACTTTGATCTGGCTGGAATTCCTGGAATAATACAGTTCCTCTAAACTTATCTTTCTCATCCTCTGCTAAATCGTAGCCGACACCTACTTCAATATTTATATCATCAATGATTTCTTTATCAACACAGCCCGAAAGCAGCAAGAACAGGCATATTAGTATAAGCTTTTTCATTTCTGCTTCACCTTTAATATTGGCAATACGGATTCCATTCAACATAATTAGAATCGCTATGCCAATTGCTATTGGCATGATCATAACTATGTCATGGTTACTGCCTTCAATGAAAATAAGTACAAAATTAGTATGAATCTTTGTGTGGAAGAATATTCGTAATAAGGGGATTCCTGAATAAGGGGTTTTAGTTATTAAGATGAAAGTAGACGCTTTAGGGGGCTGGCTTCTCTATAAAGGTTTAGCAGATCGGTTACAGCTTTTTGTGCGAAAGGGGCAGAAATAGTTGAACATGAAGGAAGGAAAATAAGGCTATTAACTGGAATACCCATATACATAAGCTAAGTAAGAAAGGAATAGCATGCTCAATATTTTAACTCTATTTTTAAGTTATTTGATTGGTTCATTTTCATTTGCTTTAGTTATCGGTAAACTTTTCTATAAAACCGATATTCGAGGTTACGGCAGCGGGAACCTTGGTGCAACCAATGTTTATAGGGTTCTTGGAAAGAAAGCAGGACTAATTGTTGCAATTGCTGATTTATTAAAAGGTACATTTGCTTGTTTACTTCCTCAAATCCTTAATTCTGCGGTTAATCCCATTATCTGTGGTTTATTGGCCATATTGGGCCACGTATTCCCTATTTTTGCAGGGTTTAAAGGCGGGAAAGCTGTTGCGACAGCAACCGGTGTCTTATTATTTTTGACACCCTTCGGTACTTTAACTGGCTTTGTTGTATTTCTATTAACTTTGATACTATCTAAGTATGTTTCATTAAGTTCAATGTTAGCTGGAATAGCCATATTTATTTACAGCCTTATATTTGAGGATAAAGTCATTATTGCTCTTTCATTATTTATTAGTGTATTAGTGATCATTTTGCATAGACAAAATATCAAAAGATTGATAACAGGAACTGAAAACAAACTATGGTAATGATATTCAAAAAACACAAGGTATTCGGCAAAGGCAAAAAATAATTGGATTTAGAGATTGCTGAATAGTAACTAATCAAAGGGAGCGTGGCGAATATGTCTCATGCTATCGATGTTTTGGCCGATCAATTGTCAGCAAATGCAAATGACCCTAGCTGGTACATTCCATTTTCAGAATCAGTTGCAGACTTATCAGAGGAAGATGCGTTTTGGAAACCCAATGAGGAGAGCAATAGCATCGCAGAAATTGTTCAGCATCTGCTTTATTGGAATGAAACCTGGCAAAAGAGGTATCAAAAATCTCACGTAAATGCTGTTCCACCCCTAGCTGATAATAATGAAAGCTTTATAATTCCGGAAAATGCAAAGTTTACTGACTTAAAAGAACAGCTATTAGAGGTACTCTTGCAGTGGCAGGAACTGCTCTCCCAAGAAAAACTGGAAAGTGAAATTGAGGGTTTCCCCGAAGCTGCAGAGTGGTGGGCAATACTTGGGAATCTATCCACTCATAACGCCTACCATATAGGACAAATCATTTACGTCCGGAAACTGCAAAGGAGTTGGAAAAATAAGTAAGATAATTAATGAGGTTTCGAAAGTATCAAAAGAAAAAATATTCAGCAGCTAAGCCAATCATTTTTATTCAAGATCAGGGCAGGTTAGCGAAATAGATGTAAAGTAAATTTATGAGCAATTGCCACAAGGCAGCTTGTTTTGAGGTGTTATGGTTAACTACAGAGGAATTAGTAAACACCTAGGAACTTAAAACGAAAGCATTAAACATGCTGAGGCGTTGATTCCAATTCATTCTTCTATATACTTTTATTAAATTAAACCTGGGTCGTCATAGCAGGGGTCTTTTTTACAAGATGAACTATTGCGAAAGGTTTCAAGTGAAAATAGTTCTTGTTAAATAGATGGAGCTAGGCTTAGTCTGATAAGGAATGACAAAGGCAGTCTACTTTTCAGTATTTAAAAGTACTAAATTAAAAATCAGCTAAAGAAAACCCAGAGATTAATATAGAAACAAATGGATCAGCAATTACACAACAAAAATGAGTTGTCCTATAATTAGACAACCCATTTTTGCTGTTATTTATTCAATTCAACCGTTTCATTTACATCTGTCGATTTAGAACTTTGCCCTGTCATGCGTTTAAAGAGAAAGGCTACTTTCTTCGTAAAGTTACCGGTTTCCCAATATTCGACTGCTTCTGCTTTTATTTTTATCAGGACAACGTTTGGATCATCATAAGAAGTTTGCATAATTTCCTCATATGCTTTGCTCCACAATTCTTTTTTCTTATCTAAATCTTCAACTATTTCCGCTTTTCCACGGACGGAAACATAGGATTTACCTGCATAGGCTACATTAACATCTTGATCATGTAAAATTTCATCATATTTATTAGTCTCTTTTTTAGTGAAAAACCATAAGTCACCATCAAATTCTACTTCTTGTGTTTTCATGGGCCGGGACACAAGCCCTTCTTCAGTTACCGTTGTCAGCATGGCCGTGTCTATGTCTTTGATTAACTCTCTTAATGTTTCTATTTCTTCTTGATTTATCATATTAGACATTCCATCACCTCGTTAAAGTTATATAGAGGTATATTACCCTTCATTCCTGCTATTATTCAGGTGTAGCCTAACTATATTCAAAGTGAAACCGAAAAACCATGTTCAGACCACTGCTTGGCAACTTTTTTCTTTTTGAACATAGAGGCAGGGTAATCGAACAAGGAAGTCAAATAAATAGCATTACATACTTAAGGAAAGAAAGCGGATTGAAAGCGAATTGCTTAAAAGTCAGGAGGAGGTATAAATGGTTTGGGTTCATTCTTATTTTCTATCATTCTTTGGATTGCTGGAATATTTATTCTGTATATAGTCATTTCCGCAGCAGTCAGGGATGGTATTAACAAGTCTGTGGCGGGTCAATTTATCGAAACAAAGTATGGGATTAATAAGAAAAGGGATTCATTTCTTGATCGTGATTTAGATAATGACAAATAATGAACGAACGTGGTATATAATTTGGAATAGACTATATAAAATATAAGGAGAAAAAAATGCACGCATTATTAATAGGAGCAACGGGAGCAACTGGCAAGGACTTGCTGGATATATTGCTGGAGGATGATTCTTTTCATCGGGTTGATATTTTTGCCAGGCGTGATCTTCATATCCAGCATGAAAAATTAAAGGTGCATGTGATTGACTTTGACAACTCGGAACAATGGAAGCATTTGGTGAAGGGGGATGTTTTGTTTTCTTGTTTGGGAACTACACTAAAAGCTGCGGGAAGTAAAGAAGCTCAATGGAAAATTGATTACGATTATCAATACCAGTTTGCGGAAGCTGCCAGAGAAAATAATGTGAGTCATTATGTATTAGTATCATCAGGTTCTTCCTCGCCTGATTCTCCCATTTTTTATACAAGGATGAAGGGGCAGTTAGAAGAGGCTGTAAAGGCTTTAGGGTTCCCAAAGCTATCAATCTTCAAGCCGCCTGTATTGATACGAAAAAATAGTGATAGAACAATGGAAGTTGCCGGATTGAAAGCCATACAGTTTTTTAATAAATTTGGAATACTTCGTTCTCAAAAGCCTCTGCCGACAGAAATATTGGCGGAAGCCATGATCCATTCCGCTAAAACAATGGATAACGGATTTTTCACACTAGAAGGCAAAGCGATTTGGGAATGTGCAGGGCTAAATAATATCGAGTAATCAATATGTACCTCATAGAGTAAGATACTAATAACTTTGGACAAAAAGGTCAAAGTTATTTTTTTATAAAGTGAACAGGGGATTTATATGGTGTTTTAGGTGATATTTGGGAATATAGTTATGATGCGGGATGGCGGTGCAAGCCAGAATTTCTGGCTGGGATAGGAGGGATTTGATTGAAAAAAACTACATAACTTATGCTTTTGCCGTTCTATTGATGATTGCCATTTTGGCTATCATGGACGGTTTAAATAATTCAAATGCGGCTGAGGAGCTGAGAAAAGAAAAAGATAGATTAGCTGAGAAAGCCGCAAGTTTCGAAAAAGAATATGAAAATAATGCTAAGATGCTGGATGTGGCAAGGAAGGAGATTGATGAATTGAAGAAGGAAATCGAATCTTTAAGGTCTGCTATTGAATATAGGGAATTTTTAGCAGCGATAAAGACGATTGAATCCTACAAGGCAGCACAATCATTTAAGGAGGCGAATGCGTTTATAGCCAGAATAGATGGATTGGGATACTATGCAGGAGAAAGATCCGGCAAGTGCCATTGCGGGTTTATATTCAATGGTGAGGGGTTTGAATGGATACCCAATTCCGTTCTTGATCTTAAAGAGTTTAGAATCGAACAAGATAAAATCCGCCTCACCTATCAAACAGCAGAAGAAGTTACACAGGATTACCAATTTGTTATGGCCAAGGCGCCGGGACAATATGACAGTGAGGAAAAGTGGAGGGTTGAAGAAATTACACTGGTGGAAAAGGTTCCTCATTAAGAAAAAGTGTGACTCAGTGGATCAAACAAATAAGAAACTCGCCCCTGGCGAGTTCACTTACGGTGTGCGTGTGCTGCTTTCCTCCAGTATTGATGTGACAATATGCCGTGAATCCCATTCCCCGCCTGAAAACTTGACGATCGGATATCTTTTCGGAAAAAGCTTTTGCTGAATCGCGTCGGCTGAATTCCCTTCTTTGTGCAGAGCGAATACGTCATCCTGGATAGATAACAGATAATCCCGCTTTCGCTTGAGTGCTGCGCGTCCATCTTCTACATAGCCTGCATGGCTGCAGAATACATCTTCAAAGTCGTAAGTGAGAACGCGTTCAAGTGATCGGATAATTTCCGGTATGCTTTCTTCCGCTAAAACGACCTTGGTCTTTTCGCTGACGAATAAATCGCCAGTAAACAGCTGGCCTGTTTCCCTGTTTAAGAAGGCTTTATGATCGGAAGCGTGGCCGGGGGTGTCGATGACATCCCACTGTGCTTTACGGGATGAAAATGAGTCAGGCATGGCCTGGGCATTGAATGGCTTTCTTCTTCCCCAAAAGAGCTGCCTGTATAAAGGGTAATCTGCCCTTTTAGCACAGGAAATGATAGATTTTTCGTTTAAAAAGATAGGCAGTTTCTTTGTTTTTTCAGCATATGCCGCGCAGCCTGTATGATCTTCATGAAAATGGGTGATCATGACCTGGTCAAAATCGCCTTCATCCATAAATGGCTGGAAAAATGTATGTAAGGACTGGGCGCCAGTGTCAATTAAGATTCCATCCGTTAAATAGCTATAGACATTTAAGGAAACACCCTGAAACTTAATTTGGCCATTCAGGTAGGAAACACCGTGTTTCTCTCCCGTGGATGCCTTTTTCTTAACAAACAAAACATTCAGCTCCTTTCCTGATATCAGGGTCATGCATGAAGTATTTCGCCATAACGCTGTACATTGTTTCTGCCATTCCTTTTTGCATCATAAAGTGCGAGATCGGCGTGCTTCAATAGGGTTTTGGATGGATTATCCAGATTATCCGCTGAGACGTTTGTATGTGACAGGCCGAAGCTTGAGGTGATGGAAATTCTGTTATCATCCACAATGATCGGGCTCCCGGCAATGTCCAGGCGGATCGCTTCGATCAGCAGGTGTGCATCGTGTGCAGGCGTGTCAGGCAAATAAATCATGAATTCTTCTCCGCCATATCTCCCGATGATATCCCTTTTTCGAAGGCTGTTTTTCACGAGGCCTGCAATCTGAACCAGCACGAGATCGCCAGCTTCGTGGCCATATGTATCATTGACATGTTTAAAGTGGTCAATATCAAACATAATAAGTGAAACATCCGAACCTGGAGATAGGGTGCTCAGGGAGCTTTCCATCTCACTTAAAAAATAGGCCCGATTATAAATCTGGGTTAAGCTGTCAACGCTGGCCAAACGTTTAAGGGTTTTCTGCATATTTACTTTTTCAGTTACATCAGCCAATGAGATAATTCGTCCAATGGGGTCTTTGTTCAGGGAATAGACGGGTGAAAATTGTACTTGGAAATGGACCTGCTCCCCCTCATTTTCCCATACATAATCCCCATTCTTTCCAGAACAGATAACTTTTCTAAGCGTGCTGTTTCCATGCAGAACATCATGAATATGCTTGCCGATGGCAGATTGCTTCAGATCAGGCATAACAGGCAGCATCGCCTGGTTATAATCCACGATTGCCCCGTTCTGATTGAGAACGATGACACCCTCCTTCATGCTTTCAAAAACCGTGTCCCTTGCTATTGGAGCGAGATTGAACATCTGGAATGAGAAGAGCGCTATGCCATGCAGGATGAAGGAAATACTCATGGATACAGGGCCTAAATCAATGCCGTAGGGACTCAGGTTATTCAGATAATAATGATTGGCGACAATCGGAACAGCTAGTCCGGCGGTCATCAAAAGGATTTGCATTCGGAAACGCCAGAAGGATCTTCTTAAGCGCAGAAGCAGGATGATCATACTGAACATCAGGCACATGAAAAGGAAAATGGCGTGCACGTAAAACCAGAATCCATATTCCAGATCCAATACGGGAAATGGCGTATCCTCTCTCAGCCTGACTGCTGAGTAGTAGAAATGATGAAGCTTATTGGTATGATGCATAAAGATGGTTAAAATCGGGATGATGAACAGGGAAAAATATAGGCGCTTGCCCAGCTTGTGTCCGGCATATTCCAGACACATCAATAAAGTGAAAACAGGAATGAATGGCATGAACAAATATTCAATGCCCAGCCAGAATTGAATTTCTGCTAAAGTGGAGCCCGACAGTTCGAATGCATAAGAAAAGGCAAAAATTGCGGACAGCAGTGTTAAGATCTTATAAGGTCCGGCACCCGGTGCATTCCTTAGTTTAAAATGTGCAAAGAGACAAAGCGATAAGCTGAGTGTCCCTGAAAAAGTGAGAATGAGGATATACATCCATAATTCTTGCCCCATATAAGTTTTCTCCAATGAAAATATTTTTCTCCTATTATATAATTCCTTTTTCTATAAAACTAGCTTTATTAGATATAGGGGCTCATTGCGTTTCCGGAAAGGTCATTTCATTGCAGCAGCAGCGCCAAGTGCCAGGACAGCCGCTCTTTTCTGGAGGCTGCCTTAATATAATCTATTTTTATAGCTATCCTTGAGGTCCTTCGCCACTTGTTCGGATGTATCATTCGGCAATTTTGCATGAGCTGCCAGCATTGCAGGGGCAGAAGGAAGGGCTTCTTTCGCGGGCCATGATTCCCCGTTCCATAATCCCGATCGGATCAATGCTTTCGCACAATGGATAAAGCATTCCTCTGCCTCTACTAAAATTCCAAATAAAGGAGCTCGGCCTTTAACCTTGCTCTTCTCTAAGAGCTCAGGGTCACGGCAAATATAAGCTTTGCCATTTATTCTTAGCGTTTCTCCAAGCCCGGGTATGAGAAAAAGGAGTCCAATATTGGGATTTCCAATGATATTATGAGCGGAATCCATTCTTCGATTGCCCGGCCGTTCCGGAATAAAAAGATGCTGCTCGTCAAGAACCGTCACAAATCCGGGGGAATCCCCCTCGGAGAAACATCACATTTTCCGTCAGAATCTGAAGTGGACAAGGTTAAAAAAGGGGATTTGGAAATAAAATCATTGCAATGCTCATCGATGAAAGTAATGACTTTGCTGGCGGCACGCGCACTGGGCTGGCCGATTTCTTCCCGAAAAGATGCAAATTCTTCCTTGGTAGTGATAATATCTGTATATTTTGACCTCATAAATTTCACCTTTTTCTATTGGAATAGGTATCTTTAGTGTTTTGTCTTAGGTGATCTTTTGACAATACGGAAAACAAAGTAATAAACCCCGCTAAGCCCCAATATCCCCAGCACAGTCAGGAAAGGCACTTTTTCAGCAAATAGTATTCCAACAACAAATAGGGCAAAGCTCAAAATGATGGCTAATAGGGTTAATAAAAATCGCTGCGATTTAGTCAAACTTTCACCGCCTTCAAATCTATAAAAATCTGTGTGTGCGTTTTTTCATATTCGTTGCCTATAGGCAGCATGAAATGAAGAAAGAGCAGGAATATATCATAAAATTAAATCATGAGATTCTGGATGAATTAAAGAATAAAGAAAGGCTGTAAACTATATTTTAACATAAATATCCATATTTAAAGGAGGGAGTAAATGAATATTTCTAACAAGTTATTAGACTATGCAATTGTTTATGATGATCGAAGGCAAGTAAACTCAGGAAAGTATGAGGATAAGAGAATCATTATCGAGGAGGTTTAAAAACGGATTTAAGGCTGAAGTGGAAAACAGGACAGATAAGAGCGTACTGGTCGTTTATGATTGGCGTAAGACACATAGCGGGATTGAGATTATATTGTATGCCTTTGAAAGCTGACAAAGACCGCCAGACGAAACCGGATATTGAAACGGAATATCGGAACTAGAATCAATCTGGCTGAGGTATGGTCAGGCAGGGCTGCTGTCTGGTTATGCCTTTTTTCTTTGTTCATGACTGGGTCCTTTAGTGGGACAAAGAACCTGTTCGCCTGTCCCGTTAAATCTCATATTCTGTTAAAATATGAAATTTTACAACAGCATTTTTCGTTAAAAATAGGACTTTTTCACCGTTTGTCGAAGTGTTAATTAGGTCTTTTGATCCTTATATGAAAAAATTGGATTTGATACCTTTATAGTGTATTAGAAAAATTCTGAATAATATAACTAGGAGGTAGGGGATGAGGTTTAAAAGATCAGCAGTGGCCTTATTAATGTTCATGCTAATGTTCTCCAGTTCGGTGTCAGGGGCCATTTTACCCGAAAAGTCACCGAGCACCAAGGGAGAAGAAAACCGCAAGACCATCCAGGAAATAAAGAAAAGTGAATTGGACAAGCAGTACAGCAAAACAGATATAGTCAGGGTCATAGTGGAGATGAAGACAGAGCCGTCTGTCCTTTATGCCCAAAAGCAAAAAAGAAGTATAAAGAACTTCCGGAAGCAACGAAGCAGAAGCTGAAAACTGAAAAGCTTTCTGAACAGCAGAAGGTAAAGGATCGCGCTAAAAAGAATAAAGTTAAGATGATTGAGCGTGAAAGCTTTACTACAATAGTAAATGGTTTCAGTGCTGAGATGATGTATGGAGACATTGAGCTTGTTGAAGAAATGCCGGAAGTGGCCGAAGTACAAGTGGTAAACGAGTACGAAAAGCCACAGGAAAAGCCGGATATGCTTTACAGCAAAGAGCTTGTACAAGCTCAGGAAGTATGGCGTGATTACGGCTTTAAAGGTGAAGGAATGGTAGTCGGTGTCATCGATACCGGTATGGATCCTTCCCATCGCGACATGGTATTAGCAGAGGAAACGGAAAAGGAATTAACGAAGGCTGAAATCTCCAAATTTAAGAAAGACAATGGCCTTCTTGGGAAATATTATTCTGAAAAAGTGCCATATGGATACAACTATATGGATGAAAATGACACCATCGGCGATATCGGCCCGGATGCCTCTATGCATGGAATGCACGTTGCCGGTACTGTCGGAGCGAATGGCGATGAGGAGAATGGCGGCATTAAAGGGGTAGCTCCTGAAGCCCAGATCCTTGCGCTTAAAGTATTCGGAAATGATCCGAATATGCCTTCTACATACAGTGATATTTATGTAAAGGCGATTGATGATGCGATTATCCTTGGTGCAGACGTGCTGAACATGAGCCTTGGTTCTACAGCCGGGTTTGTCAGCCCTGAATCAGCTGAGCAAAAAGCAATTGCCAGAGCTGTGGAAAATGGTATTTTAATGTCTATTTCTGCAGGGAACTCTGCTCACTTTGGAAATGGTTTTGCAAATCCAAGCAGTGAAAACCCGGATATCGGTGTTTCCGGATCACCTGGTGTTTCCTATGATTCTCTTCAGGTAGCGTCCATTGAGAATACTTTCATGGATCTGGATGCAGTCAACTACCAATTCGGTGAAGAGTCTGGAAAAGCTGCATTCTTGTCAGCTGGAAATGTACACCCGAACGATGTTGAGACGAAAACATTTGAAGTGGCCTACGGCGGATTGGGCAAGCCTGAAGAGCTGTCCGGTGTTGCTGGAAAATATGCATTAATTCAGCGGGGGAATTGGCATTTGTTGATAAAGCCATTAATGCCCAGGCAGCTGGAGCCCTTGGGGTCATAATTTACAATAATGCTGACGGATATGTCAACATGGCGAGTGATCCGTCCATTACAATCCCGCAGCTGTTCATGCTGAAGACAGACGGAGACAAGCTGGCAGCAGCGATACAGGGTGGCCAGACAGTCACGCTTTCTTTTAACGGGGAAAAGACAAAATCAGCAAACCCTGAAGCAGGCAAAATGAGCGCCTTCACTTCTTGGGGATTAACGCCTAACCTGGACTTTAAGCCTGAAATTACAGCTCCGGGCGGACAAATTTACTCAACTCTTGAGAATAACCAGTACGGAATGATGAGCGGTACATCCATGGCAGCTCCTCATGTTTCCGGGGTGCGGCACTTGTTCTTGAGCGAGTGGATACAGAATTTGGCGTAACCGGCTTTGACCGTGTTAACGTTGCGAAGAACCTGATGATGAATACAGCGGCGCCGGTCATGGATAAAGGAACCGTAAACAGTGCATTTGAATGGAATATCCCTTATTCTCCACGCCGCCAGGGTTCCGGCATCATGCAGCTTCATTCGGCATTATCTTCTCCTGTTATCGTAACGGAGGCTTCAACGAATGAAGGGAAAGTGGCTTTAAAAGAGGTTGGCAATACGTTTGAATTCACGTTAAAAGCACAAAACTTCAGTGATGAAGATGTGGATTATGATGTGGCAGCAAATCTGCAGACTGATTTTGCAGCCTATGGAGAGATGGGCTGGGCAGCAGATGAGCTTGAAGCTCAGAAGATTTTAGATGCTTCTGTAAAAGTGGATGGCCAGGATGCAGCAGAGGTAACCGTTCCTGCGAATGGATCTGTAAGCTTTAAAGTAAGTGTGGATGTCAGCAATGCAAAAGTGGTAGATCCTTCGATAACAGGTAACTTTGAAACACCTGTAGATATTGAAGAGATATTCCCGAACGGATACTTTGTTGAAGGGTATGTCACTTTGACAGATTCTTCTGATGTGAACCCGCAATTAACGGTTCCTTATGTAGGCTTCAAGGGTGATTGGGATAAAGCTCCGATCCTTGACGGCATGAAATATGATGACAGTTCATTCTACGGAATGGCAGGAGCTGTTTCTGAAACGGCCGAGGGCTATTCTTATTTAGGATATGATCCGGTAAATGACACATTCAGCGGTGACGCGATTGCCATTTCTCCGAACGGAGACAAAGTTCAGGATCAATTGATCCCGGTTCTTTCATTCCTGAGAAATGCTAAACAGATAGAATTCGCGATTACAGATGAAGATGGAAAAACACTAAGAAAGCTTCGCACGGAAAACAGTCTTCGCAAGCATTATTACGATGGAGGACTTGGTCCGAACTATACGCTTAACCCGAATTGGGGCTGGGATGGAAAAATCAGCAATCAGCTTGCACAGGATGGACAGTACTATTTTGAGATCAAATCTGTTATCGACTATGCAGGGGCTGAATGGCAGTCCGTGAAAATCCCTGTGAAAGTGGACACGGCAGCCCCAAGTGTTCAGGCTGAACTTATCAAAGGAAACACAGCCTTAAAGCTGGAAGCTGCTGATAACCCTGAAGGTTCGGGCATTTCGTATATTGATATTTTCGTAGATGAAGAGTCTATTCTGGATGAAGCGCTAAGCGGCGATACAGAAGAATTTACACTTCCGGAAGAATTAGAAGCTGGCACAAATGTTAAGGTTGTAGCCTATGACTTTGCCGGAAACTCTTCAGAAGCAACTGTGGAAATAGGCGAAGTGAGCAATGACAAGACAGTTCCATACGTGTACCTCGTAGAGCCTGAAGCGCTTGAAGTGTACAACACAAATGAACTGAATGTCAGCGGCACGATCAAAGAAGAGTCTGGCATGAAGGAATTCACCATTGCCGGAACCCCTATTGAGACTACTTACAATGAAGCAAAAGGGGAATATGAATTTGAAACAACGATGACGTTTGAAGATGGCGTTCACAGCCTGGAAGTGAAAGCGGTGGATACTGCGAATAATGCGATTTCCTTCAAGCGCACAATCATCGTCGATGCGACTGGCCCAACTGTCGAAATCGATGGACTTCCTTCAAGCAAGTACATTAAGCACAACAAAAAAGACCCTGTCATCAATATCACCGTGACAGATAACTTTGACCAGCTTCGCTTCTACCAGGACGGCAGCGAGCTTTTCTACCAGGAATTCCAGGAACCGTATGCAATGAGGGGAATTGAAAAAGAATTCAATAACATTAAACTCTCATTGAAAGAAGGCTTAAATGTCTTTACTTTCGAAGCTGAGGACCTGGCAGGAAATAAAACGACCAAAACAGTCGAACTGTATAAGCTGAAAAAAGGCGAGCAGCCACCCCAGAATCATGAAACCCCTGATGGCCCGGCAAAGCCTGGGAAAGGGAATGGGAAGAAAGATAAATAAATAGGTTTGGAGAAACCCGGATTCCTTTCAGAGGAGCCGGGTTTTCTTTTTGGGGAGTGGTTTGCAAATAGGAAGGGGCAGCCTGCAAATAGATCGACTGTTTTTGCGAATAGGATGGGGAAACCTGCAATTAGAAACGTTGAACCTGCAAATAGAGTCCCCGATCCTCCAAATAGTAGTTTTGTAAATAAGATTTTGCAGCTTGCCGGGCATTTTTAGAACTGGCCATGAAACTTTCCCTTCAGTAAAATCGTAAACTATCATAAAAGGGGGAGTAGTTTTGAAAGAAAATAGCGGCAGGTTTGATTTTTACTCGGCCATCATCATTTCTGTAATAGCCATATTATTGATGATTAGAAACATGATAACGGGTATAGAATTCTTTTCCGTGACTAATGCTCTGGCTGTTTTTGCTCTCGTTGTATCCCTCAGGCATTTATATAATTTAACAATGGCATCTCAGAAAGGGGAATCTTCATGAATTTCTTAATTCTGGCTCAGGCTGGATTTAATGCTGGCGATATTTTATTTCAGCTGTTGGCTTTTGTCTTTTTACTGAGGATTCCGGCGATTCTCGTTATTTTATTTTTCATTTTCAAGAGAAGAAACGACAGACTGAAGCGTATGGAGGAAAAAATCGATCATCTCCTTTTGAAAATGGAAGAGAAGAATGGGTAGAAGGTAATTAAATGAAAAATGGCTTTCCGAATGTTGGTGTGCAGAAAGAAATCTGTACACTTTTTTAGTTGAAAGCAGCCCGATCATCAATCTTTTTATATCAGCTTTTTGTTAAGAAAAATGTAATAACTACATAATGATTTGGTTAGAACCTTTGGTTACACTTATTATTCCCGGACTATGATGTAAAGAATAAAGAGTGCCTGGCTGGGAGCGATAGTAAATTTTTAAAAAATTGGGGTGACAGAGTGTCCATAAAAAGACGTTTGCTTTTATCGAATATAGGGATGGTTCTGCTTCCTGTTGTCTTATTTTTAGTACTGGAAATGATTATTGGATATCTATTGTTTTATCCTGTGAAAGGCGAGGTGGATCAGGAGGATCTCATTTTTTTCGGTCAATTCGGATTTATTTGTTAGTTGGGGTGCTGGTCTTAACAAACGGGCTATTAACATACCTTGTTTCAAAAAGCATTATTAAGCCGCTCCTCAGGCTGAAAGAAGCTGCTAACGATATCAGCAGAGGAAATTTGGATACAAAAATAGAGGTTTCCGGGAAAAAGGATGAGCTGAACGAATTGGCGATGGCATTTGATATCATGCGCGGGAGATTGAAGGAAGCCGCTGACATACAAATGCAATATGAAAAAAATCAGAAGGAATTGATTGCGAGCATCTCCCATGATTTAAAAACGCCGTTAACGAGCATTAAAGGCTATATCAGAGGAATATCAGATGGTGTGGCCAATACACCAGAGAAAATGGATCGATATATCCGCACGATTGAAAAGACATCGGATGAAATGGAATCCTTAATCTCTGAGCTCTTATTATATTCTAAGCTTGACTTGCCAAATGTGCCTTATGATATGAGGGAGATGGATTTAGTGTCCTATTTTGATCATTATTTGGAGGAGCTGCGTTTTAATCTTGCGGGACAAAATGTCAGTCTAAGCCTTGAGTGTCAGCCGAATCAATCCTATCGGGTGCATGCGGACAGGGGGAAATTGAATCGCGTCGTTGCCAATATTGTTCAAAACAGCTTGAAATACATGAATGAGGAAAAGAAAGAATTAATGTTCAGGCTGTCGTCAAAAGCGGAGGAAGTCATAGTTGAAATTCGGGATAATGGAGCAGGTGTTTCAAAGGACGAGCTGCCCTATTTATTTGACCGTTTTTACCGTACAGATGTATCCCGAAACTCTGCTACAGGAGGCACCGGGCTGGGGCTTTCGATCGTGAAAAAGATCATTGAAGGCCATGGGGGGACCATTTGGGCAAGAGGAGGCACCGGACATGGACTGAGTATATGGTTCACGTTAAAAAAGGGGGTAACGATTGGAAAGAATCTTAATTATAGAAGACGAGCTTAATATTGCCGAGCTGGAACGGGATTACCTCGAATTGAATCATTATGAAGCCGACATTGCTGCAACAGGACAGGAAGGGCTGGAGCGATTAAAGCAGAGCTCCTACCGGCTGGTTCTATTGGATCTGATGCTTCCGGATATGGACGGGTATGAAATCTGCAGGCAAATCAGGGAGATTTCAGAGATCCCGATTATTATGGTAACGGCCAAGAATGAGGAAATTGATATGATTCGGGGATTGGGCCGCGGAGCGGACGATTATATCGCAAAACCCTTTAATCCCAATCAATTAATCGCCAGGGTGAAGGCCCACATAGCAAGGTTTGACCGGCTGGTTTCCCGCGGACAAAACAAAGAAGAAGACATGAGGATCAGGGGTTTGCATATTCAGCCGGTGACCCGGAAAGTTTTTGTGAACAGCCAGGAAAAAGTGCTTACGGCCAAAGAGTTTGACCTGCTGCTGTTTATGGCTTCATCACCGAACCAGGTTTTCAGCAAAGAGCATCTGCTGGAGCAGGTGTGGGGATTTGATTTCTATGGGGATGTGACAACCGTTACAGTTCATATCAGAAGACTGAGGGAGAAAATTGAAAAAGACCCGTCCGATCCTGATTATATTGAAACCGTTTGGGGTGTGGGTTATCGATTTAAGCGGTAAGAGCGTATAGATTTCTATGCGTTCTTTTTATATTCCCGGATTTAATATTTTTGTAAGAAATTGATAAGAGTGATGTTAGAACCCTCGCTTAGAATAGGTTTTGTAAAGGAAATCTGGTCGCCATGAAGCTTCTTGAAGCCGAAAATTCGAGAAGAAGGCCGAAAATGGTCGCCATGGAGGCTTCATGAAGCCGAAAAATCGATGAGAAGGCCGAAAACGGTCGCCATGAGTGCATCATGAAGCCCAAAAATCGAGAGTAGGGCTGAAAAGGGTCGCCATGAACGCTTCATGAAGCCGAAAATTCGAGGAGAAGACCAAAAACGGTCGCCATGAGTGCATCATAAAGCCCAAAAATTGAGAGTAGGGCTGAAAATGGTCGCCACGAACGCTTCATGAAGCCGAAAAATCGATGAGAAGGCCGAAAACGGTCGCCATGAGTGCATCATGAAGCCCAAAAATCGAGAGTAGGGCTGAAAATGGTCGCCATGGAGGCTTCATGAAGCCGAAAAATCGATGAGAAGGCCGAAAACGGTCGCCATGAGTGCATCATGAAGCCCAAAAATCGAGAGTAGGGCTGAAAAGGGTCGCCATGAAGGCTTCATGAAGCCGAAAAATCGAGGAGAAGGCCGAAAACGGTCGCCATGAAGGCTTCATGAAGCCGAAAATTCGAGGAGAAGGCCGAAAACGGTCGCCATGAGTGCATCATAAAGCGCAAAAATCGAGAGTAGGGCAGAAAATGTCGCCATGAAGGCTTCATGAAGCCGAAAAATCGAGGAGAAGGCCGAAACGGTCGCCATGAGTGCATCATGAAGCCCAAAAATCAAGAGTAGGGCTGAAAATGGTCGCCATGAGTGTTTCATAAAGTTCAACATTCAAGAAAAGAGCGGGGAGGGAACAAAGTGAAGAAGAAATTTCCAAAAAGAACATTGGCTGAAAATAGTTATATAGGACTGGGCATGGTTTATCTGGGGTGCCTGCTGATTCAATTTTTCCTGGCGGGCATGTCGATTTTTGATGATCCATCCAAGTGGGCCGCCCATAAACTTTTTGTGCATATGTTTGGCTATGCCATTCCAGTGCTTATGATCATAACTGCGCTGGCAGGAGGGTTTTTCACGCTGATCTATAAGGAGATCATGGTCATTTTCCTGCTGCTGTTTGCCATGTATTTCACGGCAAACATGGGCTGGAGAGTCGGCTGGCTGGGTGCTTTTCACCCGATTGCGGGGGTTCTGCTGCTGGGGGCAGGCGCGGCAGCGGTTTGGAAGGTCTTGAAGGGGCATCGGGAGGCAGGCCACTCAAAAGAAAAGAACAAAGGGATGCTGATTTGGGCATTGGCAGGTGCAGCCGGCGGATTAACGGCGGGCGTCATTTTGTCCAATTTAATCGGGATTTTTGGCTTGATTTTATTCGATAAACCAATGGGCATTAAATTTCTGCCGTTCTATCTGGCTGCATGCTCCGCAGTGCTTCTGCCGGTTTGGCAGTTAAAAAAGAGACGCAAAATGGAGGAGGAAAAGGAATGAAACAAAAACTGACATTTTTCTTTATGGCTGCGTATTTATGGATCACGTTCATTATGCTGGGTGCCTTTATATTGGAGGTGTTCATGGTTTATCCGAATATCTTTCATAACATCCCGAAATCGTTTGAAGTATCGATGGATTTTATGGAGGCCGCAAGTCCCCATACCTTTTTCCCGCCGCTCGGTTTTGCAAGCTGGGTCACTGGAGCCGGGGCGCTACTCCTGGTTTGGAAAATGAAAGCTGCCCGTAACTGGGTTCTGGGAAGTATCCTTGTCATGATTCTGCTAGGTGTCATATCCATGGTGTTTGAATGGCCGAGAAACGAAATTATGTTTATTGAGGGGCAGACTGTCCATTCAGTTCAATTTCTGAAACAGACAGCGCGTGAATTTCTGATGATCAATTGGATAAGGGTTGCATGCAACACGTTCGGGGCAATCATGGTGTTTGTCGGGTTTTTGAAATTTTATCAGTGCAGATTGCGTTATAGTGAGTAGGCAAATGAAAAGGACAGGCGGGGCCTGTCCCTTTTCATTTAGATGGAGACACTAAAGAGTGTCCCCCCATAGATTATTTCCCTGCCCCTGGACCAACCCGTCGTGCAGCAGTATCTTTTTTGGCGGGATCTGTTTCAGATGTACTTGTAAATGTAAGGTTTGTCGGAACAGGCTTGGTTTTTGGAATTTTCACGTAAACGGGAACTTCCACGGTTTCGCCGGCTTGCACTTCAATGACATTATGCTCGAGCATGAGCTCCCATCCAGCTTCTGTCTTTGCATCCAGGCGGATAAGATCCACTGCATTGCCCGTATTGGTTACCTTGAAATAATAGGCTGCAACCCTGCCAGGAGCGGCAAATTGGACTTTGCTGTTCTCTGCAGCAACTCCCCTCATAGACGAGCCGGAGTCATCCATATGTCGTACAGCGATTCGATAGGAGAGTGCCCCTTGATTATCGAGCTTTTTATCTAAAATGTAAAAGTGAAGCCGGTTATGCTCGTCCTTATATTCGCTGACAACACCATCTGCAGTACCTGCCTTAAAGAGGGAATCGGAAAGCTGCCTGTAATCCCCTTTGGAATACATGGCTTCTGTTCCGTCAGGACGTTTAAAGTCAACCTGGTTAATATCTTCCGCATGCGAGTCAATGACCCAAATGTTCGGTGCTGATTCAGAATTTTTTGTCTTTGCAAGAAGAACGCCGGAATCTGGAGTGAAAGAGTCGAATCCTACTCGGTCAACAACTTCAACAGTATAGTTGTTATACCATTTTTCCCCGCGCTGCATATCAGCACGCCAGTCGTCCTCAAGCGAGTTTTTCGGAGTCAGATCCTCCATGCTGATGTTAATGCCGTGAAGGGCACTACGGCCAAATTCTTCACCAGCGGGTACGGCACGTGCAAGGATATCCGCAAACACAGGTCCGGATTCAGCCAATTCTTCCCGGCTGATGTTCAGGTATTGGTCTTCCGATAAGAAGCCTTGCTTGATCTTGTTCCGGAGCATATGATGGGACGGCGCTGACCCGCCTAGAGTAGGGAGTACCATCCAGCGCGTATGCGGCCCTGCAGGCCCATTAAAGCTTCCGCGGCTCATTAATTCCCAAGGTCCGGAATAGGAGCGGGATACAGGCTTTCCATATGGATTGTTGTAGTTATCCCCTAAATTCATAATATGGCCAAATTCATGAGCGAAGGTGCCCATTCCATCATTTTCGCCTTGGATCGAAACCCCGCGGCTGGCACTTGACCAGATGCTTTTCGCAGCAAGCCATGAAGTCCAGGGAACATAGCGTGTATTGGCGGAATTAGGGAACCCTTCAAAAGGCGGGCCGAATTCCTTTGCTACATCCTCTGCGGTTTGGAACATCATTTCCCCAAACTCCTGCCAGACACCTGACTCATCATATCCGGCATGCAGGATGAAGGTAAAATCATAATTCTTTCCTGAAGCTGCAATATCAGCTTTCGCCTTCTCCATAGCTTCAGTTCTTAAATTTTTTGCTTCGTACTCTCCTGGCATATTGCCTTGCTGTCCAAACTCGTTAAGTCCGTATTGGAATTCATTGTGATCCATCCGATAAGTTCCAAATGAATCCAGTTCTACAGCCCATTTGCCATACGAATTTTCTCTCCAATATTCATTTATGGTCCGGTAATTATTCAATGGCTGCGGTTTGTTCAGGAAATCCACCCAGAACTGGCCGATTTCATCCCGTGGGATATTGCCGGTGCCAATGGGGTTGCCTGCTACTTCAGAACCTTCAGGCTGACTTAAAATAAACTCCCTGTCAGGAAAATCGACAATAACAAGTGCTCCCCTTAATACTCTTTCAGGTTCAATATCAGCCGTGCGCCAGTCAATTCCCGGAACTGGCCGGTAATCTTCCCAGGTCATATTTTCAGGAAGTTCCCATGACTGCGCATCTGCAGGATCCGGGAAGTCTTCGAGACCTGGCTTTTCTGCATATGCTGCAGAAGAGACTGTCAGTAAAAGAAATGTAACTAGCATGATAAAAGACCTTTTCAATTGCCTCAACTTAATTCGCCTCCCTTAATTCTAGCATTCTGGTAAATTATACAATTTTATTTCGTTTTTAAAAATATAAAATATTTAAAATATTCAAAATGATAGAGAAGTCCTAAAATTGGTGCTTGTCACCTCCCGAAATTTGTCGAAAAGGTCCTGCTGGAAGCAGGGGTATTCTTTAGTTAATAGAGTTGCTAACCTAAAAAAATAGCGGGGAAGAATTTGAGAAATTTTACATAGAAAGAAGGTCTGGTGAGAATTTGGTTGAAAAAATATATATATCATTGATAAAAGCTGGAGGCACAAATGAAAATAACTATCTTTTGCACGATGCCAGATGCTGGCATATTAAATGGAATCTTAGAACTTCATAAAAACATATTCGGTGATTCTGATGATTTGGTGAGCAAAATGAAAAGCAAACCCCAATTACTGGTGCTGACGGCTATGGATGGAGAAAAGGTGATCGGGTATAAAATGGGGTATGCCATTGATGAGGATACGTTTTATAGCTGGCTTGGCGGGGTGGCCCCTAATTACAGGAAAAGTGGGATTGCTTCCATGCTGATGGAAAAGCAGCACGGATACCTAAAAGAAAAGGGCTATAAAGTGGTCAGGACGAAGACGATGAACAAATGGCGAAGCATGCTGATTTTAAATATTAAGCATGGATTTGATGTGATTGAAACTTATACGGATGTAAAAGGATTGCATAAGATAGTGCTGGAGAAACGATTACATACTTGAGGCTGCCGAAAATGGGCAGCCTTTATTTGTTTGTTCACGAAATCTTCATAATTAATTAAAAATATTTATAAACCCTGCCTTTTTTAATGGTTAATTTCGATTTTATAAGTGTGATCTAATCGTAATTCCAAAAAGAATTTGCGGACGGTGCAAAAACAAAAAACGGGTGGAGGGGTTAAGATGAGCAAACTTTTGGTGAAGGAGAATCCAATTATGATTCTGCCTTCTCTGGCAGAAAAGATTGGTTTCAATGAAGCTGTGATGCTTCAGCAGATCCATTATTGGCTGTTGAACAGCAAGCATGTAATAGAAGAACGAACCTGGATTTTTAATACATATAAAGATTGGAAAAAGCAAATGACATTTTGGTCTGAGACGACCATTAAGCGGACGATTCGCTCGCTTGAAGATCAAGGCTTTTTGATATCGGGGAATTTTAATTTTTCAAAGATGGATAAGACAAAATGGTACACGATTGATTATGAGAAGCTTGCTGCTGAGGTGGAGGGCTGCCAAGATTACTTTCTGGCATCTGGAACCAGTCAGATGGAACTGTCGAGCCAGCCAGAACGCCCTATGGAGGATGCCGGGTCGGAACAACCAATACCAGAGACTACTGCAGAGACTGCAACAGAGAAAAAGATATTGCTTATGCTGCGGTTATCGAATACCTGAACAGCCAAACCCATTCAGCATACCGGACAGGCTCGAAGAAAACGAAGAAGCTGATCCGGGCACGGTGGCTGGAGGGATTCAGGCTCGAGGATTTTAAAAAAGTGATCGACCTGAAGTCGGAGGAATGGCTGCATGATCCGTATTGGAGGAAGTTCCTGAGACCGGAGACGCTGTTTGGCACCCGCTTTGAATCGTACTTGAATCAAAAGCCGCTTGGTAAGCGGATGCGGGAGGAGGATTTTAACCTTGATGACTAAACGGGAGACGTATACGCTGCTTGCGCTGATTGCCGTTTATTACGAGCAGTTTGAGGTGAATCAGCAAAAAATTGATTACTGGCATGAGGTGCTGCGGCATCATGAGGTTGAAGACCTGCGGCAGAATTTGCTTCAGCATGTGGAGGTGTCACCTTATCCTCCGAAGATTTCGGATCTGATGCGAAAGTCTGCGGCTGTTTCGAGAGCGATTCCAGATTGTAGGGATTCGGCCTTTATTGTTCCGATTTCCTGGAAGCCGGCAAGCGAGGAAGTGGTTCAGGCTGAACTGGCGAAAATGCGGCAGATTCTCGGCATAGTCAGGGGGAAGTCTGATGCAGGGGTACGGGCTTTACAGCCAGGAAGCAGAAGAGGCGACAGTGGGAGCGCTGTTTTTGGAGGATGGGCTTATTAAAGATTGCACGCTGCGGCCGGAACACTTTTATTTGGCCAGACTAAAACGGCTGATGTCGCTTATTCTGCAGCTTGATGCGAAGGGGAAGCCTGTTGACGTGATTTCGGTTGTGGAGGAAGCGGGCCAGCACAATCTTGAGAGCATTGGTGGAAGCAGCTATATCACCCAGCTTGCCGGAAGTGTGCCGACTGTGGCGAACTTTACATTTTATCAGGACACGGTTCTTGAATATTACCAGAAGCGCAAGGCGGTAGAAATTGCGGGGCGGATTCAGGAACATGCACAGAATGGCGACATTGCCTCCACTTTGAGGGATGGCATCCATGATCTCATGCAGGTTGAGGATCATCTTGGGGATGATGACTTGGGCGAGATCATGCCTGCTTTGGTTGAGCTTTACGGGGAGGCGGAAATGGATCTTGGCGAAATGACTGGGATTCCGTCTGGTTTTAGGAACCTGGACAGGCTGACCGGCGGGTTTCAGGAGTCTGATTTGGTCATTGTCGGAGCGAGGCCAAGTGTCGGGAAAACAGCCTTTGCTCTGAATATGGCCTTGAACGCGGCTGATCAGGAAGCGGCCCTTATATTTTCACTGGAAATGTCCAAAAAGCAGCTCCTGAAAAGGATGATCAGCTGCAAAGGGGAGATCAGTTCGATTAAAATGAGGAACCCGAAGCGGTATTTTAATGATGGAGACTGGGCTCATTTATCCGGTGTGATGGAGCGTTCGGCGAGGTGAATCTGCATATTTTCGATCAGGCGGGAATGGATATTCAGTACATCTGGTCCAAGGTCCGGAAAGCTCGCAGGAAGTACGGCGAGGGTAAACGGATACTGGTGGTGATTGATTATCTGCAGCTGATTGCGGGTGATCCCAGGCATCAGAACCGCCAGGCGGAAATAAGCGAGATCAGCCGGAAGCTGAAGACAATGGCAAGGGATTTGAATGTAGCAGTCATTGCCTTGTCTCAGCTTAGCAGGGGTGTGGAAAGCAGGCAGGACAAGCGGCCGATGCTTTCAGATTTGCGGGAAAGCGGGCAGATTGAGCAGGATGCGGATGTGATTGCGTTTTTGTACCGAGATGATTATTACCATAAGGAATCCGACCGCAAGGATACAATTGAGATCATTCTCGCCAAACAGCGGAATGGACCGATTGGGACAGTAAGATTGGCTTTTATGAAGGAAATAGGGAAATTTGGGGATTTGCCGCCGGGGGAGTTTGGGTGAGCTGCTGCTTTTTAGGGAAGAGAGTTGTGAGCGGGACGAATAAGGGAATCGTCCTTTGGGTGGGGAAGTTGTTGATGAGGGGCACGAATGAGGTGGAATCATACCCCTTGTGCGGAAAAATGGAGCGCACGAATTGGGTGAAATCGTTCCCTTCGCAATGAAAAATTGATAATGAACGGAACTAATCGAGCTGAAAAGTATCCTCAAATAAAGCAAACCGGCATCAAGCACAATTAATTGTCACACTTATTAAACGCGTAACCGGAAAAGGGACAGGTTCACTGTCCCATCAGGTTGTTTTTAAATACCCTTCATTTTGAATGTCTATCTGAAATTGGATATCAGATTTCAAATTTGGATAGTAAATGGATCTCCAGTTTTTTAGCTCGTTTCGATCGATTTTAGTGCGATACAATTGTCCCAAGCCCAGAATATCTGCTTCGCTTTCCTGGAGTTTGGCTAACATGCTGCTGAATCGGCCTGACAGGAGATGGCTTAATTCTTTCTTGATCATGGCACTGGATGTTTTGCCCCGTGTTTCGAGGACGACAACCTTCAGGTTTATTCGGCTCTGCAAAAACGGCTGTTTATCAGTCAATTCAATATGCTGGTCCATGGAGTTGCCGATGATCATGACACTTGCGTGATCCAGGACTTCGATTTGTCCATGGGTGCTTTCATTATTAAATGCATTGAATAGCAGGGTTTCGTCATTGCTGATCTGCTCTACCATCTTTCCGTTTTTGATAACAGCAGAGCCAACTTGCTTGTAAGTTGTCGTTTCTCCCGTCATTAACAGGGGGATGGCTACATCGCGTGTATAGGAATGAATGCTTCGGTAGACTTCCCATATCCTTGTAAGGGCAATTTCCGGATTCCAGCCTGCATTTTTTTCGAAGTAATCGAACATGTTGGTTCCGTGAAGCTCCTTTGATTCTGTAAGTATTGAAAAAACTCATCCATGTTCTGGTCACAAATGGCGATTAGCACTTTGGGTGAAACTTCCCGGGATCTCATGAAACCGGCAATAATGTCCTTCATGCCTTCCTCAGCCGTTTTACGCTCAATCATGATTACTTTTACATGAAGCAGGTCTACGCTAGTCTCCATGTTTCGGCTGATCACATCGACGGCGTGGGAGATAGTTTCTCCAGTTCCGGTAACGACTTTCACTTCCAAATTATCTTCGATGGGCTCAACGATTTTCAAGAATACCTTGTATTTGCCATCTTCATCTGTAGAAATGCCAAGGACAACGGGGAGTGTCCGGTGATTGATATCCCTAATGTCCCAGCAGCCGGTTAAAGTCATCATTGCCAGAAGCAGACAGACCGTAATAGGGGCTTTAGATTTTAGATTAATTGGTTTCATTTTTACCCTTCCTCTTTATGCGGCGTCCAAAGAAAAAGATTGAAAATGGGACTGCAATCAAAATGTAAAACCTCAGAAACGTATTCCACCAAAATAATTTCTCGACATCCTTCCAGTCCTGGATGAAGAAACATGAAAGATAGACTGCGGCAGATAGGGCTAGCAACAATTTTACCGGTTTAATGGAAGGAAGGTAATGAGTTAAGATACGGATTGTCTTCCAGGACACAAGGGCAAGGTAAAGCATGATAAAGGAGATGAGGCTCAATAGAAAAAACATCGTGACCCTGTCGAACATCAGCCAATTAATATTGATGGCGTCCACGGCCACAACATATGGAAGGAAGGTTGTGGCTGAGGTGGCCTGCCCAAAAGTCAGCACGGGAATATAGACTGAAAAAAGGAAAAAGGGAATAAGGAAGGCAGCGGCCCATAATATATATTTTCTGTTATAGGAGAAATAAGGCTGAACAAAACCCAGAAACAAAAAGCCTCCGGAGAAAGCAAAAAAGCTTTCCAAATATGTTCGTTTTATAATAAATCCGAAATCTGCATCTAAAGGAACCACGTACCTCCAATCCACGTTTTGAAAAGAAGTGAAGAAAATAAAGATAATGATGGGAAGAAATAAAAGGGATAGAAGAAGACCGGTGCGAAAAATGGTTTCGGCTCCTTTGGCTGCTATATAGGTCGAAATGGATATCAATAATAGCATGATGGCCCATAATGGTGTGTTTGATAAAAAGACAATCGTAATAATTTCTGAATAAGCCCGGAGTGTTATCAATAAAATCATGCAGAAATATAAGAAAACAGGGGCAATAAAAAGGATAGCTGTCCCTTTTCCGATTCCTGCATAGATGCGAATGATGTCTTTTTTCGGAAAATAGCTTAGCCCCTTCATATAAATAGTAATAAAAATGAAATGAATGACCACACCGACCAGAACAGGAAGCCAATGGCCCTGCTCTGTGCTTGAAATAACATTGCCGGGATACATAAAGAAAATAAGGCCCAAATGACTGATGACGTACATCAGCATGACATGCAAACTTTTATCCGCCATTGCTCTCATTCCCTTTTAAATTTAAGTAGAGATAGGACTTGCCATAAGTATTGAGGCTTGCCAGGTAAGCGCCTACGAAAACCAAACCGGCAACCAGTCCTAAAATGCCAAAAATTGCTGCCAGGACCACAATGGCATATTTGAACAGCCGAATGGAAACAGAATTTTGAAAGCCGACGATGGTTGAGTTGGCAATGGTAGTGGCGGCTAGAATGATGATCAGCAGGTTGCTGACTAATTTCGCTTCCACGGCAGCCTGTCCCAGGATAATTCCCCCGACCATGGTAATGGTGGGGCCAATGGATTTAGGCAGCCTTACACTGGCTTCCAGGATTAATTCCAGAATAAGCAGCATGAAGAAAATTTCCACCAATGCCGGGTAGGGAACTCCTTCACGGCTTTGGGCAACTGATAAAGCAAGCTGGAGCTGCAAGACTTCAGGGTTTACGGAAACCAGAGCCACATACAGCCCTGGTGTTATCAGCGTGATTAAAATGCCGATGATTCTAATTAACCGAATGGCTAACATGAGGGGCAGGGGAAAATTCCGGTCATTTTCAATAGCAAACATATCCCAGAACAGACTTGGAAGAATGAGCGCAAAAGGCAAGCGATCCACGAATAGAACCACTTTTCCCTTTCTCAGATTCTGAACCGCATGATGGGGCAGCTCGGTCGTATTAAACTTTGATATAGCATTCCATGATGGAAACCCCAGCATTTTAGCCAGCCCCTGAAGATCACATGCTTCCATTTGGATATTTTTTTTAATATTATCACGTATGCTATTAACTAGATCCATATCCGCTTGGCCGTCTATATAAAGCAAGGAAAGTTTGTTTTTGCGGCTGTGTCCGGCCGAAAAAGAATCGATTCTAATTTCCTCCGAGTTCACCAGTTTTCGGACGATGCCGATATTGGCATCAATACCTTCTGTAAACGAATCCAATGCTCCTTTAATAACATTTTCATTTGTTGGCGTATCAATCGAACGATCGAGCATAGCAGGTACAGGCTCCATAATGATAAAACGGGAGGTGTTTTCAAAATGGATAATCAGTTTGCCTTCATATATGGATGAAATGGCTTTCCGGACATCGCCTTCAATCACTTCCCCTATGGCCCGCCATAAATCCTCAGAAGGCTGATTCTGCGAAAGGATGCTCTCCGCATGCTTGTGAAGCACCGTTCTCGTTTTGATAAAATCAATGAGTGTATTAAATCCCATCAGCATCACGGCAGCATCCGCAAGATAGTCCCTTTGAAGATGAAAATCGCCATTGTTTCCAAGCTCTGCTTTTATTTCAATAACAAATCGATCCATTGCGGGTTACCCCTTTATAAAGACATAAATATTATTAAGTTTCGCTTGCTGGAAAATTTTATTCCTATAAACTTTATCTGGCGTTTTAAACCTCGGCTAAAGAGGTATCTTTCGTCTTTGAACAAGAGTTCAGCCAGGAATTATCAAAACTCGAGAGGAATAGTTAATGTGGGGGGAAGTTAAATGAAAATTATCGCAGTTCACGAACATCCGCATTTAGTTGAGGGCGCAGTCCAATTTTTCTGGGAACAGTGGGGGAATGAGCAAAACTTCCGCTTTTATGAGGATTGCATGATCCATTCAGGGAAATCGGGGGACGGCATCCCGAGGTTTTATGTTGGGATCGAGAATGAAGAAATCATAGGCACGTATGCGTTAATCCGCAATGACCTCAATAGCCGGCAGGATTTGCATCCGTGGCTGGCATGTCTGTACGTTGATCCCAGCAGCAGGGGAAAGAAGCTTGGCGCCCGGCTGCTTGATCATGCTATTGAAGAAGCGGCGAAGCTTGGATTTAAGAAGCTCCATCTCCAGACGGATTTGCAAGGGTATTATGAAAAATACGGCTGGACACATAGCGGAGAGGTGTACGGGGCGAGCGGGGATTCCATTAAGTTATATGAAAAGGATACTGGCGCATCTTCGAGCAGGAACGACAAAAACTAAACGCCCAGGAATTTCCTGAGCGTCTTGTTGAATGATTATTGCCGTTTTCCAAAGAACGTACCGGTCACTTCCTGCTCCTGCAAGGAGAGAAGCTGGGAGACGGTAATGAATTCGTAGCCTTCTTTTTCAAGATAGGTCAGCAGGTCTGGAAGTGCTTCAGCAGTTGGCTTATGGATATCGTGCATCAAAACGATTGCGCCTGGCACTGCATTGGCCTTCACGATTTTTTGAATAGCCGAGGCATTAAGTGTTTTCCAGTCCAGTGAATCGACCGACCATAGAATAAGCGGTGTATGGGCCATTCCGGCAATTTTTTTCACATCTTCATTCATGGCCCCATAAGGCGGGCGGACGGTTGCTGGAAGCTGGCCGCTTGCTTCTTTGATTTTGGTGCTGGCTTCTTCCATTTCTTTGCGGATTTCGATTTCACCGAGGGATGAAAGGTCCGCATGGCTGTCACTGTGATTTCCGATTTCATGACCTTCTTCAGCCACTTGGCTTGCGAGGGCAGGATAGAATTGTGCCTGGCTGCCAAGCATATAAAAGGTAGCCTTTGCGTTATGTTTTTTAGAATATCCAGAATAAGCGGTGTGACTTTCGGGTGTGGCCCATCATCAAAGGTAAGGGCAATATACTTGCCGTTTGGATCCAGCGGAGCCGCTTCTGGTTCCTTGAATTCCGGTTCAGGAAGCTGAATGTCAGGGAGCTTCAAGTGCTGGGCGATTTCATCCTTTAAGAGGGGACGGATCTGTTCGATTGGAATTTTCACTTTGACCGCTCCGGCTGCACCGGCCGCAATTTCATATTCGTTAAAATAAAGGGTGAAATTCTTGCCGCTCAGTGCCCATTTCCAGCTCGACGGATTTTCCAGCGCTTCGTCAAGCAGGTCCTCAAACAGATAGTCCTGGAGTTCTTCTTTCTCGCCGATTTGTTTTTTTATCAACGGCCTGAGAGTCGCCAGGGACTCCTCATCCATACGAATCACATCGGCAAGATGTACCATTTTCTGATTCGCAAGGTCGATAGTGAACGTTTTGACCGCAGCCTGCCCATTTGCGCCGCCTGTGTACTGGTAGGCTTCAAATACTAGGGTGTACATGGTATCGGAGACTTTTTTCGGCTCCGCCTTGATATTAAGATGGGCACGGAATTCTTCACTGTCCAGCACCTGCCGGTTTGCCTTCACAAGTTCCAGGAATTCCATTTCCTGCGCCTGAATCCATTCTTTCATGGGTTTGTTCAAATTCTCAATTTCAGTGATCGGAGTACTGATCGCAAGGGTATAAGATTTCGTTTCCTTTGTCCGGGTTTCAAGGTTTAATCCGGGGAAAGCTGCCGGGGAAGTGGTTTCTGTTCTGGAAAAAGCCTGCAGGCTGGTGTCAGCTCCAGAGCTGATGAAATAATAGATGCCTGCAATGAGGATGCAAAATAATGCCCATGATGGCCATTTTAACCGCTTAAGCAATGATATCCTTTCCTTTCCTGTCTGTAAAATTATGACTCTCCAAATATATAATTATATCAGGTGAAAAAGGGAAAATCATCGGTCTTGTGAAAAATTCACCATTTACTTTTAAAAAAATATAGTATAAAATAACACTTTAATCCGACTAAAAAGATAAGAAAAGGAGTGAATGAGGTTGGCTCAAGTAGAAGTTAAAAGCAAATCATGGGTTTCAGCACCAACAACAGTTGTTTCAAACTTAAATCCAATTCAAAAGCCTTTTGTTGCAGCTGGCGTTCTTGCAGCTATCATTTTGTTCATTTCCATTATAAATGCAGCGAACATGACACAGGGAGTTCTATTTATTATTGGAATTGCACTCGGCATGACCTTGCTTCATGCCCGCTTCGGCTTCACATCTGCATTCAGGCGCTTCGCAAGCGTCGGAAACGGGCAGGGGCTGCAGGCGCATATGCTGATGCTGGCAGTTGCTTCAGCCCTATTTGCGGTTATTTTAAGCACTGGCTTTAGTTTTACAGGAATCGAGCCTAAAGGATATGTGTCTCCTGTAGGAGTTAGCGTCCTGTTTGGTTCATTTATTTTTGGGATCGGGATGCAGCTTGGGAATGGCTGTGCGTCCGGTACTTTGTATTCGGTAGGCGGAGGACAATCCTCGATGACTCTGACACTGATTTCTTTCATCGCTGGTTCCACGATCGGGGCGTACCACTTCTCATTCTGGATGGAAGAAACACCGGCATTGCCGCCAATCTCCCTGGCTACATCTACGGGACTCGGCTACGGCGGAGCATTGGTTCTGCAGCTTGCTCTATTTGCATTAATCTATTGGGTAACTCTGCAAATCGCGAAAAAGCGAAAAGCACCAATGATGAAAGCTTTGCCTACAACAGCCGGATGGAAAAAAATCCTGAGAGGATCCTGGCCATTGTTTGCAGCAGCGATTGTGTTGGCATTGCTGAATGCACTGACTCTGACTGTGCGCGGAACGCCTTGGGGCATCACATCCGCATTCGCATTATGGGGCGGTAAAACATTGAAGGCAATGGGCATTGACGTAACATCATGGGGTTATTTTGCGACTGAACCGAACTTAGCCGCATTAAAAAATACTGTTCTTGCTGATTCTACAAGCGTTATGAACTTCGGCATCATCCTGGGTGCCTTTATTTCAGCGGCATTACAGGGAACGTTCAAGCCTGGGAAAATCAAGCCTGGTGTTGCCGGTGCTGCGATTGTCGGCGGACTGCTGATGGGATATGGTTCCCGCCTTGCATTCGGCTGCAACATCGGCGCTTACTTCGGCGGAATCGCATCTTTCAGCCTGCACGGCTGGGTATGGGCCATCATGGCCATGCTTGGAACGGGCGTGGCGCTGTTCATCCGTCCGCTGTTTGGATTGAAGAACCCGAAATCTACTGATTCGGTTTGTTAATGGAAAGCCTGGCACTCTCAATGAGTGCCAGTTTTTTTGCAAAGTAATTAGTTTCTGCTGCCATAAATGATTACTCTCCAGCTGCACCTGGAAATCCCCGACTAGTCTTTTACCGTTCCGTTGATAGGAATCCCGCTATTCCCCAGACTTTCCTACTATTAGTAACCGAGTAACATTTTTTGAAAAATATTGAATTTTAGGAAAAAGTAATCTATTAATATTTCCATACTCGAAATATAATGAGTGGCAAATAGTAGAGGAGGGATTATATGAAAAAGAAAAAACTTCTCAGACCTGCAGCTGTGTTAGCTGTCATTTCTATGACTCTATCATCACTTGCCTACACACCCGGAAATGCAGCAGCGAAAGAAAAACCGGTACAGACAGCACAAATTGAGGATGTAAAGTCTCAGCCAATCTATTCATATGAGGAGGCGATTCGTGAGACTGTGTATGTCGAATCCACACTTGATTCGGATGAAAACGGAAAAGCAGATAGGATTGCTGTGGATATCATCCGTCCGAAGGAAACAGAAGAAGGCCTGAAGGTTCCCGTAATCATGGATGCGAGTCCATATTATGAAAGCATGGGGCGTGGAAATGAAAGTGAAGTGAAAGACCGGGACAAGGATGGCATTAATGAGAAGTTTCCTCTATTTTATGATAATTATTTTGTTCCAAGAGGGTATGCAGTCGCTTTGCCAGAGATGGTTGGAACGAACAATTCGGATGGCTGCCCGACAACAGGCGGATATGAGGAAATTGAAAGCATCCGGGTCGTGATTGACTGGATGAATGGCAGGGCAAAAGCTTGGGATCAAGATAATAATGAAGTGAAAGCAGACTGGACAACCGGGAATGTCGGAATGATCGGAAAGTCCTATGATGGCACGCTGGCTAATGGGGTAGCGGCTACAGGCGTAGAAGGCTTAAAGACAATTGTTCCAATTGGAGCCATTAGCAGCTGGTACAATTATTACCGCTATGAGGGACTTACATATTACAACAACGGACCAGGAGGCTTGGCCAGCAGAGTTGCCAGCAGCTCCCGCAAAGATGTCTGTAAGCCCGTGTTCGATCGCTTGAATGCGGAAGCGGATGATCCATCAGGAGATTATAATGAGTTCTGGGATGAAAGAAATTACGTTAAGGACGTAAAAAATGTAAAAGCAAGTGTGTTTGCTGTCCATGGATTAAATGATTTCAATGTGAAAATGAATCACCTCGCGGATTGGTGGTTAGCCCTATCCAAAGAAGAGGTTCCGAGAAAACTTTGGCTCACCCAAACTGGCCATGTCGATCCATTTGACTTCCGCAGAGCAGAGTGGGTTGATACACTGCATCGCTGGTTCGACTACTGGCTGATGGATATCGAGAATGGCATTATGGACGAGCCTGCCGTTGATATTGAAAGAGGTGCGGATAATTGGGAAACCCAGTCCTCATGGCCGGATCAAAATGCGGCAAATGTTAAAATACGATTAGCGCCAGGCGAGAATGATCAGACAAATGGCATGCTGACCACAGGGCCTGTAAAGGGGAATTTTCAGCAATCCTTTACAGATAACCCAACACAAACCGAGCAGCAGATGGTAACCAATGAAACGGCTGTCAAAAGCGACCGCCTGGCATTTTTATCTCCACAGCTTGAAGAAGATGTCCGTTTGAGCGGCATACCTGAAATTTCACTTCGGGCAAAGGTCAATAAAGAAGACTCTAATTTGACAGTTCTCATTGTCGATTATGGAGAGGATACCCGCATTCATCATGAAGGCCCGGGAGAGGGAGTCCGAACTCTGAATACAGAAAGCTGTTGGGGAGAAAGTATTTCAACAGATGATGGATGTTACAAAGAAACAGAAAAAACCACTCACACAGCACCATATGAAGTCGTGACAAGAGGATGGTTTGATCCGCAGAACTGGAAAACGATTGAGAAGGATGACCCTTTAAAAGTAGGCAAGAGCTATAAGTTTGAATGGGATGTATTGCCTGAAGACTACGTATTTAAGGAAGGTCACCGAATCGGCATCATTATCGCTGGAAGCGATCGAAGACGTACGATTCCATCAACAACAGGGGCCACGTTTGAAGTAAAGCTTGGGCAAAGTTATATCAGCCTGCCTGTTGTGGGCGGAAAAAAGGCAGTTGGATTTTAATAGAATAGAAGAGGCGGGTCTGCAGCAAGAGCAGACTCGTTTTTTTCTCAGCAAAATAAGAAGGATAATTGTTTACGCAAGTTCCATTTCATAACAAAGTTCTTCCTGCTGTGTATCTTCAAACCATTTCATTCCGGCCGCAGTCATGCCGATTTTCCTGAGCACTTTTCCGGATGCAGGGTTGGCCGGATCCACAGCCGCGATTATTTTCCGGACGTTCGGGCCATTTTTCCTTAAAGCGGCCACGCATGCAGCGGCAGCTTCAGCTGCATATCCCTTTCCCCAGCAAAGCTGATTAAAATGATAGAGGAGCTCGGCTTCGTGTTCATTTTCTGCCGGATTAAACCCGCAAACCCCGATGATGGAGGAGTTTTCTTTTAGCAAAACAGTATAAACAGAGTAGCCTTTTTCATTCTGCAGCCGCCGGTAAAATTTGATGGAGCGCTGGATTTGGCTTTTGTGCTGGCGCCGCCGCAGTATTTCATTACCTCCGGGCTGCCCCAAATCTCATAAACTGCATCCAGGTCATCGGCCTGCATGGTCCGGAGCAGGAGCCGATCCGTTTCAAAAGGAATGGTCATTCTATTCACCTCGTGCGGTTTTCTCTTCTATGAAAATATTATAAGATAGAGTAAGGAAAAACGTTAGGAGTTTTTGTCATGCATGTACTCTATAAATCTTTGATTTTGGGAATGGCCGCCAGCATCCAGGGGATCGCGATGACCTTTTTCTTGTTTCCGCATTTTATCCCGTCCGGCGGTGCGGCAAGTCTGGCGGTTTTATTCAATTATCTATTGGACACGCCCTATTCGGTGACATTGTGGGTTTTGAATGCGGGCCTGCTGCTGGCAGCGGCCAAATGGCTCGGGAAAAGCAGTGTGATTTGGACGCTGTTTTGTGTTTCGGTTACTTCGGTTACGATTGATTCTCTGACACCATACATAACGGAACCGCTGAATTCGGTTCTCCTGGATCTTTTGCTTGGAGCGGTAGTCTTTGGAGCAGGAGTCGGCATTTTATTCCGGATGGGCGCTTCGTCAGGAGGCATGGATATCCTCGCGTTAATCATTTCCAAAGCAAGGGGAAGTGCGCCGGGACGGACGTTATTTTACATAAATGGCAGTCTGCTTTTGCTTACAGGGGTTGTCGTGGACTGGAAGGTTATTGTTTATGCGGTGATCTGCCAGATGATTGGGACGCGGATGATTGATCTTATTTACAAGGTTGATATAAAAATCCTTGCGGAGAAATATAAAATTCATTACTAAAAGAAAGGGCCGTGCAGGCCTTTTCTTTTTAATGGAAAAAAATAATTTACTACTATTCCAGGTTAATAACAGGAAAGCGGGGATACAATGATTCAGCTGCAAGAAGATAAGGAGAATAGCAAGAAGAATAATGAAGAAGAGGATAATGGCTGGGATGTAGGCGAGAATACGTATGAAGCAGGGGAGCAGCTGGCGGATGAGGGCTGTCTTGGCTGTGCCGGCGGATGCTTTTTTCAGGCTTTATTTCTTGTGATGACACCACTATATTTTTTTCTGACATAGAAAGGACAGGGGAACCTGTCCTCTACCAGATCTATCGGCCAAGATGTTATGGATATTGGACGGATTTTCATTTTATCGGCCACTTTTTAAAAGGATATCAGTCAGAATTTCAATATATCGGCCACTCCGCTCCACATTAGCTTTTCAAAGATGTCATGGTGAAAATAATTTAATATAATACTCTCCACAAATAAAAAGTAGCATACGCTTCCCAATTCTTCCATGCAGCCGAATAAATCAAGATTTCCGATTTGGCCGGTTTTCTTTCAGAGCCTGTGATCCCTTTGATTGCGTTATGAAGGCCGACATCATCGATTGGAAAAGCATTCGGGAAGCGCAGGCACCGCATGAGGACATAATGGGCGGTCCATGGGCCGATCCCGCGTATTCTCGTTAGCTTTTTTCTGCAGCTTTTACATTTCCCTCTTTCAGCAAGTCCTCTTTTGAAAGCTTGCCATTTGCAATTAAGCTTGCCACATCAATGAGATATTCGCATTTTTTAACGGTCATTTTTAAGTCGGCCAGATCTTCGATGGTTAACCCGGCAATCGTTTTCGCTGCGGGAAAGAGCCAGTATCTGCTCCCGCCGTATTCCAGGCACTCCCCATATTTTTCAACGAGCCGCCGTTTTAGTGTATATGCGTATGTAAGGTTGATCTGCTGCCCCAGGATTCCCCACGCAAGAGCCTCGAATAAGTCGGGAATTCCCATCACTCTGAGCCCGAAAAATTGCTCCGCGGGCTTTTGCAGCAAGGGATCTGTTTGTGCCATCTCATAAAATGGGTTCAGATTTGCTCCAAGGTCGAACCAATCATGAACATATGCCGCAATTTCTGCTTTCAATTGATGCGTGACAGGCTTATGAATACTGACGGATAGGAACTGATCTGACTCACCACTTATTTCAAGCAGCAGCTTATCCTTCCCAAAGGAAAGGGCACGTCTAATGGTCTCGCCGGAAATCTCATAAAGGCATTCGTTTGCCGATCTTGATAAGTATCGCAGGTTTTCGGAAAAGCTGAATTCATGCGGAGTGAAAAGGACCAGGCCATTTTCATCCTCTTTCCAATTAACAGTATGAGAGCTCATTTGGATTCCTCCTTTTCTTTATTGTAAATCCTCAGGATTACGTTATCTTGCGTTTATATTTAGGAAATCGCTGATGATGAACATTTTTTGTGTATACTTTTTAGCAGAGGTGAGCGCAGGTGGCTTATGAACAGATTCCGGAAGAATATTGGAACGCGATAAAGGATTGCGACAAATCCTATGATGATCTTTTTCTTTATGGTGTTAAAACGACAGGGATATTCTGCAGGCCATCGTGCCGGTCGAGAGTTCCGAATATCGGCAATGTCGCTATTTTTCAAAATGCCGCTCAAGCACTGGCGGAAAATTTCAGACCGTGCAAGCGCTGCAAACCGGAAGGGCTCAGCCTGCCTGCAGAAGAATGGATTAAGCAAATAATTGTGTGGATCGATCAGCATTATTGCGCCCCGATTACATTGCATCAATTGGGGGACCTGTTTCATGGTAGTCCATATCATCTGCAGAGGGTGTTCAAACGGGTCACCGGGAAGTCGCCCACAGAGTATATTCAGGATATCCGGCTTGAAAAAGCCGTTCATATGCTGGAGGCAGGTGAGCAATCGATAGCCGATGTCGGTGCATCAGCAGGATTCCCCAGCACCCCTTATTTTATCTCTTTATTTAAAAAGAAGCTGGGCACAACACCTGCAGCATATCGAAACAAAACAAGGGAGGAGCGGAAGAATGAACATTGAATGGGCGAACATGCAGGAAGGTGAGTGGAGCCTGTATCTCGCTAGAACAGAAAAAGGTCTCTGCTATATAGGCTCTGACCCGGAGTTTAAGGATTTTGAAAGGTCACTGAAAAAATATATTCCAGCTGCAGTGCTTGTAGAAAATAAAGCAGCACTGCAGCCATACATGATGGAATTACAGGAATTTCTTCTCGGGAAAAGACAAATTTTTTCAATGGACCTGGATGTGAAAGGCACTCCGTTTCAAGAGGAAGTCTGGGAGGCATTAACTCAGATTCCTTACGGTAAAACTGTCTCCTATTCGGACATCGCAGAGAAAATAAACAGGCCGCAGGCAGTCCGGGCAGCAGGGAAAGCAATCGGTGCCAATCCGCTGTTAATCGCGGTCCCATGCCATCGTGTCATTGGTAAAAATGGTGCGATAACCGGCTATCGCGGGGGCATAGAAATGAAGCATCATTTGCTTGAATTGGAGAAACAAGGCTGAAGAGACTCTTCGGCTATTTTTCGTGTTTAGCAGCTTGGAAATGAGTATATAGCTTGAGGCATTAAATGGATTCTTCAAATTAAGCCCGAACACGGATTAATTCAGAAAGGAGAGGGAGAATTCAGAGTGTTCGAGTCTGAAGTAGGAGCTCGTTCGGACAGGATAAGGAGAAATCAAAGATCTGAGTCCGAAGTAGTGGCTCATTCGGACAGGATAGGGAGAAATCAGAGTGATCGAGTCCGAAGCGGGAGCTCATTCGGACACATGAGGGAGAAATCAAAGATCCAGAGTCCGATGTTGGCATTCGCTCACATTTACTAGGATTTTTAAGAAAGCAGTCAATTAACAAAGGAAACTTTTTCCCTTCGTATCCGTAGAAATAGGTAAGTGAATGCAGTGTTCTTGCAAAGGCGGAGGAGGGGAAAAGGATGTATGCAGTTGATCCATTGGCCGGTCCTAAGTTAATTCTTTTAATAGCTATTGTTGTAGCATTGATGTATTTCTTCGAATTGGGTTTAAGAAAATGGCTGAAAGTGGAGAAGAAGAAATTTTTTCTTATAACCATATCAATGATAAACATAAAAAGGTGGATTGGACCATTCGGATTGGCTTTTTAGTTACCCTCTTGACCGGATATGTTATTAACATGAAGCGGTACCCGATGGAATTTATATGGTATTTGGAGCCAGCGGTTCTGCTGATTGTTTTTATTGTTCTTTCCGAAACGGCCCGAGCTTTTATGGAGTGGAAATTTGCAGAAAATCGCAAGGCTTATCTTGTAACGATTTTCCACCTGGCCTTTGTTTTATTTTTGTTATTCATTGTTATTAAGACTGACTTTTTCTGGATGCTGTAGAGCTGCTAAACAGGCGTCAGCAAATTTTTGAAAAAGAATAGGAAATAATAGAAAATGAATAAGACCTAATCTATTGCTTTTGGTTAACTTTATTTAGGAGTGGAATGATGAGAGATATTTCGATATTGATTGCGGACGATGAGGAGGAGATTGCTGATCTGATTGCCATTCATTTAGAAAAAGAAGGGTACCATGTTATTAAAGCATCGGATGGACAAGAGGCCGTACGTATTGTTGAGACTCAGTCGATTGATTTGCTGGTTTTGGATATTATGATGCCGAAGATGGATGGATATGAAGTAACCCGCCGCATTCGGGAACAGCATAATATGCCGATCATATTTTTGAGTGCGAAAACATCTGATTTTGATAAAGTGCAGGGCCTGGTGATTGGAGCAGATGATTATATGACGAAACCATTCACCCCCATAGAATTGGTTGCTCGTGTAAATGCCCAGCTCCGGCGTTTTATGAAGCTGAATCAGCCCAAAGCAGATATTAAAACCAGCCTGGAATATGGCGGATTAGTGATTACTCCTGATCAGCGTACAGTCACTCTTTATGGAAAAACCATCGACCTGACACCGAAAGAATTTGATATTCTGTATTTACTGGCGAGCCATCCAAAGAAGGTGTTTAATGTGGAAAATATCTTTCAGCAGGTGTGGGGCGAAGCCTATTTTGAAGGCGGAAATACCGTTATGGTCCATATACGGACGCTTCGAAAAAAGCTTGAGGAAGACAAACGAAAAGACAAATGGATCAAGACTGTATGGGGAGTAGGGTATACCTTCAATGGGTAAGATAATGCGCAGTTTTCGCTCAAAAATGGTGCTGTTATTCGGTTTGAGTATGCTCCTCTCAGGGCTCGTAACTTATCTAATCTTCAAAGGACTGCAATACTATTATCACACGATGGTGCAGTATGAGGATCCTATGGCTCAGTTCCGCATCTTTTTGGGGAGATTCGGGGATTTTAATCTTTTTTTCATCTTATTCATTTTACTATCTTTCCTTTTTTTCTTTTTCCTTACGAAGCCCTATTCTGCTTATTTTAATGAGATTTCCAGCGGCATTCGTTATCTTGCTCGGGGTGATTTTCAACACAAGGTGCATATCCAGTCAAATGATGAATTCAGGGATATTGCGCTGGACATTAATTTGGCAAGTGAAAAATTGCAGGAAGCAATTAAGCGGGGGGACTTTTCGGAAAGCAGCAAGGATCAATTGGTTGTTAATTTAGCTCATGATTTGCGGACCCCTCTTACATCCGTTTTAGGATATTTGGATTTGATCCTTAAGGATGAAAGCCTGACAAAAGAACAAGTCAGACATTTCTTAACCATTGCCTTTACTAAATCTCAACGATTAGAAAGGCTGATTGATGAATTATTCGAGATTACCAGGATGAACTATGGAATGCTGCCTCTAGAAAAAAGAGAATCAATTTAACAGATCTGCTTAATCAATTAAAGGAAGAATTGTACCCTGTATTCGAAAAAATCATTTGATTGCACGGATGAATAGTGAGCCCCACTTGCCGATTTTTGGTGATGGAGATTTGATCGCACGCGTTTTTGAAAATCTTATGACGAATGCAATCCGCTATGGGTATGAAGGACAGTATGTTGATATTAACGGGTATATAGAGGCGGAGGAAGTAGTCGTCCAAATTGTGAATTATGGAGATAGCATTCCTTCGAATGAACTGCCTTATCTATTTGATATGTTCTATACCGGTGATAAAGCACGAACACATCAAGAAGATAGCACAGGTCTTGGATTGTTCATTGCGAAAAATATTGTGGAACAGCATGATGGATCGATTGCGGCTGAGAGCAGCGTCATTCAGACCGTTTTTGAAGTCCGTTTACCAAAAGACAATGAACTGGATACGAAAGAACTAGTAACTTCCATTACATGATTTAAGAAAAATTTAATCTTTTCCCTACTCTTTATTTTAATAGTTTTTCCTATTCTTTTAATCAAATAAGATTTAGGAGGAAACTGAAAATGAAGAAGTGGGGATTTTTATTGCTGCTAGTTTTGTGCTTGGGATTATCTTATATAAATATGGATTCTCTTTTTGAGCCAAAAATAGAGATACAACAATATAATCAATATGAACCTGATCAGGAAGAAGATGAGAGGACTGAAAGTAACAGCTCAAAAAAGAGATAACAGAAGATCAAATCTATTTGGGAAATCTGCTTTTGGTCAACAGCAGCTATCCGGTACAGCCGGAAAGTGTTAAATCGGATATCATCAATCTGTCTGCTCACGGTGAATTGACACAGGGTTACGGATTGCTGGGCAGTGAAATTTATTTATCAGAGGATATAGCACACAGATTTTCAGAGATGATGGCTGCTGCAGAAGAAGAAGGAGTTCGCAATTTCTCTATTACGAGTGGATTTCGGGACTTTGACGAGCAGAATGCACTTTATCAGGAAATGGGTTCTGACTATGCCTTGCCAGCCGGCTATAGCGAACATAATCTGGGTCTATCGCTTGACGTAGGCTCCACTCAAATGAGAATGGCTGAAGCACCCGAAGGAAAGTGGATCGAACAAAACGCCTGGAAATACGGGTTTATTTTACGCTATCCAAAGGATAAAACGGATGTAACAGGAATTCAATATGAACCTTGGCATATTCGCTATGTTGGTTTTCCGCATAGTGCAATTATGAAGAAAAAGAATTTTGCTTTAGAAGAATATTTGGATTACCTAAAGAAAGAAACACACATTTCCATGAGTATGAATGGCGAAAAATACAATATTGCCTATTATCCAATTTCTCAAAGCAAGACGATTAACGTACCGGCTCATAGTCATGTTGAAATTTCAGGAAACAATATGGATGGAGTCATAGTGACCGTGAAAGAATGAAAATTAATGTCTGATTCGGAGCAGTTGCCGACAGGGGTGCGAGAGGCAAGAATGTGGAAATAACATTTTTTTCGCTGGAAATCCCAGGCTAAAATAAACATCTTAATGGGAGTTATTTTTATCATTTAGCTTCATCTTTCACCTTTATTTCATTAGAATGATAATATACTCAAAGCATGATGAGGGGGAGTAAAATGCAAAGCATCACCTGCGAAAAAAGATCCTATTCCAGAGAGTTTCATTCGCACCAGCATGAGTTTGGCCAGTTTCTTTTCCCCTTGCAGGGCTCCCTGGATATCAAGACGAAGTGGCAGGATATCAAGCTTGACCCCGACTATTGTTTTTATCTTCCGCCAGGGTCTGATCATAACTATCGGTCGATGGACCGGAATGAGTTTTTGATCCTGGATATCCCGACGGCCTATTTGCCGGAGGAGTCCAGCAGTATGTACATTCAGCTAGATCAGCAATGGTCTTCGATCCGTTATTTGCTGCTGGAAGAGGCGGGGAATCAGGGGAATGCATCCTCCCTGGCTGATTTGACCAGGTTTGTGGCCGGCAAACTGCAAATCGCCAAGCCTCCGTCGATTGATTATATTCATAAGCATTATAAGGAGTCGATCCGATTGGAGGGTCTAGCGAAAATCGAACATTATCATCCTGCCTATTATTCCGCATGGTTTAAGAAGAAAACCGGGAAAAGCCCAAAAGGCTATATATCTGATCTGCGCTTGAAAGAGGCGAAGCATTTATTAATGTCAACCTCCTGGTCTATGTCGGTGATCAGCGGGGAATTAGGCTTCGAAAATTCTTCCTCCTTTACACGGTGGTTTACCCGCTGTGAAGGAATAGCACCACAAAAATACAGAATCCTTAAGAATGGATAAAAGGGATATTAAACTTGGTAAAGAAAATTCTCAGGGAATTTTCTAAGATAAGTTTAATGATTCCTTTTATCTTTTTTTATTGAGGTGATAACATGAACGGGAAAACGGCTCCATTTTTCATATTGCTTGCCGGAGTGCTCTGGGGGACTACGGGTACCACGCAGGCATTTGCGCCGGAAAGCGCACACCCGATTGCCATTGGGGCTGCCCGTCTGGCGGCAGGCGGTTTATTTTTATTATGCATGGTTTTTCTGGCGGGGAAACTGGACCTGAAAAATTGGCCTATTAAGAACACCTTGATGGCATCACTTTGTATGGCCCTGTACCAGCCATTGTTTTTTTCAGCGGTCACTCTTACAGGGGTAGCCATTGGGACTGTGACAGCGATCGGGAGTGCACCGGTCTTATCGGGTCTTCTTGAATGGCTCTATTTGAAAAAACGCCCCTCTGCCATTTGGTGGTGTTCTACCTTCCTGTCCATTTTGGGCTGTGTCCTGCTTTTCATGAACAAAAACTCGGTTCATATGGACCCGGCTGGCCTATTACTGGCATTGGGGGCTGGTTTAACATTTGCAGGCTATACGCTTGTCAGCAGGGACCTGGTTGAAAACTATTCATCCTTGTCAGTAGTGGCCGTTGTTTTCACCTTAAGTGCCATCTTTCTTTCGCCATTCTTATTTATTTTTGACATGTCCTGGCTTGGGAGTGTTCGGGGTTTGACTGTCAGCCTGCACCTGGGGATTCTGGCTACGGGAATTGCCTATTTTCTTTTTCAAAAGGGCTTGTCCATGTTTCCTCTTCAACGGCTGTCACACTTGCGCTGGCGGAGCCTTTAACTGCAGCATTATTAGGAGTTTTCCTATTGGGAGAATCGTTAACCGCAGTTTCCTGGCTAGGGATATTCCTCATAATGATGGGGATAGGGGTATTAATCGGTTCATCTCAAAATTCGGGCCGCAAAATAAGAGCAGCAGAGTCTTAATGGAAACCATTCATCGTATAAAAACTCCAAAAGAACACATACTATTATTTAGTCAAAATGGAGGTGTTCTTATGCCTGAAAAATCTAAAATCAGTTCATCCGAACTGGGTGCATTATGGATGACGTATCAAAAAAAAACGATGATTCTTCGTATATTAGAATATTTTATTGAGAAATCGAAAAACCCAAAAGCGAAAAATTTGATGTCAGGATTGAGGGAAAAACTTCATCCTAAAGTTGTTGAAATAAAAAAACTGCTGCAAAATGAGGGGGCGGCTGTCCCTAACGGCTTTACGGATCAGGACGTTAATTTAAATGCTCCTATATTGTTTGAGAACGGATTTGATATAATGTTTTGCCGGATCTTAAAGGAAATTAGCATGGGCATGTATGTCCTCCATTTAACCATGGCTTATCGAAAGGATATTATTAAGCTTTATAGGGACATGACCGATTTAACTCAGGAATATTATGGTAAATTTACCCAATTTCTTTTGGATGAAGGGCTGCTTCCAAGTCCCACCTTTATAAACTTCCCTAAATCAGCTGATTTTGTAACCAGTAATAACTATTTAAAAGGAACTAATATTCTTGGTCAGAAGCGCCCCATTAATACGGTGGAATTTGGGCTGCTGTATCACGGGATTGAAACAAACATCACCGGCATGCAGCTGATGGCTGGATTTGCTCAATGTGCAGAAGGAGAAGAAGTTAGAAAATATTTTTTAAAAGGGAAAGAGCTTTCGAAAGAAATTATTAAAGAGTTTGGGGAAAAGCTCCTTCAAAACGATATCCAGCCGCCTGCCACTTCAGGGGGAACAGTGATAAATTCAACAGAGGCTCCATTTTCGGATAAGCTAATGATATTTTGCACCTATCTTTTATGCGGGTTTAGTATTGGCGGACAGGGATTTGGCATCGGCTTCAGCCTTCGCAATGATCTAAATATGAATTTTGGTAAATTTGGAATTGAGGTTTTTGAGTATATACGTGAAGGTGTAAAGATCATGATTTCCAATGGGTGGCTTGAGGAAGCACCGCGGATGGATGTATAAAAATATAATGAAAGCCTAATTTCTTCCTGATGTGCCGGAGAGAGTTAGGCTTTTTTTATGCTTATTTCTCCATAGTATTTTTTGTTCTACAAAAAAGATTGCATTGTGAATTAATATTCTTTATTATTTTTTGTAGAACAAAAAATAATCCGGAGGGTTTATGAAAGAACAAACCTTTACATCATTCGAACAATATGAAGAGTATCTTAGAAATAAGATGATTTATAAAGCAAAAAGGAAAGGTCTGGAAGGTGAGGGTCTTGCAGAATATCTGAAAAAACATGAGAATGATGCAGCGCGTATTTGGAAGGAAAACGATCTTCAGAAATGGCTGGAAAAAGACGGGTATGTGACCATAGCCGTCTGGAGGGACGAAACAGGGCAGCGGAAAATTGGAAGGGGCCGGCCCAAGAAGCCTGAAGGCCAAAAGCTTAAGCATTCCATCCATGTCCGGCTGGATGAAGAAATGTTCAAAAAGCTGAATCATTTCTGCCAGGAAAAAAGGTGGATGTTTCAGAAGCCATACGGATTCTTATCCATAACCTTTGAGCTTAAAGTCCAAAAATCATAAGAAAAGGCAGGACAATCAATGAATGATTCTTTAGGAAATATAAGAAATGCCCCGGGTGCACCTTCAAAGTCAAGGCGATTATGGATGGCGATCGTACTTGGTACTTTAGCTGCGTTTGCCCCGTTATCCATCGACATGTATTTGCCGGCTCTGCCTGATATAGCTAATGATTTGCATACCAAGCCGTCCCTGGTCCAGCTTAGTTTAACCTTTTTCCTGCTCGGTCTATCCCTAGGCCAGCTGCTTGCAGGGCCGCTCAGTGATGTGCGCGGACGCCGGAAGCCGCTTCTTATAGGGCTATTGATTTATTTTGCTGTTTCTCTCTTGTGCGCCTTTAGCCAGTCCATCTGGGGCTTGATTGGGCTGAGGTTTATTCAGGGTCTGGCCGGGGCAGCAGGAATTGTCATCTCCCGTGCGATTGTCCGGGATCTTTACTCAGGCACTGAGCTGACTAAATTTTTCTCTCTGCTGGCTTTAGTGAATGGTGTGGCCCCCATCCTTGCTCCTATACTTGGCGGCCAGTTATTGCGGATTGCTCCCTGGCAGGGAGTGTTTATCGTTTTGAGTGTAATCGGCTTGGTGATGTTTCTTGTCGTACTATTCGGTCTGCCAGAGACGCTGTCTGAAGATTCCCGTTCACAGGGCGGTATAAAAAACACATTAACCACCTTTCAGCAGCTCTTATCTGATCGAAGTTTCATAGGGTATGCATTGTCTCAAGGACTGGTGTTTGCTGCCATGTTTGCGTATATATCCGGCTCACCTTTCGTCCTTCAGAACATGTATGGGGCCTCCCCGCAGATGTTCAGCCTGATATTTGCCATCAACGGTCTAGGAATCATCATTTCCAGTCAAATCACGGGAAGGCTGGCGGGGCGGATCAGCGAAAGGAAGCTTTTTACGGCTGGCATATGCATCTCTTTCATTGGAGCTATTGCTCTATTAATCATGCTTCTTTTAGATGCAGGCTTGTACGCTATTTTGCCGCCGTTATTCTTTGTGGTTGCAAGTATTGGGGTGGTGAGTACTTCAGGCTTCTCGCTTGCCATGCAAAATCAGGGCAAGTCGGCAGGGAGTGCCTCCGCATTACTGGGAGTACTATCCTTAATCTTTGGAGGAGGTGTGGCTCCCCTTGTTGGCTTAGGAGACAGACCGGCGATATCGATGGGGATTGTCATAGCATGTGCAAGTACCGGGGCTGTACTGTCCTATATGTTCCTGGCAGCCCGGCCTAGTGGGAAATCCATTGATAATGAGAAAGCTGCCATGTAAATAACCTATTAATCTAGTAAAATGAGTTATAAATGAAAGGGGAAATTAACAGTGGATATACAGAAAATAATCACGACTCGCCGCAACATAAAAAAGTTCAAATCTGATAAAGTGGAGCATAGTTTAATCACCTCCTGGCTAGAGGCTGCGAGCATGGCACCCAACCATAAAATGACGGAGCCATGGGAGATATTATTTGTTGGTCCGGAAACAAGGGCAAAGCTGAATCACAAAACCGATTTTTGCCAGGCGCCAGTCGTGCTGGCCATCCTGTCCAGGCATGGAGCAACCGACCTGGAACGAACTGAGAATATGGCTGCAGTATCATGCTTTATTCAGAACTTCATGCTGATGGCGTGGGACTCAGGAGTAGGGACATTCTGGTCTTCCCTGGGGGTTTCAGCTGCAGCAAGAACTGCTTTAAATGTCCCGGATGATTGCGATGTAGTTGGTATTTTAGGAGTAGGCTTTCCTGAGGAGGTACCTGAAGCGAAGGAGCGTACACCGATTGAAAGGAAAATAAGGCATTTATCATAAGTATTTTTATAGGGCGCCTATCCAATGGATGGTGCTCTTTTTTGTTTTTGTTAGAATATGGTATGATTTTGAAGTAATAGATTTATATCTTCCCAGAGGGGTTCATATGATGATCTTTCAGGCTATTATAATCATTTTAATATGGGCGATTCCGATTTTCCTTTTTATAAAAACATATAAAAAAATGGAAAAAGAGGAACAGCAGGATGCTAGAGAAGAGTTGAAAAGCCCTTCATTTCTCCTGATTTTTGTAGGCGGCTGCATTGGTTTTCAAGTCTTTATTACCGGCAGCATTTCAGAAATCAAAATCATTCAGCATATAGGTGCAGGCTTAGTGTTCATCGGCTTTGTTTCAGGATGTATGGCTGCTTTCAGACAGAGGAAGGTTATAAAGGGCCTGGCCTTAATGATTGTTGGGATAATTGGCACAATTGTTTATAGTATCTAGGCAGAGGTGATGAGTATGACAAGAATGACGAGAGAGATTTCTTATATATTGCTAATTCTACCCATGTTACTAACTGCTTGTACTCAAACCCCTGACTTCGAGCCGTATGATGGAAGGGCATAAAGGATTGCGGTAGTTGGAGAACCGCCAGAAGCAAATGAAGAACAAGTGAAGTTTCATGAAATTTCTTTTGATGAACTTACAAATGAGGAATTGAGCTCTTATGATGCAGTTATAATGACGGAAGAAAATCTTCCTAAAGCTGCTGAAGCCAAATATGCAGATACATATTCAGATTCATCCATTCCAGTCTTTTTTATATCAGCCACAGTCATATCCCGTTTACTGTTAAAGACCCAGAATATAATGATTCATGGAAATGGGAAGCCGGTAAAAGCTATGCTGTGGGAGTTCTTAAATCCAAAGAAAATAATTCATTTCATAGTTGGGGGTATGGGTTGTATAATGACGAAATGACTGATGAATCTATTCATGATGTGTATTCGAGAATTTTTAAGACCATTGATGAGCTTAATCACTAATGGAAAAAAGATCATTTCAAATATACTGCTTGTGGAATAATAGAGACTGCCTTAGCCTAAGACTTAAAAAAATTGTGCCAGAATGAATGACGTGACCATTATTCCAGTAAAGAGGGATATTTATGTATAGAATCATGATGATAGAAGACGATCTTAAAATAAGACGGATTGTCGCTGATACGCTAAAAAAATGGCAATATGATGTGGTGGAGGTAACCCAATTTGACCAGGTGCTGACGGAATTTGAGCAGACAAGTCCACACCTCATTTTATTAGATATCAATCTTCCCGTTTTTGATGGATACTACTGGTGCCAGCAAATACGCTCTGTTTCAAAAGTGCCGATCATTTTCCTTTCCTCCAGAAATCAAAATATGGATATAATAATGGCCATTAATATGGGCGGGGATGATTTTATCCAGAAGCCCTTTGATTTGGATATCCTTCTCGCGAAGATCAGTGCGCTCATCCGCAGGAAGTATACTTATCAGGAAGATGAGAATATCCGTTTTATCCATCGCGGCCTGAAATTAAATGTGACCAATTCAACGATTGAATTTAATGGACAAAGCAATGAGCTAAGCCGGAATGAATTCATCCTTTTGCAATTGATGATGCGGAATATCGGGAAAATTGTCTCGAGGGATGACTTAATGCAGGCACTATGGAATGAGGAACAGTTTGTCGATGATAATACACTTACCGTGAATGTGAATCGGATGCGCAGGAAAATTGCAGCAATTGGACTAGAGGACTTCATTGTCACTCGGAAAGGGTTAGGGTATTTAATTGAATGAACTTCCTTAGTTTTCTATCCTATGAAAAACCTTATATAGTCCTCTATCTGATCAGTTTCCTGATTTCAGCAGCGATCTTTTTTACTGATATCAATGGCAGCCTGGCATGGGGGACATTCCTTTATGCCTTCGCCTTATCTTCGATTGTATTGATCGGGTTTTTATTATATCGGTACCAGCAAAACCTGCGCGTGATTAGGCAATTGGAAAGGGCGGATTATGACAGCCTGTCTCTGGAAGGAGAGTTCGCTAAAACCCACATCGATGAGCTGAAGCGTGAACATATACGTGAAATGAATCGGATTCAGGACAGGCAGAAGGAACATTACGATTTTATCGTCTCCTGGTTCCATGAAATAAAAACACCGATTGCTGTTCTTCGCCTGCTGCAGCAAACCGATATGGACGCAGGCAGTTTAAGAGAAGAAATCACAAAAATTGAGAATTATGTTGATCAAGCACTCTATTACGCTAAACTAGACAGCTTTAATCAGGATTACGATATCCAGAAATGTGATATTATCAAGATTCTTAAGGATATTGTAAAGTCTCACTCCAAAACCTTTATTTCAAAAAATATCCGCATCCACATTCAGGCAGATATGCTGGAGGTTCAAAGTGATCCTAAATGGCTCCAGTTCATCGTCAATCAGCTTCTGACAAACAGTTTGAAATATACAGAACCTGGCGGAGAGATCACCATTTCCATATCGGAAACCCCACAAGAAAAACAGCTCTTGATTCGGGATAATGGGATTGGCATCAGCCAGAAAGATCTTCCGAGGGTATTTAATCGCGGTTTTACCGGAGAAACGGGGCGATTGTATTCGAAGTCGACCGGAATGGGATTATATTTAGCCCAGCAGTTAAGCAACAAGTTAGGGCATTACATTAGCTGTACGTCGAATGTGAGAGAGTACACCCAATTTATCGTTCACTTCCCGCTCGATAGCGATCCGTTTTTGATAATGCAAAAAACACACGATGAGTAATGTAACTCATCGTGTGTTTTTTTCGCTGACAATTTTGTAGTAAATAGATACGGATGAAATGTAAAAGATTAGATACGTTAACACATATAGTCCCATGACTGAAAAAATAATCGCCGTTAAAGAAGGCAAATCTTTTATCACCAGGATGACTGTGTAATATAAAAGGAACCAGCTGTGCAGCAACCCCAGCAGGAGCGGCGGCAAAAATACGAACAGCAATTGTTTTCGGATAATCTTTTTCATTTCTTTGTCGTCTACACCGATTTTTCGTAAAATGGCGTAGTGCTCCCGCTCTTCTGTAGCTTCTCGCAGCTGTTTAAAGTAAATGACACTCCCTAATGCAAACAATGCAATAACGGCAAAAAAGGCAACGGAGAACAAGATTAAAGAAGAAGACTCCGTATCAATGGAATACATATCAATATAGGCCGAATAATAGGCTCCTTCTGTTTTCATAACGAGGTCGTATATTTCCCGTGAAACATCATTGGATGTTTTAGGATCTTCGATTTGATAAATTTCAAATGAAGAAAGGGTGTGATGTTCTCTTAAGTTCTCAAAAGCTTCGTTTGAAATAATGAGTACAGAAGGCTGGGGCTGGGTATTTCCGCCTGGGCTCGTTGGGATGCTTAACAGCGGGTATCGTATTTTTTCGACTACACGAAATGTATTGTCTTCCAATACGGTCATTTCAGGCTGAGAACTTTTATATTTTTCCGGTTCATCAATTCCTCTTGTTAATACAATTGCCTCTTCACCTTCTAAATCTGCTTTTTCACCAGCTTTGCGTAAATCAACAATTGCATTTAATTGGGACTCCGGAAAAAGGTAAAACTCTTCGGTGTAATATTCGGGATGGCTAAAAAATGCGTTTCTATTCTGGATTTTTTCTGTTTGAATCCCTGTAATGGTTTCATGATCAATGATTGGATGTGAGTCATTCATCAGCTGTTCAATTTGTCTTTGAGTTGCATCATCCTGGGTCGAAAAGGCAATATGATTTGGAAATTCTTTTTCACAACCTCGCCTTTCACAGCGTAATCTACAGCAATAAATCCGACTGTAAAGATGACAATCGCACTAATCAGTGAATTGAATGTAAAATTGACTGTATTTCCTCGAATAGAAAAACGGAGAGAGGAGATCCATAACATCTTACTGCCAATAAAATAGTTTTTCCTTTGACTCAGCTTTTGTAACATCCAACCGGAAAACTGGCGGAAAAATAAATACGTCCCGGCAATCAGAGCCACTGTTACAGCTGCTAATGTTTCTTTAAAATGATCTTTCCAGATGTCCGTATCTCCTATGGTAATCATATAGTAAGACCCGGCAATCAATATAATGGACAATAACGCCAGGCCAAAAGAAAATGTAAACGGTTTATCCCTTTTTTCCTTTGCATGAAACAATTCCACTAACTGGACACGCCGGACGTTAAAATAACTTTGAATTGTAATAATGATGATTAATAAGGCGAATAACAGAACTGTTGATACAATGGCTTCCAGTGGAAAAGCAAAAGAAATGTCCTCATTGTAGCGCATTAAGTTCATTAATACCGCACCGAAAAATTTCGATAGCAAGCCACCGATTAATATACCGCTGAAGACCGAAATGGCGCTCAAGAATAATGTTTCAAAGAAGACCATTGCAGCAACTTGTCTTTCCTTCATTCCGTAAAGTAAATACATGCCGAATTCTTTTTTCGCTGCTTCATGAAAAAGGAGTTCGCGTACAAAATAAAGAAGACAATAAACAAAAAGACAATTACCGAAGCAAGGGAAATGACCATTTTGTAGTTTTCTTTATTTTGAATGGCTGCGACTACATCTTTGTTAAACATTAGACCGGAGAAGGTAAAGTAAATGACAACCCCGACAAACATGGAAATGAAATAAATGGTATACAGCCGGAAGTTCCGCTTCATGTTCCTCCATGATAAATCTACTAAGTTCATCGCCAGTCACTTCCTATAGCACTTTGGATCGTCAGGATGCGGTCAAAGAATTCCTTTTCCGTCTGCTCGCCTTTAAACATCTCATTGACGATTTTTCCGTCACGGAGAAAAACTACGCGCTGACAGTAGCTGGCTGCATACGGATCATGCGTAATCATCAGAACGGTTGTCTTGAAGGTTTCATTGAGCAATTGAATTTGTTCCAGCAGCTGAGTAGCAGATCGGGAATCGAGTGCACCCGTTGGTTCATCAGCAAATACAATTGCGGGGCTGGTAATAATCGCCCGCGCGGCAGCCGTGCGCTGTTTCTGTCCGCCGGAAATTTCAGAAGGATATTGATGTAAAATTGATTCAATATTTAAGGCATCAATCAATTTCGCTAATCGCTTTTCCATTTCTGCAACAGGTGTTTTTTGCAGCGAGAGCGGGAGGAGGATATTCTCCTTCACCGTTAAGGTATCCAGTAAGTTATAGTCTTGAAAAATAAATCCCATTCTTTTTTGGCGGAACTCCCGCAGGGCTTTCTTTTTCATATCTAAAAGGGAATTTCCCTCAATCCAAACATTCCCCCCGCTAAAGGCATCAATGGTTGATAGGGTATTCATTAACGTCGTTTTTCCAGAGCCGGAGGGACCCATAATGGCAGTGAATTCCCCTCGTTCAACAGTCAAATCAATATTTTTCAAGACCTGTGTTTTTCCATAAGATTTCGATAAGTTCTTGGTTTGTATCATTTTAGTCATGGTTTCGACCTCCTTCACTACCATACTATATCGGCTATTTTTCCCGCGAACCATCGATGTAACAGGATCTAAAGTGACAATTTTGTCATGTTGGGGGAAGAATCGGCATAAACGTGTCCAATATAAAATAAGGCTCTTTGCTTACATAATGGTATTTTGCGCCTATCAATGTTGTCCGTTGATTTCCTCTAGGCTGCCCGCTTTCCGCGGGGTCTCACTTGTCCCCGCTACTCCCGCAGGACATTGAATAAGCTTCCTCGGAAAAACACCGCACGAGGAATATGCGATAGCATTTCGAGGATCTCGCACCTTTCGCTACAATCAACTCAGCATATAATATACAAAATGTAACACACCTTGCGAAACAGCCTAAAATGAAGAAAAACAAGCGGTTCACATTAGTGAGAAACTGCTTGTTTTTGCATTGATCTTTATATGCATTTTTTTGAGATACTGTTTCTCTGCGTAACTTTGACTGTGTACCGATCCTTGTTTATAGTGGCTTTTTTCTTTCCTCATAAAACGAAAATGCCAGCGCATATAAAGGCAGGCACCAATATAATAGAGGGCTGACCACCATACATGCCAGCCCTTATAAACTACGTAGCCAAAGTAACTGGAGAGGACTTCGTAACATACAGAAAAACCGACCCAAAACAAAAGGTAAAGCAAAAATTTCTTCCTAGGTTTAGGCATGAAGTTTACATATAGGATTCCAAATGTTGCTGGCAAGGTGATTTCAATAAACAAATCAAATGGCTGGGGGCCTGAATCCATTAAGTCGTATAGGTCTAACACATGGCCAAAAATTAAATCTGCAAGAAGCACATTTACAGTGACAGCCAGCCAGGTTGTGTAAAGCTCCTGCCGGGTTAATTTTAACGGAATAATGAACAGCAATATGGAGTTGATAGCAAGTGTTGTAATTGTATAGATATAGACCATACAGATTCTCCGGGTTTTTATATATTTATGTCTTATCTATCTTGCCCTCTTTTAAAATTTTATCTGCTTATTTGGCGGTAAAGTGAGTTTCTATTAAAAGTATATCTTTTACGATAATGAGTCCTATTTACATTTGGACTGGAACCTAAAGATAAGTTGATCCAATATCTGACTGTTTTTTATAGTCTCAGGATGCTCTAATCCTTTTTTTATTCCAGTTTCAATAAGTGTTTTTCTAAAAAGTTGAATCTTTTTTCTAAGTTCACTGCAAAAATGACACATTGATTTACTCCTTTAAATAATAAAAGTCCAGGAACTATTATTGCAAACAAAGGAAAAACATTGAATCATTTCGACAAAACTAGTCTCTAACTGACAAAAAAATTATGAATAAAAGGTCAGAGAGTGATTTAGAAGGATTAAATTCCCAATAAATGCAAATAATATCTAAAAAACTTTCCGGAGTGGAAAATGATCTTACAAATTACCTCAGTTGTTCTGTTTAATTTTATTATATATAAGACCATTAAGGGGATATCAGCCAATAAAATTGTCCATATTTGGATTTTTACTATTGCATTCCAATTATTATTTGATATTTTTATCGATTTGAAATACAAAGGATACTGGTACTTTACACAAGAGATAGATTGGGTAGCATTTCCTGCTTACACAATCTTAGTCCCGCCAGTAAATTTGATGTTTATCAATTGGTATCCTTTTACGGGTTCTTTCATGAAAAAGATACGCTACTTTATTATTTGGGAAATCTTTTTCCTGAGCTATGAAGCTGCTGCCATGCTGCCTCATCCATTTGGTTTCTTTCATTATGGATGGTGGAGTATATGGCATTCTGCCATTGTTAATCCGATTTTATTAACGATACTAATAGGGTATTACAAATGGATTAGTGCATTAGAAAAGAAAGCTTGTGTCTAAAAAGGGCTGCTGAGGCAGCTCTTTTTTCCTATTCTCCTTATGGCATAATTTTCTAAGACAAAGGAGTGAGAGGATGCAGAAAGTATTCATTATTGAGGATGATCCGAAAATCGCGGAGCACCTGCAGTCACACTTAGTGAAATATGGCTATGAAGCTGCGGCTGCGGAACAGTTCGATAATGTGATGGGGGAATTTCATAAGCATAAACCGAATCTTGTGCTCCTGGATATTAATCTCCCGAGCTTTGACGGCTATTACTGGTGCAGGCAAATCCGGAAGGAGTCGATTTGTCCGGTTATCTTCATTTCCGCACGGGTAGGGGAGATGGACCAGGTGATGGCGCTTGAGAATGGCGGCGATGATTTCATCACCAAGCCGTTCCATCCGGAAATTGTGATGGCGAAAATCCGCAGCCAGCTTCGGCGGGCTTACGGGGAATATGCCACGCAGGCCCAGGAACGAGTTCTCGAGGCAGAGGGATTGAAGCTGTTTCCGGAAAGGCTGGAATTGTGTTTCCGTGATAAAACCGTTCCGCTGTCCAAAAAAGAAGCTGATATTATTGAGAATTTACTGGAGCGGTACCCGCGTGTGGCCGGCCGTGAAGACTTGCTGGAAAAGCTGTGGGATGAACAGGTCTATGTGGATGAAAATACGCTGAATGTGAATATGGCGAGGGTAAGAAAAAATTTGAGGCAATCGGGCTTTCAGGAGCGGTCGAAACAGTGAGAGGCGCAGGCTACCGTTTGATCGTAACCTGGTGAAAGGCTGGAGAAACATGAAATTATTCCTTAAAGAGCATGCGTTACTAATCGCTGTACAGGTCGTTCAATTTTTTATAATTCTGGCCATTTACTGGCTGGATGGCTATCGTCATCTATTGCCAGCCCTCTATGGCATCTTTCTCGGGTTATTCCTTCTCACGGCCTATCTGACATACCACTATTTTAGCCGCCGCAAGTTTTATAAGAGGCTGACGGAGGAACTTGCTTCCCTTGACGATTCCTTTCAAACAACAGAGAACTCACCGATTTCACAGGCGCTGGATCATCTGCTGAAGGAACAGTACAGACATTACCAGACGAGAATTAAAGAGCTGGAATCCAGGCAGGAGGAGCATCTTAAGTTTATGGATCAATGGGTCCACCAGATGAAAACCCCGCTTTCTGTCATTGAACTGATTGCGCAAAACTTGGATGAACCTGATTCCTCCAGTATTCGAGAAGAGACGGACCGGATGAAAACGGGCTTGAACACCATCCTCTATATGGCGAGACTCCGGACGATCGAACAGGATTTTCATATCAAACCTGTACACTTATCCCAAATCATTCATGAAGTGAATGGAGAAAACAAACGGCTTTATATCCGGAACGGGGTGTATCCAAATCTCCTGCAGGAGAAGCAGGACATGATCGTGGAGACAGATGAGAAATGGCTTTTCTTTATGCTTTCTCAGCTGATCAATAATGCGGTCAAGTATTCCAGAGGGAAGAGCAATCGAATTGATATTTCCATTTTTGAAAAAAACGGAGAAGCTGTTTTAGAAGTGAAGGACTTTGGCGCCGGGATCCCGGAAGCAGACAAGCGCCGTGTGTTTGAACCCTTTTATACGGGTGAAAATGGACGGAAATTCAGAGAATCCACAGGTATGGGGCTGTACTTGACGAAGGAGGCAGCCGATCATCTTGGCCATCGCATTGAGCTGGAATCCAAGATGGGGGAAGGGTCTCTTTTCCGGCTGATCTTTGGAAAAACACAGAACCTTACAGCCTTGTAAGGTAAGTGAAAGAGAAATCGATTTTTTGAAATGGGTATAGTAGATATACTGATCACAAGTCAACTGAATGTGAAAGGAGAACTTGTGATGCTAAAAGTGAAGCAAGTAAGCAAGATTTATGAAGGAAAGATCGCCTATCGTGCGTTAACAGATATTAACTTAACCATTGATGAAGGTGAGTTCGTCGGAATCATGGGTCCTTCGGGAAGCGGAAAAACGACACTGCTGAACATGATTGCCACCATTGATGAACCGACAACAGGGGAAATCCTGATCAATGAAAGAAATCCCCATGTCTTAAAAAAGAGGCATTGGCCCAATTCCGCCGCCGTGAATTAGGATTTGTCTTCCAGGACTTCAACCTTCTTCATACCTTGACGGTTGAAGAAAATATAGTCCTGCCGCTAACATTGGACGGGAAAAAGTGAAGGAAATGAAAGACAAGGCATACGAAATCGCTGAAAAACTGGGAATTACAGGCATTATGAAAAAGCGGACGTATGAAATATCAGGCGGACAGGCGCAAAGAGCCGCTGTGGCTAGAGCGATGATTCATACGCCGAAGCTGCTGCTGGCGGATGAACCTACAGGGAATTTGGATTCCAAGTCTTCCAAAGATGTAATGGAAATGCTTGAGTCGATTAATAAGACTGAGAAGACAACCATGATGCTCGTCACACATGATGCGCAGGCCGCGAGCTATTGCAACAGGGTCATTTTTATCCGCGACGGAAAATTCTATTCGGAGATTCACCGCGGTGATAACCGCCAGGCCTTTTTCCAGAAGATCATCGATACACTTTCTTTGCTTGGAGGGGATGCACATGACCTTTCGTCAGTTCGCGTTTAATAACGTCATACGGAACAAACGCTTATATGCAGCCTACTTCCTCAGCAGTTTATTTACAGTTATGGTCTTCTTTACCTTCTCGATTTTTGCGAATCATCCAGCATTAAGCGGGGATGGCATGAACTCAACTGTAACGAAGGGAATGAATGCAGCAGCAGGCATTATCTATGTGTTTTCGTTCTTTTTTGTTTTATATTCTATGAGTTCTTTTCTGCAGTCCCGGAAAAAAGAGTTTGGGTTATTAATGATGCAGGGCATGTCCATGAAACAGATTCGTCTCATGGTGTTTTTGGAAAATATGCTGATTGGCTTTCTGGCAACCCTAAGCGGAATCCTCCTCGGTGTTGTATTTGCAAAGGCGATTTTGCTGCTGGCTGAAAATGTGCTGATTATTGAGCGGGCACTGTCTTTTTATTTTCCAGTGAAGGCCATCCTGATCACCTTCATTTCTTTTATTATTTTATTTTTCTTTATCTCCTTATTTGTGACGTATGTACTGCGCAGCAAAAAGCTGATTGAATTAATAAAGGGAAATAAAATGTCAAAGGGTGAGCCAAAAGCAAATCTTTTCTTAACGATGCTGGCTGTCCTATTATTAGGTGCGGGGTATGCTGTTGCACTAATCGCAAAAGGGTTAGTCGTTGTAGCGGCAATGGTGCCGGTGATCATCGTTGTCTGCATTGGCACCTACCTGTTATTTACGCAATTAAGTGTTTATATTATTAGAAGATTAAAGAAGAATGAACGTGTTTTTTGGTTTAAGACCAATATGCTGCTGTTTTCAGATCTGGCCTTTCGCATGAAGGATAATGCGCGAACCTTCTTCATGGTTGCGATGGTTTCAACAGTTGCGTTCAGTGCAATTGGTTCTTTATTCGGTTTTCAAACCGTGCTGACCTCAAACATAAAAAATGTCAATTCCACAACGTTTTCCTATAAAACTTCTGAAGAAAATGAAGTGAAGAATGTTGAGTTTATCAATCAAACGTTAAAGGAAGAAAAGATTGAAGCGGATTCGGAGCATACTATTTTACGCTACTTTGAAGTTGGCGAGGATTCCATTCTGATTGCGGGTCAATCCGATTTTAACCGCTTTGCCGCGCTCATTGACGAAGATCCGATTGACTTAAAAGACGGGCAAGTAATGACAGTTGAGTTTGAAGGGACCAACTTCGGGCAAACGAAGGAACTCCTGAATGAAACGATTACACTGAAGTCCGGCACTGTTTTAAAGCCAAAGGAAGTCATTCATTCGAAAGCACTGCCGGCAACAGATTCCTATTTTATCGTGTCAGATGTAGACTATCAAAAGCTTCCTGAACCAGAGTTTCAGGAAAGCTATTACGCCTGGCAGGCAACAGATGGAGAGGAAAGGGTAATGGCTGCCTCTGAAAAGCTGTACAAGGAACTGCCAAGATATGAAATTACATCAGTAGACTACGAAATATATGAGATTATGAAAGGCTACGGGCCCATTTTATTTGTCGGTCTGTTTATCGGGATTGTCTTTTTTGTATCAGCCGGCAGCTTCCTGTACTTCAGGCTCTACATGGACCTGGATGAAGATAAACAAAAATTCAGATCGATTTCCAAGATGGGGTTAACCGAGAAAGAGCTGAAAAAGGTTTTAAACAGACAGACCATGATTCTGTTTTTCGCACCGATCCTCGTCGCTCTTATCCATGGTGCTGTAGCCCTGACAGCGTTATCGAACCTGTTCTACTTTAACCTGTTTAAGGAATCAGTTGCTGTTCTGAGTGTTTTCCTGGCCATCCAGGTTGTTTACTTCTTTATAGTGCGCTTTTTCTATACGAAGCAGATAAAGGCATCGATTTAAATTTAATTAGAATTGTGGGGGCCAGATGAATCTGGCCCTTTTTTAATGACAGGGGAGAGGGGAATAGAATAAACCTGGTGCTGATTCGGACAGGAGAAGAGAAAACCCGGTCAGTGTAGTTCGAACCTGATGTAACTTCGGACAAGAAAAGGAGAAATCCGGTCAGAGCAGTCCGAACCTAGAGCAACTTCGGACAGGAGGAGAGGAAACCCGGTCAGTGTAGTTCGAACCTGATGCAACTTCGGACAGGAGAAGGAGAAATCCGTTCAGAGCAGTCCGAACTTGATGCAACTTCGGACAGGAGAAGAGGAAACCCGTTCAGAGCAGTCCGAACCTAGAGCAACTTCGGACAGGAGAAGAGGAAAGCCGGTCGGAGCAGTCCGAACCTGATGCAACTTCGGATAGGAGATGGAGAAACCCGCGCGGAGCAGTCCGAACCTAGACCCACTTCGGACATGAGAAGGAGAATCCGAACAGAAGAGCCGAACCTGATACTCATTCGGGGAAGGAGGGACTCCGCAGTTTTATCATACTCAACCTCACACCTGCATATAGAAAAGGGAAAGTAAATCTATGCAGGAGTGATGGAATGGCAATCTTGGTTACAGGAGGAGCAGGTTATATTGGTTCACATATAGTAGATCTTCTCATTCGAAAAGGGTATGAAACAGTGGTAGTTGATCATTTGGCTGCGGGCCACAGGCAGGCGGTCCATCCAAAGGCAGCTTTCTATGAGGGGGATATCAGATCACAGGATTTTCTGAATAGTGTCCTTTCAGGCGAGCGAATAGAGGCAGTCTTTCATTTTGCGGCCTCATCCCTGGTAGGGGAATCGATGAAAAATCCGTTACATTACTATGATAATAATGTACTTGGTTCTCTTAACCTTCTAAAGGCTTTGGACACGCATAAGGTGAAACAGCTCGTGTTTTCGTCAACTGCAGCCGTATATGGTGAGGCAAAAAGCCAGCCTATACAGGAAGACGCGCCCCTCAAACCGGCAAGCCCGTATGGCGAGACGAAGCTTGCCATTGAACGAATGCTCCATTGGTGGGCGCAGGCATCAGGGGCAAGGTTCGTGTCGCTCCGTTATTTTAATGCTGCAGGGGCAAAAGCTTCAGGGGAAATTGGCGAAGACCATCAGAACGAGACCCACCTGATCCCGATTATCCTGCAGGCGGCACTTGGAAAAAGAGAATCTGTCTCCATTTTTGGAGATGACTATCCAACAAAGGATGGTACCTGCATAAGGGACTATATTCATGTAGAGGATTTGGCTGAAGCCCATCTGCTGGCACTCCGCTACCTGGAAGCTGGAGGGGAAAGCAATGTCTTTAATCTTGGAGGCAGCAAAGGGATCTCTGTAAAAGAAGTGATTGAAACCGCTGCAGAGGTAACAAACAGATGCTTTAAAGTGACGATTGCTCCCCACCGGTCTGGAGACCCGGCAGAACTGGTTGCTTCATCAGAAAAAGCAAGGTCACTGCTGAACTGGCAGCCGAAAAAAACAAGTATCCGCCAGATCGTCGAGGATGCCTGGAGCTGGCACAGGTCCCATCCTGACGGATATCGTAAATCATAAGCGAGCTTGCCTTAAGTATAGTGAAAGCTTTTCCTTCAGTTCAGGTCTTTGCAGGGCATAATCAATCGAAGCTTTAAGAAAGCCGAATTTATCTCCAATATCATAACGCTTTCCCTGGATTAGATACGAATAAATTCTTTCCCGGCGAAGCAAAGCATCGAGGGCATCTGTCAGCTGCAGCTCGCCTTTGCTGTCCGGGCTTCCGTTTTCAAGCATGTCAAAAATTGCGGGTGTTAATATATACCGGCCAATAATTGCATGCGCAGAAGGTGCCTTTTCAGCAGGAGGTTTTTCAACGAGGCTATCCACTTTATATAATGGGCCCCTCTGTTCTGAATAGCCGACAATTCCATACTTATTGACTTCAGACAGGGGGACCTCACTGCATCCGAGGATGCTTGCCCCCGTTTGGTTATACTGCTCAATCATTTGCAGCATGGCAGGAGGTTCCCCATCAATAATATCATCGCCAAGGAGGACGGCAAACGGCTCCCTGCCAATGAACTTTCTCGCGCATAAAATGGCATGCCCCAATCCGAGCGGCTCCTTTTGCCTGACATAATGGATATCAGCCAGATTGGTTATTTGGCGCACTTCCTCAAGCATTTCAAGCTTTCCGCTTTTCTGTAGGAGCAGCTCCATTTCAACCGATTTATCAAAATGGTCTTCAATGGCCCGTTTGTTTCTCCCCGTTATGATGATAATATCCTCAATTCCTGAAGCAATAGCTTCCTCCACAATATATTGAATGGCGGGCTTATCGACAATAGGGAGCATTTCCTTTGGCTGTGCCTTTGTGGCAGGCAGGAAACGGGTTCCGAGGCCTGCGGCGGGAATGACCGCTTTTTTAATCATAAAAATCCCCCTTTCCACTCTATTTTTATGTAGGTGGAGGGTTGTATTATCCCTTCCTGAATATTTTGCCCCTGTTCGTGAACCCTAAAATTGTAAATAATCTTGAACCCAGAGGTGTAGAGATTGCTTTTGAAAAAAATAAAGCCGAGAAAAATCTCCTTATTCTGGCCATGATTGCCCTGGTCCTGTTTGTATCCCCCTATACATATTAGGTGAAGACGCGCATATCCGCGTTCATGATAATCTTGACAGCAATCTGGCATGGTATAAAGTCCTTGCTGAAAGCGGACAGCTGAGAGGACCGATTGACGCTGTCATTCCACAAGTTATGAACGGAAATTTGTCCCGCAATGCGTTTGGCTCGGAATTTACATTAATTGTTTGGCTGTATGCCCTTTTTCCGCCGATGATTGCTTATGCACTCAGCCAGACGATCACAAGGGTGTTTGCTTTTATCGGTATGTATTTGCTTTTGAAAAAGCACTTTCTTAAAGAAGAAAAGTGGGCGCCCATTACGATTGGGACAGCCCTTGCTTTTGCCTTCACGCCATTCTGGCCCTCCGGTATGCTGAGCACGCTTGGGATGCCGCTTGCTCTGTGGGCCTTCTTAAATATCAGGCAGGGGGAAAGGTCGTGGAAAAATGTCCTTGTATTAACCCTATTGCCTTTTTATGCGAGCATTGTCCTTGGGTTTTTCTTTTTTTGAGCGCGATGGGGATCTTCTGGCTGACGGACGTCATCAGGAAAAAAGCATGGAATTGGCCATTTCTTTTATCGATTGTTTATATGACCGGAATTTTTTTCATCGTGGAATACAGGCTGGTTTATTCCTTTCTTTTTGACGATGAGCCAAACAGCCGGGATGAGTACTTCCATGCGAGGCTCACTTTCTGGCATTGCGTCAGGCTGACATTCAAGAACTTTGCTTTGGGGCACCACCATGCTGCCTCGATGCATACTCTGGTCATTCTTCCGCTGATGTTTGTAGCTCTTTTTATGACGCTAAGGCAGAAAAAGGGGAAGAAGGACAAGGTGTTTTTGTTCCTGTTTCTTCTTAACTTTGCCCTATCAGCATGGTATGCCTTCTGGTTTTATAAAGGCTGGCTGCCTCTGACAGAGCGTTTTCATGTTCTTGATACCTTCAACTTTGCCAGGTATCACTTTTTGAGGCCGCTGGTTATCTATTTGCTTTTCGCGCTGACCCTGAAAATCATTTGGTCTCATGGACCGTTCTGGAGGCGCCTTGTTCCGGTTTTTGTGCTTGCACAGATCATGACCGTTTCCTTTTTCAACGAGGAAATTCTTTTTCAGGATAAGCCAACGGTCAGGCAATTTTACGCAGAAGAACAATTCTCGGCTATTAAAGAATACATTGGGCTTCCGCAGGAGGATTACCGGGTGGCAAGCATTGGGCTTCATCCGGCCATTGCCCAGTATAATGGCTTTTACACGCTGGATTCGTATAATAATTTCTACCCCTTAACATACAAATATCAGTTTAGGAAAATCATTGAGAAAGAGCTGAAAAAATAAAACACTCCGAATTTATTTTGATGAATGGGGCGGAAGATGCTATCTCTTCACGGACGAGCTTGGCAAGCATTATATGTTTAAAAAGCGGACGAAAAAAGGCTGAAGAATCTTGAGTTAAATACAGAAGCCTTTAAGGCCATGGGCGGTTCCTATCTTTTTTCATCTGTACCGATCGATAATGCGGAAGAGAATCTGCTTCGGCTGGAGAAGGTTTTTGAATCAAAAAGCTCTGTGTGGAAAATCTACCTTTATAAAGCCATATAAGCAGGAGGAATTAAGAATGACCAACCCAGTACTCACCATCGTAGTTCCTTGCTATAACGAAGAGGAGGTACTGCCGGATACAATTAATCAGCTGAATGGGCTGCTTGAAGAATTGCTGGATGATGAACTTGTTTCTGATAAAAGCAAAATTTTGTTTGTAGATGATGGCAGCAGGGACCGGACCTGGCAGATCATTTATAAGCAGAGCCTGAATAACCCCAGAGTGCGAGGGCTGAAGCTTGCCAGAAATGCGGGACATCAGAATGCTCTGCTTGCGGGCTTAACAGCTGCAGGGAAGGCTTCGGATTGCACGGTGTCCATCGATGCCGATCTTCAGGATGATATTACCGTGATCCGGGAGTTTATCCTGAAATTCCGCGAAGGATATGACATTGTCTATGGAGTAAGAAAAAGAGGGACCGTGATACGTTTTTTAAAAGAAACACGGCACAGGGATTTTATAAAATAATGAAGAAAATGGGTGTCGATCTTATCTATAATCATGCTGATTTCCGCCTGATGAGCAAGCGTGCGTTGGAAGAACTGCAGCGCTATGAGGAAACCAATCTTTTTTTGCGCGGAATTGTGCCTTTGCTGGGCTTTAAAACGGCCAATGTTTATTATGACCGCAAAGAGCGTCTTGCCGGGGAAACAAAGTATCCGCTGAAAAAGATGCTGGCCTTTTCCTTTGAAGGCATTACTTCTTTTTCCGTTACACCGATTCGAATGGTATTGGCATTGGGCATCGGCTCTTTTTGTATAAGCTTTCTTTTTGGCCTCTACTTTCTTGGATTGCGTTATTATGGTGAAACCGAAACCGGCTGGACCTCGTTAATCACCTCGATTTGGATGCTGGGGGACTTCAGCTGACAGCCATTGGCCTGGTGGGGGAATATATAGGGAAGATCTATAAAGAAACGAAACGCAGACCTAAATTCTCTATTGAAGTAGATGCGTTTAATCTGCCGATTTCCCGCCATTTGATTACGGACGGAGACCATGATGATGAGCACGCGGACATTCATTTTGGAACATTATCTGAAACGAACTAATACCTTTATTCGATTTTTGCTTGTGGGAACAGTCAATACAATTGTCGGGCTATCCATGATATTTATGCTGCTGGATTTAGCGGGGCTGACGTATTGGACTGCAACATTTCTGGGGAACAGTATGGGGGCAGCGGTCAGTTATTTCCTTAACAGAACGTTCACCTTCAGGAGCAGGGACAGCCTTCAAAGCAGTGCGGTGCGCTTCATTCTTATTTTGTTTCTGTGCTATATTCTTTCTTATTCCATAAGCGGCATGGCTGCAGAATTTATGCAGACTGTTACGATTCTCAGGCATGATGTTTCACCTGAAGAGCTTGCGGTTCTTTTAGGAGCTGGCATTTACACATTAACTAACTATATCGGACAAAAATACCTCGTTTTTACTAAATAGAGAAAGTGAACTGCCAGTAGAGCAGGTTCTTAGGAGAAGGTTCACAGGGGAGCTAAATTAGTCTCACTTATTAAAGGTGAGACTAATTTTATCATTCATTTACAAGAAAATTGTGGCAAGATAGGAGACTTTCTTTTAATTCATTACTAACCCTTTCTGAATCGTAGGCACAAACGGATAGAAGTTTTGTTTTGGCAACGATTAGATCCGCTTCTTTTTCAGATACCGATAATTTTTTACAGACTTCCGGTTCTTCACGCCATTCGACATGAGCCCAGCTTCTGACAGCTAAATCCTGTTCTGAATAACCTTCAATTAAGTTCGGAAGATAATCGAAAATAGAATTAACTCTAAAGTCCCCCTTGGCATAATAGAAGTCATAATTATTGACGAACATTACTTTTTTCAGACAGTTATTATTCAATTTCTCTGTGAGACTTTTCTTAATCAATGGAGTCATTCGGTCATTTTCTATAATGATGCAGTATTCATTTCGTTCTAAGCCCGAAAGAACAAATTCAATGACATTTGAAATATAGTGGTCCGGATTCTTGAAAAAATATAATACATGTCCCTTAGTAAGGTCTTGAATTTCATGGACTTCTTTTAAATGTAAACTTTCCAAATTTGCACCCCATTGAATTTTGTCATTTTATGCCTGCAAATTTAGTTTATCATACTTTGATATTGAAAGGGTTCACCAGCGAAAGGAGAAACTCTGCTTATTAAGAGCCCTGTTGATTGATTGTAAATCAAATGCAATAGTGTTACCCTGAAACGACATAGTGTTTTTCCCTATGTAAAAAGGAGCGAATACACTATGCTTAGTAAGGAAGAAAACTTACTATTCATTAGAGAACTTGGACGTTTACAGGCTGATTTTGAGAACTGTAGCGATGATCAAGTACGCAACAGCATTCATCAGGATATTCTATTACTTCTTAAGGCACTATCCATGACTGCTATGAAATAGCAGTCTTTTTTATGGTTAATTTCGAAGCTTTTGCATGCCCGCATGGAGAAATAATGTTTTCCTTTTTGTGTTTTCTTGCATATAATTCAGAAAAGTGTTAAACTAAATAAGAATTATTTTTGTTCGGTGTAAAGGATAGTTTGAGTAAAACTTTACGTCTTGATGATCACTGAGAGCAAGGATAGTAACACAATGTGTGTTTATACGCACAAGGAGGCAACAAAAATGGAAAATGGTAAAGTAAAATGGTTTAACAGTGAAAAAGGCTTCGGATTCATCGAACGCGAAGGTGGAGAAGACGTATTCGTTCATTTCTCAGCTATCCAAGGCGAAGGTTATAAATCTTTAGAAGAAGGTCAAGAAGTGACTTTCGATGTTGAGCAAGGTCAGCGTGGAGCTCAAGCAGCTAACGTGCGTAAAGCTTAATTAAAACCAAAACTCAGGGCAGGCTCTTTATGGGCCTGTTTTTTTGTATGTGAAAATAAGGAAGTATTAATTTTGAACGTTGATAACTGTCTAGCTCCAGCTGGTGGACAAGGCGTTACGCTTTTCTAATAAGGAACCCCGCTCACGAATGAGCAGGGCACATGTACACAGTAAATCAAATGGTAAACAAAGTGTATCATATTATTGTGAATTTTCCTAACACCTTTGATAAAGATGGACGGAAATCCTATCCCCTGATAACCTGCATCATAATTTTAGTGACAAACTGCTCCTTATTATTCTGTACAACGGTATCATAAATGTACTCTTCAAAAACATGCTCCCCTAAGGTTAAATGCAGCCGCTCCATCTCTGAGAAAAACCGCTTATATGTATGGCTGATGGTTTTTTCGCTCCCAACATGATAGCCGATGAGAAAATCACCTTTTACAGCCCGAAAATACGGATGTCCTTCCTTTGGATTTGGCTGCTCGATATACAAGTAACTGTAATTGGAGAATTCCCCTTTCAGCACCTGTTCCCGCTTCGTTATAGTTCCAATCGGATACCCTGAATCAAGCTGTGAGATCTGCAATTCATTAATGAAATCCGAGATGACCTCCCCAAATTCTTCATCAGATATATTTTGGATGTTCCTGCTTAGATAGAGGGTTGCTTCCGGCAATGGCTGAAGCGCAATTCGATTAAAATCAAGCTTGGAAGCTTCTTCCATTAATCCGATTTTGGCCTCGATCATTTTCTCCTTCATTTCGATCTCCTGCCGTTTTTTTATAATCTCTTCTTTTTTCCGGTACATGATGGATAAAAAGCTTTCGGGCGATTTGTTTTGCATATACTGCTGAATATCGTTAAGCGACATGCCAAGATCCTTTAATAAATCAATCACAAAAAATAACTCTAATTGATGAATGGAATAATAGCGATAGCCTTTTTCACTTTTCTTTACAGGGGACAAAATCCCGATTTGATCGTAATAAAAGATTGTCTGCTTGTTAACCTTGCAAAGCTTTGCGAATTCGCCAGTCGTTAAATATTTGCCATCTTTTTTACTCATTTTTTACATCACCGCCCTTGACTATATAGTTACTATATACACTAGGATAAAACGTATAAATAAATCAAGTTTGACTGTTTTGTAAGGAGCATGATATAGATGAAGACACAAAAAATCACTTTAGGTTTATTATTGACGAATTTATTCATAGCCTTTCTGGGAATTGGCCTGGTCATTCCTGTTCTGCCTACATTGATGAATGAATTGGGCATAACGGGCACAACGATCGGGTATTTAACAGCCGCATTTGCATTGGCTCAGCTTATTGTTTCCCCGTTTGCAGGGAGAGCAGCCGATAAATGGGGCAGGAAAATCATGATTGTCACGGGCCTATTTATTTTCGGTTTATCGGAGTTTTTATTCGGGATCGGCCAAGAGATCGAGGTGCTATTCGTTTCCCGGATCTTGGGCGGAATTAGTGCGGCCTTTATTATGCCGGCCGTGACAGCCTTTATCGCGGATATCACGACGACGGATACCCGTCCAAAGGCACTCGGGTATATGTCAGCGGCCATTAGTACGGGATTTATTATCGGTCCCGGCATCGGCGGATTTTTAGCGGAATTTGGAACGCGTGTGCCATTCTTCTTTGCAGGAGCAATGGGTGCACTGGCAGCTGCGCTTTCGATGATTTTATTATCTGAGCCTGAACGAAGTGAAGAAGAAAATCAAGAAGGGGCTGCAGAGGGCAGAAGCGGCTTCAGACGCGTAATGGAGCCAAAATATTTCCTGGCCTTTATTCTGATTTTCATTGCCTCATTTGGGCTGGCTGCGTTTGAGTCATTCTTTAGCTTATTTGTGGATCACAAGTTTGCTTTCAAACCATCAGATATCGCCATTGTGATTACAGGCGGAGCCATTTTCGGAGCTGTATCGCAAATTCTGCTGTTTGACCGCCTGACCCGTATTTGGGGAGAAATCAAACTGATCCGCTACAGCCTAATACTATCCGGACTGCTTGTGTTTTTAATGACTGTAGTGCATTCCTACTTCGCGATTTTACTTGTAACATTCATTGTGTTTGTAGGATTCGACTTATTCCGTCCGGCTGTCACTTCCTATCTTTCCAATATCGCCGGCAATGAACAAGGCTTCGTGGGCGGCATGAACTCGATGTTTACAAGTCTGGCGAATATCAGCGGACCTATTATAGGAGGGATGCTGTTTGATATCGATATTAACTACCCATACTATTTTGCGACGGTCATAATGGCATTGGGGATTGGGCTGACCCTGCTCTGGAAAAAGCCTGCAGAGAAGGCATCCAAAGTGGTGAAAGCAGTATAGCAGCTAATTAACATACTCATTCCACAAAAATAAAAGAGTTCAGGATATAATAAAAGAATATTAATTACCTGAAAGTGAGTTGATTTATTGTGGATACTCAAATAACTGCGAAATTAAAAATAAATAAGCCAGCCAGCGAGGTGTTTGATGCCATCGTTGACCCAGTTAAAATCGGTCATTTCTGGTTCTCATCGAGTTCCGAAAGATGGGCACAAGGCAAGTCCATTACTGTGAAATATGATGAATATGGCGCAGAAGGCATTTTAAATGTATTAGATTTTGAGGAAAATAAGAAAATCGTGTTTTCATGGGGCGGAGAAACGAATGAAGAAACAGTTGTTGCCATTACACTGAATGAGACGAATCATTTGAGTACCATCATTGAGGTGAACGAATCCGGTCTTGACGAAAATGACCCTGAAGCCGTAAGCAAAATGCTGGGGCAAAAAGAAGGCTGGATCTACATGCTGACTTGCCTTAAGGGCTATTTGGAACATGGCATTAGTGATTTGAGAGCAGCTTTAATCCATTAATAAGATTTCGATTCTGTTATCGACTGTACCAGGCGTAATGATTGGGAGGCTTGCATGCTTAAAGCAAAAAGAGTGAATTAACGTCTAATTCACTCTTAGCCTATCATTAACTTTTAGCACCATTATCCGGGTATGGCTGACCGTACCCTTCTACTTTCCCAGCACGCTCTCTTTCGTATTCTGAACCTGAACCTTGACGATTTTCAACTGAGGGTTTCGCTGCTTGCTTCTCTGACTTGCCGTTCTGATGTGACAATATCTTCACCTCCCATACACAGTTTAGATTGCTTAATAATTGTGAAACTATTCAAGTGGGATGAGGAGAAGTGTAGCTGGAGCGATATTTGATAAGAGGGACCGGACATCTGTCCCTCTTTTTACTGTTCGGACAAGACCGGAGGGAATCCGGTTGGAGGAGTCCGAAGCGGGTTTTCCTTCGGACGGATTAGGTAGAAATCCTAGGGGAAGAGTCCGAAGTTGGCGGACCTTCGGACAAGATAGATGGAAAACCAAATGGATGGAGTCTGAAGTTAGTGGACCTTCGGACACAAGAAGGACAAATCCGAGTAAAGGAGTCCGAACCCATACGTTGACATTGCTGCAGAAAACATAAACACGGAAGCGGCTAAATTAGGCATTCCTGTCAAAATAATTGATTTTAAGAACAGGGAAGAATTAATGACAATATCCCCTACTCCTTATGGTGTGTTTTCCGTTGTTTATAAAAAGAAGCTTATTACCTTTCATAGACTGACGGTTCATTCGGCAATCAAGCGGCTGAATGCGATTATGTAAGTAAAAGAATCTTCATCGTACACAGGGAAAGGAATGGGAAGATTTATGTCCGATGTGAGAATACTGCCTGAACCACATAGATATGCAGTCTGTGCTGCAGAAGATATTCCTATTAAGGATTTTTATAAAGGAGTATTTGAAGAAATTTTTGTTTTTTTTCATCCCTTTATCAGACCAAAAATGATGGATTTCGATCTATTTAACCCAGAAACATATCCGGGCAGGAATGAGATAAGAGAACATTGCGAAATGGTTTCTTGGAAACAATTTTTGTCATTATCAGGGATAAAAAGTTATAAACAGTTGGATATTGGCCTAAGGACAAGCATTTTGGGGCTAATAGATGAGCGCCAGGATGTCAAAACAGCTAATATCATTCAAGAGACATGTTTGAAAAATAGAATTGCAGAGCCAGCTGAAGGGGTATTGCCAGAATTTATAATGAACCATTTACTTAGAGGTATAAAAGCAATTGGACACAGCTGGATTTGGCTTGGAGATGAATTTTGCACAGAAAGAAAACTGGAAAATATCGATGATTTAATTAGCGACAACAATCTAATCGACGGCCGTATCAGCCTATTTACTCACGATAATAAAATATTGATAACAACACATTGGGATAGCCATTTTTCTTTATTGTGTTCTGACAAAGTCACTGTAGAATCTTTGGTTGATTCTTGTCGGTTAGAAGGGTTTTATTGTAAAGAAGATACGGAGATTTATTGGAGTTTGTCAGAAGGTAATTAGCATAAAAAGATTTCAAGATAATCCTCCGAAAGCCTGCCAATGACCCACAAGTTAGCTGGCTTTTCAGGTACATATATGCTATGTTGTAAATATATAGTAGACCTTTCTTTATAAACGGGAAAGGTCTGCTTTTTATATATTCAAAAGAAGGATGGTGCATGGAAATGACAGTAGAAATGAAGTTTTGCAAGGTGTTTGATCCCAGCAGGGGGGTTATCTACTATGAACCATAGTATCCCCGCCCTCACTGAAAAAGAGTACTTTATTAAGCAGCTGACGTTTATTGATGATAACTATCAGGATCTGAATAGCCTTTATTTATCTTCCACTCCGCTCAAGGAGAGGAAAAAGGACTTCCTTAGTAATTATGTAAGTGAAGTGGAGAAATACATTACACTTTGTAATCAAGCTCCAGCAGAACCCCTTTGCGAAAAGTATTGATTGGAACAAAGGTAACTGTGTTATTCGACGGGGAGGATGACCGGGAGGATTATCATATCTGTCTGCCCGATCAGTCTGACCCTGATAATGGCTGCATTTCATTCTTATCCCCGGTTGGCAGGCAGCTTCTGTTAAAAAATATGGGTGAACAAACATCCCTGATTATCCCAAGCGGCCAGCTGGATGTAGTTATCGAAAAAATATCATACTGGGACAAGGAGACAGGTTAACGGATATTATTTGGAGCGGAGGGACAAATTTGTCCCTTTGTCCCAGGCGGAGAGAGCTTCCGATTCAAATAATTGACTTCTTAAACTGTAACATATAACATTACAGTAATCTTTCGCTGCCTTCTTGCAGGGTAATTCTCAATTTGCGCAGTTTACTATGCGTAAACAGAAGAAATAAATAACAAACTAGGTTTGAAAGGTTATAAAAAGGAGTGTTTTTTTGTGAATCCAAGCTATAAACCGCTATTAGAATCTCTTAAGATAAAGAATAATGTGGAGTTAAAAAACAGAGTGGTTCTGGCTCCAATGACCAATTTCTCATCCCATGCGGATGGAACCGTGTCAGATGCCGAGATTGATTATTACGTACACCGCTCCAAAGGGGTAGGAATGGTGATTACGGCTTGTACAAATGTGACAGCAAACGGAAAAGGATTCCATGGTGAATTTGGCGGCGATCACGATGGGATGATTCCAAGTCTTTCGAGGCTGGCAGCCAGCATTAAAGAGCAGGGTGCCAAAGCAATACTCCAGATCTTTCATGGCGGAAGGGAATGCCCTCCAGAGCTCGTTCCAAATGGCGAAACAGTCAGTGCCAGTGCGGTTGCATCTGAAGGAAGCGGGAACACTCCAAGAGCACTGACGGAAAAGGAAGTGGAGGACATCATTGCCGCTTTCGGCGAAACAACCCGCCGGGCCATCCAGGCAGGCTATGATGGCGTTGAAATCCATGGAGCCAATGGCTATTTAATTCAGCAGTTCTTTTCTCCGCATTCAAATCGCCGTGAGGACCGATTCGGAGGAAGCCTTGAAAAGCGCATGACGTTCCCTCTTGCTGTGGTGGACGCAGTCCAAGAAGCGGTAAAAGAACATGCGAAAGAGCCATTCATTGTGGGGTACCGTTTTTCACCGGAAGAGCCTACTGAGCCAGGAATCACCATGGAAGATACTCTTCAATTGGTCGATGTACTGTCAGATAAAGGGCTGGACTATCTTCATGTCTCCCTGATGGACTTCTGGTCCAAACCGAGACGCGGGGCTGATGATGCTAAGCCAAGAATTCAGCATCTGTTAGAAAAAATGAATAACCGCCTGCCGCTTATCGGAGTAGGGTCCATTCATACTCCTGATGAAGCTGTAAAAGCACTGGAAACGGGAGTGGCCATGGTCGCCCTTGGCCGGGAACTGATTATGGAGCCGGATTGGGTGCAGAAGGTGCAGGAAGGAAAAGAGTCTGAAATTGCCACCACTTTATCCAAGAAGGATCAGGAAAAGCTGGTCATCCCTGATCCGCTCTGGCAGGCAATTGTAAACACTCCTGGGTGGTTTCCGGTTGTAGATTGAGGATGTCTTCAGGATTGAGCGCTTATATTAAAAAATATTTGAAAAGGGACTGCTGAAGTCCCTTTTCTTTATTTATCAGTGGTGGCCATAATTGTTGGAGAGCAGCAGTCATTAGTGCTTCGAGCTCAAGCAGGAATAAACGCCTTCTTTATTGAAGTTAACAGGGCAGGTTAGCTGCAAACGAAACCTATAAACATATACCAGATATCCATATGAAAAGGGGAGGGCAAATGAACCTGATTGATTTAATGGCAGCCGGTTTCCCAGCAGCCATAGTCATACTAGTGCTTATAGGGTTTTATAAAGTGTTTGTAAAAAAGAAAAGTGTTCAGCCTTTCTATACCCCATTTGATGAAATTACAGGTCAATCTGAAGTGGAGTTTCACGAAGAACAAGAAATCCTGGCTGAAGATGAAATTCAGGGAAATAAAAAGAAGCAGGAGAGAAGAAAAAGGATAGATAGCAGGTAACCTCTCCTGACAAACTCTATCCTTTTTGTTCTAAATTAATGATGATGACCCTGCCCCGCTTCCTGCTTGCCTGTTCCTTTTTGCAGGAATTCCACGTCGCTTTTCGACAGCTCTCCCACAATAAACTGCTTTTGCGGCATGATCAGGCTGCCGCCTTGCTGGGCGTGCACTTTTACAAAGTAAAGGCCATCCTTGTCAAAATCCTTGCTGATGCTGTAGACGCCCCCGCCCTCATTGCCTGCTTCCTCCATCCCATAGTGGACAGTGCCGTCCTGCTTCCAAATTTCGAAATGAACAAAATCAGTATGATCAGCCGGTTTGCCGTCCTGTGTGAGAGTGGCTTTAACTGTTTCCTGTTCTCCGGCTGTAAAAGTGTCCGGTGTTTGTATTTCCAGTTTCAGCGGAGTTTCCTGTTTGTAAAGCTCTGCTGCATTCTCATTAAGTGAACATGCACTCAGAAAAGACAGCAGCAGGATCATAAAGACATATTTTTTCACGGCATTAGACTCCCCTATCATAAACTTACGCATTCAAAAACCTCTTCAACGCTGGTATTCTCCGGATTAAGAAAAAGTCAATTATCAAAACAGCGATGATCGTTAAGCCGACTAATGGGAAGAGGACTCCCATGGCAATTAACAGAAGGAAGAATCCCTTTGTGTTGTTAAACCCAGCTGTTTTTGGTGCGCCCATGTCTTTTTTCGGCTTGCGTTTGAGCCACAAATAATAGCCGCTTACCACCACAAGGATGATGCCAAGGCAGATGAATAAACTGATTAATTGGTTAATCAGGCCAAATTGTGTCCCTTTATGAAGCGTAATTCCCCATGCGACTAGTTTCCCGATCCACCCGTAATGGTCATAGCGGTAATCTGTTAAAACCGCACCTGTATATTGATCGACATGCATCGTAATTTCATCCTGCGCTTTTGGCGGGAAAGCTGAAATTGTATACACTCCCGTTTTATCCTGTGGAATATAAATGGAATAGCTGGGATGGACGCCTTCACGTTCTGCAGCAGAAACCACATCATCAATCGAAAGCGGAATAAATCCCTGAAGGTCTGACACAGGCACGTCCAGATTTTCGGCAGCCCATGGAACATCGGCAATGTCTTTCGTCTGGATGGTTGACTGGGGTCCGCTTCCAACCCAGACACTAGGGGGATATCCTTCCCCGGTATTGGTTGCCATCGATTGAAAGTTTGTGCCCCAGAATCCGGACCAAGGCAATCCTGTCATGATTAAAAAGAGCATCCCAGCAGTGACCCAGAAGGCAGGCACTGCATGCAAATCTCTTCTGAAAGTCTTTTTCCCTCTATTCAGCCGGGGAAAAAGGACGCCGCCCATGCCAGGCCTTTTCTTCGGAAACCATAAATACAGTCCTGTTACAATGAGCACAACTGCCCAGCAGGCCGCCAGCTCTACGATCCGGTCTCCCAGCGTGCCGGCCATCAGTTCCCCGTGAAACTCTTCTATCTTATCCATAATCCGGTCCTCGCTGTTTAAGGCCCCGAGGGACTCACCTGTATAAGGATTGATAAAAACAGTAAGCGATTCATCGTTATTCACAATGCCGACTTCACTTGAACGATCGGCGCTTTCCCCGGGACGGTACACCGTCACTGCTGCAACCGGATATTGATTCTTCACTTCTTCAATCTGCTGTGAAGCTGAAATTTTTTCATCCTGAGGGGTGACTTCATAATAATCCTGATAGAGGACACCCTCGATTTGCGGCTTAAACAAATAGATTGCTCCGGTTACCGCCAGAATAAAAAGAAATGGCGCAAAAATTATGCCCGCATAAAAGTGCCATCTCCAAACCGTTCTGTATAGAGAGGTGTTAGTCTGCGGCGGTTTCTGTATATCAGCCGTTTCTTTAACCGTTTCCATGTCATCAAAAACTCCTCTTCGTTAATCTTCTTTTCATATCTTAAAAGGGGAATGTGAGAAATGAATGAAGTTTTGAAAAAGTTTTTTGGCAAAAAGCTGTCATAACAGCCAGAAACTCTCTTTTTTAGACAAGGGTTTCTAAATATAGTGTTGAATATTATCATGAAAGAACTGGCAAGGGAGTGTTAAGATGATCCATAAACAATTAAAATCACAAAAAAGCATAGAGATTCTGACAAAGGTAAGGGAGATTGCCATTGGTTTTCCTGAAACCGCCGAACAGGCTGATAAATTTGGACATACTTCATTTAGAGTAAAAGATAAGCCTTTTGTTATTTTGGGAGAGAACGAAGAGGGCATTCCGTCCATTGCCATGAAAACATCGAAAGAAACACAGGAATTTTTAGTGCAGGAAGGCAGCCGTTTTTTCAAGACACCCTATATTGGACAGCATGGCTGGACCTCGATTTTAGGTGATCATGAACTAGAGTGGGTTGAGGTTGAAGGCTTGATAAAAGAAGCTTATTTGCGGACGGCGCCTAAATCCATCCTGAAAAACTTGAAAATAGGGGGAGTCCATCCTAGTAGCATAAAACCGACACAAACCGTCATGATTCAGCTAAAGGAAAAGCGCAGTCAATCCGCCTATTAATAAAAGAATGGTACTTGATAGAATGGCGATTTTGCCTGTGCGGTCTGATTTATGAAAAAGTCTAATAAACATTTTCACACCTCACTTTTAGTTAGTTATATTTATAGTACGATTTGGGATTGAAAAAATGTCATGCGCAGAGAAAGTTTCTCTGCGCATTTTTTTATGGAAAGAGATTCCCATTCTCTCCTTCATCCGGCATAGCATTCCCAAACTCTTTTTTCCGGCTAGTTAGGAGGAGGACGAATAAAATGGTTAGGAGTTACTAGTTTGATGCCCAAGCTTACAACTAGCCTGTGAATATAATGAAATAATCATCATGAAATAACAAATAGAAGTTACAGAGGAGCTAATATGGAAGAAAAGAAAATTTACTATCATAAGGAAAAGGGCTGCTTAATAGCACCTAAAACAGGGTGGAAGCGAATGAAGGCAGCCTTTTGCATCCGTCTTATGTCTGCTGCTTCTCACCTGCTTGTGCCGCCAAAAGAACATTCATGCAATGGAGATGAACAGCTTCCCGGGAAAATAGGCAGCTACTCTAAGGGGCTTCCCCATAATTCTCTTGGAGAAGTTGTATCCGAGGCGTATGAACAGTATATGGAAGCTTTAAAGTCCGGAAATCCAGAAGATTTTGAATCGATCCCAATGGGTGGGAAGGTGAAGCTTTCAAATCCCCAGGCTTCCTATGTGTATGATTTAATAGGTCCTGATTGCCATCAATTGAATCTGTCCAAGCCTCCAGCTTTCAGCAGCGCCTTGGAGGCGGGAGAAATGGCAGAGTTATACTGGCAGGCGCTTACCAGGGATATTCCTTTCCGGGCTTATGAAAGTGATCCCCTGATTGCCGAGGCTGCTGGTGACCTATCAGGATTTTCTGATTTTCGGGGACCGAAAGATAACGGAAAGGTCACTCCTGAAACCTTGTTCCGCAGTGAGTTTCCAGGTAATCTTACAGGTCCCTATCTTTCACAGTTCCTCTGGAAGGACATTCCATTTGGTTCTGCAGTCATTCCCCAGAAATACCGCACCGCTTTGGCTGGGTCTGATTATATGACTTCTTATGAAGAATGGCTGGACATCCAAAATGGTTCATTACCCCGAGAATCGATAAAAGATCCGGTGCCCCGTTATATCCGCAACGGGCGTGACTTAGGTGAGTATGTACATTATGATTTTTCATTTCAATGTCCGTTATCGGCCTGCTTAATTTTGCTTAGTTATGGGCCTGAGGCTCTCGATCGGAACAACCCTTATCTTAAGTCGGCTACCCAGGGAGGTTTCATTACCTTCGGGGCTGCTCATATATTGGACATGGTCACAAAAGCAGGGAGGATGGCACTGGAAGCTTCCTGGTTCCAAAAGTTTCTCGTCCACCGCAGGCTCCGTCCAGAAGAATTTGGCGGGCGTGATCATAACCATATGAATGGAGCGGCTAAATACCCGATCCACTCAGAGCTTCTTGAATCTGAAGCCCTTTCTAAAGTATTCAGCAAATATGGCTCTTATCTTCTGCCTATGGCCTATCCGGAAGGATGCCCGACCCATCCTGCCTATCCTGCAGGTCATGCGTGCATAGCCGGTGCAGGGGTTACGATCCTTAAAGCATTTTTCAACGAATCTTTTGTGATTCCGGATCCGGTGGAAGCAAGTTTGGATGGACTCTCACTGCTTCCTTATCCGGGCAAACCTCTGACAGCAGGAGGGGAGCTTAATAAGCTTGGTGTGAATATTTCCCTGGGCAGAGACACAGCAGGTGTTCATTGGCGCTCTGATGGCATAGAAGGGCTAAAGCTTGGTGAAGCAGTGGCCATTGGGCTCCTGCGGGATTACAGCTCATCCTTTAATGAGCATTTTAACGGTTTTACGCTAACCAAATTTGACGGAAAAAAGTAACGATTATCTAAGCATTATATACACATGTGCGAGCCTCAGCGCCATGTGTTTTTTTGTGCAATAAGAAAGGGGATCTGGATAAAAATCCTGATCCTGGCATCTGCCATTCCGGCTCGTCATTTATTTGATGGGAGCGGAAATTCTCAGAAGCGTCTTGTAGAGCCCAATCCCTATTTATCAAGAGTGGGACAAGTTTTTTTCGAAAAAGTTCCTTTGACATTTTCCTGACACATTGGGCCTTTAAAGTATGACTTGTAAGGCAAACGAAAACTATTCAAATTCAAAATAGATAAGAAGGAAGTGTTTAATCATGACAGAGTTTAACGAAGAAAGCAGAACGGAAAATCGGGCGGCCAAAAAACCGGTCTGGAAAGGGTTCCTGTCAACCGTGGCGGCTGGTGTGCTGGGTTCGGCGCTTACGCTGACAGCCGTTCCTTATTTCCAGGAGGATACGCCGCAGGCAAGCGTTCCGGAAGAAACTGGACAAGCTGAAAGCTCATCCAATCTCGATGTGAAGCCAGTATCTTCTTCATCCAAATCCCTGGCGGATACAATTGAGCAGGCATCGAAAGCGATTGTTGGCGTTGTGAATATGCAGCAGCAAAACAATAATCCGTTCAGCCAGTCGAGTGAAGCTTCAGAAAGCGGTACGGGCTCGGGTGTAATTTTTAAAAAGACAGATGATGCGGCATACATTGTGACCAATAACCATGTGATTGAAAATGCGAGTGAGATTCAGGTGACATTGCATGATGGTGAGAAGGCAACGGCAGAATTGATTGGAACCGATGCGCTGACAGATATTGCGGTGCTGAAAATCAAAGGGGATGTAGACGCTCAAGCCATGACGTTTGGCGATTCTTCCAAGCTGAGAGCTGGTGATCAGGTGCTGGCGATCGGCAATCCGCTTGGCCTGGATTTATCCAGAACAGTGACTCAGGGAATCGTGAGTGCGGTCGACCGCTCGATTCAAGTCAGCACGTCTGCAGGGGAATGGAACTTAAATGTCATTCAGACAGATGCAGCGATCAACCCGGGCAACAGCGGCGGCGCATTGATGAATACATCCGGCCAGCTGGTCGGGATCAACAGCCTGAAGATCGCGGATAGCGGGGTGGAAGGCCTTGGATTTGCCATCCCAAGCAATGAAGTGAAAACACTGATTGATCAGCTGATTGAAAATGGACAAGTGGTCCGCCCGTATCTTGGTGTTGGCCTGGCGAGCTTTGAAGAAGTGCCGCCTCAATATTTAAGAAATCTCCCTGATGGCGTGACTAGCGGGGCAATAGTGGCGAATGTTGATCCGGATTCGGCCGCTGCCAAAGCCGGACTTAAGGTAGAGGATATTCTCGTCAGCATTGGCGGAAAGCAAATCACGAATTCCGGAGATTTGCGCAAGCATTTATACAGCGGTTTTTCGATTGGCGATAAGGTGAAAATCGAATTTTACCGCGGCGGCGAATTGAAAACGGCGGAAGTCACGCTGACAAGCAACCAGAAAGCGAATTAGGAGAGGGGAACAGGATGAAGAATAAGAAAGTTATCTATTGGATTTTAGGCAGTGTAGTAACGATCGGGGCAGCGGCAGCCATCTTTTTTACAATAAAGGAGGATGATGCTGCTGCGACCGTAAACGGGGAAGAAATCAGCAGGGATGAGCTGCATGAGCGTCTCGTTGCCCAGTATGGGCAGGAGCTTCTGGATTCGCTGATCACCGAGAAAGTGATTGATCAGGAAGCGAAGAAAGAAAATGTGAAAGTGACACAGGAAGAAATTGATGAGGAAAAGGCTGTATATGCGGAGTCATACGGCGGTGAGGATGCTTTAAAGCAGACGCTCGAATCAAGCGGCCTCTCAATGGCTGATTTTGAGGAGGATATCGAATCCTACCTGGCAACCAAGAAGCTGCTGGAACCAAGGATTGAGATTTCAGAAGAAGCTATGAAAACCTATTTTGACGAAAACAAAGAAAGTTTTGCCCAGGAGGAACAGGTATCAGCGAGCCATATTTTAGTAGAGGATGAGGAAACGGCAAAGGAAGTCATCGGAAAACTGAATGATGGCGGTGATTTTGCGAAGCTTGCGGCTGAATACTCGACCGATGAAAGCAACAAAGATGCTGGCGGGGACCTCGGCTTTTTCGGAAAGGGAGATATGGTCGAGGAATTTGAAGAGGTCGCCTTCTCGCTGGAACCGGGAAAAATCAGCGATCCTTTTAAAACCGAATATGGCTATCACGTAATCAAAGTGGCAGAAAAGCAGGAAGCCAAAGAAGCAGCCTATGAAGATGTGAAAGAAGAGGTTAAAAATACATTATTTGAAACAGAGATGCAAACAGAATATACGGCTTGGCTGGAAGAAAAATTTGAAGAATATGAGATTAAGAACTATTTAGAGGGCTGAGGGGAAACTTGAGATGAATTTTTTAAAACGAGCGTTTTTAAGCGTGAAGGCCAGAAAAGGGAAAAGCATTCTGCAGATCTTCGTATTTACCGTGATTTGTGTATTAGTGCTGGCAGGTTTATCGATCCAGACAGCTGCCGAAAAGTCGGGAGATCTCGCCCGCCAAAAGCTGGGGGCAGATGTCACCCTGCAGGCTGATATGGAAAAACTGAGAGAGCAGGCGATGTCCCGGCAGCAGAGCAGAGGGGAGCGGATGCGTTTCCAGTCAGTTCCTGTCCCGCTTGATGCCGCAGAGGAACTGGCTTCTTATGACCAGATTAAAGGCTATAATTTCTACTCATCCACCACTGGGCTGGCCTTCGGTTTTGATCCGATTGAAAGCGACTCGGCTGCCTCTGACACATCTGAGGAAAGCGGTGAAGGGCAGGAGCCTGGGAGAGGCATGCCGGGCGGAATGATGCAGGGGGATGTGAGCCTGCAGGGGGTTGCATTTACAGACGCGGTTGCGGAGTTTATGGATGGGACCTCATCGATGGTTGAAGGAACCGGGATCACAGAGGAGCATATCGGTAAAAATGTCACGCTGATTGAACAGACATTGGCGGAAGAAAACGAGCTGGGAGTTGGCGATAAGATTACCGTCATCAACCCGCGTGATGAAACGGCTGAAATGGAGCTTGAAGTGATCGGAATCTATCAGACAGCTTCTGCCGGATCTGATCAGGCAATGGATTTTACAGCACTGAATCCTTATAACAAGCTGTATGTTCCATACACTGCTGCTGCAGCACTAAAGGGGTCTGACTATGAAAATACAATCGATAGCGCCATCTACTACATAGAGGATCCTGCCGATATGCAGGACTTTATCGATCAGGCAAAAGCAGAGAGCAGCATCGATTTCGAAACGTTCAAGCTTGATGCCGATGACCAGCTTTATCAGCAGATGGTCGGCCCGATTGAGAATGTAGCCGGATTTTCGAAAAATATTGTGTACCTGGTATCCATTGCCGGAGCAGTCATATTGGGTCTGATCGTCATGATGTTAATCCGTGAGCGGAAGTATGAAATGGGCGTCCTGCTGGCGATCGGGGAAACAAGGTGGAAGCTTGCAGGCCAGTTTATGGCGGAAATTTTAGTAGTGGCTGTGTTATCGCTCGGCATTGCCACAGCAAGCGGCGATGTGGTGGCGGGCCAGCTTGGCGACCAGCTCCTGAATCAGGAATTGGCATCAGCAGAACAGACGAATGCACCGGAGTCCTTCAGAGGAAGGGGCATGGGCGGCTTCGGTCCGGGTATGATGCAGACTCAGGAAACAGTGGAGACGGTAGATGAAATGAATGTTCAGGTGACACGAGAAGATCTTGGCTTCCTTGCACTAATTGGCCTCTTGATTGCGGCATTGTCGGCACTATTGCCTTCGTTAACCGTATTGCGCCTTCAGCCAAAAGCCATTCTAAGCAAGCAGGATTAAAAGGAGATGGAAAAATGAGTTCATTGCTGGAATTCAAAAATATCAGCTACTGGTATAAACATGAAAATAAAAAACACGATATCTTGAATAATATTAATGTGAGTTTTGAAAAAGGGAATTTTTACAGCATAATCGGGCCGTCCGGATCCGGGAAAACGACATTCCTTGCTCTGGCCAGTGCCCTGGATGTTCCGAAGGACGGAGAAGTGCTGTACGAAGGAAAGGATATCCGGAAAATTGGGCTGACGAGATTCCGAAATAAGTTTGTCTCCATTGTCTTTCAATCTTATAATCTGCTTCCGTATATGACGGCTCTGCAGAATGTATTGACCGCAATGGAGATTACCGGATCCTCTGCGAAAAATAAAAAGGTGATTGCTGTGGAGATGCTGAAGCGGGTCGGGATTTCTGAAATCCAGGCCCGGCAAAAAGTGCTTACTTTAAGCGGCGGCCAGCAGCAGCGTGTGTCCATTGCCCGGGCTTTGTGCTGTGACGCCGAACTGATTGTCGCGGACGAGCCGACCGGCAACCTGGACGAAGACACGGCCCAGGAGATTGTCGGTCTTTTACGGGCACTGGCACATGAAGAAGGGAAATGCGTGATCGTCGTTACGCATGATCCCGACATTGCGAGAGATTCGGATGTGGTTGTGAAGCTTTCAAAAGGGAGTATTACGGTTACAGCGAATGACCCCGAGCTGGTTTCGAATTGAAAAAGGTGCCTTTTCCTGAGGGAGGAGGCACCTTTTTTAAATTTTAAAACAGACGGTGGAATGGGAAGTGGCGCATTAATGAGCAAAATTTGATTGTAAAATGGAAGAGGGGCACACAAATCATGACAAGTGGGACATGAGTCTTTAATCATACAGCCCGCCCGTATACATTCTGGTCAGATTCACAATCACGTCATCCATCTGATACTTTTCCTCATTCATCACCAGCTCCCACATGAACATCTCATTTGAATAAAACCAGCCTCTCGCGGTAAGGGCCGGATCGAGTTGCTTTTTGGCAAGCTTTTGCGCCTGTGCGTAGCGGATATCGACTGAAATCCGCTCGATGAAGCGTTCGCGGATTCCGTACCATTTTTCCTCTATCTCAGGTGAGACGCCGATTGCCTCTTTTACGACCTTCATCATGTCCCGCTCATCCAAAGCCAGCCGCAGGAACAGCCTGACCTGCTTCTTAATATTTTCATAGGCCTCTTCTTTGGCCTGCGGCTTAAAGGGCATCTCTGCCACTTCGTAAAATTGGTTCATGAGATCTTCCATTAAGGTAATGAAAAGCTCATCTTTATTCTTAAAATAGACGTACGCCGTGCCGTAGCCTGTATTTGCTTTTTTGATCACTTGGGAGATGGTTGCTTTTTGGAAGCCATTTTCGAGAAAAACTTCTTTTCCGGCCTCGAGAAGCTTATGGCGTGTTTTCAGGGCCTGCTGCTGCCTTGCCGGCAATTGATCGATCGGATTCTTCATTTATTTCATTCCTTCGTTCAGTTTCTGGCAACTATACTGACATTATATCATTGACATAGTGTCAATCAAACCATATAATTTTCGTAAATAATTAATATTCTGAAAGGTTGGAAATCTATGGATTTTACAAGAGAGTATGCAATCGGACTGGATGCTGGGAATGAGCTGTCCTACCGGGAAGAGTTTTATATAAAAGAAGACGGAATTTATCTGGATGGCAATTCACTTGGACTGCTTTCAAAGCGTGCGGAAAAGTCACTCCTTGACCTGCTGGATTCCTGGAAGCACCATGCTATTGATGGCTGGACAGAAGGGGACAATCCCTGGTTCTATTTATCTGAAAAACTAGGAAAAGAATTGGCGCCAATCGTGGGAGCACATCCGGAGGAAGTTATTGTAAGCGGTTCCACAACCGTTAATCTGCATCAGCTTGTCTCGACTTTTTATAAGCCGCAAGGAAAAAGAACGAAGATACTGGCGGATGAATTGAATTTTCCGAGCGATATTTATGCGCTGCAAAGCCAGGTAAAGCTGAAGGGCTATGATCCTGATGAGCATCTTGTCCAGGTAAAAAGCGCGGATGGCCATACGCTGAAGGAAGAAGACATTGTCGCTGAGATGACAGATGAAATCGCGCTGATTGTCCTGCCGGGTGTTTTATACCGAAGCGGCCAGGTGCTGGATATGGAGTATCTGACTGCAGAAGCACATAAGCGCGGGATTGAGATTGGCTTTGACCTATGCCATTCGGTTGGATCTGTCCCGCATTCCCTAAGTGATTGGGATGTGGATTTCGCGTTCTGGTGCAACTATAAGCATCTGAATGGCGGACCTGGCTCGACGGGCGGATTGTTTGTGAACAAGCGCCATTTTGGCCAAGTGCCGGGACTTGCCGGCTGGTTCAGCTCCCGCAAGGATAAGCAGTTTGATATGGAACATGTGCTGACTGCTGCTGAAGATGCAGGCGCATATCAGATTGGAACTCCGAATATCTTTAGCATGGCGCCAATTATTGGATCACTCAGCATGTTTAATGAAGCTGGCATGGAAAGAATCCGCGAAAAATCACTTAAACTGACTGGCTATATGATTAAGCTGATTCAGCATGAGCTTGACGGACACGGATTTATCCTGCGCAACCCGCTTGATGAAAAGAGGCGCGGCGGCCATATTTATCTGGAGCACCCGGAAGCAGCAAGGATCTGCAAGGCGCTGAAGGCAGAGGGAGTTATCCCGGATTTCCGTGCCCCGAACGGAATCCGTCTGGCTCCGGTAGCGCTGTACAATACGTTTGAAGATGTCTGGAAAACAGTTCAGATCCTTAAAGGTATTATGGATCAAGAAAAATACAAGCAATTCGAAAATAAGCGGGGAGTCGTAGCATGATGAAAAAGGGATGGATCGATATTTCACAGCCGCTGACTAATGCCATTGCCCACTGGCCCGGAGATACGCCATTCAGCTATGAAACAGCTTTTACAAAAGAACAAACCGGCTCTGTCAATATTGGCAGGATTACGACCAGCCTGCATACCGGCACCCATGTCGATGCACCGTTCCATTTTAATGACGAAGGCGAAAAGATCTTGGACCTGGATATCGAGCTGTATATCGGGCCGGCGTGTGTGATAGATGTATCAGCCTATGAAACGGTGGATTCGGAAGTTCTGAAAGGATTTGATCTCGAAGGTGTGGAACGTGTTCTGCTCAGGACCTCGGTTCCGAATCATTCGGAAGTGTTTCCGAATCAGATCCCTGAACTGACCGAGGATATGGCAGACTACCTCGGCAGTAAAGGGGTGCGCCTGCTCGGAGTGGATGTGCCATCCGTCGATGCGCTCGACAGCAAAGAGATGGAAACACACCATGCTTTATATCGAAATGGCATTCATATTCTGGAAAATATCATGCTGGATGAGATAGAAGAAGGAAATTACGAGCTAATTGCCTTGCCGCTCCCAATAAAAGACGGAGATGGCAGCCCGGTGCGGGCGGTTATTCGGCCAATTTAAGCGGGGGAACGGCCAAAACCTCGAATTTATCGGCCAAACGCTAAACTTCTGCCTTGCTGGAAGTGCAGCAGCCAGCAGAAATAGCCTTTACCGGCCAATTTGAAGGAAATACCGGCCAAAAACGTACAATCACCGGCCAATTTCGATAAAATACCGGCCAAAATGCGGGTTTACCGGCCAAATGAAGTCCGGCTGCAATCCGCATCAGATATATCGGTCACTTTCCCAATATATCGGTCAGTCGCTGAAATAACAGGCACGGCCCGAATCGGGAACTACAAGAACAAATCTCAAGGAGGACATAACATGAAAGAAACACACCAGGACGTAAACGCGACAACCTCTGAAAAGAGCATCCATACAGATTTCACCAACAACATGACATACGGTGAATACCTGCAGCTCGACAAAATCCTATCCGCGCAAAACAGGCTTTCCGGACATCATGATGAGATGCTGTTTATCGTCATCCACCAGGTGAGCGAGCTGTGGATGAAGCTGATTCTTCATGAAATGGGTGCAGCCATTGAATCGATTGAAAACAATGATTTATCCACAGCACAGAAGCGATTGGCGCGCGTTTCGAAGACACAATCGCAGATTATTCAGGCATGGGATGTGCTGTCCACATTGACGCCATCCGAGTATATGGAGTTCCGCGATTCACTTGGCCAGGCATCTGGCTTCCAATCCTACCAGTATCGTATGGTAGAATTTGCGTTAGGCTATAAAACCGAGCATGTTCTGAAAATCTATCAAAAAGACCCGGATCTGCATGCAAAGTTAACGGAAGCGTTCGAAAAGCCGGGCCTATACGATGTAGCCATCCGCGCGCTTCATAAAGCAGGCCTGCCAGTTGATGAAGACATTCTGAACAGAGACGTAACCAGAACATATAAAGAAAATGATTCGGTCCGCGCAGCCTGGATGACGGTGTATAAAAATCCTGAAAAGTACTGGGAGTTATACGAGCTTGCGGAAAAACTTGTGGATATCGAAGATTGGCTTCAGCAGTGGCGCTTCCGCCATATGAAAACGGTGGAAAGAATCATCGGCTTCAAGATGGGAACAGGCGGTTCATCCGGTGTCGGTTATTTGAAAAAAGTATTGGATCAGCGCTTCTTCCCTGAACTTTGGGATATCCGCACAGAGTTATAATCTAGGATTTAAAGGGGAATCGGGGCCCGAAAGTCTTCCTGAATCGGGCCTTGCATAAAAATAGAGAACAGGGGGTACTATGAGTACAAATCGAGAGCAATGGTCTTCTAAATTCGGCTTTATCATGTCCTCGGCCGGTGCCGCGATTGGCCTGGGAGCGATCTGGAAGTTCCCGTATGTAGCCGGAACGAGCGGAGGAGGCGCCTTTTTGCTGATGTTTATCGCGTTTACGATTTTGATTGGTCTTCCGATGCTCATTTCAGAGTTTATTATCGGACGCGGGGCACAGAAAGAAGCAGTGTCTGCCTATTATAAATTGGCTCCAAACAGTCCGTGGACCATTACCGGCAAGCTTGGCGTTGTCGGCTGCTTCCTGCTGCTGAGTTTTTATTCGGTTGTTGGGGGCTGGGTGCTGATTTATACAGTCCTGTCGATTGGCGGCCAAATCATTACGCCGGGCGCAGCCTATCCGGAACTGTTTGGCATGATTACATCCACGCCAAGCTGGACTCTAATGGGGCTGGCAGCTTTTCTGCTTATTAACATTGTGGTCATCACATTCGGAATCCAAAATGGGATTGAAGCTGCAAGCAAATATATGATGCCGCTATTATTCATCTTTTTTATCGTGCTTGTGGTACGCGCACTGACACTGGATGGTGCGATGGAAGGAGTCAAGTTCTTCCTGAACCCGGACTTCAGCAAAATCACTGGGGAATCGGCTCTTTATGCATTGGGACAGTCGTTCTTTGCACTGGCAGTCGGCTTCTCATGCATGGTCACTTACAGTTCGTATCTGGATAAAAAAGTAAGCATCCCAAATTCAGCGGGCTCTGTTGTCATCATGAACATTATTATCTCTGTTTTGGCAGGATTGGCGATTTTCCCGGTTGTGTTTGCATTCGGTTTTGAACCGGCGGAAGGCCCGGGGCTTCTTTTCATGGTCCTGCCGGCCGTCTTTTCACAGATCCCATTAGGGGAAATGTTTCTGGCAATCTTTCTGCTGCTTTTCTTATTTGCCACTTTGACATCATCGTTCAGCATGCTGGAAATCATCGTCTCTGCATTCATCGAGAACGGAAAGCATTCCCGGAAAAAATCTCCTGGATCTCCGGCATTGTCATGTTCGCCGCCGGGATTCCTGCTGCGCTGTCGTTCAGCCTGCTTGGGGACTTCACCATTTTCGGGAAAAATATATTTGATGCAACCGACTACCTTGTCAGCAACATCCTTCTTCCTCTCGGCTGCCTGCTGATTGCCCTCTTTATTTCTTTAAGAATGGACAAACAGCTAGTAAAAGAGGAATTTCTGCTCGGCAGCGATATTTCTCCAGCCATGTACACAGCGTGGAACATCCTTATGAAAGTATTGGTCCCTGCTACTATTGTTGTTGTGTTTATCAGCACATCCGGAATTTTTTAAAAAGAAGCGCCAAGTCCTGGCGCTTTTTTTCAGTAATTTTAAAAAAATCAAATTAAAGGTTTATGGGCAAATTAGAAAGGGTATTAAAATTTTGGGGTCTGATAAAAGGGTGCTATTATCTTCCATATTAAGTTCAAGAAGGATTTTCCATGATTAAAACGAAAGTGTATAGTATATAAAACAAAGGGGCGTATGCTTAAAATGGAAGCAACTTACAAAGAAACTAAGGATATAGCAGAATTTATTGTTGTGAATCGTGAGAATTTTCAAGCGAAATTACTGTCCGAGGCTGTAAATGTTGCCTCTAAAATCAATGAAATTCTGCAAAGAGGCAATATCGATCTTTTAAAAAATGCCGAGAGGCTGGCTTTATATGTTGTCGAAAATGAAGAAGAAGAGCTGATTGCCTTTGCCAGGCAGGAAGGTGTTGCCTGGGCCGAGCATTCCCTGACACTTTCATTTAAGCTGGAATGGGTACAGGCGATCCGGCGTACTTTGTGGCACTTCTTATTCCAATACGACAAAATTAAAGGGAGGAATAGAGTAGGAGAGGACTTTTATAATCTGGAAAAGAATGTAAATGACCATGTTGACCAATTTTTAAATAACTTCTTCATCAGCTACTCTGATTATAAAGATGAGATGCTTAAATCACAGCGCAAACTGGTTGAGCATTTGTCAGTGCCGATTATCCCAGTCAGCACTTCTGTTGCTGTTCTGCCGCTGATTGGCATGATTGATTCCTACCGGATTCAGACGATTGAAGAGAAAGTTCTGATGGATATCTCATCCATTAAAATCCAGACCTTAATCATGGATCTCTCCGGAATTGCCGATATGGAAATTGATGTCATTGTACACTTCAAAAAGATCCTCAGCGGCATCAAAATGATGGGATGCGAGGCGGTTCTTACAGGCCTTCGTGCTGAACTTGTCCGAAAAATGATCCATGCCGGCGTTTCATTCGAAAATCAGGCGGAAACAAAGGGAACATTGCAGCAGACTTTAAAAGAATATCTAGGGAATGAATCGAAATAAATACAACATATCACAATGCCTGGTGCTGTCCAATTGGGATGGCGGCAGGCATTTTTTAGCGGAGGAATCCAGCATGAAAAATTTTGATGAAATAATCAACATCCATACAAGCGGTGACCAAATAGGATTCCATAAATCTTTCCACTACCACCGCTACGAGCCAACTCCATATCAAGGCCTGGAAAAACTGTTCAGTGAATACGGGTTAAGAAGCAGCGACCGCCTGGTGGATTTCGGCTGCGGCAAAGGCAGGCTGCCTTTTTATATTCACCATACATTTCGGGCATCTGCTGCCGGCGTGGAGATGAGTGAGGACTTTTACCGTGAGGCACTGGAAAACCTGCGGACTTACAAAGGAGAAAAAGCCAGAATCAGCTTTCAGTGCATCCTGGCTCAGGAGTATGAAATAACACCGCAGGACAGCCACTTTTACTTTTTCAATCCGTTTTCGGTGAAGATCTTTATGAAAGTCGTCAACAGCATCCTGCTCTCAGCCGAAGAGAACCCGCGCAAAATGGACATCATCTTATACTACCCTTCAGAAGATTATATTTTTTATCTGGAAAACAGCACCCCGTTTGAGCTGATAAAAGAGGTGGTCCTCGAGGGCGATGAAAATGAGCGTTTTTTGGTCTATCGGTTTAATCAAACGTTTGATTGAACCCCCCAGCCATATTGGAGGGGGAATTTCTTTTATCGAACAGGCCTTGATTCCGGTTCTCTTTCATATTCACGGCTCGGTTTAAAGAGGAGTCCCAGATTGATCAATCCGGCAATTCCCACTAAACCATAGATTATTCTTGATAAAACTGCATCCTGTCCTCCGAATAAGCTGGCAACTAAATCAAATTGGAAAAACCCAATCAGCCCCCAATTGATGGCTCCAATAATCGTCAGTACAAGTGCAATGCGCTGGAAACCGTTCATGTTCATAGCCTCCTCGTGTAAAAAAATTTTCCAGGGTGCTGCATCGGGACAAACCGTCACAGCTTTAGTCCCGATGCTTTTCCTGCTGTCTATTAGGAGATTACCCGGATATTGAGGGGACAAACAATTTTCAGAGAGTTAGAGATGAAAGAATATGAAAAGGGTGCCCCATCCAGGGCACCCTTTTCATATGTCTAACACAAGCAGCCTCCCCCTCGAGTGTCGGGGTGGACAAGGCGCGTGCGCTTTTCTGCTTACTTCGCACTCAAACGTCTGATACGCTCATCCAAATCCGGATGCGTCGAGAACAGTGAAGCTTTGCTTCTGTTATTAATTTTCAAAGTGGAGATCGCTGTCTGCTCTTCACCCTTGATGCGGCTGGAGTAGGCCTTCAGCATCTGCAGGGCATGTGTCATTTTGTCTTTGCCGGCAAGGTCAGCACCCCCGCGGTCCGCATGGAACTCACGGTGGCGGGAGTAGGCGAAGACCACAAGGCTTCCAAGGATTGAAAAGGCGATTTGGAACACGATTACAGCTATAAAGTGTACAATCGGCGCCATTTCTTCTCTGACAAAACGGGATGCCACCCAGGCTGCGATTCGAGCAAGGAAGACAACGAATGTGTTGACAACCCCTGGAGAAGGGTCATGGTGACCATGTCTCCGTTCGCGATGTGTGCGACCTCATGGGCGATGACACCTTCAATGGCATCGTCATCCATTTCCTGGAGCAATCCAGTTGAAACCGCCACAAGAGAGCGTTTTTTCGTAGGACCTGTTGCAAAAGCGTTCACTTCAGGGGAATGGTAGATTCCCACTTCAGGCATATGTGTTAAGCCTGCTGCTCTTGATAGGCGATGAACTTTTTCCACGATGTCGCGTTCAGCTGCTGAAAGGGAACTATTCGGATCCAGCACCTGAACATTCATCATTCTCTTGGCCATCCAGCGGGACATCCACAGGGAAATGAAGGAGCCAGTGAAACCAATTACGGCACTGACCACAAGCAATGCGCCGAAATCAATGCCGCCCTGGGCATTGATGTAATTACCTCCGCCAATCAGCGAGAAAATAATACTGATGGTCAATAGAACCAGCACGTTCGTCAATAAAAAGTAAAAAATACGTTTACCCATTTCCTCACCCTTTAATCTATTTTGAGTTCATATGAACTTGTCATCTGACTATATAATACAATTTTTCGATTAAAATGACAAGTAAAAACTAGGCGGTAAGGAAATAGACGTTGACTGTTATCATGTAAACCATTAGGATGAAAGCATCGAAAAGAGAACGCAGGGGCTGATTATCTTGGAATTATTCCAGCTATCGAGGAAAAGCATGGCTGATTTCCTTCTGTCGCTGAAGGGGGAAGGGGGCATTCACCCAAACAAATTCTCCAGCAGGCATGGGGGGCCGCTCATGAAAAGAAAGGAATATCAACGGAAGCTTTTCTGGATACCAAAATGCCGGCTATATTTGAAAAGTTGCTGCGGGCAGATTTGCAGAAAATCGGCTTTTCCATCAATGAAATTGTCGCACTGGGAAACCAGATTGAATTTACCCATCTATCTTCGACTGCTGTGCAAAACTGGGTGAAGCGGGATGTTAAGGACCTGATAGGCAGTCCGCAGCTCGGCAAGAAATATTCGGCCGACCAGGCTGCCATGCTTTTTATCGTGGAGGATCTGAAAGCGACGCTTGATTTCGATTCGATCCGAAAAATTCTTGCCCTCCTTTTTAATGATCTGGATGACCGCACAGACGACCTGATTGGGCCGATCCCTTTTTATTCTGCTTACGCGGCCATTTTTGAAAAAGTCCATCAGCACAATGGTGCCGAAAAAAGCATATACGATCAGACAGAACAGTGCATCAAAAGAAGCATTGAAAACAATGGAGAGTTTCCAGGATTTTACTGAAAACCAGAAAGACATCGTTTCCAATATTCTTGTAACGGCTTCACTGACAGTTTTATCGGCCTACTACAAGTCGCTGACAAAGAAATATGTAACAGCTACCTTATTTTTAAATGGGTAAGCCAAGAAAACATCGCAACTAGAGGGCGATGTTTTTTTGTGCTCTTGTTTTATAAAGTGATATTGATGATCATTATTGATAGAAAGAACAGGAGTGTTAGAAATAAATACTGATTGCTTTGCGTTAGAAGACCTCATATTCAGGCTGAGAAAAATAGAAATATAAAAGAAGAAATGCAGTGGCAGCTGGAGGATCAGTTTACCAATCAGCATATATTGCTCGCCGTTGTGAACGGAGCGGGAGATTTAACGATCGAAAAGGACCGCTTCCGGTTTAAGGAGAATAAGGGATATTGGATTCCCCGCCGGAGTTCACTTTTGAAATCACAGAAGATTCTCCGGAAGCCATGGCCAAGGAGCGGGGGAGCGGGAAATTCCTGCAATTTATTGAACAGGAACTGAAGCCGAAGGTGAATGAAATGTTTGAGGCTGATCCTGCGAGGCACATCTTCTTTGGCCATTCCTTAGGGTGACTGTTTGGTCTGTATGCGCTTTTTACAAAGCCGGAAGCTTTTCATAGCTATATGATTAGCAGCCCAACCATTTGGTGGAATCAGCAATGTATTTTGGAGCTGGAACCGAATTCATAGACCGATTGAGAGATGGCAATCTTAAAATCTATTTTTCAGCCGGAGCTCAGGAAAAACGATTCATGGTGGAGGATGTAAAGGAATTGGCAGAGCGCTTAACCCTCTTGAAGGATTCACGGCTTGATATTATGCTGGATATCGCCGAGGGGGAAAAAACCATATCTCTGTAGTGCCTGCCGCTTTAAGCAGGTCTTTGAGATTTGTGTTAAAACCATAAAAGTACAAGTACCTTAACGGTTGTTGCTTTTGAGGTTTTTTATATTTAAATGGAGAATAGATGCGGTTCAAATTCTATCAAAAATAAAATATATGATAAAAATGAATTGAAAAACGAGCTGAACTGTTTTATTCTTATTGATAATGATAATCATTTACACTTGATGTTGATAGAAAAATATGATGGAGATGAAAACCAGTGAAAAAAACGAAGTTTATATTAATTGTCATCACACTGTTGTTAGCGTGTACTTTATCTGCCTGCGGAGAAAGCTCAGGCAAAACATCAGGGGCAAGCGCTGACTCTGGCACAAGGACATACCATGGAGAAGATGGAGATGTCCAGGTTCCTGCCAAGCCTAAAAGGGTGGCGGTATTGGCACATATCTATGTGGGGAATGTATTGAAGCTTGGAATTACCCCTGTTGCCGTGAATGAATGGGTAAAAGGAAACAAATTTTTCGGGGATAAACTAGAAAATACAGAAGTTGTTGCGGAAGGGTCCATCGAAAAGTTAATAGAATTGGAGCCAGATTTAATTATTGCTTTTTCGTCTGATAAGAATCTAAAGAAATACTCGGAAATTGCTCCAACTGTTGCCCTGACAAATACAGAGTACGATTATTTACAGCAGCATATTGAAATTGGGAAAATTGTAGGGAAAGAAAATGAAGCAGAAAAATGGGTAGAAGAATGGACTGAAAAAGCTAAAGAAGAAAAGGAAAAGGTAAGAGCTGCCATTGGTGAGGATGTAACTGTAACAGTACTCGAAACAATGGGAAAAGAAACATATATTTACGGAAAGAATTGGGGACGGGGAACGGAAATCATTTATCAGGCCCTTGGAATTCAGGCACCTGATAAGGTAGAAAAGGATGTGTTTGGACCCGGCTATAAATCCATATCGACTGAGTTAATCCCAGAATACGCCGGTGACATTATGTTTGTTGGAACAGGAGATGAAACAGGGAAGGGATCCTTTATGGATACAAGTGTATGGAAGGAAATTCCTGCTGTACAAAACAACAAGGTGATAGAATTTGATTCCGAATCATTTTGGTTTAACGATGCCATTTCCCTTGAAAATCAGCTGGAATTTATAGTGAATGAATTAACTAAAGGAAAATAATAGCAGCAATTCAATCGATTAATCCTATATTGGCGAGTATGCAAAATAAGAATAGGAAGAGGAAGCGATTCGCTCCCTGGTTGAAATCTATAACGGAATAAAGCCTCAGCGGTTCATGCCGCCTGAGGCTTTTTCTATCTCTTTCTATCGGATGTGCATTGTGATATACATAATACAAAATATTATTTAAAAAAGCATTGACCGTGTGGTGCACCCCACAGTTTAAGATAAATGGGAGGAAGCGATGTACAAGATCAGCGAGTTTTCGGAAATGACCGGGTTAACGAAGGAAACATTGCGATATTACGCAGAAGTGAAGCTGCTGGAGCCTGCTTTTATTGACTCAAAAAACAATTACCGGTATTACGATGACGGCAGCTATTTTTTGGCTATTCTGTTAATAAAACTAAGAAGACTAGGCTTCACCATTCAGGAAATGATTTCCGTGATGGAGGATGAATCATTCGCCAATCTGGAAGCATTGCTGCTGCAAAAAGAAAACTGATCGAGAAACAAATGGAAGAGCTTCAAGGCCAAATAGATGAAATCGATGCCTTTTTGGAATCGGGGAAGGAGGAAGAATCGTGATTCAATGGAAAGAAGAAATCATGATTGAAAGGAATATTGAAAAGGTGTGGAGGTTGTTTTCCGACCAGCACATAAAGAAAATCATGCCCAAGGTCGAAGAGCACACCCTGATCGAAAAAGGGAACATGAAGCAGGGGCAAAGCACAGGCAAACCTACAGAGAAGGCAAGCGCCAGGAAACTTATATTGTCGAAACGCTGGCATATGAGAATGCAGAGGATAAAAAGCATAAGCAGATCCATTTTGTATTGGGAAAGGCCTTTGAAATCACCCTCGCATTTACGCTGGTCAAAATCGATGACTCCCATACCAGGTTTATTTATGAAGGGGAAAATAAAGGGGTTAACTTCGTAGGAAGGGCCATGCTGAAGCTTGGCGGCGATAAAAACAACCTGAAAGTGGTTGAAGAATTTTTGCAGAAGGTTCGCGAAGAAGCATTCAAGTTATAATAAAAAACACCGCCGGCTCATACCAGCGATGTTTTATCTATTAAACTTCCCGTCTCATTGCCTTCAGCACATCCACTTGTGTCGCGCGCTTGGCCGGACGCCAGCCTGAGAAGATGGTAACTGTCAGACAAATCGCCACACTGATCAATGTCAGGGACCACGGAATGTAGGAAAGCATGAGGCCCTCAGGCGGGGCTTCCTCAAATACTCTTTCCAGCACGAGCGGAAGGGCCAGGTTGACCGCATAGCTGATTCCATAAGCAACAATCGTCCCAAACAGGGCGCCAAGCAGGCCGATATAGCTGCTTTCAAGGACAAAGATCCGCTTAATCGTTTTCGGATGGGCGCCGATCGCTTTCATGATCCCGATATCGGGGGCGCGCTCCGTAACGGCCATCGTCATCGTATTATAAATGCCGATGGAGGCAATGATCAAAGCAATGGTACCGATGAAGAGAAGACCGATTTTTAAAATCGTAAAAACCATATTAATCTGCTTCATCTCGTTCACGATGGAATAAACCATATAATTGCCGTCTTTCAATTGGTCATTGATGCCTGTGACAGCCTCGACATCTTTAGCGTAAAGGCTGACAGTATCGTATATTCGGCCAGTATCCTCGGAAGCTCCCTCCACTTGCTCCGGACTGCCGGCAGGTGTACCGGTGAATGCTTCCACTTCCTTAAAAATATCTTCGGAAATGAAGACCGTGCGGATCTGCATCCATTCTTTAGAAGGCTTTTTCGTGACCCCGGTTATGGTCAGGGGAATGGACTTTTTGATTTCCTTGCCATCCTCCATTTTGATAACTTCCATTTCAATCGTCTTTCCGACTAACTCACCCTTGTAGGCGTATTCTTCTTTTATCGTTCCATCCTCATTAAAGGCATTCTCTCCTTCTTTCGGCTCCAGAGACAGACCATCCGCAAAGGAGGAGCCAACCACCACTTCATTCCCTTTTTCCGGGAGTCTTCCTTCAGAAAGCTCGAATCCTGCTTTCACTTCTTCCGGGAAATAGGCCGAAACAGCTTCTGATTGAGAGGTATAATCCCCTGTTTTAAAGATCGGGCTTTGCTGCAGAGATTGCCTGCGGGTAACTGCTTTTACCCCGGTGATTTCTTGAAAATGTTTGATATCTTCATCTTTGATGCCCTGGAAATTTCCTTCGCCCGCTTCCTTGCCGTGAACCTGGACTTCCGTAACAAGGCTGTCTTCCATTACATCCTGGATGATCGATTTATGAAGCCCGAATCCGACCGATGCCAGCACAATCAGAAAGGTACATCCAATCGCTGTGGCTAAAATCGTCATAAACAGCCTTGTTTTATTCTTTTTCATATTTTGCCTTACAAATCTGAATTGATCTTTTAAATTCATGCCAATACACCCTCCATAACCCTTCCATCTGTGATTTCAATTGTCTTATGGCCGATGGCTGCCACTTTTTCGTCGTGCGTAATAATCAGAAACGTGATGCCCAGATCCCGGTTCAGCTCTTGAATGAACTGCAGCAGCTCGTTTTCTGTTTCACTGTCCAGGCTGCCTGTCGGTTCATCAGCCAGAATGAGGGGAGGATTTACCACAAGCGCCCGGGCGATGCTGACGCGCTGCTGCTGTCCGCCGGAAAGCTCACTTGGATAATGATCTTTATATTCGATAAGGCCTACCCGCTTTAACGTCTCTTCCGTCTTCTGCTGTCTTTCCTTTTCAGTCATCCCTTTGAGAATGAGAGGGAGCTCGACATTTTGGTAAGCCGTCATGCTCGGAATCAGCTGAAAGCTCTGGAAAATGAATCCGAGATTCGCCAGGCGGAAATCAGCGAATTTGCCTTCGTTATAGTCACTGACCTTTTCACCCTGTATCCAGACCTCCCCATGCTTTGGCTTAATAAAACCGCTGATGATATTCAAGAGCGTCGACTTCCCGGATCCGCTCCTGCCCACAATCGTGACAATCTCGCCTTTTTCCACTGAAAAAGAAACATCCTCCAATACCGGAATTACCGTCTTCTTTTCTTTTTTGCCAATCTCAAACGCATGGCTTAATTCTCTAACTTCTATCACGCAATAACCTTCCTTCTAAAAAAGTGTCTGCAATCTAGACGTACGAAAGGGCACTTTCGGCTTCAAAAAAATATAAAATAATTTTTGGTGACAGGCACCACCCGAATTTTGTTGAATCAATTCCGTCCGGTTTGAATATTTTGAATTTTAAAAGAGATAGAGCTACTATGAGTAGTAGTGACACTGTAAAAAAGGAGGAAATGTTATTGGAGCAGACACTTATTAAAGCTGATGATTATGTAACACTATGGGGAATTATTGTGGTATGGGCCTCGGCAAGCATCTATCTGGAGCAGCGTTACAGCTGGGCAGCAAAAATTTCAGGGGCGATTGTTGCCCTGATTGGCGCCATCATTCTATCCAATACCGGCATTATTCCGACAGCATCACCTGTATACGATGCAGTCTGGACTTTTATCATTCCGCTTGCGATCCCATTGCTTCTTTTTCATGTGAAGATTAAAAGAATCTGGCAGGAAAGCGGCCGTCTGCTGATTATCTTTCTGATCAGCTCCATCGGGACAGTGGCAGGGGTGATCATCAGCTTCTTCTTGCTGAAAGATCATATACCTGTCCTTGATAAACTAGGAGCCATGCTCAGCGCGTCCTATATTGGCGGCGGGGTAAACTTCGCGGCCATGGCGGCAAAGTTCAAGACGCCTGGAGAAATGGTATCAGCCGCAGTTGTCGCCGATAATTTAATGATGGCCATTTACTTCGTCGTTCTGATGATGGTACCGGCCATTGGCTTTTTCCGGCGCCGGTTTAAAACGCCGCATGTAGACCAGGTGGAAAGCGGCAGTATAGGAGTAGAGGGGAAGACACTTGCGGAAAGCTTTTGGAAGCGAAAGGACATCTCCTTAAAGGATATCGCGTTATCCGTCGGAACAGCTTTTTTGCTGGTGATTGTTTCATTTAAAGTTGCTGAATTCCTGGACTCCGCCATTCCTTCCGGGGATGACGTTTCTTTCTTTATCAATCTCGTAAACGGGCTGTTTGGAGACAAGTATTTGATGCTGACCACTCTGACGTTCCTGGTATTGGCCATGTTTCCGAGGTACTTCGAGTCTATTAACGGAAGCCAGGAAATCGGCACATTCCTGATTTACCTGTTCTTTGTCGTGATCGGCATCCCGGCATCGATTCCGCTGATTATCGAAAATGCCCCGCTGCTGCTGGTGTTTGTGTTCATTATCGTCGTAGTGAACCTGACTGTATCTTTAACAGCAGGCAAACTGCTAAAATATGACCTCGAAGAAATCCTTTTGGCCAGCAATGCCAATGTCGGCGGCCCGACTACCGCTGCCGCCATGGCCATCGCCAAAGGCTGGAAGGATCTGATCGGACCGATACTCGTCGTCGGAACGCTGGGCTATATCATCGGCAACTACGTTGGAACCGCGCTCGGACTGTGGTTTTCGGGGTTTATGTAAAAATGGAGAAGCGCCCGCAATGGATTTTGCGGGTTTTTTCTATTTTGCATGGCCGTTAACATCTCTAGTATTTCGGTCAATTAATGGATAACGGTCAAAATTTCACTTTATCGGTCAGCTTTTCAATATATCGCTCAGCCGCCGATATTCCAGGCTCCAGCTCCGCTTTCTTCCAAATTCCATCCTTCTGCAAGAAAAATCCAAAGAAATTTTTCGCGATTTGTACTATAATAATAGCTAGTTTATTTTTAGAGAAACGAAATAATAGAAAGCGGTGTTGATACCTTGGATAAACGGTTTGGTACCGTAACGATATTTTCTTCTGTTCAATGGCTATTTTTTATTTTTGCTAATACAGTGATGGTCCCAATTTCGGTTGGAACAGTCTTCGGGCTGCCGGGAGAAACGATTGCGATGATGCTGAGAGCCTCGCTTATCTTTACGGGGCTGGCAACCATTTTTCAAGGCTGGAAAGGGCATCGGTATCCGCTCATGGAAGGCCATTCCGGCTTATTGTGGGGAGTCATCTTAAACCTTGGACTGTCGGCATCGTCCCTTGGCATGAGCTATACGGAAATCGGGGGCGGAATTGCGACAGGCGTACTGCTCGCTTCGGCTGTCACTCTAATTCTAGCAGCCTTCAACGGCATCTCTCTGCTAAAATCGATATTCAGCCCGATGGTGATGTCCGTTTACCTGTTCCTATTAACCTTCCAGCTGATTTTCATCTTTTTCAAAGGCATGATGAAGGTCAGTGAACAGGGCACCATTGATGTTCCCATCACCCTTTATTCCTTTGCACTCGTCATTTTTGTGAGTTTATTAAAATTAAAAGGGAACGCCGTCATCAGCAATTTTTCCATCTTAATAGGATTGCTGGCAGGATGGATAGGCTATGATCTACTGTTTGCCGGTCAAGCGATGCAGGGGACAGCGTCCGGAGATGTGAGCTTTACACTGTTTCCGCTGGGACAGCCTAACCTCGAAATCGGAATTGTGGCCGTCGCCTTTTTTGCCAGTCTGATGAACCTGAGCAACACAGTCGCTTCCATCAGCTCCAGTGACCGTTTATTTAAAAAAGAATCCGGGAAACGCGAATACCGCGGATCGATTTTTATCACCGCAGTTTTCACAGTGATGGGAAGCGGGTTTGGTCTCGTGCCGTATACGCCATTCACCTCATCGATCGGATTTCTGCAAAGCACGAGAATATTGATGAGAACACCATTCTTCATCGGCGGCGCGCTCCTGACGGTCATTGGCCTGATTCCGCATCTCGGGTCATGGCTGGCCGGCATGCCGGTAACAGTCGGGAACGCCGTGCTGTTTGTCGCATATCTGCAGTTATTCGGGACAGCTTTCAACAGCTTAAGCGGAAAAGTGTTCAACTCAGACACAATATTCCGTTTAGCCGCACCCGTCCTGATCGGCATCAGTTTGATGAATACACCGGCCGCGGTATTCGCAGAATTGCCGGTTTTGATTCAGCCATTCCTATCCAACGGGCTTTTGATGGGCGTCCTGATCTCCATTCTTCTTGAAAAAATGGTGAACTGGTCTGCGTTCGAACAGCTGGAATTGAAGAATAACTAGAAAAATCCCCTGTGAAGGGGATTTTTTTAATAGATGGATGATGCATTGGCAGGCAGGATGCGGACATGCTTTAAAAAAGCAGTTACACGCTTATCATCTTCAAACGGGTATTCGAAGCCCAGCTTTTCTGCGACCTCGACGGCCGTTTCTCTGAAAAGGGAGCACATTGTAAAAAGGGCTTCCCATATGTGATGAAAATCGGCGTCTGAATAGGTGGATTCGAACTGCTCCCATACCTCGTCAGGAAGAAAATCGGGCAGATACTTGCCGGCTTTGCCTGCGCTCTTTGTAAAATCGTCTGTGATGCCAACCTTCCATTCGAGCATGGTAATTAGCACATTGCGGTTGATCTGCTCATGCATAAACATCGCATAAGTAAGCTCCCTGCGCCAAAGCCCTTTGCTGATATTCATCGTGATCCACCAAAATTCATTGCAGAGATCTGCAAATTCCTGGGCATCCGGTTTCTTGATCAGATAATCCCGGTCACTGGCTGGCGGCAGGTACCCAATCAGTCCATCCTTATCAAGAAGCAGCACACTCAGACTGTCGGGCTCCAGCAGCTCATCCATCTCGTCAGCCGGAATCAAAGTCAGATCAATCCTGTTCCCGTCCATAAACTGCATCAAATAGGGGAAGCGTCCGTGCCCATCGGCAGGCGGCAGCACCTTCTCCTCCGGCATCTGCATCATAACCCGCTCGCCAAATACATCCACCCAGCTATGATCACAGGTAAAGGACTCCATTTCCCTAACTATGTACACAATATCGTAATCCTGGAAAATATCCTTCCTCACATTCGGATTCGCGCGCGAGCCATTCAGAATAACCGCGCGCACCCGTTCATCTTCCCGGGCTGTTGATAAAATCAGATTCATCATCTCGGTTTCGGTTCTTGATTTCATGTGGCCTCCTGGATTGTTTGGTTATACTATTAAGATACTTTCTTTAAGGGGGAATTCCTCCTGTTTTCATCATAAACCCGAAAAAGGGCAACTGAGTGGGAGGGAAGGGCTTCAGTATTGCTGCTGAATCCCTCATTTGGCGGATAATGATTCGGAATAACTCCCATATTTCATGGTGTATCTCTCAATTGGTCGATAATGATTCGGAATAACTCCCATATTTCATGTGGCATCTCTTGTTTGGTCGTTAATGATTAGAATTAACTCCCATATTTCATGTGGCATCTCTTGTTTGGTCGTTAATGATTAGAATTAACTCCCATATTTCATGTGGCACCTCTTGTTTGGTCGATAATGATTAGGATTAACTCCCATATTTCATGTGGCACCTTTGTTTGGTCGATAATGATTAGGATTAACTCCCATTTTTCATGTGGCACCTCTTGTTTGGTCGATAATGATTAGGATTAACTCCCATATTTCATGGTGTATCTCTTGTTTGGTCGTTAATAGCATGGACTAACGATCATTCCTCATGGATGGATTTCCCTTTTTGTCGTTATACCTTGAGATTAAATAATTTGAAGCCTTCGTGAAGCCGAAAAGGCACCAAAAGCAGAAGAATGGTCGCCATGGATCGCCGATGAAGCCGAAAAAGCACCAAAGCCAGAAAAATGGTCGCCATGAATCGCCGATGAAGCCGAAAAAGGCACGAGAGGCAGAAAAATGGTCTCCATGAAGCTCTCATGAAGCCGAAAAAGGAGCCAGATGCAGAAGAATGGTCGCCATGAAGCTCTCATGAAGCCGAAAAAGGAGCCAGAGCCAGAAAAATGGTAGTCATGAAGCCTTCATGAAGCCGAAAAAGGCATCTGAGCCAGAAAAATGGTCGCCATGAAGCTCTCATGAAGCCGAAAAAGGAGCCAGATGCAGAAGAATGGTCGCCATGAAGCTCTCATGAAGCCGAAAAAGGAGCCAGAGCCAGAAAAATGGTCGCCATGAAGCTCTCATGAAGCCGAAAAAGGAGCCAGAGCCAGAAAAACGGCCGCCATAAATCCTCCATAAAAAAAGAACCAGGTGCCTTCCTAAGCTCCTGATCCCCAATACAATTAAGCATGCACCAATTTCACCTGCTGCTTTAAAATCTTCCCGCTCGCATTCCGCGGCAATTCATCCACAAAGGAATATATCCGCGGACATTTAAACTCAGCCAGATGTTCAGCCGCAAATGCGCGCAATTCCTCTTCTGAAGCATCTCCCTTCAGCACGACAACAGCCTTAACGGTTTCGCCCCATTCTTCATGCGGCACACCGACCACACAGGATTCCAAAACCGCGTCATGCTTCGCGAGTACTTCTTCGACTTCACGCGGATAAATGTTGACGCCGCCCGAGATGATGACATCCTTTTTACGGTCGACGATGTAAAAGTAGCCATCCTTATCCCGATAGGCAATATCGCCAGTATAGAGCCAGCCATCCTTCATCGCGGCATTTGTTTCATCCGGGTTATTGTCATACCCCAGCATGAGGCTGTCACCTGTCAGAAGAATCTCGCCGTATTCATTGGGAGCCGTATCGGTGCCATCCGGACGGACGACCCGGATTTCCATATTAACCGTCGGATTTTTGCCGATGCTTCCCGCCTTTTCCAGATGCTCTTCCGGATATAATAAAATTCCATTCGGGCCCGCTTCCGTCAACCCGTAAACCTGATAAAAGTTTTCGTTCTGAAATGCTTTTTTTACATGATGATAGGAGGCAAGTGCCAGCGGACCGCCGCCATATGCAAAAACACGCATGCTGGATAAATCATAAGAAGCCAAATCCGGATCCTTTGCCGCAAGCAAATAGGCAACCGGAGCCGCAAATGAGAAGGTCGTCTTTTCCTGCTGAATCCAGTTCAGGAACCCTTTAGGCGTAAAGTCCCCAATTACATGAGAGGCGCCGCAGTAAAACCCGCTCATGAAAAAAGTATTCAAAGGAGCAGAGTGGGAGAGCGGCATTAGGGTAAGCATGGAATCACAATGCGATAAGCTGAAATTAACCGAAACCGCGGCGGCAATCGAAAGTATGCGTTCATGGTTAAACACAACTCCCTTTGGCGTACCGGTTGTTCCGGATGTAAAAAGAATCTCGCAGACATCCCGTGAATCAATTGGCACATCAAGATTGCCGTCAGAAAGATGAACTGAAGCCTCAACCGCATCCTGAATCGAAACATAGAAATTCAAATTCTCTTTTAATGCTGTCACCGTTTCAGTAAGCTCATCCTCATACAGAACCCCTGCAGCACTCGCGTTTTGAAAAATAGCCCCCAATTCCTTCGGTGTCAGACGGACATTCATCGGCATTGGAATGGCGCCGATCTTCATGCAGGCAAAAAAAGCATAAAAGAAGTGCTCATTATTGCGGGACATCACTGCAATCCGGTCACCCCGCCGGATACCTTCACCCTGAAGATATCGTGCCAGTCTGTTGCATGTACGGTTCATGTCTGCGTAGGTAAGGCGGTTCGACGCCGTAATAAAGGCGTCCTTTTCAGGAAACTTCCTTGCATTTCTCTCCAATACTCCGTGAATCGTTGCTCCCACTTAGCTCAGCCCCTTTTAAATGAATAATTTTATGTTTTCACCCGGCTGTTTTCATACTTTTCTTTGTAAGTCAGAATGTCTTCCCGCAGCATCTGCAGCTGCATGATCTGCTCTTCAATTTCCTTTAGCTTGCTGTCAGCGAATGCAATAATCCTGCTTTTTTCCGCTTCACCTTCCGGATTTAATTCATAAAGATCAATCATTTCCTTGATTTCCTGAAGGCTGAAGCCTAGTTTTTTCCGCGCAGAATCATCTTCAGCCGCCGGCGCTCACGATTCGTATAGCTGCGCTGTTTAGTCATGCTGTCACGGTTTTCCGAAGTCAGCATGCCAATTTCCTCGTAATAGCGGATCGTCCTTGAGCTGATGTCAAACATCGTCGCAAGCTCGCTGATGGTGAAAATCTTTTCTACTGTCATTATGTATCCTCCTAGTTGACGTTAACGTTAGCTTAGTTTTATAATAATTCTGAAAATTAGTATTTGTCAATCAAAAAAGGAGTGATTTTTCCATGACGATAACTTCCCAGGACCAGCAGATAAGAGGAAAGAATTCATACACATTTGATGAATTTTTAGAGAAGCGCAACAATCTGGATTGGTATAAGGATGATCCATTTTTGCAAAAGGCCTTAAAGAAATATGCAGGCTCACAATATGAACAGATACATATTGAGCTGCAGCATTTTTCTCCTGCTGTTTCTTCCAGATGGAGCACCCTTGCAGAAAGAGCGGCAAGGCCGGAAGTCCGTCCGTATTTGCTTCATTTTGATGCCTTCAATCACCGCATTGACCGTGTCATCCGTCCAATGGAAACACATCAGCTGGAAAAAGAAGTGTTCAGTACAGGTCTCTTTTCAAGCAAAATGCCAGCCTGGGAAAGTTTTGCCAAGCGGATGCTGATACATCAGCTGGGGAAGCCGGTGTCGCCTGCCCGCTGACATGCACGATTGGATTAATTGCACTCCTTGAACAATATCCGAATGAAGATATTCCAGAGCTGGAGCAAATTTTACAGCATACGAAAGAGGGGCTGGGTGGGGACTTTGCGATAGGTGCCCAATTCATGACAGAAATCCAGGGAGGATCGGATTTGCCTGCCAATGTACTTGAGGCTGTTCCAGATGGAAAAATCTATCGCCTCTACGGCAATAAATTTTTCTGTTCGGTTGCCCATGCCGACTATTCGGTGGTCACTGCGAAAATTTCCGGCACTGATAAAGTATCGACATTTATTGTTCCGTCCTGGCTTCCGGGAGATAAAGAAAAAGAAAAACGCAATGGGTATGAAATCAACCGGATCAAGTGGAAAATGGGAACGGCCGAGCTTCCGACAGGGGAATTCCAGTATAATGGGGCTCTTGCTTATCCGGTTGGCCCGGCAGGAAAAGGGGTGGCCGTTGCGGTCGGTATCGTCCTGACACTATCCCGCCTTGAAATTGGCATTGCCTGCGCAGGATTCATGCTCCGGGCAGCACGTGAAGCCAGTCTGTATGGAAATTTCCGGACTGTTTTTGGCAAAAAGGTAAAAGATTATCCGCTATCAGCGAGAACACTGAAGAAAATTGAAAACGCTGCACACCGCACAGCGGCAGGCGCTTTTAAAATCTATGATCAATTCCTGCTTCTTGATCAGCCGCTGAATGCCGGTATTCCGGTTGATCAGCCAATTGAACTGAGAAAACAGCTGTTTAACCTGAGGGAGCTTGTGCTTCTGCAGAAAATCTGTGCAACAAACGAAGGAGCAGAGGTGCTGCGCGATGCCATCTCCGTCTTTGCCGGCCATGGCGTCATGGAGGAATTCTCCTCACTGCCGCGCATTTTCCGCGATATTGTTGTCAATGAACAGTGGGAAGGCCCGCGCAATCTGCTGCTGACGCAAATTTACCGCGATATTCAGAGAGTGACAGACTGGTATCCGCCAGCTGATTTTGTTGCGAACGTGCTGGAAGGTGCATCTCAGGCAACGATTGATCGATTTGCCGAGCAGCTGACAGATCTGCTCCAGCGACCGGTGTGCGGGGAGTCAGCGAAGCTTCCATGGAAGCGGCTGAAGAATGGGATGTGTTCTGTGATTCCATTTTTAAAGCGTATCAGAAAATTGCGCTGGAAGAATTGCAGTAAAGAGAAGCCTGGCGGAAGCCCGCCAGGCTATTTGAGTACTTAATCGCGAAATTTTCAATATAAACGCGAAATCTAAATCTTATCCGGGAAACCGGTCAATGCTTAATCCGATAGATAACCGATGCCAGGAAATTAGCCAGAAAAAAGACCGGGTTTCCCTGAATGTTTTCATGCAGAACCAGTTCGCCCGCTCTCATATTGTCATACATTTCTCCCTGTCTTTTCCCCTTCGCCTTATTTTTAGCTTCTTCTTTTTTTATAGCGGTTAAATAGCGGTATTGCATCGGCAGGATCAGGAGAGATAGCAATACATAAAGTCCGAGTATTCCCCAAAAAATGTTTAAAAGCATCATGTCCCCTCCTATTTAATTCCATTTTACACCAAATCTTTTGTGTTTGTATTCAGGAACGTATGTTCTTTTTTTATGCATAAATTTCCCTCTTCCAAAATAAGATGAAATATCATCCAAGAAAAGAGGCGATCCACATGATTACAAAAGAGATGCTGGTCCGTTTTGATGAGCTGAACCGCAGGAAGAAAGATTTGGAAGCCGAACTCGATAAACTTAAAGACATGTTCCACCAGTATTTCGATACAGCAGTGGGACAGAATGAAAAAGGAGAAGTGAAGATTGACAGCTACAAATTGCAGAGGCAGATTAGAAGGACAGAAAAATTCGACCCCGCTCCAACTGTCAGCAAACTGGAGGAGCTGAATCTTCTCGACCTGATTCAAAAGCGACCTGATGAAGGGAAAATAAAATCCGCTGTGGATCTGGGATTGATTAAGGAGTCAGACCTGGAAGGATGCAGAATTTCTAAAACGACCGCAGCTCTCCTAATTAAAAAGCTGGATTAATCATTTTTTTATAAAAAGTGTTTGACCTTCACGCTGCGTAAAGGTGTATCGTAATAAACAGAAAGTACTTTCTAGATTTTTCAATGTCTAGCTGCAGCGCCTAACCAGTATTTTCGTCTTACTGTGCAAGGCGCTTCCGCTTTTCTTGAAAGGAGGCAATCGCATGGAATACACAGTGCAGAAGCTTGCGCAGATGGCCGGGGTCAGCTCGAGAACCCTCAGGTATTATGATGAAATTGGCATTCTTAAGCCGGCAAGAACCTCGTCAGGATACCGGATTTATGGCCAGCAGGAAGTTGACAGACTGCAGCAGATTCTGTTTTACAGAGAACTTGGCATCAGCCTTGATCAAATTAAGGAAATTATCTCAGCACCCGCTTTCGATGCTGCCGATGCACTGAAGGAGCACCGCGAGAAACTCCTTGAGAAAAGAAAGCAGCTCGATCTGCTTATTACGAATGTAGAAAAAACCATAGCGTCAGCTGAAGGGAGAACGACCATGTCAGACAAAGAGAAGTTTGAAGGATTCAAAAAGAAAATGATTGAAGATAATGAGGAACAATACGGAAAAGAAATCCGTGAGAAATATGGTGATGAGACGGTTGATAAATCCAATGCCAAACTCATGAACATGACCCAGGAGGAGCATGAGGCCGTAACGAAACTGGCTGAAGAGGTGAACACTGCTCTAGCCGAAGCCATGCAAACTGGCGATCCGGCAGGCGAGCTTGCACAAAAAGCAGCCGATCTGCACAAGCAGTGGATCACTTTCTACTGGAGTGAATACAGCAAAGAGGCCCACGCCGGTCTTGCGGAAATGTATGTGGCAGATGAAAGGTTTAAAGCCTATTATGATAAAATTCGCCCAGGTGCGGCCGAGTTTTTAAGAGATGCGATTAACATTTATACTGGACAGCAATAGAAATGAAAGCGGCTGGCTCTGCCAGCTGCTTTTTTGTGTGAAAACTTTATGCGCCGCTGCTGCTGATTATTGCGTTGTTTTGATGGATCATTGCGCTATTCTGCATTATGATTGCGCCGTTCGCCCAGTAAAATGCATCAACATCACCATTAAATGCGCCATCATACCAGATATGCGCCGCTTCATCCAATATGTGCGCCGACCCGCAACGTGATAGTGCCGTTCGCCCAGTAAAATGCGTCAACATCACCAGTAAATGCGCCATCATGCCAGATATGCGCCGCTTCATCCAATATGTGCGCCGACCCGCAACTTCCGCCCAATTAAATGCGTATGCATCACCTGTAATTGTGCCATCACACCAAATATATGCCGATTCAATCAACAATTGCGCCATCCCCACCATAATTGCGCCCGCCAGCAGAATATTTATGCAATCCCACTAACCCGCCAATATTTCACTAAAACCATCGGCTTACTGTATGTAACTCACTGCATGGGGAAAGATGAATAACATGATACCAACTCGGGCAGGCAGGTGATGAGATGAGCCGCATTCCTTCATATAAAGATGAGCAAAACCTAAGGGAAAAGTTAAGAGATGTTTCTTTTGAGCATTGGCTGAATGAGGATTTGTTCAGCTTTAATTGGTGGCTGCTGCTGGCTGCGAGCATTTTGCCGTTTTTTATTTGGTGGAGGCTGGTGGATAAGGGCCGGTTCTTTGAAATACTTGCTTTCGGGCTGCTATGTGCAATCTTCGCCTGTTTTCTTGATGTTGTAGGATTGAACTTTATTTTGTGGGGATATCCGGATAAGCTGTTCCATTTTATTCCGCCGTTAGTGCCTGCAGATTTTGTGGTGATACCCATATCGGGAATGCTGATTTATCAGTATTTTAATACGTGGAAAAGCTATGCAGCTGCAGCGGTAGGCCTTGGAATCCTGTTTGCTTATATCTTTGAACCGTTATTCAGCTTTTTGAATATGTTTGTCCTTATCAATTGGAAGCACACCTATTCCTTCATCGGTTTTATCATCTTTTTCTTGGCGTCCGCCTCTTAATGGTTTCCTTAAAGCGTGCGGCAGAAAAAATAAAGTAAGCGGTCAGCAAAGCTGGCCGCTGTTTTACTGGATTAATAGTCATATCTATGGGAACATTTTTTACAGCAGCAAAAATGCAGGTGTTCGAATGAGCATTTCTTGCAAGGGCAATGATGAATTTCCGGTGAGCATTTTTGGCAGGAGCATCTTTTATGCTCATCAGAGCATTTTTTACAGGGACAGTGAGGTTTAAAATCACTCGTGCATTTCTTACAGCCGTGATGTTCATGTTTGTCCTTCTTTTTGCAGCAGACTTTCTTCTTATAATAATATTCTTCAACACAATATTGGCACATGGGATTCACTCCTTTCTCTCCTACTAATATATGAAGGAAAAAACAGAAGGAAAGAGCCCTTGTCCATAGTGCTTGAAAATCCGCAAAAGCCCCCTCAGTATTTGAGGGGGCGGAAGTATGTTAATTAATGGTCTCAGGAATCACTTTAACATCGCTGCTTTTCTTTTCTTGCTTTTTCTTCAGCCAGCCAAAGCGGAGGCTGGATGTGGTGAACAAGCGGTAAACCGCCGGGATCAGCAGCAGCGTGATAAAGGTCGCAAACAGCAGGCCGGAAATAATGACCGTTGCCATTGGCGCCTGATAGTTGCCGGAAGTTCCCGATGCAAGGGCAAGGGGCAGCATTCCGCCAACCGTTGTCAGGGTAGTCATGAATATCGGCCGGATCCGGTTTTTGCCTGCTTCCAGAAGGGCCACTTCAACAGAGAAGCCTTCCAGGCGGAGCTGATTCGTACGGTCGATCAGCAGGATGGCGTTATTGAGCACAATCCCAATCAGCATCACAATTCCCATTCCTGACATTACGCTAAGCTCCATCTGTGTCAGAAACAAACCGAGAATGACCCCGACGATGGTCATCGGAATGACAGACATGACGATCAGCGGATGGCCAAGGTGGTTAAATTGGACAGCCATCACCAGGTACACAAGGAAAATCGCAATTGCTAAAACAAACACCATATCCATGATTAATTCCTGCTGCTGTTCAAGATCCCCGGCAGCTGCCACGCTATAGCCAGCAGGTGCATCAAAATCATTGATCAGCTTTTGGACATCCCGGTTCACGGCACCAAGGTCCTTGCCTTCAATATCAGCAGAAATGGAGATGAAGCGCTCCCCGTCATGATGGGAAATTTCATTTGGTGTATCTACACTCTTCAATTCAATAAAGGAAGATAATGCTTTCTCGCCCTGGGCAGTTGGAACCTTTAAATCCAGAAGATCTGACCTGGAATCTGTCTTCTCAGCCCATTTCAAGGCAAGCGGCACATTTTCTTCATTCATGGACATTTCCCCGACAGGCATTTCCATGAACGCCTGCTCAATAAACTGCCTGATTTGCAGCTGGGTTAAGCCTGCCGTTTCAATCGCTTCTTCTTTTAATACAACAACCTGCTCCTCAGACGTACGCTCCATTGAGTTGGTCACACCGACGATGCCGTCAATCTTTTCGAGCTCCTCAGAAAAATCACCGGTAAGCTTCTGCAGATCTGCAAAATCTTCGCCCGTAATATTCACCTGGACCGGTGATCCGCCGCCAGCCGACATCGCACTCTGGACATTTTTAACCGGAAGGGAATCCGATAGGCTGCGAAGTTGCTTCATAATATCTTCATTGACATCTTTTTGCTCTCTTGAAATGTCATCGCCTTTTGTCATATTGATGATTGCATAGAACATGCCGCCGCTGTCCATGACATAATTGGACTCTACATCTTCAATCGACTGCAGTTTCTGATTGATTCCTTGAGCGATGTCTTCTTTATCTTCAACAGAAATACCTGTTTCCAGGTCAACCATCAGCTCTGTGTAGCGGTTAAACATATCCGGCATAATCGTCATCGGAATTTTCGTCACAAGCGTTAATGAACCGGCAAACATCAGGAAGAAAATCGCAATGACTGCAAAACTGTACCGCTTTTTCCGGATGGTCCAGGCCACAATCCGGCTATAAAGGCGCATAATCGGCCCTTCTTTGCGCTCCTTCTTCGGCTTGGGCAGTTTCAGCAATTTTTCTGAAAGCGAAGGGATCAAAGTAAACGAGACAATAACCGAACTGATGAGTGTAATGGCTACAACTGCAGACAGCATGATCATGAATGTACCCACATCGCCGCCAATGAGGCCGATCGGCAGGAATACCACGATCGTAGTGAGCATCGAAGCAATAACTGCTGATGAAACCTCTTTCGTTCCTTCCAAAACGGACTCAAGCCTGCCAAGTCCCTGTTCCTTTTTTCGATAGATGGATTCAATGATGACAATCGAAGAATCCACCATCATCCCGATCCCCAGGCCAAGCCCAATCAGGGTCAGGATATTAAAGCTGTAATCAAAAACCCACATCGCCGTAAACGTCAGAAGGATGGAAGTGGGGATCGACAGTCCGATGATAAAGGTGGCCCTTACATTCCTCAAAAAGATTAAAAGAATGGCAATGGCAATGACGCCGCCGGTTAAAATGTTGCCGGTCACGCCATCAATTGATTCCTGCACATAATCTGCCTGTGCCACCATTTCGTTCAGCTCAAAGCCTTTTACCAGCCCGTCTTCGCGGATGTTTTTCACTTCATCGCGGACCGCAGCTGCCATTTCAATTTGCGTGGCATTAGCAGCACGGCCAACCTGGACAAAGATGAAATCCTTTGTTCCGTTTTTCCAGACGAACGATGAGCTTTCAATCGGCTGAAATTGAACATCTGCAACATCTTTCAAATCAACAAATCCATTTGGTGATGGGATTTTAATATTCTGTACATCCTCCACATTTTCGAGCTTCGTATTCCAGCGGAGGGAAGGAGAGCTGGCATCCCTGCTGAGTTCTCCCAGTGTGGCTTCGCTGTTAACCTGCTGAATCGCACCAATCACAGCTGTAGAATCCAGCCCTTTTTCAGCCAATTTGCTGCGGTCCAGTTCAATGATTACCTCGTGCTCCTGAACTCCTGCAAGCGATACGTCGCGGACTTCCGGCAATGCTTCCAGGCGCGGTTCAAGAACCTTTTTGGCAAAAGCGGTCATATCCTCCATGCTGCCGCCGGATACATCCATATAGAATTCATAGCTTTGCGTGGTCCCATACTGCCCTGAAGTAACATCCGTGATCGCGGCATTCTCACCTTTAGCGGCGTTTGCAGCCGTTTCTACTTCTTTAGAAAGTTCATCGCCCCGACCCTGTTCAAACGTAATTTGAAGTGAGCTCCGTCCAATCGCCGATGTGGAGTCAACCGATTCTACTCCCTCAATCCCCCTGATTTGCTGCTCCAGGGGGTTGGTTATCGATCGCTCCACTTCAATAGCTGCCATTTCACCGGCATTGACCTCCACATAAGCGCCATCCATCGTTACCGGCGGCATCAGCTCTTTATCCAATTCGATAATGGAAAAGCTGCCGATGGCCAAAATCAGCACCGTCATAAGGGCAACCAAAATCTTTCTCTGCACAATCATTTTTAATAATTTCATAAACAGTCTCCTTACTCCCTAATAGTGAAAATTTGCACCCAAGACCTATTTATACAGAGGAAAATAGGTATTAATAACTGCTCTTTCTTTAATTTTCCAATAATTCGACCGACCTAATTCGGCAAAATATGATCTTGTTTGCAGGAAAAACTTAACAATTCTTACAAATACTATCTTAACCGGGATTAACTCGAGTCATAACGAGCCAGAGACATATCTTGGCATCGGGCTTGAGGCTGAGAAGAAGGGGGATTAAGGACGAAAAGTGGGGAGAGGAGAGAAGATGGTAGTTAATCATCCGGATTAACGACGAAAACGTGGAGAGAGTAGAGAAAATGGTAGCTAATCAACCGGATCAACGACGAAAACGTGGAGAGAGTAGAGAAAATGGTAGCTAATCAACCGGATTAACGACGAAAACGTGGAGAGAGGTAGAAAAATGGTAGCTAATCAACCGGATTAACGACGAAAAGTGGGGAGAGGAGAGAAGATGGTAGTTAATCATCCGGATTAACGACGAAAACGTGAAGAGAGGTAGAAAAATGGTAGCTAATCAACCGGATTAACGACGAAAACGTGGAGAGAGGTAGAAAAATGGTAGCTAATCAACCGGATTAACGACGAAAACGTGGAGAGAGTAGAGAAAATGGTAGCTAATCAACCGGATCAACGACGAAAACGTGGAGAGAGTAGAGAAAATGGTAGCTAATCAAGCGGATTAACGACGAAAACGTGGAGAGAGGTAGAAAAATGGTAGCTAATCAACCGGATTAACGACGAAAACGTGGAGAGAGGTAGAAAAATGGTAGCTAATCAACCGGATTAACGACGAAAACGTGGAGAGAGTAGAGAAAATGGTAGCTAATCAAGCGGATTATAGAGGAAAATGTGGAGAGCAGCGAGAAAATGCTAGTTAATCATCCAAAATAACGACGAAAAAGCTTCAGTTATTCCTCCAGCAAACAAAAAACTTCAGCCATTCCCTATAACCCTTCCAAAATGACAATCCCAATCAGTATGTTATACTGAAAAAAAAACAGAAAACTCCCAAGTTTGGAGGAGAGTTCATGTATACAGTCTTTTCAACATTTGACGTACCCGACGAAAAGTCGGAGGAAGTCATTAGCATATATAAAAATCGCTCGCGGTCGGTCGATCAGGCGGAGGGGTTTATCGATTTTCTGCTGCTGCAGAATGATAAGCGCCCTGGCGAACTGACGGTGCAGCTCATCTTTGATACAAAGGAAAATTATTTAAATTGGGTTCGCAGCGAGGATTTTAAGAGAATCCATGATTTAGAGAAAAAGTATCCGGATCAGGAACTGGCAGCAGTGGTTCCAAAAGTTTCGCAATTCAAGGTGGTGGCTAAGTGAGCTTTGAAAAGATCGTAAACCATGTAACCGAAAAGATCTATGAACGCGAGCCTTTCCTGCTGGAGCGGTTTGGCGAACAAGGAAAAGAGAAGTGCCGCGAAGATAACCATCATCATATGAAGCATCTCGAGACAGCGTATGAGCTGAACCAATCTGCTTTTTTCACTGATTATGCCGTATGGCTTGATGGCATTTTAAAGAAGCATGGGATGAATACCCGGCATCTGATCGACAATTTCGAAATCATTCAGGCTGTGCTGGCTGAAGATAACGATTCTCCTGAAAAGGCAGAGAGATTCCATCTTTATCTGGCGGAAGCCATTGCTGTTTTGAAAGGTGAACCTGTTAAGGGAGGAGTGTAAGATGAACCACGCTGAAACACTCGCTTCCTTATTGCTTCAAGGTGATTCTGCGAAAGTTTGGGAGAACATTCAAAAGCAACCGCAGCTATCGCGCCTTGAAGTTTATCAAAATCTGATTACACCTGCGATGCAGCACATCGGCCACCTATGGGAGACGAATCAAATCACTGTGGCAGATGAACATCTGGCAACAGCAACATGTGATTTTGTCCTCTCAAAGCTCGCATACCGGCAGGAAAAAGACAATCAAACCAAAAAGCCATGTTTCTCTGCCTGGATGGGGAACAGCATTATATTGGCCTGAAAATGGTCAACAGCCTTTTTGAAGAGCACGGCTGGGAGACAAAGTACTTTGGCCCGAGCCTTCCTTTGGAATATGCACTGAAAACGGCAAAGGACTGGAAGCCGAGTGTAATCGGTCTATCGGTCAGCATCGTCTATCACCTGCCGAAGCTGAAGGAATATGCCGAAGCCTTTGCCAAGCTGACGCATAAGCCGGCTGTTCTTCTTGGCGGGCGCTTAGCCGGGAAGTATGACCTGCTTCCTTATTGCTCCGATCATACGGTCATTCTAAAGGATTTGCCGGAAACAAAGGAATGGCTGCAAAACAATGAAGCGGGAGGACAGCAAAATGCAATATTTTGATCAGCCGCTTCCGCTTGCGTTTTTAAAAGCTGACAGGAACGGAAAAATAGTAAGCTACTCTGGCATAGCACGGGAAAGCTTTGACCTGAGCGAGGGGCATTTAAAAGGAATCATCGATGAGGAAAGCATAGAAAAGCTGATTCAGTACAGCTGGGAGCCTGGGCTGGATCCTGTGAAGCTGGAACTGAATATGAAGACCAGGGAAACACCGCTATCTTTATTTGAGGTCCATATTCAATGGGACAGCGAGGATTATGCCAATATGCTATTCTTGCCAAAAGACAGCTCTAATGAAAACTTGATGGATAAGCTGATGCAGCTGCAGCAGCGCCTGTCCTCAACAGACTTTGAACTTCTGGAGAAAAAGAAGAGCTGGAGCAGGTGCTGATCCGCTTAAATCAGCTGTCCGGGCCGTTTATTCCGCTGTCGGAAACGCTCTGCATGATTCCTTTATTTGGGGATATTACAGCAGATAAAATAAACGTTATTTCCGAAAGCTGTCTCAAAGCCGTTTTTGCCGGCGAATATGAAGAAATTCTCTTTGATCTGACGGCGGTTGGGGAAATTGAAGGAAAAGGCATTGAGAAATTCACCCAGCTGCTTAAAACACTCAACTTCATGACAGGCAGCATCATCAAATTGATTGGCATTAAGCCAAACCTGGCAAAAGTGCTGAATACCTATAAGCTGGATGAATGGGTGCAGATCGATCAATCCCTGAAGCAAGTCTTAAATGTTTATTTTAATCGGAATGAGTTAGGGGCCTCTTAGGAGGTCCTTTTTTTGTCAAAACTTCTGAATGCGAAATAGTTTGACAATTACCTTATTTAAAATCATGATAGTAAGTAAAATAATCGGAAGTCGGGGGCAGGAAAAATGGGTTTGCCGAAGGAAAGGCATAGCGGATACAGTCAAGAAGTACAGAAGGGTTCGTTCTTAAGGGATCTGACAGCGGAAAACATTTCATCTGGAATCATTGCAAGCACACTGGTTATGACGGGGCCGGCCCTGATCATTTTACAGGCTGCGTCAGCAGGGGATTTACTGATCAGCAGACGATTAACTGGATGTTTGCGGTTTATTTTTTCGGGGGTGTATACAGCATCCTCCTGCCGCTTCTATATAGGATTCCCATTACAGGAGGGCATTCGATTACTGGAGCGGCCTTTTTGGCGACTGTGACTGCCCAATATTCGTATCCGGAACTGATAGGCGGGTATGTGATGTCCGGGCTGCTGATTTTTCTGGTTGGCATTTCAGGGCTGTTTACAAAAATCATTGGCTGGGTGCCGAAAGAAGTCATCGCATCCATGCTTGGCGGATTGGTTGCCGGCTATGTCGTGAAGCTCGTACCGGCCATCCAGGAAATGCCTGTTATCGGGGGAGCGGCTTTAATCAGTTTTCTGCTTTTTACGAGATATGTGAAGAAGTTCCCGCCTGTGCTCGCGGCCGTCGCGATTGCCTTTGCGGTATTGTATTTGACAGCTGATTTAAATCCGGCTAAGGAGATTGCTTATTTCCTGCCATCTATTCAAGTACCGGAATTCAGCTGGATGGGGTTTGTGACGATTGCCCTGCCGCTTGCGATGCTGATATTGAGCAATGACGCTGCGCCAGGAATTGGGGCACTGGAAAGTGAGGATTTCAAGCCGCCTATTCGTAAAATCGTCTCGTCAAGCGGCGCCTTCTCCATAATCACCAGCTTCTTTGGCGGCCAGTGTGCCAATATCGCCGGCATGATGAGCGCCATCTGTGCCGGGCCGGATTCAGGGCCTAAGGAAAAGCGGTATATGGGAGCTGTTGTTTCAGGTGCTATTACGATTGTTTTTGGCATATTTGCCTGGAAAATCGTGCCCTTTATCCAATCGCTTCCGCAGGCCTTCGTTTCATTGCTGGCCGGGTTCGCTCTGATCGGCGTCCTGCATTCCAGCCTGCAAATGGGCTTCTCCGAAAACCGCTACCGGCTAAGCGCGCTCGCAGCCTTCATCGTCACTTTGTCAGGCATAAGCTTTCTCCATATCAGCGCACCCGTATGGGGACTCATTGCCGGGGCGGTATTGGCCCGGACAATAGAAAGATAAGTGGTTGACAGGCACCACCCGAAATCTGGCGAATATATCGAAGAGGTGTTAATAGATTGAAAGAATTGCAAAGCTTTATGAGAGAGTATCAAAAAGAGATGGGCTGGGAGATCAGCGATGAGAATTATGCCAGGAGCCGCGATTCCCTATTAAATAACTATATGCTGCTGACAACCGAAGTAGCGGAGGTTGCTGAAGAGCTGCGCAAGGCCTTTAACCTTGTCCGCGAATATGCCGAAGAAGGAATGGATGAAGAACTGGCCTTTCAATTAGCTAGTGATCAAGTAAAAGAAGAACTTGGCAAAGAACTCGCAGACTGCCTGGCCTATCTGATTAAATTCTATAACTTCTTTGGCATTGACTTGGAGGAGAGTTTTTACGGGAAAATGGATGAAGTCAGGAAAAGAAGGAATAAGGATGGGAGTTTGGCAGAAAAATAGATAGTTTGCAGCAATATAGATTGTAATGTCCTTGAGTGAATTTCACGAAACTTATTAGATAGGAGAACAGCCATGACCATCATGCAGGACAAAATCACAAGCCTTCTGGAAATAAACCGCAGTTTAACCCAGTCTCTTGACCTGGAGGAGATTCTAAAGAGGCTGGTGCAAGCTGCCTTTGATTTAGTAGACCATGCTGACACGACCATTCTTTACACGTTAAAGGAAGATGGATTATTGCATTTTTCCAGCGGGGTTGGGGTGGAGACAGGCTTTATGAGCCAGGTGAAGTTTGAGTCTGGTGAATCCTTGACGGGACAGGTATTTCTGACTAAAAAGGGCGTCATTGCATCAGGACCTGAGTTCAGGGAGCATATGAGCCGTATGTCTGAGACAAATTATGTTCATTTTTTTAATGGAGTCTACCGGCGTGAAGTAAAGAGCGGTATCGTTGTCCCATTGGTTTATAAGGAGAATTGCATCGGTGTGCTTGTGGTGGATAACTTCGACAAGGATGTACAGTTTACTGAAGCTGACTTTCAAGTGCTGGAGGTGGTGGCAGACCAGGCGGCTATTGCCATCATGAACTCGAAGCTTTACGAAGAAGTAAGGCGGAAAAATGAGGAACTGAGCCAATCCCTTGATATCCACCGAAAATTTACGAAGATTCTGCTGGAGGGAAGGGGGACTTCGTATATCCTGGATACCATCAGTCACATTTTGGGCTCCCCTGTCATCTTTGCAGAGTCACCAATAAATCCATCCAGTTCTTTTCCGATTATAAACTCCAACGAGCTTTTCGGATATTTCCTTCTTGATGGGCCGGTTGAACGTTTGACGAATATCCAGAAGGCTGCTCTTGAGCATGCTTCAACGGCTTTGTCACTGGAGTTTGTCAGGCAGAATACGCTTTTTGAAAAGGAAATGCACCTAAGGGAAGAGGCCTTTCATGATTTGATCAATGGCGGACGCCTGAATGCAAGGATTCTGGAAAAGTTCCGCATGAATGAGAAAAGCAGCATCGCTTGTATGATGGTGGACTGCAAGTCTGGTTTTTATGGGATGCAGCCTCCATCCTTCAAAAGAAAAACTCATCCGCTCGATTGAGCAGATCATCATGAAATACTGTGAAACCTCAATCGTTTTTACGAAATCAAACCAAATCATTGCACTTCTAGTGAATGGTCGAAAACGGTATGACCAGTCTCTAGCTGATGATATTCAGAGAAAAGTGAGCAGAGCTGTCATTGGTTTGGGCAGAGAGGTTGCTTTAACAGATATGACAGATACTTATCAGGAAGCTGTCGAGGCTTTATCATTTGCCAAAAACCATCAGCACAAAACCTGCATCACTTATTCTGAGCTTGGTGCTGAAAGACTGTGGCTCAACACCGACCGCAGCTTGCTGAATAAATTTGTCTCCGATAAAATAGGCTCTCTTTTAAAAATGGAGCCTGAATACTTAAAAACGATGCAAGCCTTTCTGGCAAATAATCAAAGCCATAAACAAACAGCAGAAGAGATGCATATTCATCCCAATACCCTTGCCTACCGGCTTAAAAAAATCGAGAGTGAACTGCAGCTGGATTTTTCCCGGAAAGAAGATTGGATTACAGTGGTCCTGGCATTCCAGGTCTTTGATTTTTTAAACCCATAATTGGTGCTAGTCACAAAGAAAAGAAGGATTATTTGGCTGTTGGCACATGTACATCGAATATTCAAAATATTATAATAACCTAAACTTGTTATGATAAGGAGAGATTGGATGAGTACAGAGGTTAATAGCCAGAAAACAGTGGCCGTCAATGCCGGTGCAGAAACTTTTTACAATTATATTGGCGGGGAATGGGTACCTTCAGTGACAGGGGAAACGTATCCGAGTGTGAACCCAGCCAATACAGATGAGGTACTGGGTTACTTTCAGAAATCGAATGAGATTGATGTGCAAAAAGCAATCGAGAGTGCAAAGAGGGCTTTTCCCGAATGGAAAAATACATCTCCAATCAGCCGGGGGGACATCCTTTTTAAACTGATTTTTCTCATCCAGCAGGAAAAAGAGGAATTAGCAGAAATCATTACGAAGGAAGTCGGCAAAACGATCGGGGCAGCCCGAAAGGAAGTGGATGCAACGGTTCAGGCTCTGAAGCATTTCAGCGGCGAGGCGAATCGGATTTCAGGTGAAACCGTGCCTGCGATTGATCCGAAAACCTTTGCCTGCACGATACAGGAGCCGCTGGGAGTGGTGGCTGTTGTTACGCCATTTAATTTTCCGCTCGGAATCGCCATTTATAAAATTGCACCTTCCATGCTGGCTGGAAATACGATCATCTATAAGGCTGCAAGCGATACGTCTCTAATCGCAGTGAAGGTAGTCGAGCTGTTTGGAAAGGCTGGAATGCCAGCGGGCGTGCTGAATATGATCACGGGCCCGGGTTCTGTCGTGGGAGAAGAGCTTGGAACCAATCCGGAAATTAAGGCAGTCTCGTTTACAGGCTCCTCCGATGTCGGCATCCATCTTGGCAAGCTTGTGACAGCCCATGGCGGAAAAATGCAGGCTGAAATGGGCGGGAAGAATGCGACAATTATTCTGGAGGATGCCAATCTGGAAGAGGCTGTCCAGAGCGTGGTCATCAGCGGGTTTTATAATAACGGCCAAAGCTGTACGGGAACCAGCCGCGTGATTGTGCCCCGGTCCATTTCACGAAAGGTCATTGAGCTGCTGGTTGAAAAAGCAAAGCAAGTAAAGGTTGGCGATGGGGTTCGGGAAGGAAATGACAACGGTGCGGTTGCGAATAAGCATCAAATGAATACGTATCTCCATTATGTGAATAGCGCCATCGAAGAAGGAGCGGTGCTCGAATATGGCGGAAAGCAGCTGACAGATGGCGATATGGCGAAGGGCTATTTCGTCGCTCCGACTGTTTTCAGTAAGGTTACGAAGGATTTTACAATCGCCCAGGAAGAGATTTTCGGGCCGGTTGTGGCTGTGATGGAAGTGGATTCTTACGAAGAGGCGATTGAGCTTGCAAATGATACGGAATTTGGCTTGTCATCCGCCATTTTTACAAATGACCTTCAGAAGGCATTCGATTTTGTCCGGAAAATTGAAACAGGGGTCACGCATGTGAATATCCCATCCAACCATTATGAAAACCAGCTCCCGTTTGGCGGCAAAAAAACATCCAGCATTGGGCCGCGTGAACAGGGCAGCACCGCATTGGATTTCTGGCTTGATACAAAAACAGTTTATATAAAACCTTGAGGAGGGAGAGGATGAAAAACATAGGAGTAATTGGCTGCGGGGCCATGGGAAAGGGTATTGTGAAAAATTTAATCAAAAACGGGTATAAGGTGTTTGCTTATGATCCAAGTCAGGATGCACTGGCGAAATGCGAGACGCTGGGGGCCATTCCCCAGCCTTCTCCATTCGAGGCAGCAAGACAGGCGGATCTAGTAATTTCTTCATTGCCTGGACCAAGTATTGTGAGAGATGTTATGATGGGTGGAAGCGGAGTCTTTCCTGCTTTAAAGCCTCACAGTTTCGTGCTGGATATGAGCACCATTGACCCAAAAACAGCCCAGGAGTTGAATCAGGCTGCAAAGGAGCAAGGCATCCATTTTTATGACTGTCCGTTAAGCGGGGGACCTAAGGGTGCTGATGCCGGTACGCTGACCATAATGGTTGGGGGAGACGATAGATATTTGCCGGACATTCGCCCGGTCCTGGAGAGCGTAGGAAAGGATATCTTTCTGCTCGGCCCTTCAGGATCAGGCCAGGTGGCAAAGCTGTGCCATAATATGCTGGTTGCATTAACGACTGCAGGCCTGGGGGAGGTCCTTGCAGTGGGCGAGAAAGCAGGTGTCAGCCGGTCTCAGCTGGCGGAAGTCATTCAAAGCGGGTCTGCGCATAATCGCGTGCTGACCGTATTCGGTGAAAATATCCTTCAGGATACATACGAGAATGTGCTGTTCAGCCTGGAGCACATGAATAAGGATATTCACTTATACAAAGACACAGCTGAATTTTATAGCGAAGATTCTCCTTTGGGCCAGCTGGTGTGCGATATCTATGAAAAGGCGATGGAGCAAGGGAAGGGCAAGCTTGATTCTTCCGCCGTGTGCGGATCTATCTAGTAATCTTTTAATCCAGGGGGAGAACATGAAAAACGAAAAGACAGAAATTTTAAAAGATTGGCGCTTGCATGCCGTTGTGCTGGTTCTGGTTGCGGCCACCGAAGCGATTGGACAGATCAGCTTTAAAGTAGGCGCAGGGGTTATTCTGCTGCTGCCTATGCTTTATGCTTTTTTCCTGGGGCTGGGTCTTTATTTCACTCCGCTTATTAAGGAAAAACAGGCTAAAAATGCAGAGCCCCTCATCGTGCTTGGGGTTACTCTTTTAATTGCGAAAATTGGCGTAACAATTGGGCCGCAAATCGAGGCAATCATTGCGGCAGGGCCATCATTATTGCTGCAGGAACTTGGTAACTTGGGAACGATCTTATTTGCACTGCCAGTGGCCATTTTTCTTGGCTTTAAAAGAGAAGCCATTGGCATGACCCACTCGATTGGCCGGGAGCCGAACGTCGGGCTGATTATGAATAAATACGGATTTGATTCGCCAGAAGGCAGAGGAGTAATGGCAATTTATATTTTCGGTACTGTGTTTGGTGCTGCCTTCCTGGGATTGATTTCCGGATTTCTGGCCACCATTACCCCGCTCCATCCGCTGTCTTTCGCGATGGCATCAGGGGTGGGAAGCGGCAGCATGATGGCTGCTGCCAGTGGATCGCTTGTCGCTGCCTTCCCTGAAATGGAGGCGCAGATTGTTGCCTTCGCAGGCGCCAGTAACCTGCTTTCACTTTCTACAGGGCTGTATGCAAGTATTTTCATTGGATTGCCTCTTACTGAAAAGCTGTACAGCATCATGATGAAGCGTAAAGAGAAAAAGGCTGCGGAAAAAGGGGGAGATATCCATGCTTAAAAACATAACAGAGTGGTTCCTGATTTTAGGCATATTCGGTCTTTCGGCGCTGATAGGCAACTGGGTAGGCTACGATATCCTGCCGTCTGCAGCCATTCCAGGCATGCTTGTATTAATTGTCATCAGTGTGCTCGGGCTGATTCTTGAAAAAGTGCTGCCAGGCAATATCCCGAGCGTCGGATATATCGGGATTATCGGAATCATCGTTTCCATTCCAGGAGTACCAGGATCTGAATATGTTGTCGAATGGACAACCCAGGTCAATATTTTGGCTCTTGCTACCCCAATTCTGGCTTATGCAGGCATCTCAATCGGAAAGAACTGGGCTGATTTTTCCAAGCTGGGCTGGAGAAGCATTATTGTTGCAGTCTTCGTGTTTTTCGGAACCTTCATCGGATCTGCAGTTATTGCTGAGATTATTTTACGTATGCAGGGAATTATTTAATGAATTGCGGCCTGGCAGGCGGATATCTGCCGGGCTTTTTGCTCTGCATCTGTCATTTTTTAGCACTGCCTCAAAATATATCGGTCAAAAATGCCATTTTATCGGCCGGTTTTCCGATATATCGGTTACTTCGCGTTCCATCAACAATCTATTAATCTCACAGAGAAAAAACAAATAAGAAAGAGTGAATAGCATGAACCTTTATGGACAGTTAATAAAAGATTATGACCAGGAACTAACCCACTCAGGTGTAAACGGTGAAAGATTGGCCTCAAGACTTGATGAGCTTTCAAGGATAGGCCTCTTGGATAGCGGCGGGGTGACACGCCCAGGCTATTCTGCCGAAGAGAAAGAAGCAAAAGAGCTAGTAATCAAGTGGATGAAAAACGCTGGTCTTACTGTGACGGCAGATGGAGCAGGAAATGTATTCGGCAGATTGGAAGGAAACACGGAAGGACCTTCAATCGCTTCGGGTTCCCATGTTGACAGTGTTCCAAATGGAGGGCACTTTGATGGGCCATTGGGTGTTCTTTCGGCTTTGGAGGTCGTAGAGTCATGGAAAGAAACAGGATACATACCAGAGAAGCCGTATGAGGTTGTGATTTTCTCAGATGAAGAGGGTTCGAGATTCAAGAGCAGCTTAACAGGCAGTCGGGCATTTATGGGTCAACTGAAGCCGGAAGAAATGGATAGCCTGCGGGATGAGAATGGCAAATCGTTTCGCGACGTATTGAACGAATATGGAAGCAGTGCGGAAGCGTGCTTAAAGGCAGGAGAAAACAGACGTGAAATCGAAACCTTTGTGGAAGTCCATATTGAGCAAGGGAAGGTGCTGGAAAGAGAGAATCAGCCAGTTGGAGTGGTAAAAGGCATTGCAGGGCCAGCCTCGCTGGAGGTTACCTTTACAGGAGAAGCTGGACATGCAGGAAATACGCCGATGGCTGGACGAAAAGATCCGCTGGTGGCTGCCTCATTGTTTGTAGCTGCCATTGAGAAATTTCCAAAGCAGGTCAGTGATACAGCTGTTGCCACTGTCGGCAAGCTGAACGTGCATCCAAATGGTTTCAATGTCATTGCCCAGAAAGTAATACTAACCGTTGATATCAGGGATATTTTTGAAGAAACCCGGGATCAGCTGCTTGATCAAATTAAGGCCAAAGCGGTGAAAATAGCAGAGGAACGAAGTATTGATGTGCAAATGAAGCTGAATGCCAAAATCAAACCTCTGCCAATTAATGAAAGTCTGCAGGCAGGTATAGCAGAATCCCTGACTAAGTTCAATATTAATCCTGTTTACATTCCGAGCGGAGCCGGCCATGACACGATGATCGTCGGCACGGAAATGCCAGCCGCCATGCTGTTCGTCCGCAGCAGGGATGGCATCAGTCACAATCCGCGGGAATGGACATCATTAAATGACTGTGTACATGGTGTACATGTTTTGAAAGATTTTGTTGAAGGGCTTATGAAAAAATAGTAAAAAGGAGAAATCCCCATGATTATCCGCCATATAAAACCAGCAGACGCCGAGGCGCTGGCCGGCCTGATCACACAAGCAGAAAACGAATCAGACTACATGCTTTTCGAGCCAGGTGAAAGGAAGACCTCAGCCGAGGCACAAGGAAAAAGAATTGAAGCCATTCAAAAAGAAGATCATTCGACCATCATCGTCGCGGAAAAAGATAGCCGATTGATCGGCTTTGTAATGGCAATTGGCGGTGCGGCAAGGAGAAATAAGCACTCAGCCTATCTCGTTGCCGGTATCCTCAGCGAACACAGAGGCCAGGGCATCGGCACCAAGCTGTTTGAAGAGCTTGACCGCTGGGCGCGTAAACACGATATCCACAGGCTGGAACTTACAGTTGTTATCCGTAATCAGGCAGGAGTCGCCCTTTACAAAAAGGCGGGATTCCAGATTGAAGGCACTAAGAAACATTCGCTTTTGATAAACGGTGAATTTGTCGATGAATACTATATGGGTAAGCTGTTATAAAAGAAAGGCCATTTTCTGAACACAGAAAATGGGCCTTTCTTTTTTTGTACTTCTGCCAGGTAAAATATCCTATTTTAACATTTAAAAACCCTGAAATATCAAGGGAAGGGCCCATAAAATTTCACGGAATAAAACAAAAAATCAGAATTTTAATTGAATTCTAATCCTGTAATCTTGTATACTTGTAATACAAGTTTGAAAAAGCGCTTACATTTCTAATGGAAAGGGAGGATTTTATGATTCAAAAAAAGTGGAAGATTATCATATCGGTTCTGACACTTGTTTTCATTGCCATTGTTGGCGTGCGGACAGCGGCCGAGAACAAGGATAAAAAGTTCGTATCCGTTGCCACCGCTTCAACAGGAGGTACATATTATCCGATTGGGGTTGGAATGGCTAATATTTGGAGCAGCCATTTAAAAGGAGAGAAAATCCAGGCGAGCGGCCAGTCTTCAGCCGGCTCCATTGAAAATATTGAACTGCTTCGTGAAGGGGAAGCACAGCTCGCCATTCTTCAGGGGTTAATTTCGTCCCAGGCCTATGCCGGTGATGGCTCCTTTGAAGGTAAGCGCTATGAGGATTTGCGCACGATCTCCATGCTCTGGCCAAATGTGGAGCATTTTGTGCTGATGAACAGCAAGATCGAAAGCGGAACTATCGACGATATAAAAGGAACGCAATTTTCTGTAGGGCCGCAGGCAAGCGGTACGGAGCAATCTACAGTCGTGATGATGGAAGGCCTTGCGCTCACGAAAAAGGATATTTCTCCTGAGTATCTTGGCTACAGTGACACGGTTTCCGCGATGCGCGACGGGAGATTGGATGGAGGTTCCCTTCCGGCAGGTATTCCGATTTCCGCTGTAACAGATATGTATGCAAGTAATGTGAAAGCATCGATTTTGGAAGTAACTGACGAGCAGCTGGATGCCATTAATGCAGTATCTGACAGCTGGTACCGCTATGTGATTCCTGGAGGAACATATCCGCGTATTGACGAAGATATCAACACCATTGCCCAGCCGAACCTTTTATCCACAACAAAAGAAATGGACGAAGAAACAATCTATGTTTTAACCAAAACGCTCTATGAAAATCTGGATGAAATGTATGAGGTACATAGCTCTGCCAAGGAAATGACACTGGAAACCGCCCTTGATGGAGTATCTGTTCCATTGCATGCCGGAGCTTACAGATATTTTAAAGAAGCAGGTCTTGATATACCTGAAAATCTAATTCCGCCGGAAGCGAAATAAAGGAGGGAAATCGATGACAAAATCAACAACCGAACCCATTGTACAGCCAGCCGATCTGGATAAAGAAGCAGGCGGCGGCATGCGGCTGCTGGAGGGTCCATACAAAAAAGCGGCTGCCATCATTGCTGTTCTGTTTTCTGTTTTTGCTATTTATTCGAATGGATTATCCAATATTCAAGAGATTTATAGAAACCTGATTTTCCTGGGCATCCTGCTGGTTATGACTTTTTCTATTATCCGGCCGGAAAATCTTCCAATCAAAAAAGGTTTACAGCCCCTGATTACGTATTTGCGGCGCTTGCCATTGCAGGTCTTGGCTACCTGCTCCTGAATTACACAACGATTCATGTGGACCGGGGCTCCCAGCCGATTATGATTGATTATATCTTTGGAGCCATAACGATCATCGTCCTCCTGGAAGCTTCAAGACGGGCAGTTGGGATCTTTATCCCGATCCTGTGTGGAGGCGCTATTGTATACGCCCTGTTTGGCACCTACTTCCCATGGATTTTCGGGCATGCCGGCTTTTCACTGGAACGCCTGCTGTACCGTCTTTATATGACGACGGAGGGCGTGCTGGGGTTAACACTATCGACGGCCTCCACGTTCATCGTCATGTTCGTCCTGTTTGGTGCCTTCCTGTCTGTCAGCGGTGCCACCCAGCTTTTCAATGATCTCGCCCTTTCCATTGCAGGCAGAAAGCGTGGAGGCCCTGCCCAAGTGGCGGTCATCTCCAGTGCACTGACAGGATCATTGAGCGGAAGTGCAGTGGCCAACGTCGCGACAACAGGAGCTTTTACGATTCCATTGATGAAATCCATTGGTCTTAAGCCTAAGTTTGCCGGTGCCGTAGAAGCGGCTGCTTCAACAGGCGGAATGATCATGCCGCCGATTATGGGCGCTGCCGCATTCATTATGGCCGGTTTCCTTGGAATCTCTTATACAACGGTCATCCTGGCAGCGATCATTCCAAGCTTTCTCTACTATATCGCACTGATTTTTGCCATTGATATTGAAGCGAAAAAGCAAGGCCTGAAAGGCATCAGTAAAGAAAATATCCCGGATGTCGTCCAAATCCTGAAGGAACGCGGTGTCCTGCTTATTCCAATCATCGTTGTCATCACAACACTATTAATGGGAAAGACAGCTCTATTTGCCGGATTTGCCGGAATCGGTGCAGTCATTGTGGCGAGCTGGCTGGCAAAGGATAAATCTTCAAGAATCACGATCTCTAAAACAATTGAAGCTTTCATTGAAGGCGGAAGAGGGACGATTCAAGTCGGGATTGCCTGCGCCGCCATCGGAATCATCATCTGCGTTGTCACCATGACAGGAATTGGATCTACATTAGCTTATAATATTGTTGAATTAACGGGTGGTCAGCTTTGGCTGATTTTAATCGTCGTCATGCTCACCTGCATCGTTTTAAGTATGGGGCTCCCATCCACAGCTCTTTATATCGTCGTTGCGGTTACGGCAGCTCCTGCACTTGTGGAGGCTGGCGTTAATCCAATCGCTGCCCATTTCTTTGTGTTCTGGTTTGGTGCATTGTCCAACATTACGCCGCCTGTGGCTCTGGCATCATATACCGCAGCGGGACTGGCCGGCGCCAATGCGATGCAGACATCATGGGAGGCGCTTAGAATTTCACTTCCGGGCTTTATCATCCCGTTCATGATTGCCTATAACCCTATTATTCTGCTTCAGGCAGCAGAGGGAGAAACGGTATCCATATTATCAGTCGCATTAGTGGTCATCACAAGCACACTGGGCATTTACGCCCTAGCAAGTTCGCTTGGAAATTACCTGAATGCTAAGCTGACGATACTTGAAAGATTCCTAATGTTTGCAGGGGCATTAATGCTGATTAAACCAGGCATGATCACAGATATTGCCGGACTTGGGCTTTGTGTGTTTGCGATTCTCTTCCACATCATCAGAGTAAAGAAAAGCAGTTCAGTCGAAATCACCATATAAGGAGCTAACATCCATGAAAATCGAACGAAAAAAATCTCGGCCCAGGTGCTGGATCAGCTGAAGGAAATGATAAAAGACGGCAAGTTCTCGCCAAATGAGCCGATGCCATCCGAGAATGAGCTGGCCAAACTGTTTGGCGTCAGCCGTGCGCCTGTTCGAGAAGCATTGAGCGTATTATCTGCCAGCGGGATTATTGAATCCAGGCAAGGCGGCCGCAGCTTCGTCAAAGAAGTTAATATGGCAGACATGCTTGGTTCGTTAGCGATTGAATATATCCCCGTGGAACAGATTTTTGAGCTATTGGAAATGCGGAGGATTATGGAGACACAGGCAGCAGCTATTGCTGCCTTGCGTCGTGATGAGGCCGATCTGGAAAAAATGAAACTGGCGCTCGATCAATTTGAGATTACGCTGACGAATCCTGAAGCGGTAGGCGATCTGGCAGACGTTAATTTTCATAAACACCTGATCGAAGCAACGAAAAATCGTTTCATGATACAGGTAATGGAAAATATCGATGATCTGTACCGAAAAGCAATTGCCTTTTCCCTTAAGAAGAATGTGGGTCTTCCGGCAAAGCGCGAACAGGTTTTTCAGGAGCATATGAGCATTTTTACAGCTATTAAAGAACAGGATGAAGAAAGAGCGGCAAAGGCGATGCGAGTGCATCTTGAGAATGTTACAAAGAAATTGAAGGTGAACGAAGGGGAAGGAAAGAAGGTGCCATTGTGATCACCGAACAAATTGTTGAGCGGCTGAAAAGCATCATGGGATCAGAAAATCGCGTTTTGCTTGAAAAAGCAGACCTGGTTTCTTATTCATACGATGGCTCATTTGGAGCCTATATTCCGGAGATCATCCTGCAGCCAGTTTCGACTGAGGAAGTGGCAGGCATAGTAAAGCTCGCCAATGACATGAAAATACCAGTCTATCCAAGAGGCAGGGGAACGAGTCTAAGTGGAGGCCCGCTCCCTGTCCATGGCGGGATGGTCCTTGATTTTTCCAGGTGGACACAGAAGCTGATCATTGATCCGGAGGATACCGTTGCGATTGTATCTCCCGGAGTCATCACAGCTGATATTGACCGTGAAGCGCAGCGGAATGGGCTGATGTATCCGCCAGACCCAAGCAGTTCCCATGTTTCTACAATTGGAGGGAACCTTGCTGAGAATGCCGGCGGGCCGCGCGGTTTAAAGTACGGAGTTACGAAGGATTATGTATTGGGCCTCGAGATCGTCACGCCAGAAGGGGACGTTATCCGAACAGGCGGGCGGACGGTCAAAAACGTCACAGGCTATGACCTGACGAAGCTGATCGTTGGGTCGGAGGGGACGCTGGGCATCATCACAGAGGCCACCCTTCAGCTGATTCCAAGGCCGCAGGCCACCCAGACGATGATGGTCATATTTGATGACATTATTGATGCCGGAAAAGCGATCTCGGCTGTGCTCACTTCCGGCATCCTGCCTTCCAAAATGGAAATCATGGATCAGGCTTCCATCAGGGCGGTGGAAGAGTTTCAGCCGATCGGTCTTCCAATAGATGTGGATGCCATTATCCTGATTGAGCTTGATGGCCATCCAATTGCCATAAGGGATGAAAGCGAACAGGTGAAGCAGGTGTGCCTGGACGTCGGGGCAAGGGAAGCCATCATTGCTAGGGATGAGGAATCTGCCGAGAACCTGTGGAAAGCGAGAAAGCTCGTTTCCCCTGCGATTGTCAGGAAAAAGCCAACGAAAATTTCCGAGGATGCTACCATTCCAAGAAGCAAGATTCCTGAAATGTTCAGAAGGCTTCAGGAAATCAAAGCAAAATATGAAATTGACTTAGTCGTATTCGGCCATGCGGGTGATGGAAATCTGCATCCGAATATCATTGCAGATAAGCAGGATAAAGAAGAGATGAAGCGTGTGGAAAAAGCAGTAGAGGAGATTTTTACAGCAGCGATTGAATTGGGTGGAACCCTCTCAGGCGAGCATGGAATCGGGACCATGAAGGCGCCGTTTATGGAGATGGAGCTTGGGGAAGCGGGACTGGACATGATGAAACGAATGAAAAAAGCGTGGGATCCGAACAACATTATGAATCCGGGCAAGATTTTTCCCGAGACAAAAGGACAAAAGCTGGTGTTAGTCCATGACTAGCCAGCTTGCCTATAAAGAAACGTTCGACTGTGTCCAATGCGGCTATTGTCTTCCAGCATGTCCCACATACGCCAGCATGGGGAAAGAAAGTCATTCTCCACGGGGCCGGATCAATCTTGTGCAAATGGCGGCGGAAGGAAAAATAACCATCGATGAAATGACAGAATCGATGGAGCTCTGCCTTGGCTGCCGCGCCTGTGAGACGGCATGCCCAACGAATGTGCAATATGGAAAAATTCTCGAATCATTTAAGGAAGTAAAGGCTGCCGAAGCACCAGCTCCATTCATGGAGAACTTGGCTCTGCAGAAGGCATTGCCGAATAAAAAATTGCTGTCAGCCATGAGAGCTTCACTTCGGGCCTATCAAAAAACGGGTATGGACACCTTGGCCCGCAAAAGCAAGGTGCTAGGCATTCTTCCCGAACAGCTTCGTGCTTTTGAAGAAATAGCACCTCCTGTGGAAATGCCAAATAAACAGCTGAGAACAGGCAGCCATAGCCTTCGGCGTGAGCCGAAAGCCCGCGTCGCTTTTTTTACAGGGTGCATTATGGATGTGTTTTTTGCCAAGATCAATGACCTCAGCATCAAGCTGCTGAGGCATGCTGGCTGTGAAGTCACTGTGATCAAGGAACAGACCTGCTGCGGCGCGCTGCAGAACCATAGCGGAGATACGGGAACATCCAGGAAACTGGCGAAGGAAAATATTGCGGCTTTTGAAAAAGGGAACTTTGATTATGTGGTTAATGCGATTGGCGGCTGCGGTGCGATGCTCGTTGAATATGATCACCTTCTCGCAAATGATCCGGAATGGACAGAGCGTGCCAAGGTGTTCGCACAAAAGAATAAGGATGTAAGTGTAATACTGAACAAACTCGGAATCAGTTTCAGCCGGGAACTCTCAGGTGCTGTGACCTATCAGCCATCCTGCCATCTGTTAAATGTGCAGAAGGTGGCGGACGATCCCGTTCAGCTCCTCGAAAGCATACCAGGCATTACATATGTTCCGCTTCCGAAAGGGGATATGTGCTGCGGATCGGCGGGGATTTATAATATTGTCCACTACGAAGAATCCATGGAAATCCTTGATGCCAAAATGGAACATGTCCAAAAGATCTCGCCGGACATCATCGTCACGTCCAACCCTGGATGCCATTTGCAGATGGGCCTCGGGGTTAAACGCGAAGGGCTTGAAGACAAGGTCCGTGTTGTCCATATTATTGAATTACTGGCAGAAGCCTGCGGGATTGATCATAAATAAGAGAAAGGGTGGAGGATCATGTATGATTACATCATTATTGGCGGGGGCATTGTTGGCTTGTCAACAGGAATGGAGCTGCTGAGCCGGTTTCCTTCAGCAAAAGTGGCCATCCTGGAAAAGGAAAGCCATATAGCGGCCCACCAGACGGGCCATAACAGCGGCGTCATCCATTCCGGAATATACTATAAACCCGGAAGCTATAAAGCCAGGCTTGCCAAAAAAGGCAGTGAATCCATGACGGAATTTTGCCGGGAGCATGGTCTTGAAGTGGATATCTGCGGAAAAGTCATTGTCGCGAGCGAAGATTTCGAGCTCCCGCTATTGGACGATCTATATCAGCGCGGTTTAGACAATGGTCTTGGCATCCGGATGATTGACCATGGCGAGCTCCATGAAATCGAGCCGCACGTGAATGGAAAAAGGCAATTCATGTGCCAATGGCTGGCATTGTCAACTATAAGCAGGTTTCGGAAAAAATGGCTGAGATCATCACAGCAAAAGGCGGGGACATCCTGCTGAATCATAAAGTACTAGCCATTGACGAAACGGCTCAGGAAGTAATCGTCCAGACCAGCATGGGAGAGGTAAGGGGAGCATACTATGTAAACTGCGGCGGCCTGCAGTCAGACAGGATCGCCAAGCTTGCCGGATTGAAAACGGATGTCAAAATAGTGCCATTCAGGGGCGAGTATTTCATGCTCAAACCGGAGAAAAGCAGCCTCGTCAAAAATCTGATCTATCCTGTGCCAAATCCCAACTTCCCGTTCCTTGGGGTCCATTTTACCCGCATGATTAACGGAGCCATTGATGTTGGCCCAAATGCCGTTCTAAGCTTTAAGCGGGAGGGCTATAAAAAGACGGATCTCAATGTGGCAGACCTTATGGAAGTTGTGGCTTATAAAGGATTCTGGAAGCTGGCAAAGAAATATATGAAAGAGGGAGTGGAAGAAATGATCCGCTCAGCATCCAAGGAGCTCTTCATGAAAAATGTCCAGAAGCTCATGCCGGACATCCAGAAGGATGACATTGTTCCCGGGCCGGCCGGTGTCAGAGCGCAAGCCTTGAAGGATGATGGCTCATTAGTCGATGACTTTTTCATTGTGCCGAGCAAACGCTCCATTCATGTTCTAAATGCACCATCTCCGGCCGCTACGGCATCCATTGAAATTGGAAAAGAAATCGTCAGGAAGATGGACGGAATGTTTAAGATGGAATCAGCTGTTTAAGTAATTGGAGAATAATTCAAAATCCCCTGAACCATAATATGGAAGAAAGGGGATTTTTACATGAAAGCTACTACAGTGATCAGGCTGCTTCATTTGGTCATTCCTTGGCTGACCATATTTTTTCTGCCTAAAAAGTCCTTCAATAAATTTTCCACCGTCTCGGTTTTTGCCGGAATTTTAGTGTTCATTATGAGCATCCTGGCCATTCCTTTTAAATGGTGGACAGTGGAGGGAGGACACTTCAAGAAATTGCTCAATGATTTAACCTTCATACTGGGCCCGTTTTTTATCGGGACCTTATGGATTTTTCATTTTACCTTCGGAAACTTTAAGCGTTATCTGGCTGTCAACGCTATCATGGATTTTCTATTCGCCTATCCGCTTAATTATTTGTATGAAAAATTTAACTTATATAAGCTGGTCAAATTTAAGCCCATCTATATTTTCCTGTTCTTCACCACCTACGCATGGATTATTTATGGATACCAGGAATTTTTTCATCGGAACCACAGATAAGAAAAAAGCCGCTCCATCATGGAACGGCTTTTCTCGTTAGCATTCTCCATTATGACACTCGACCCCGATCACACGGAAGCCATTTGCATCCAGTTCTTTCTTGATTTTATCCAAGGTTTCTTCTGTCGTATCCTTCGGCAATGTAAAAAGGATACGGCGGATCAGGCTGACATGGAAGTTGGATGAGTCCAGTGAAATGACTCCCTGTATATCGCTATATTTACTGATGATGCTGCTTATCTTTTTCAGTGTTCCCTGTGTGCCATAGCTTCCCACAGTCAGGGTATAGCTTCCGCGGTTCAGTCCCCACGCTTCCTCCAGCAGTTCCAGTACGGCCGCATGTGTCAGCAAACCGACAAACTGCCCATTTTCATTTTCAACCGGCAGATAAGGATATCTCTTCAGCGTGAAAAAGGCTTTCATGAAAGAGTCATCCTCATCAATTACGGTCTGCTGGTCTTTAGCCAGAGCCGTAATGGGTTCATCCAAAGAATGATTCTCCTTATATTCTAAAATATCAACCTTATAGATGTTGCCGGCAAACTTTGTATGTGTGGCATCCAGAATAGGGACACAGCGGTAACCAGTTTCGTTTAGAAACTGCAGCGCCTGTTCCAAATTAAAGGTTTCATCACAAAACCGGACATCTCTTTTCTCTACCATCTGATGGCGAATCAGCATTCCAGCATCCTCCTTTACCCCTAACCTTCTCTATTCTATGCCGGTGCCTTTTTGGCAATGATAAGAAATTAAGTGAATCCCCCTGCGAAAACTTGTAAAATAAGAAAAAGCCATCATCAGGAAAGGTGCTGAAAAGAACGTGGAAAGCATTACAGTTGTGTCGCTGCTGGATGTGATTGGAGAACTGTTTTCCGATGAGATTTCCATAGCGGTTTCCAATACAAGTGAATATATTTATTACCGGCCGAGCAAGCGCATCGATTTGAAAATCAGGCCGGGTGACAGGGTGAAGGAAGGAACCATCGCCTATAAGGCTTTAGGGACACAGCAAAGAGTGTCGGAGTTTATTGATCGCGATGTATTCGGTGTTCCGTACCACGGCATGGCGGTTCCATTTTTGCATGAAGGAAAGCTTGAAGGCTGCGTAACCGCTATTTTTCCGGCTTTGACGGACGGCAAATCGGTTGTGACAATGAAAACGAATGATGGCTGGATTCCGATTCCTTTTTCCGAGGTTGTCTACCTTGAGGCAAAGGATAAGAAGACCTATGTACATACTGGCGGCAATTCAGGCACCCATAAATACTCGCTTCAGGATTTTGAGTATTCGCTGCCGAAGGACAGTTTTATCCGCTGTCACCGCTCCTACATTGTAAATGTCAATCATATCAAGGAAATCTTTCCTGACACGCATTCCACCTTTCTCCTCGTCATGAAAAATGGGGACCGGGTGCCTGTCAGCCAGTCTTACTCCAGCTATTTCCGGAAATTGCTTGGTTTTTAGAAAATTCTTTCTGTTTCAGCTTTATAATTTGCTGTTTTATCCGAATTTTCCGTAAGATTATCGGAAAAGTCCTGGCTCCCTCTTTATCCGGGTAAAATGATTATATATATCATGGCAAAGGGGAGGAGCAACATGGAGAAAAATTTAGATCGGATTCGCGACAGCCGCCTGCATGACCGGGTAGTTACACCTGAAGAAGCAGCATCCTGGATTCAGGATGGTATGACTCTGGGGCTAAGCGGCTTTACACGTGCGGGCGATGTGAAAGCGGTGCCATTCGCGCTGGCTGACCGTGCCAGGCATGAGAGTTTTAAAGTGAATGTGTATACTGGGGCTTCTTTGGGATCTGATGTGGATAAGCTTTTTGCGGAAGCAGGAATTTTGGGAAAAAGGCTGCCATTTCAGGCCGATCCGACCATGAGAAAAGGGATTAACCAGGGGGATTTCTTATTTATCGATCAGCATTTGTCCCACACGGCAGAGCTTGTGCGCGCGAAGGTCTTGGATCCTATTGATTTCGCTATTTTGGAAGCGGTTTCTATTGCGGAGGATGGGCTGATCATTCCGTCTACTTCAATAGGAAACTCGTTATCTTTCGCTGAAAATGCCAGACATATCATCATTGAAATCAATCTTGCCCAATCCACGCAGCTGGAAGGCCTGCATGATTTATATGAACCTGGCAGGCAGGGGGAACGGAATCCGATTCCGCTGACGAAAGCCGGCGACCGGATCGGCATTCCGGGAATTAAAGTGGATTTGGATAAGGTGAGGGGTATCGTATTCACGAATCAGCAGGACTCTCCGTCGACGATCGTGCCGCCGGATGAAGAAACTGCCATCATGGCACAGCATCTGCTTCGATTTCTCCGCGGGGAAATTGAAGCAGGCAGGCTGGCAAATAGCCTGGCACCGCTGCAGTCGGGTATTGGGTCCGTAGCGAATGCCGTGCTTCATGGAATGCTCGACTCTGAGTTTGAGAATCTGGAAGTCTATTCAGAAGTGCTGCAGGATGCGGTATTTGATTTGATGGATGCCGGAAAAGTGGACTTCGCGTCCTGCTGTTCTATCACTCTATCAGATGAAAAAATGAAACAGGTTTTCAAGAACTTTGACCGATACAGGGACCGTTTAATCATGCGTCCGCAGGAGATATCCAACCATCCTGAAATCATCCGCCGCCTCGGCTTGATTTCGATCAATACAGCATTGGAGCTTGATATCTATGGAAATGTGAACTCCACCCATGTGCTTGGAACGAAAATGATGAACGGCATCGGCGGATCCGGTGATTTTGCCAGAAATGCGCGCCTTGCGATCTTCGTGACAAAATCAATTGCCAAAGACGGCAAGATTTCAAGCATCGTCCCATTCGTTTCCCATGTCGACCACACTGAGCATGATGTCGATGTCATTGTGACAGAACAAGGCTATGCAGACCTGCGAGGGCTGGCTCCAAGGCAGCGCGTCGAACTGATCATCGAGAATTGCGCACACCCTCTGTACCGCGACCAGCTTCGCGAATATTACCGGGAAGCCCTCACAAGAGGGGGACAGACTCCGCACGTACTGGAAAAAGCCCTTTCCTGGCACACAGACTTCACCAGGAATGGAACCATGCTAAAAGAAACAGCAGCAGCTGCTCCTCAGTGGAGCTTCTGCTAAAGCAGGCAGTGCCAGGCACCCATACCGCTTCATTCAGCTGGTATAGGTGCCTGGCACTTTTAATGTTACAATGATAGCTATACTAACAAAATGATTGGGTGGAAATATGAGTAAAGCTATCAAATTAATTGCAGCTTTTAAATATAAGAATGAGTTTAAGGATGGCTATCCCCTGGTAACGGAGGAATCGGTGCAGCGGATTCCTAAGGGGATTGAAGAGGGTGCGGTCATTGAACTGACTGATGAGAGCGGGCGGTTTATCGGCAAAGGGTATTATGGAAAGCAGAATAAAGGCAGAGGCTGGATTCTCTCGCGTAATCCTCAGGAAACCTTCGACGAAGCGTTTTTTGCAAATAAATTTAAAGAAGCTTTAAAAAAGCGGGAAGCTCTATTCCATGACCCAGAAACAACCGCTTTTCGGGTTTTCAATGGAGAAGGAGATGGAATCGGAGGCATCACGATTGATTATTACGATGGCTTTTACGTGATCAGCTGGTACAGTGAAGGGGTTTACAGCTTCAGAAATACAGTAATTCAGGCATTGATGAACAGTGCTGATGTCAAAGGCCTGTATGAAAAGAAACGGTTTGCTGTAAAAGGCACCTATATAGAGGATGATGATTTCGCAGCAGGGGAACGGGCATCTTTTCCGCTGATGGTGAAGGAGAATGGAATCAGCTTTCCCATTTATCTCAATGATGGCGCCATGGTAGGTGTATTTCTTGATCAGAGGCATGTCCGGAAGACAATCAGGGATAAGTATGCTAAAGGAAAAACGGTACTGAACACGTTCTCTTATACGGGCGCTTTTTCAGCGGCAGCCGCATTAGGGGGAGCAGTGAAAACAACCAGTGTCGACCTTGCCAACCGCAGCAAAAGCAAAACCATCGAAATGTTCAGCGTCAATGGCATTGATTTTGAGGCACAGGATATTATTGTGGAAGATGTGTTCAACTACTTCAAATACGCCGTTCGGAAGCAGCTGAAATTTGATATGGTCATCCTTGACCCTCCAAGCTTTGCCCGTTCCAAAAAGCATACATTCAGCGCCAGAAAAGATTACCCGGAACTGCTCGCACAGGCCATTCAAATCACAGAAAAGAATGGAATCATTGTGGCATCATCAAACTGCAGCACATTCAACATGAAAAAATTCAAAGACTTTATCAAAAAAGCATTCGCACAAACAGGGGACCGCTACAAAATCCTTGAGGAATTCACCCTTCCTGAAGACTTCCGCACCATTAAGGAATTCAAAGAAGGAGACTATCTTAAAGTAGCATTCATACAGAAGCTGTAAATAAAAGAATGACAGGCACCTATACCAATTGGTATAGGTGCCTGTCACCTTTTATTGATATTTAGCCCGCAGTTCCTTCATCTCTTCTACAAGTTTCTTCCCGATTTCCTGTGAAAAGTCTTCATAGACAGGATCCAGCTTAGACTGCCATTTCTGTTTTTCTTCAGATGTAAGCTCATGAATTTGAATGGAGGAATTCTGCCTGATTTTTTCAAGCAGTTCTTCGTTCATTTCAAAAGCCATCCGGCTGTTCCAGGCGGTTGTTTCTTCCATTGCCTCGAGCAGAATCTTCTTTGTTTCCTCTGTCTGCTCATTCCAGACCTTCTCGCTCATCATCACTGCATATCCAAGATAGCCATGATTGCTGATTGTCATATGCTTTTGCAGGTTATAAAATTTCTTTGAGTAGATGTTGGAAATGGTGTTTTCTTCACCATCCACATCGCCTTCTTCCAGGAGTTTATAAGTGGAATTGAATGAATCCTGAACTGCCTTTGCCTTCAGGCGGCTGAATTGGGCAGATATCACATCACTTTGCATAATCCGGAAGGATTGCCCTTTCAGATCCCCTGGTTTTTGGATGGGACCCTGATTTGAAGTGATCTGCTTAAATCCATTTGGCCAGTGGGCGAGCCCTTTAATGCCGTCCCCCTGCAGGGATCTCAGCAGCTGCTCGCCGATTTTCCCGTTCAGGCCTTTCAAAGCAGCTTCACGCGAAGGGAACGCAAAAGGCAGATCCAGCACTCCCCATTGCGGTGAAAGCATGCCAAGCTTGGATGTGGAGGGGGCAATAAAGTGAACCTGTCCTTCTTTAAGAGCATTAATTTCTTCAATATCGGAATAGAGACTGCCGTTTGGAAACACTTCTATTTTAATATGGCCATTCGACTTTTCGGCGACAAGCTCTGCAAACTTTTGGGCTGCAAGGCCCTTCGGGGTATTTTCAGCCACCACATGGCTGAACTTGAAGACAATTTGATCCTTGAGCCCTTCCTGGTCATCATCGTAGGGAACCGCATCCCTTGGAAAAAAGCTTTGATAGCCAAAGAAGGCAGCCAGCAGCAAAACCATACCGGCAAGGAGAATATAGCCTGTGGCGCTTTTCATTTGAATCCTCCTTTTTAAAACTATTAATGTTATCATACTTACAAGAATTCTATCCGTAAAGACAGAAGGGAGGGTCCCTTGTGAATCAGATGCCCATCCGCTGGAAGATTACCATCCTGTCTTATGCAGTCGTTATTTTTTCTTTATTGATTGGCGGAATGGTGGTTATTGCAAACATCCAGGAGCAGGAAGAAAAAGAGCTGAGGATACGCTCGATGAATACAGCCAGAACGGTGGCAGAGCTGTCAGATGTAAAAAAGGAATCCTCCAGCCGCAGGGCTGGAAGACGGTTAATAAAGTCACAGAGGAAATCCGGATCATTAATGAAACAGACTATATCGTAATCATGAATATGGAGCGTATCCGCTATTCCCATCCGGTCAGGGAACTGATCGGCCAGCCATCTGCAGGTGAGGATGAGAAACCGGCTTTTGCCGAACATATTTATTTTTCCAAGGCAGAGGGAGACGTCGGTACCTTTATCCGCGCATTCATCCCGATTAAAGATGAAAGCCTCAATCAAATCGGTGTGGTCGTTGTCGGCAATAAGATCCCTTCGATTACGGAAATTATCGCTGATCTGGCCGGCGAAATCAGCATTATTGTCCTGCTGACGCTCATATTTGGACTGATCGGTTCTTTGATGCTTGCCAATCATATTAAAAAGCAGATGTTCCAGCTGGAGCCCCATGAAATCAAACGGATGCTGGAGGAAAGGACAGCCACCTTTCATTCGATCAATGAAGGCGTAATCGCGATCGATAACCAGGAAAACATTACGATTTTCAATGAAAAGGCAAAGAAAATTTTTAACGTAACTGGCGATGTCGCCGGCAAAAAAATCAGATCTGTTTTAAAAGACACCAGGCTCCCTGAAATAGTGGAGCGCAGCCGTGCAGTTTATAATGAACAAATCATTGTAAGCGGCAAGGTCATCTTAAGCACCAGAATTCCCATCCGGAAAGACAGCGAAATGATCGGAGCGGTAGCTATTTTCCAGGACCGCACGGAAGTCACGAAGCTAGCCGAAGAGCTGACCGGTGTAAAAAGCTTTGTTGAGGCGCTGAGAGTGCAGAACCATGAACATATGAACAAGCTTCACACCATTGCCGGATTGATTCAGCTCGGGAAAGCAGACAAAGCTTTAAAGCTGACGTTCGATGCGTCTGAAGAGCAGGAAAACCTCTCGAATTTCCTCAGCGATAAAATCAGGAACGATGCCATTGCAGGCCTATTATTAAGCAAAGTGCGGCGCGGAAAGGAATTGGGCATCACAGTGGTCATCGACCCAAACAGCAATCTGGAGGAGTTTCCAAGCCGCCTGGACCACCATGACTTTGTTTTGCTGCTGGGCAATCTGATTGAAAATGCGTTTGGGGCTTTTGAGCATAGTGAACGTGAAGATCGAAAAATAGATATCAGTATTGAGCAGACTGATGAGATTTGTGCGGTGCTGGTGGAAGATAACGGCAGCGGGATAGAGGAAGCGATTTTGCCGAAGCTATATGAAAAAGGATTTACTGCCAATAAATCAGGCGGGACAGGCTATGGGCTTTACCTTGTCAAACAAATTACAGAAAAAGGCGGAGGAGCGATCGAGGTTTCAACAGGCCGGGATGAAGGAGCTTCCTTTACGATCACTTTTCCAATGGAAGCGGAGGGAGAGGCATATGGCGGTTAAAGAAGAAATCAATGTGCTGCTGATTGAAGATGACCCAATGGTCCAGGAAGTGAATAGAGAATTCATTGCAAGTGTGGAAGGATTCACGATCATTGCGGCAGCCGGAAATGGTGAGGAAGGAATCAGCCTTGCGAAAAAACTGAAGCCTGACCTGGTTATTTTGGATATTTTTATGCCGAAAAAAGATGGCATTCAAACCCTTCAGGAATTTAGAAAGCAGCACCTCGATTCTGATGTCATCGTCGTTTCCGCTGCAAAGGATAAGGAAACCATCAAGCTGATGCTTCAAAATGGCGCAAGAGATTATATCATTAAACCTTTTAAGCTGAACAGAATTCAGCAGGCTCTTGAAAAATACCGCCATTACAGAGAGAGCCTGAAGGAATCAGGCACACTGTCACAGGAGCAGCTGGATGCCCTGATTTATGCAAAGCAGGCGAAGAAAGAAGCAAACAGTCTGCCAAAAGGGCTGAATGAATTCACCTTAAATGAAATTACTGCATTTATGCAGCAGCAGACCGAACCCCGCTCTGCCGAAGAAGTTGCCAACGGCATCGGCATTGCCAGAGTAACCGCCCGCCGCTATCTTGATTACCTTGAAAAAAGCGGAGCAATCCGGCTGGATGTGCAGTACGGAGGAGTGGGCAGGCCTGTCAATCGGTATGTCATAGTTTAGTTATTATATTTCGAGACCAAAATGAACAAAACATCCGTTATGACCATAAACTTCTCGCTTTTATCTGAAAACGCTATCATTCCTAATAGAATGAATAGTTAGAAAAAAGGAGATGAGATCAAAGTGAAGAAGCAGCGGATTTATAAAAATTTAACCTTTCAGGTGTTAACGGCTATTTTTATCGGTGTTATGGTCGGACTGATTTGGCCGGAAGTCGGAAAAGAGATGAAGCCGGTAGGCGATACCTTCATCAACGCAGTTAAAATGGTCATCGCCCCGATTATTTTCCTGACTATCGTCCTTGGAATCGCCAAAATGGGTGATATGAAAAAAGTCGGCAAGGTTGGCGGCAAAGCGTTTATCTATTTTGAGGTTGTTACTACACTTGCTTTAATGATCGGTCTGATCGTCGTTAATGTCATTAAACCAGGTGCAGGCCTGAACTTTAATGAATTGGAAAAAGGAGATGTTTCACAGTATACAGCCAATGGCGGAGAGGGCATCAATTGGATTGAGTTTGTAACACATATTGTTCCTTCCAACATGGTGGATGCCTTTGCAAAAGGGGATATCCTGCAGGTTTTATTCTTCTCTATTTTATTTGGTGTCGGTTTGGCTGCTCTTGGTGAAAAGGGCAAAATCGTCATTGAATTTTTGGATAAGCTATCATTGGTCTTCTTTAAAATCATCGGCTATGTAATGAAGGCAGCCCCGCTTGGAGCATTTGGAGCCATGGCCTATACAATCGGGCATTTCGGACTGGCATCACTTGTTCCGCTTGGCAAACTGATGATTTCTGTGTACGTGACGATGTTCTTATTTATCTTTGTTGTTTTAAATATTATCTGCAAAATGTACGGATTCAGCTTATGGAATTATTTGAAGTTCATCAAAGATGAAATTTTAATCGTATTAGGCACAAGTTCATCAGAATCAGTGCTTCCGAGAATGATGGATAAAATGGAGCGCATCGGCTGCTCCAAATCGGTTGTGGGTCTGGTCATTCCAACAGGGTACTCCTTTAACCTGGACGGTACATCCATTTACCTGTCCATGGCAGTTGTCTTCCTTGCACAAGTGTTCGGAGTGGATCTGACAATCGGCCAGCAGGTTACCATTCTATTAGTACTCATGCTGACTTCAAAAGGTGCCGCGGGAGTAACTGGCAGCGGATTTATTGTATTGGCATCGACGCTTGCCGCCCTGCAGGTTATTCCTCTTGAAGGATTGGCGCTTCTTCTTGGTGTAGATCGCTTCATGAGTGAAGGAAGAGCAATAGTGAACCTGATCGGAAACGGAATCGCAACGATGGTTGTAGCAAAGAGCGAAAATGAATTTGATGAAAATAAGGCTAAAAAAGCCATTAGTGAAATGAAATTAATGAAGCAGGAACAGCAAAAACAGGCAGTATAAAAGGTAAAGGCCATTTCCAACAAGGAAATGGCTTTATTCATTGTCGAAAACATTCCTAAGCTGACGACATTTCCTGCACCTATTTCCCGGGAAAAAATCAAGTATAAGAAGGGTTGTCTGCCTTTTCAATCAAACGTTTGATTGAAAAGTAAATTGTTGAATTACCGCGAAAAACAGACAAAATTTAGAAAGTTATAAAAATTATATGATATGATTATTCTTAAAAAAGTGATAGGCGCCTATACCACTTAAGCTAACTGGTATAGGTGCCTGTCACCCGAAAGAAGGTTCACATCGTGAAGCGCCTTAAGGTTCATTATGCGTGGATTATTTTAATATTGACGTTCTTGGCGTTGCTGGCTGCACAGGGTGTACGTTTGTCGTTCGGGGCGTTCATGGCGCCATGGGAGCATGAGTTTTCTGCGAATCGCAGTGTCATATCCTTCATTGCCTTCGTCAGCTATATTGTTTTTGCCATTTCACAGCCGTATGTTGGCAGGCTGATTGACAAATATGGCATCCGCTATATTCTATCCTGCAGCATTTTGGTGATCGGTTTTTCAACACTTCTCACCTTTTTCACCACTAATGCCGTCCAGCTGATTATCATCTATGGTGTAATCGCCTCGGTTGGTTTTGGAGGTGCATCCAATGTTGCGGGAACGATGGCGGTGGCGACCTGGTTTGCCGATAAAAAGGGTATGGCCATGGGACTGATGTCTGCAGGCACTGCAGCAGGACAGCTTATTCTTGTCCCGCTGTCCTTATTCCTAATTGACCAGCTCGGGTGGAAGACAACTGTGCTCGTGCTCGGCTGCTTTTTGATTGTATTCATTTTTCCGCTTCTTCTGCTCTTTATCCGTTCGAACCCGGCTGATCTCCATATCGAGGCTTATGGAGCGAGGGTGAGTGATAATGAGAAGGGAAGGCAAAAGGAAGCACCAAAAGGAACGCTATCTATATTCCAGCTCTTAAAGCGAAAAGAATTCCTGTTTCTCATGCTCCCGTTTTTCGTGTGCGGCGTCACCACTACAGGCCTGATGGATACCCATCTTATTCCCTTTGCCCAGTATTGCGGATTTACGCCTGGCGTTACCGGAGCCGCTGTCAGTCTGCTGGCCGGCTTCAACATTCTCGGCACAGTCGTATCCGGGTTTCTTGCAGATAGGTGGAATTGCAGAAGGATCCTTGCCTTTCTCTACGGAGTACGGGCCCTGACCATTGTTCTTCTGCTCATCATCGTAAATGATGCTTCCCTGTTTGGCTTTTTCGTCACTCAATCCCATTTGTTGATTCTGTTTGCCATCAGCTTTGGGATTGTCAATTTTGCCACTGTCGCACCGACCATGAAACTGGCTGCGGAATATTTCAGGCATCTGTCCGCCGGAGCGGTGATTGGCTGGATTTATTTGAGCCATCAGCTGGGTTCTGCTCTTGGTTCCTTCGTCCCTGGTGTCATATTTGATCTGACAGGGAGCTATGACAGTTCTTTCATTGCATCCATCATTCTTCTTGTTCTGGCATCCGCCTTAAGCATAATGCTTCCGAGACCAGGAGCAGACTATCAGTATGCGAACAGCAGGGAATTAGCGGAAAATCGTTAGGAGCTTAAAATCGACACTTTATTTCTCATCGGTTAAAATATTAATATTGAAATAACAGTTCGGTTAGGGGAGACAGGCATGCATCGTAATCATGATCTATATCAATTTTTCCTTGAAAAAACCTGGGACTTAACAGAAGAATGGTATAAAAATGTGGACAAAGAAGAGAGCGGCGGGATATATACATCAGAAGATCCCGCTGTGATTGAACGAGTAAAGAAGCAAAATTACGAATTCCACAAGCAGTTCTCCGAAGTCTTCCATAAAGAAGAAGAAGCTTTCTTTCGTGAGCTGGAAAGCTGGATTGTCAAAGTGGCGCAGGATGATGAACACCTCCGTACGCCTCTGGAGATGATCCTGCAGGAGTTCTTTAACACCCAGGAACAGTATTTGAACCTGCTTGAGCAGTTTGTTGAAATCAGCCAGGGTCAATATGATGAAAAACAAATTGCCTTATGGCGCAGGATGATCATTAGAACCATCGGTGAGGTGGTTACCTGGTTCACGGAGGAGTATAATAACCATTCCCAGAAGAGGCTGCAGGCACAGCAGGCTTTAATCCTTGAACTAAGTTCCCCGGTCATTTCCCTGACAGAAGATATCGCACTTCTTCCTCTTGTCGGGGATATTGATACAGCACGAGCGAAAATCATGCTTGAAAATACACTTCAGCAGTGCAATAAAATAGGTGTCAGCCAGCTGTTCCTTGACCTTTCAGGCGTAGTCATGATTGATACTATGGTAGCCCATCAGCTTTTCCAGCTGATAGAAGCGCTAAGCCTGATCGGCGTAAAGACGACAATCTCCGGCTTAAGACCGGAAATTGCCCAGACTGCAGTACAGCTCGGTTTGACATTTGATCATGTCAGCATCAAATCCACACTATCCAGTGCCATTAAATCAGCAAACATAATAGCAGGGTAATAAAAAACACGATGAAGGATGCCTTCATCGTGTTTTTGCGTCTATTCCAATCCTTTAATGGTCATTTCCTTCACAGGCAGGAATGCCTCACCTGTATCCAGATAGTTCACGTCCACCTGATCGCCTTCCTTCAGATAAATGGCCATCGGCACGGTTTCAGATGAAACCACATAGCTCTGGCGGTTATCCAGGAGGAATGATACGACGGTGAATTCGCCGGATTTCTCATTGTACACCCGCAGTACAGTGCCGCTCACCTGTTTCTCCTCTGCTTTTGAGCTTCCGTCTACCGTGCCTCCGCCTCGCTGCAATGCGGTTTTATATAAACGCAATGCTTCATTTGGCGTTGTCCCGTAAGCAGATATTTCCGGATTGGCAGCTGATACAATAAAGTAGTTCTGCAGGAATCCGTTGGCATCAAGCACAGGCGTCAGCCAGCTCGCTTCCCCGTAGAAGTTATACAGAACAGGCATTTCACCGCTCCATTTTTTCTCGATGAATTTCTTCTCGATAATCTGGAGGGCACCCTGCGAATCCATATAAGATTCCTCAAGATTACCTGTAAAGAAGGTCGCTTCGCCCGTCCTTGAATTTGTCAGAGAATAGCCAAGCATCGAATCGACGCCTTCTTTGGGACTTGTAAAATCTGTGAAGTAATACATGTCGCCATTTTCATCAAAAATCGGACTCACATTGGCTTCTGTTCCTTCATCCGATGGAAGCCTAACATCTGACTTTCCGAATTTGCTGTTCCAGAAGCCGTGGACATAATTCCCGAAATAGCTGTTCTGCAGACTGACAGTTTCAGGGGAAACAGCTCCATCCACAAAGGCCGGCACATCCGCAAGTTTATAGGACTCCGTCTGTCCGTTCAGCGGGTCAACCATGACCACCCCTTGAACATCAAAGCCATTTCTCGCCGAAATAAACTCTCCATATGAACGGATATAAAACGGCTTTCCGTCGTCATCCACCTCCAGCTGCACATCTCCGTAAAAAATGGCCTGCGGATACTGCATCCGAATATGGCGCTCAATATTTTTATTAAAATAAGAGGATGGTGTATACACCATATCACTTTTCACAAACTTTGGATTGGCAGAGGAGTCAGTTGCGCTGATTGTAAAATAGCCAGGTGTTTTATCTCCATTCCACCATTTGAAAAAGCCCGAAAACTCTACAGGCGCTATATAAACATATTCTCCATTGACTTTCTGGATCTGCAGGCTGCCAAGCTCATAATAGCTCGTATTCGGAACCTGCCCGAAAGCCTTCTTCATCTTATTGCGTGCAAACTGCGGCGGCACGCTTGCCGGTGTTTCTTTTTCATCAAACGTCTCAATCTCCGTTTTTTCATTCATTTTGGCACTTTCATATTTATCATCTGCGTTGAATAGAAAAGCTGTCAGAAAGAAAATCCCTGCAATCAGACTGACGGCAAACACACCTGTTTTTATCATTCGTTCCCTGCCTGTCGCAAGAACAGCTCCAATTAATGAAGCGATAACCGCAAGCAGCCATAAGCTGGTCAAGTTCCGGTCCAGATTGGTGAAATAATACACGGCAAAAACAAGCAGCACAGATACAGCGGCGGTGCCGGCCATAATTCCGGTCCCCAGTTTCCTGCCTTCCTTTTCCTTTTCCTTTTCCTTTGCCTTCGGTTTATAGCTGAACGGAATCAGCAGGATAGCAACCGCCAGTCCGGCAATCAGTGAAAAAATAAAAATATTTCCCATAAGAATCTCTCCTAAAGTAAGTTCTTTACTATTTAATACGGACGGCAGACAAAAAAGTTTCATATAGAAAAAACTACCACTCCAAGTTACTTGAAGTGTAAAATTACACTATATAAACGGTTGGGAGTGACAAATATATGAAAAAATTACTGCTGATAATAGCAGGCTTGTTAATTCTGGCTTCACCCGTCCTTTTTCTTTATGTATTAAATAATGGCAATCCCATCATGAACAAGTGGATAACCCATGAGGTGAAGAAGCATCTGGATGGAACAGACTATGACGAAAGTGATTTTCAGGAACACAGCTATAGCATACCTAAGATGGACATCAATCATGATTTTTACCATACCCATTATTATGTCATTTTCAAAGATGAACCGAACATAATCTATTACTATGGCAAAAAGAAGTGGTTTGGGGATGTTGTTCAGTTTTGTGAAAAAGAGGACGCTTCCACATATGAGTTTGTAACGGGGAATACGGAACATAGTGAAGAAGTCTGTGTATCGATGCTGGATAACCGTTAAAAGAAAAAGGATTCTTCCTCCTTGAACCAGAATAGGTTTAGCATTACATACTTAAGGAGATTTTTTATGATCAAATATGAATTTGCCTTACCGGATCAGGATCAATTATTTCAGTTATATGAAAATGACGGCTGGAATGAATTTTTGAAGCTGCCGAAAGAAAAACTGCATAAGGCGATGGAGCAGAGCTGGCTGGTGATCAGTGCCTATGATGGAGATTGCCTGATCGGGACAGGGCGCATTATCTCAGACGGAGTGATTAATGCCTATCTTTGCGGATTAATCGTTGATCCAGGTTATCGCAGCCAGGGCATCGGAAAGGAAATGGTGCGCAGGCTGGCAGTGGAGTGCTCGAAGGCACGGCTGCATGTACAATTGATGGCTGAGGAAGAGAAAGCGGGCTATTATGAAAAGCTGGACTTTGAGGTTTTTACCTTAGGCTTGAAGTATAAGTTTTCAGGCTAAAGTTGTAGCCATTTTCAGTCAGAACGGCGATTTAGCATAAAGTTTCCAGCATTAAAATGGGTAATGTAAAGTATGAGAAACGGAGGCAATTCTAATGGAAAAATATATATGCAAAACGTGCGGAACGCAATTTCCGCCTTCGGTCCATCAGCCTGAAAGCTGCCCGATCTGCATGGAAGAGCGCCAGTACGTTGGACCCCGTGGCCAGGAATGGACAACATTACATGAAATGACGGAAAGCCAAATTTATATAAATGAAATACAGAAGGAGGAATCCAATCTTTACAGCATGAAAACAGTGCCGGAGTTTGCCATCGGCCAGACAGCTTATCTTATTCAGCATAACGGTTTTAATCTGATGTGGGACTGTATTACCTATCTCGATGAGCACACGATTGACACCATAAAAGATCTAGGCGGATTAGACGCAATCGCACTGTCCCATCCTCATTACTATTCAGCTCAGGCGGAATGGGCGGAAACATTCAATGTGCCGATCTATATACACGAAGACGACAGGGAATGGGTGATGAGGGACAGTGAACACATTATTTTCTGGAGCGGAGAATCGCTCAAAGTTCAAGATGGCCTGGTCATCCACCGCCTTGGCGGACATTTTAAAGGCGGTGCTGTCCTTCATTGGGAAAATGGGAGCCAGGGCAAAGGCGTTCTGCTCACCGGCGACATCATTCAGGTTGTCGCAGATAGTGGGTGGGTCAGCTTCATGTACAGCTACCCGAATCTCATCCCTCTTCCGGCTGAAACGGTAGAACGAATGGCTGGCAGAATAAAAACGCTATCATTTGACCGGATCTACAACGCGTTTCACAGAGTTATAGAAAAAGAGGCAGACCTTGCAGTGCAGCGGTCAGCTAAACGCTATATAAAAGCAGTCCGGGGCGAGCTTTTTCAAACCTAATATTGGCTCTGTAAATAGATATTTAGTAAAATAAGGTAATAGAATGGGAGGGAACGCGATGTTAAAAAAACCTAAATCCAATGAATATGCACCCTATTATGAGAAATATGTCAGCTCCGTACCGGAAGGGGACCTGCTGCAGATCCTCGATGTGCAAATAAAGGAAACGATGAATCTGGTAAAAGACCTGAATGAAGATCAGGCTCAATTCCGTTATGCTCCGGAAAAATGGACCATTAAAGAAGTTATCGGCCATATCACAGATACCGAACGCATCATGAGCTACCGCCTGCTTTGCATTG